>JAUSNP010000003.1 GCA_030645735.1 Candidatus Moraniibacteriota bacterium | reverse complement strand
AATCACAATCCTCCACGGCACCACCCAAAAACTCACTTCTGCCTCAATTGGCACATCTCTTTTACCATCATCATAGATCAGCAATAGTTTAGCAGTATATTTGCCCCATCTAAGCTTGGAAACTTGAGAGAAGTCCCATTTGAGTTCTTGCTCTGGGTTGCCAGTGGCATCCATCACTACCTTGCCGTCTTGAGTTTTGTTTTGGTAATATGGAAAACCATCAATCCAACTTTCTTGGAAACTTCTGGGTGAGTCTGGTAGAATTGAACCTTTGTTCTGATTGACTTCTAGGATTGCCACGTCTTTGTCGTTGCCTTGTGAGATGAAGATGTTGCCTCGAGGTGCAATGTGAACATTGCCAGTGTTTCGCAGGTTGACTTGGAAGTTGATGGGTAAAAATTCAAACATACCTTTGTCGATCTTGAAATCAGTCACGGTGATTTCTCTTTTGGCATCAGCTACTTGAGCCTCAAGCAGAACTAGCACAGCTGTGCCGCCAGTCACTACAGTTTGACGGTCTTCTGGTGTGACTTGTTCATCAGCGCGACCAAAGACAATTGCATAATAATATCCAAAGGAAGCTTCGGTGGGTACGGTGAAAGTGGCAGTGACAGTTTTCCATTCATTAGCTGGGAGAGAAAAAGTTGGATCAGAAAATTTAACCCAAGAGAAATATTCATCAGTGAGAGTTTTGTCTTCGAGCATAGGTGCGCCAGTAGTTCCATCTGCTTTGAATTTCATCAAAGTGATTTTGATGTTTTCAGTTTGGGTGCCATCGTTTTTGATTTTGAGCGGTGTGGAAATGACAGTACCAGGTGCAGTCTTCAAATTGATTGGCAAGGGTGAAGTGGTGAGGCGCAGGTCGGAGGTGGCGGCGTGAGTTAGAGAAAAAGAAAGAGCAAAAAGACTGAGTGCAACGATGCTGATGAGTTTTTTCATTTCAAAAAAATACTGATTAATACCCTAATTATACACCATTTTCCTCACAAAAACAAAAACCTCCCACTTGGGAGGTTTTGTGTATTTTGAAGTTTTTGACTCTTTAGAAAAGACCAGCGGCGACAACTGTCAATGTGTCAGTATAGTCTCCAGCGGCTTTTTGGATAGCGGAGATACTAGCTCTTTCAGTCAAAGTCAGAACATCTCCGTCAGTCACACCATTTGCTGCAGCGATTGGACGAAAAACTGTTTCGGGTGAACCACCAGAAGTTGTACCATTTCCAGCAAACTCAGCTCCAAAGCCAGAAGCTTGAGAAACTGTTCCAGTTCCACCTGTTGCACTATCAGTAGTAATAGTAACATCTACCACATATCCTTTAATCGCTCCCAATACTGTTGGGGCATTGTCATTGGCTGTGGCAGCTGCTGCGATGGTTGCACTAGCAGCAGCTGAAGTTAGTCCCGCGTTAGCGCTTTTTACCCAAGCAATCCAACCATTAGCTGCGTTAGTTGTCATAGTTGCAGTTTTTCCAGCAGTTGAAACTACGCCAGTAGAAAGATTGGTAGCAAAGTCGTCTGTATTGCCACTCAAAGCAAAGCTGAATGTTGGAGGCACAGTGGCATTAACTACGATTTGGTCGTCAGAAACTATTGAGAGAGAATAACTAGAGGACTCACTAGCCGTTGGACCAGCAATTTGCGTAGTCACTATACCAACTTTGTCATTTCCAGCCGTTGCATTGGTCAGAGTGCTAGTTCCAGTAAAGTTAAAACAGTATAATGTACCACTTACCATATTCCCACTTGGGAAGGTTACATCTTGTGAGGCTACTAATGAAGCTGTTCCGATTCCAATCCAAGCACTTGCTCCAGATGGCCAAGCAGTATTTGTTGTGTCGGTTGTCCAGTTAGCGGCAGTTGAATTTACCGTGAAACCTGTTGGAAATGAAACTTTAACAGTGGTTTCAACTGCTGTAATCGCAGATTTAGCACAAACTGTTCCACCAGTTGTTTCTCCAGTCTTGAGACGGTCCAGTCGCACCATTGCAAAACTAAGATTTGCCGCCTCAGCTGTTCCACTAAATGGAACCATCGCAACCATCATGGCGACAATCAAGGCAATGTTGTTTATGACTTTTAGCTTTCTAAGCATTTTTTTGCTCATACTTTTGTTTTTGCTCCCCCAAAAAGTATTAGGAAGAATTATTTTTATTATTTTTATTTCAATTTACTCAATTATAGCATTTTTGACAGGCCGTGTCAAAAAAATATGCGCTACTCCTATATGTGGATAACTTTACTCAGTCAAATTCTTTTCTAGGCACCTGCCTGTCGGCAGGCAAGGATTATTTAACAATATCCTATGCTGTATTTTCAAAAATTTCCTGAAGCAATTACAGTAAATATTTCGCTATAATCAGTGGCTGACGGCGTAATAGTCGATGTTTTGGCTTTCAATAAAAAAGATCCGCGACCACCAACGATTGGTCCAGTTGAAGAAAACATTTCTCGCATTGCAGAATCCACAATACCAACTGTGCTGCCAATTTGATCATACAAAGTTGCTACTGTCAGCGGTCCGCCTGAGCTTTGCGCTACAGATGAGCCTTGTGCACCAAAACCTTCTGAGGCTCCTGCTAGATTCCCCGTCATCGCGGAAATTGTGTAACTCTTTGTCGCGCTCGTGAGACCAGCATTTTGTCCAGCCACATACACCTTTCCGCCCAATTCACCATTGGTCGCAAAATCTACCCAAATTTTTTGCGGACTATCAGTCACAGTGTTCACTGGCAAACTACCAAAGTTGATTGTGAATGGTGGAGCCGTCTTTGAATCCGTGGATGAAACATCAATATCAAAAGACAAGGTTGGATTCACTGTCGCTGCTGTTGCAATTGGACCATAGCCAGTTTCGGTGAATTTACCTTGCATCGCCTTGACTTTCACTTTATATGTTGTGCCGGCAGTCAAACCAATTACATAGAAACCACTGCCACCTCCCCACGTTGCATATGTTTGATAATCTGCAAGGATCAGGGTTGCGCCAACAGTGTTGTCGCTTTTGACATAATTGGTCGTCACAAAGTTGTCCGTGCTGATGGCGATGGCATACTTGGTATCAGTTGGATTGCCAGAAGTGTTGAGAATGATTTGTAGTTTGTTATAATAATTGCTCGGATTGCTGAAAGTTGGTGCGCTTGGCACATTGGCTTGATTAGTGAAAGACAGACCGGTTCCAGCGTTATAGGCGACACCTGTCAGTTTGCCCGCACTTTGCTCACCGGCAATCACCTCCATGGCATAGTTGGTTGAGGTAGCATTGCTCGCGCCACCATTGCCGAAGCCATAATCTTTCAATTTATAATTGGTACTGGCTGGCATCACCAACAAAAAAACAAAAGTTGCGTGTGGCAAAATTGTTTTCAAAAATTTTAGTTTTGTTTTGATTTCTTTGAAGATATTTTTCATAGTCTTATTATATCACATTTTTTAGTGTATAATGTAGTTATGAAAAAAGGTGTCAAAAAAATTAGTAAACTAAGACGAGTTGCGCGAATGCATTCTGTTTTTTTTCTGATTTCGTTTGGGCTCTATGTCGCTTTGTCAGCAATTTTCACTCCGGCTTTTATGCTTGCTGATATGCAAACTAAATCCAAAGCCTTAGCTGATGAAACAATTACGCTGGTAGGCAAGGTTCTTGATTCTCCAATTGAACCAGTTGTTTCTGGCGAGGCCATTTGCAGTAATGACAATTTAGGCATTATGCTTAATTGGCCAAACGATGAAAATTCGGAAAACTTTGATATCAGTAGGGATGGGGATATTTTGATAACTGGCACGAATGGGCCAATATATATAGACAATCAGGTCAGCATAAACACCGCCTACTCTTATGTTGTCACGGCACACGGGCCAATGGGTCCTGGCTTTGCAATTTCTCAACCCATCACCATTGCGACACCTTCCGAATGCGGAATTTCAAATCTGCTTCCAATTCAGAAAATAACAACCTTTCAATTGCAAAGCATCGAAGCTTATGCTGGCAATCCACAAACAACCAACAATCAACCATCTTTTTCTGGTCTGACTAACATCCCTAATGCTAAAATATCCATCATCTTACACAGTGGCCCTGCCATCACCGCGACCACTTACGCCAACAACAATGGCTACTGGTCATGGGAATGTCCTGTGACACTAGCCCTTGGGAATCACACTCTATATACCATTGCTACAGACCCGAATGACTCAACAATCACGGCTTCGGATTCTTTTCAATTTGAACTTATTTCTGAAATAACTGCAGTGAGTCCGCAAAAAGATACGCACGATAACAAAGACAAGAAGAAAACCCAAGAAAAAAAACAATCTAGCTTTCCATCTGATGTATCGCTAAATGCCATCCCCTCTACACCTTTTTCCATTGAGGTTTCTGTAAAGAATCCTGAGCATGCTGTTTATGCTGGCAGTGATTTATCTATCAATATAGATCTTCTCAAAAAAACACTACCTTTCCCTGATAAAGAATTTGACTTTACTTATACTGTGCTCAGCACTGATGGACAGATTATTTTTGAAAACTCTGAAAAAATCAATCCAACCCAAATCAACTCTCTCACTAAAAATTTGGCCATTCCAATTTTAGCTAAAGCTGGCAAATATCGAGTCATCGTCCAAACTTCTGATGGGAGTGATTTCATTTCAGGTGAAGCCTTTTTTCAAATCAAAGAATTGCCACTTTTCAGCGCTGGAACAACGACTGTTTCCCTCACTCAGCTGATGCAAAGCTTGGGCTGGCTAAGCCTGCTATTTTTCCTATTTTTCATCATTCTACTCAGCATTGAATATTATCAAAGCCGGCATGCACTTTTTCAAATTACGGAAAATTATTTGCGCAGACATGGCTTTGTCACTAAAAGAAAGGGGGTGGGTAGATGAACGATTCAATAATAATTCTTTCCCATCTTTTCATTGTTATCATTGCCTTTTTTTCGATTGCTTATACTTTCGGCGTAGTCTGGCGAGTTGAGAAAAAATTAGATATTTCATTTAAATTATTACTAGTTGCCATCATTGCTTTCACTGTTTCAGAAATTATTCCAATCTTCACACTCGAAGGAAATGATCTGGCTCAAGCTACCGTCGTCACAGCCAAAATAATTTTCATTGTCTTCTTTTTGGCTGGCATCCTCGAGATGCGCTCAATGCTTCGCAAGATGGATGGCGAGATAAAATAATCTCGTCTAATAAAAACATAAATCACCCGCGAGGGTGATTTTTTGTTTGACTCGCCCAGCATTAACTTTGCACGTCACCGTAGGTGATATTGTACAAAGTTAGTGCTGGGTTGCCAACAGGCCTATTTTAATGATATTTTAGTATTAGACTTGCGATTGTCATTCCCGTGGAAACGGGAATCTAGTCGCGAAACTAATTTTAATTGATTAGATTCCGGCTTAAGTCCGGAATAATAAAAAAATGAAACAACGAATCTTTTCCGGCATCCAGCCATCTGGCAACTTACATCTCGGCAACTATCTGGGCGCCATTCAAAACTGGGTCAAATTGCAAGATGAATTTGAATCCATTTTTTGCGTAGTGGATTTGCATGCCATCACTGTCCCCCAAGATCCGGCCGAATTGCGCCGAAAGACTATTGAAATTGCCAAGATTTATTTGGCCTCTGGCATTGATCCAAAAAAATCTTCAATTTTCGTGCAATCACATGTGGCCGAACATTCTGAATTGGCTTGGATTTTGAACACCATTGCCAAAATGCCTGAATTGGAAAAAATGACTCAGTTCAAAGACAAATCACAAAAAGAAGGCAAAGAAAGTGCCAGCGTCGGACTCTTTGATTATCCAGTGTTGATGGCTGCTGATATTCTTCTCTACAATACTGAAGTTGTGCCGGTTGGTGAAGATCAATTGCAACACATTGAAATCACTCGCACGCTAGCTAATCGTTTCAACAAAAAATTCGGCGACACCTTCATCATCCCAGAACACTTTGTGAAAAAAGAAGGCATGCGCATCATGGGCTTGGACGATGCTTCCAAGAAAATGAGCAAGTCTGCCAAGTCTGAATATAATTATATTGCGTTGACTGATAGCGAAGAAATCATCCGCAAGAAAATCAAAAAAGCCGTGACCGACTCTGGCTCTGAGATTGTCTATCGTGATGACCCGCCTCGCGTCGACGATGCGTCTCCGCGAGTCGAGGCGGGCAAACCCGCTTTGAAAAATTTGATCAATATCTATTCTTTGCTGTCTAACAAATCAACTGGTGACATTGAAAAAATGTATGTCGGCCGTGGTTATGGTGATTTCAAAAATGATCTAGCCGACGTAGTCGTCAATTTCTTGCAACCTTTGCAAGCTAAGATTGAAGCTATCAGCGATGATGAAGTTCTACAAATTTTAAAAGATGGCGCCGACAAAGTCCGTCCCATCGCCCAGCAAAAACTAACAGAAGTCAAAAAGCGAGTGGGATTTGTAATCTAATCTCTCTACAAAATACTGGGAAGCTACGCAAGTAGCTTTTTTGATTGTTCAGCTGTTTTATTTTTTACAAAATAAAACTGTTCGCCATTTTTCTTTTCCCAAAAGAAAAGTGGCAAAAAAGAAAAAGGCCGCACAGCTACATACCAAGACAAATTTTCAACTTTCTCGCAAAAAAATGCTGGTTGCCCCGCGCCGGACCAGCATTTTTTAGTGCTCGTAAGTTTCAATTTGTATCTTGGTATTCCGCGAGTGCGTGATGGTTTTTAAACAAAAAATAAAAGTTAAAAATTTTAAAAATCCGATTCGCCCATAACGAAGTGCGTTTCTAAATTTCAGCGCACGAGCGTTAAGAAATTTTTCGCTACTCCTTTTAGCGGAAAGTCGTCCCTAAAATTTTAGCGAATAAGCTAGAAATTTAGACAGCACGAGTCTGGGCAGCAGTTTCTTTTCGTCCACTTTCTTTGCTGCCAAAGAAAATGGACACTCTGTAATTTTTATAAAATAAAAATGACGTGTAAGTAAAAACTCACCCTTTCGGATGAGTTTTTTGAATATAGACTAGATAGACTATTTAGCCAGCGCTAGCATTTCTTTGGTCTTTTCCTCCATCAACGATTGCGATTTCGCTTCAACATTCAAGCGAATAAGTGGCTCGGTATTTGATCCACGAAAATTGAACCGCCAATCAGCATGATCAATTGAGATACCATCAGTCTCATCAATCTTCACAGCGCCATCTGAATAAATTCGCTTGGCATTTTCAATAACAGCTTTCACATCCGCCACTGGCGTGTTGATTTCACCACTGACAAAATATTTCTGCCAAAACATCTCATGCATAATCTCTGACAAAGTCTTTTCCTGAGTCGACAAAAATTCCATCATCATCACCAACGGCACCATGCCATTATCACAGAACCAGTAGTCGCGGAAATAATAATGAGCGCTCATCTCACCACCAAACACCGCATCTTCCTTGCGCATTCTTTCCTTGATGAATGAATGCCCAGCCTTAGTGGCAATATCCACACCACCATTTTCTTTCACGATATCCTCAATTGCCCAAGTCAAGCGCGTATCATGAATAATCTTTTGCCCAGATTGTCTTTGCAAAAATATTTTCGCCAAAAGAGCTGTGATGAAATAACCCTCAATAAATTCGCCTTTTTCGGTGAAGAAAAAACATCGATCCGCATCAGCATCCCACGCCACGCCAAAGTCTGAGCCAGTGGACACAACCAATTTGGAAAGCTCATCACGGTTTTCTGGAATCAATGGATCTGGACGACCCTTGGGAAAATTGCCATCTGGTTCATAGTTCAATTTTTCTACAGAAATCTGAGTCCCTTCCAAAACCTTTGTCAGCGCGCGTCCAGCCACACCAAAATTTGGATTAGCGGCAATTTTGAAATTCTTGAATTTAGAAAAGTCCGCAAACGATCGCATCTTGACTGCATAGTCTTCCAGAATATCTTTTTTCTCAACCAAGGATTCGTTGATTTCACCTTGCAAAACATCTTCGCTCAGTTCCATGGCAAAGGCTCTATCGCGAATTTCGAATAGACCACTATCGGATGAGATGGGAATCGATTCCTCACGCACGCACTTCATTCCATTGTATTCTTTCGGATTATGTGACGCCGTTAAGGAAAAACCACTCGCATAACCATAGTGCGCCACCGAGAAATATAGCATATCAGTCGAAATTTCTCCCACATCAATCACCCGAATGCCTGCATCTGTCACAGCCTTGATGGCCACTTTTTTCAAAGATGGTGAAGACAGGCGCACATCCGCTCCAATCACCACCTCACTTGGTTTCACAAATTCACAAAACGCTGTGGCAATTTTATACACATCCAATTCATTGATTTCACTCGGATAAATCCCCCGAATGTCATAGGCCTTAAAAATGGACTCTTTCATAGTTTTTATTTAACCAGTTAATTGTATTAATTTACATATCCATAATACCATATTATGCCCTCCAATTTCCAATTTAAAATTTCAAATGTCAAATCAAATCCAAATGATTAAATTTCAAAAACATTGATTCTTTCTAGATATTAGTATAGAATTCGTACATTCACAACTAATTCGTAATTTGTAGAAAAAATGAAAATTGGAATCGTCGGCCTCCCAAACGTTGGAAAATCAACCCTTTTCAAGGCTTTGACCCGCACTCAAGTAGATATCAACAACTATCCCTTTTGCACCATTGAACCCAACATTGGCATTGTGAAAGTGCCGGATGAGCGTTTGGACAAATTGTCAGCTATGAGCCAAACCAAGAAGATCATTCCAGCTATTGTGGAATTTGTGGACATTGCTGGCATCGTCAAAGGGGCTTCTGAGGGCGAAGGTTTGGGCAACAAATTCTTGGCCAACATTCGTGAAGTGGATGCCATCGCCCAAGTGGTGCGGGTTTTCGACAATTCGCAAATCATTCATGTCAACAACAAAATTGATCCAGAAAGTGACATTGAAATCATCAACACAGAACTCATTTTGGCTGATCTAGAAACTGTGCAAAAAACCAAAATCCGTTTAGAAAAAGATGTGCGGGGCAACAAAAAAGGCGCCGCTGAACAATTGGAAATCCTCAACAAAATCAATGCCAATTTGGAAGCGGGCAAACTAGCCAATGAAACTGAACTGAACATGGAAGATGAAAGCACCAAAATCATTGTGCGAGAAATGTCATTGTTGACCATGAAGCCATTCTTGTATATCTACAATGTGGCCGACATCAACCAAAAATTGTCTGACAATTTGGAAAAAAGAAACCACGTGAAACTGGACATCAAGATTGAGGAAGAATTGATTGAGATGACTAAAGAAGAGGCGCAAGAACTTGGCGTCACTTCCAACATTGATGAACTGATTGTGACCGCCTATTCCCTGCTGGGACTCATCACCTATTTGACCACCGGCGTGGAAGAAACTCGCGCTTGGACCATTCAAAAGGGTTGGTCCGCGCCCATGGCTGGCACCGCCATTCACAATGATTTCAAAGACAAATTCATTCGCGCCGAAATCATTCAATGGGACAAGCTTCTCGAAGCCGGAAGCTGGAGCAAAGCCCGTGAACTCGGCACTCTGCGCACTGAAGGCAAGGATTATATTATGCAAGATGGAGATGTAGTAGAATTCAAAATCTAGAAATCTTCGTTATTAATTTTCTCCCATTCCCGTGTCTTAGCATACCCAAATACGAATTTATCACCTCCTCTTTTGAATTTTCTTCAATTCTTCGCATCATTCTCTTTTTAGTCGCTGTTCGCAAGACTCGATGATCTGAGAAATTTACCCAACCTAAAAAATCCACACCACTTGCCAGCGTTTTGATAAAAACTTTGTCTGGGTGCATCTCTAGTTTCAGCTTAGTAGCTAAGAATTTTTCAACAATTGAAAGTTTTTCTTCTAGTTCACTTTTACTTTCTGCTAAAAACACAAAGTCATCAGCATAGCGGATATAGTATTTGGCTTTCATTTGATGTTTCACAAATTGATCAAACTTGTTCATATAAATATTAACTAGCAATTGACTAGTGAGATTGCCAAGTGGCAGGCCAACATTAGGCTTAGTTGCAAAGCTTTCAATAATATTTTCCAGCAGTTCGAGAATGTTTTTGTCTGGAATATATTCAGCTAGAATTTTGATCAGAATTGTGTGGTCAATGTTGGCAAAGAATTTGCGGATGTCGCATTTGAGAATCCAGCAAGTTGTGGTGTTGTTTTTACTTACTATTAAAGAATAAGCTTTAAATTTTTTGATAGCCTTGTGCGTGCCTTTGTTGATCCGGCAGGAATATGAATCAGCAATGAAAGTCTTGTCAAAAAATGGATAGAGTTTTCGATAAATTGCATGATGCAAAAGTCGGTCACCTACCGTGGCTTTGTGAATGTCTCTGGGTTTGGGGTCATTTATTTTGAAAGCTTGATAACCACCGTGTTTGTAGGTATGATTAACTAAGTCGTGGTGAAGCGCAAAGATGTTGTCCATCAGATGCAAAGAAAATTCTTGGACATCTTTTTTATTTCTTTTGCCTCTGACAAATTCTTTCCAAGCTTCTAACAAGTTTTCTAAACAAATAATATCTGCAAATGTATGAGTCAGTTGAATCTTCATAATTTCAATAATTCTTCTACTTTTAAGACCCCCCCCCCCGGACAAATATATCTTTAATTCAAAAATTACTTACGACATACAAGTTGTGGCATGATTTTTTGCCACATTTTTCAAAAACATCTCGTTACACATTAGGAATAAAAATTGATAACCTATTCATTGAAACAACTGAATACATTTTCATAGCCAGTCGACTAAACAAAGAACAGAAAGTTCCATTTGTTCAAAAAGCCAATGCCAAACTAGATCTTCTCAAATTTTTTCTTCAAATGTCTTGGGAAATCAAATCGATAGACAACAAAAAATATCTTATTCTTTCTGAACATCTAGAAGAAATCGGCAAAATGCTTGGTGGCTGGCAAAAACAATTAATAAAATAAAACCCGCCAAAAAAGAGGCGGGAAATAAAGAGAGTTTCGAACGGCCGCGAAACGGCAGGTGTCATTCCAGTCATTGTCGAAATCATTGAGGTTGAGGTTGCGATTCGAATCATTGCGATTGAGATACGCAACATTGCGATTGTCATCGGGGTTCTGCCAAACCGAGCCTATTGTGCAAAATATCTCCCGCACCACCATCTCTAAAATTCTTTTGAGATTGAATCTAATCCGGAATCTTTTAATTCCATAATATCTTGCACCAAGTATCTTTATTTTTTAGAAACTATAAAACAACTCTAGCACTAAGCATACCCAGCACTATTCTCTATTTAATAATTCCAGAATTTGACCGTTTTCAGTCTTAACCAAAAACTTATTTTGAGTCTACTATCTTTTTTAATTTTATCACCTTTTTCAAAAATTAAAAATTTTTGAAAAAAACAAAAAGGGACCAAGGATTTCAAAAGTTATAAGAAATCCAAGGTCCCAAGGGGCTGTCCGCCTATCGGCAGACTACTTGCGAACGGCCGCGAAACGGCAGGCGCCAGTCCAGTCACGGCCGAAAGCACGGAGGCTGAGGAAGCGATCCGAAGCATCGCGACGGAGACACGCAACATCGCGAAGGCCATCGGGGTCCTGCCAAACCGAGCCTAGAGCCACGACCGGAAATTCACGCTGGACATCTGGGTATTTTACACCGAAAGCCAACAACTCGTGAACTTCAGCTGCTCGATAACCCATCCTGTCCATTTCCTCAAGTGCCTTCTCACTGGAAATGCTACGGTCAAAGTGGATGAGTTCAATCTCAATATCCGCCTTGCCAGTGCGCGTAGTTGGAAAGTTTTTTTGGGTAATATTATCATTTGCCCAATCATACTTTCCAAGTTTTACCAGCTCATCCACACTTGTCGCATAATCCACGGTGATTGTGTAGACGATTTTTTTCGTCGCCTTCACAAACTCAGCGATTACATCAGCAATCTTGGCCATCAATGCTTCGCCTTTTTCCGTGACGAGGGCATGAATCTCATCATCTGTGACTCCTCGCTCACGCAAGGCTCTGACGAGAAATTCTACCAATCCAGCAATCCAGCCCGCTGCGCTGACTAACAACGAAACATTTTTATTCTTAGCCATAACACCACCTACTCCTTTTATTTGGCTTATCCCTCACTCTGACCCAATGCCAAAGCCCCAGATTTGCCTGAAAAGAACTAACTCCATATTATACACTTATTTGATATTTTGTCAATATTGACCTAAGCCCAGAGTTCCAGTACACTATAAACAACTTAGAAAGTCCAACGAGCTTCTCGCCCTGAGCATTCAGGGATAAGAAGGTCAACATTCCGTCAGGATTTTGGCTTTTCTGGGGGATTTTGTGTTTTTAACTCACTAATTATTAACTAATTCAAAGCAAATTGGAACGAATAATATTAGCTTTCATTAGCTGACAATTCGCTCTCAATTCGCGAGTATGCTTATGAAGTACGAACTGTTCTATCTAGTTGCAGCCTCAAAAGAGACTGAACTGGAAGCAATCAAGAAGGAAGCTGAGGAAATTGTCACCTCTGAAGGTGGAGTTTTCGAGGAAAAAGAAGTAGCTGAAAAGCGAAAGTTGGCCTACCAAATCAAACATGAAACTCACGGAGTTTATGTGGCTCGTCGATTCAACATTGAAGAAACTGAAAAACTTCAAGCAATCACACGCAAATTGAATCTTTGCACCAACATCTTGCGCTCAGTTGTGAGTCGCGCTGACGAACTTCCAGAACTAAAAACTAAGGAAGAAAGAATTGCTGCTGCTTCTGCAAAACCAGAGAGAAAACCAAAAGAAGAAAAAGCGCCTGTTGTAGCTGCCAAAGTGGCTCCAGTTGCTGAAAAGAAAGAAGAAGTTAAGGAAGAAGTAGTGACTGCAGTAGAAGAAAAGAAAGCCACCGAAGACATCGACAAAAAATTAGAAGAAATATTAAATATCTAATTTTAGTAATCAGTCATCCGTAATCAGTCACTAGTTTTTGAAAAAATATTTCTAGTCACAAGTTACGAGTTACTAGTTACCATAAAAATAAATGAATCTTAACAAAGTAATGTTAGTTGGTCGCCTAACTCGCGATCCAGAAATCAGAAACACCCCAGGTGGACAATCAGTAGCCACCTTGAGTCTAGCTACTAATCGTTTTTGGAAAGACAAAAGCGGGCAACGCCAAGACAAAACTGAATTTCACAATGTTGTTCTTTGGGGACGCCTAGCTGAAATTGCTGGCCAATATTTGACCAAGGGACAAGAAGCTTTCATCGAAGGTCGAATGGAAACTCGCAAATACACCGGCAAAGATGGTATTGAACGACGAACAACTGAGGTTGTAGCTGAAAATATGCAACTTGGTTCTCGAGCCGCTGGAACTTCTAGCGCACCAGGCTCATTCAACAAACCAGTGAGCGCTCCACAACAATCTGCGCAAAACAACGCACCACGCATGGAAGAAGAAATTCCAACTATCAACCTCGACGAAGAACAAGACGAGGTTCGATTGGAAGATGTGCCCTTTTAATATCATGTAACATACAGCATGAAACATGTAGCAACTTTCTAAAAAATTGTTACATGTTATATGTTTCATGCTTCATAAACTAGTGAAAATATACAATAACAACAATAACGATAGCACGAAGACAGAAAAGAAAATCTGTCATTTCTGTGATATCAAAATGGATCAAATTGACTTCAAGGATGTCTACTTGATCAAAAGATTTACCAACTCTCAAGGCAAGATCTATCCTCCAAAGAGACATGGAACTTGCGCCAAGCACCAACGCGCTTTGGCTTCTGCTATCAAGAAAGCTCGCGTGATGGCCTTGGTTCCTTTCGTAGTCAAATAAATAAATCATATAACATACAGCATGAAACATGTAGCAACTTTCTAAAAAATTGTTACATGTTATATGTTTCATGTTTCATGCCTATGCTTAATATTAGCGATATCAAATCAGGCAAGAACATTGTGCATGAAAAAGCGCCCTATGCGGTCCTCTTTCATGAACAATCAAAGACTGGACGTGCTGGCTCAGTTCTACGCACCAAGCTCAAGAATTTGATCACAGGCGCAGTTCTAGAAAAGACCTTCCAAGGTGCTGATAAGCTCGAAGAAGCTGACATCCGAAAATCCAAAGCGCAATATCTCTACAAAGAAGGGGATGACTTTGCTTTTATGGACAATGAGTCCTATGAACAGTTCACCCTATCCAAGCAAGTTTTGGGTTCAGCCACTGACTATCTTCTCGAGGGCACCGAAGTTATCGTTCTCAATTTCAATGACACACCCATCAACATCGAAATTCCAGTCAAGGTGACTTTGACAGTTGTCGAAGCTCCACCGGGAATCAAAGGTAACACTGTTTCCACTGGCGGCAAGGTCGTCAAACTGGAAACTGGCCTACGCGTATCTGCTCCACTTTTCGTTAATGAAGGTGACAAAATCATCGTCAACACTGAACGCGGGGAATATGTTGGACGCGCATAGCCTGTCATCCCGGGCTTGACCCGGGATCTACTTTGCATTCTACTGAAACAAATTTAAATTCATGATACGGTGTGTAGATTCCGGCTCAAGGCCGGAATGACAACACAAATCACAAAACAAAAAACACCGCGAGGTGTTTTTTGTTTTTGTATTTAATTTTAACTTTACTTCTTTATTCTGCGTATTTTTTAAAACAAGCCTGCGTTGGACAAAAGAGTCAATGTCATTACTGGCATCAACATGATTAGAATGGCGAGACCAGTCTCTTCATTCCTCGCATGCTCTTTTGCTCTCGCATCACAATGCGGACAATCGCATTTTTTTGGTGCTTCCATATTTTTGTTTTTGTTCCATCCCCCGATGGAAAAATTTATTAATTAACTATTTTTAAACAAAAGAAAAAGGCGGGAATTCACCCGTCTTTTTACTCTTATAGACTTATTATACACCTTCTAAATGGAAAAGTCAAGGTTGTATAATTTTTATGTTCTATTTATTTTGCAAAAAATATTTTATGCCGCTAACTCTATCTCTTTTATTTTTTTGTTAATTTCTTTAGTAATTTCTTTGATGAGTTTCGGATCATCTTTGATGATTTGTTTGGCGGCTTCACGACCAACTCCAAGTTTCACTTCGCCGAAAGAATATGAATTACCTTTCTTAGCAATGACTTCATATTTCACGCCTGTGTCGAGCGCATCACCTGAGGCAGAAATTCCTTCGTTATACATGATGTCAAACTCAGTTGTTTTGAAAGGTGGGGCCACTTTGTTTTTCACAATCTTCACTTTCACACGATTGCCAACAATGTCTTCACCTTTTTTGATTTGCGCCGCTTTGCGCACTTCAATGCGAACTGATGAATAGAATTTCAAAGCATTGCCTCCAGTGGTTGTTTCTGGATTGCCAAAGACCACGCCAATTTTCATTCTGATTTGATTGATGAAGATGACGGTGCAATTTGATTTGGCTACGATTGAAGTCAACTTGCGCAAAGCTTGTGACATAAGTCTAGCTTGACGTCCCATATGTTGATCGCCCATGTCGCCTTCAATCTCTGCTCTTGGCACCAAGGCCGCCACTGAGTCAACCACAATCACGCTGATGGCTCCAGAAACTACCAGGGCGTCCACGATGTCCAAAGCTTGTTCGCCATTGTCTGGTTGCGAAATCAAGAGGTCATTGATGTTCACACCAATCTTCTTGGCATATTCTGGATCAAGCGCATGTTCGGCGTCAATGAAAGCGGCAGTCCCGCCAGCTTTTTGTGCATTGGCAATGATATGTAAAGTCAGAGTTGTTTTTCCGGAAGATTCTGGCCCATAGATTTCAATCACACGACCCCTTGGAATGCCGCCTATGCCCAAAGCGATGTCTAGAGAAACTGCGCCAGTTGGAATTGATTCTACATCCACTCTTTTCACGTCACCCAACTTCATAATAATTCCGTCACCGAATTTTTCCTTGATCGAGTCAACTACGGTTTCCACTTTTTTGTCATTCTCACTCATCTTGGTGCTTTCCTCTTTCATATTGTTTTTTATTTTACTAGTTAATTTTTGGAAGATTTAACTCCACAATGATATTATATCACTGATACCATCACTGTCAAATTCATAGGTGTGGATAACTCCTTAGCCACGTTAACACGTTAGCATTTTAACACGTTAACACGGTGCTGACGTGCTAATCTGCTAACGTGTTAATATGAAGTGTCCTTAGTAAAAATAACATTCTTGATAGCTTCAGGCTTCGTGCCTAATGCGCCGATATCCTTGCCATTGAATTTAACTAGGGTTGCATTAGCTTTGTCTGCACTAATACTAATTTTTTCGGAAGCTGAGAAAGATTGAATGGCGCCCATAAGCATGGTACCACTGAAAACTAAATTACCATCCGCTTCCACACTCACCCAAACTGGACCAGGATTGACACTCAGCTCCATGCTGATTTTATCTTGTTTCGCTCCTGATACATCATTGCTAATTTCTTCATTGGTTGTGTTCTGCTCCTTTTCTTCATAATTAGATTGCACAATAATATTCTCAATAGTTTCTTTGTCAAAGCGATTCACAGCTTTCACTGAAATTGAATTTGTACCAGCTTGCAAGGCCAAGCTCTCGCTAAACCGGCCTTCGTCTGAAATCAAAATTGGTTGGTCATTGATAAAAATTCTAGCATCTTTGTCAGAAACACCTGTGACCAAAACTGAGTTGCTATTTTCAATTTCATTTTGCACTGGACTCAAAATAACTAACTTAGGCGTGTTAGCAAAAGCGCCAATTTCTCGATATAAATAAATCAATGGTCCGAAAGCAAACAGAATTCCAAAAACCACCGCAATGATTTTAGGTGTAATCAAAAATGGTGACATATTAATAGCCTCTTTTTTACTGTCAGTGTCGCCATTGGCTTTTTCCAAATTTTTCTTGATGCCTTTTTCTTTTTCATAGAGTCTAATCAGAATGTTTTCATCCACACCGAGGAATTCGGCATAACTACGCAAAAAGCCTTTGACATACACATCCACTGGCAATTTTTTATAATCCCCAGCTTCCAGATATTCCAAATATTTCAATTGAATCTTGGTACTGCGTGAAACCTCATTCAAACTGATTCTTCTTTCACTGCGAAGATTGCTGAGTTTCTCCCCCAGCGTCAATGTGCGCACACTTTTTTTAGTGAAACCTACCATACATATTAAAGTCTAAAGACTAATTACTAAAGACTAAGTTGTGATTTGAAATTCACAAATTTAGACTTTAGACTTTTAACTTTGTTTAGTCTTTAAACTTTAGACTTTAGACTTTTTTAAATCTGCCATTTATCTCTCTCGCCCTGATCCGTCATCACATCATCATATTGCGGTTTGTTTTCAGCGGTGTAGACTTCGCGCGGTTTGGCGCCGTCAGATGGCCCAACGATTCCCTTGTCTTCTAGAATATCAAGCAACCTGGCGGCTCGTGCATAACCCACGCGCAATCTGCGTTGCAAAAGTGAGGCTGAAGCTTTGCCAGCTTTTTCCACTTCTGATTTGGCCGCTTCATATAAATCATCATCTTGCGCGCCATTATTGTCATCTGAATTTTTGAAATCCAAATTTGTTTCACCATGCATTGCAATTTTTGTAATGTCTTCGCCAATCTCTTGCTCAGCTGTTTCTATTTTTTGATCCTTCACAAATTTCACAATCTTCTTCACCTCCGCTTCACTAATGAAGACGCCTTGAATACGTTTTGGTTTTGGAGAATTGGCTGACAAATACAACATATCACCATTGCCCAAAAGTTTTTCCGCCCCACTGGCATCCAAAATTGTACGTGAGTCCATCAGCGACGGCACGCGGAAAGCAATGCGGGTTGAGATGTTTGATTTGATCAAACTAGTGATGACGGTCACGATTGGTTTTTGCGTGCTCAAAATCAAATGAATACCCACGGCTCGCGCCATTTGCGCCAAACGGATGATAGCGCCTTCCACTTCCTTGCCATGTGTTCCCATCAAATCTGCCAACTCATCAATCACAATCACAATATATGGCAATTTGTCCATCTCCTGTTCAAAAACTTCACCAGTTTCTGGGTCAGTTATTTTTCGAGTTTTTTCACTAACCGCTTTTTCATTATATGAAACAATGTCGCGGGAACCCGTGTCTTGCAATTGACGATAACGTCGTTCCATTTCTCCCACCGCCCATTTCAAAGCATTGATAACTTTGCCATTTTCCACAATCACTTCACTCAACAAGTGCGGAATGCCATTATACAATGACAATTCCACGCGCTTTGGATCTACCATAATCATCTTCAAATCTTTGGGTGAATTTTGATACAGCAATGCCGTGATGATGGAATTGATTCCAACTGATTTTCCAGTTCCAGTTGCACCAGCCACCAAAAGATGCGGCATCTTAGCTAGGTCGCCAAAAATATATTGGCCACTCACATCTTCGCCCAAAGCAATCATCAGATTGTTTTTTCTATTCACAAATTGTTCGCTCTCCAAAACATTTCGCATGCGCACAATGGCTGAATCTTTGTTGGGCACTTCAATCCCAATCAAAGACTTGCCAGGAATCGGCGCTTCGATTCTAATTGGATGCTTGGCCAAGGCCAAAGCCAGGTCGTCTTGCAAGGCTAGAATCCTAGAAATTTTCACACCCACCGCTGGACGGAAACTGAACTGAGTCACCGATGGCCCAGTTTGAATGGCGCCTCGTTCAACTTCAATACCAAATTGATGCAAAGTTTTTTCAATGATTTCCGCATTCTTCTCGATGTCTCCGCCCTTGGCTACACTGGAATTTTTTTCCAACAAATCCATTGGGGGCAATTGCCAATCATCATCTGCATCTTCTTTTTTCTTGCGCGTCAAAGATTTTTTCACCTTGGCCACTCCATCAGACAATTTGTCAAAAAGTTTTTCATCTACAAAGCGATCTGGTCCTTCCACAAATTCAATCTTGCCAATATTTTCATCTTCTTTGCTTTTCTTTTCTTGTTTGGTTTCCACAACTTCCTCCATCTCACTGCCGATGATTTCATCCTCTTCTGATTCATCTTCATTTTCTTCAACAAACTCAACCTCTGACGCAACTTCAGATTTTGTAAATAATTTTTGGATGAAATGAAAAATAGAAAAATTGAAAGCTACGATGATGCCAATCAAAAACAACGCCATAATCATCACCATGCCTCCGGCCACTCCAAAAAATGTTGTCGCAAAATAGGCTACGCCATAGCCGACATAACCTCCGCCCGAACCAGCCCCAGCCACTTCAGCCATTTTTTTCACATCAAAAAACCAATGAAAAAATCCTGTCAAACTAACAAAGGTCAAGATTAAACCAATAATCTTGGTCACATAGAAAGCTGTCTCTTTGCGCAAAAGCAACACGATGCCACCCATCACTAAAAAGACTGGGAAAATCCATTTGGCCCAGCCCGTCGTCAAACCAGTCGCGCTATCCAAAGATTGTCCCACCACACCAGCCTTGCCAAAAAAGCCCAACAGAATCACCACTGCCAAAGCGAACAAAAACACGGCCGCCACACTCCGCTTAGCATCGCCCGCAATATCAAATTCAAAATTGCTTTTCTCCTGCTCCAGCTCCTCTGCCAACTTATCAACTTTCTTTTTTCGCCCCATATTAAAAGATATTAGAAGATTGTTTATTTACTTTATTTTAACACAAATCTAGCTAAACCGAAAACCAGCCATTATGAGCTAGGGGAGGTAGAGACGCCCCGGCGGGGCGTCTCTACCTGGCAAACGCCTACATCCACAAATTTTCGACATTATTCCGATCCCGTTCCCACATCGCCGGATTGGTCTGAATATATTCACGGATTTTGTTGAGAGAAACGTCGTTGCGGATGATGTGGTCGTAGAAACGAGGTTGCCAGGCGAAGGTGACAGGATTTAATTGTTTTCTAGTGGTTTTTGAAACAATTGATTTAAATGATCCCAGAATAACCGATAATGAACCTGGTTTTGGTGATATTTCAGACATCTCGAGGTGTTGGCCGGTGTAGAGACGAGGCATTGCCTCGTCTCTACGGGCATCCACATTCAATCTATCGTTGTTAATTTCCACAATCCCATGTAAATGATTTGGCATTATTACATATTCATCTAAAATAACCTTTGGAAAATGTTTCGGAATTTCCTGCCAAAATTGATTGGCAATTTCCCCAATCCCCGACAACACCATTTCCCCCTCCTCTATCCTACCAAAAAATTCTTCCCGACCTTTTGTACAAATCGTCACGAAATACATTCCATTCTGGGAATAATCATATCCAGCCAATCGCGATGATTCGATTTTATATTGGCTTTTGTATTTGTTAGACATGGTTGTGATTTTTATTTTGCCTGTAGAGACGGATTGCAATCCGTCTCTACCATTGTTTCATATGCACACACATTCGATGATATAATACCACCAATATATTTCATGTCAATTTTCCAACAAAAAAACCGCCCATTCCTGAGCGGTTTTTCTTTTTTCGTAGAGACGCAATATCTTGCGTCTTTACTTATCTGATCGATATCCAGTTCCAGCTGGAATCAATTTTCCGATGATTACGTTTTCTTTGAGTCCTCTCAAGTGATCAACCTTGCCTTCAACAGCAGCGTTGATGAGCACTCGAGCGGTTTCTTGGAAAGAAGCAGCGGATAGGAAACTTTCAGTTGAAAGAGCCACTTTCGTGATTCCCATCAACAATTCTTCTCCAGTTGCCAGCTCTCCACCATCAGCTTTGGCTTTTTCATTGGCTTCTCTGAATTGTTCTTTTTCAATGATATCGCCACCCATCAAGGTTGTAGCTCCAGACTCAGTGATTTGCAATCGACTAAACATCTGCTTGATGATAACTTCGATATGCTTGTCATTGATTCCTTCACCTTGAGAAGCATAGATTTCTTGAATTTCTTGTACGATATATCTATGTACTGCTTCCCATCCCATGATTTTGTAAAGCTTTTTGAGATCAATGTTTCCTTCAGAAAGTTTTGAGCCTTTGCCAACCAAATCACCTTGCGCCACTTTGACTGTGCTTCCCATTGGAATTTCATATTCTTTGACAGTCGCAGTTTTGCCTGCCATTTCGATTTTGACAGTGGTTGTTTTGTCTCCAGCGGAAACTTCCACAACTTTTCCATCAACTTCAGAAATAACTGATTCACCTTTCGGAGGTCGAGCTTCAAAAATTTCTTCCACACGAGGCAAACCTTGAGTGATGTCAGTTCCCGCCACACCTCCAATATGGAAGGTACGCATAGTCAACTGTGTTCCTGGCTCACCAATGGCTTGCGCCGCTACGATTCCAACCGCTTGTCCCTTTTGTACCAAGTGACCGCGTCCAAGATCCAATCCATAACATTTCTGACACACTCCACGTGGAGTTTTACAAGAAACAATAGAGCGGATTTTTATTTTATCAAGATTGGCCTTTTCAATCGCTTCACCTTGTTCTTTGCTAATCAATTCTCCCTTGCCAACAATAACTTCGCCAGAGATTGGGTGGGCAATGTTGTCCATAGCCACGCGTCCAATCACGCGAGTTGCAAAGCTTTGTCCAATGCGGTCTGAATCAGATTTATATAGATATGAACCATCCTTATCTTTACAATCTTCTTCACGCACAATGATATCCTGTGAAACGTCAACCAATCTTCGAGTTAAGTAACCGGCAGTCGCTGTTCGAAGAGCAGTATCGGCCATACCTTTTCTAGCTCCATGAGTAGAAATGAAATATTCCAATACATTCAAACCTTCCTTGAAACAACTCTTAATCGGCAATTCGATGGTTTCTCCAGTAGGGCCTGCCATCAAACCTTTCATACCAGCCATCTGAACCACAACTGATTCAGAACCTCGAGCTTTGGAATAAACCATGGAATAAACTGGACCTTCTTTGTCCAAACCGGCGCGCACTGCGTCAGTAATTTTGTTCTTTGCATTGTTCCAAATTTCAATAACCTGACTTTTTCTTTCACCTTCTGTCAAAAGTCCCATGTTGAATTGTTGTTTGATCACACCAACTTTCGTTTCTGCATCATTCATGATATCTTTCTTTTCGGCAGGAACATTTAGGTCGGCCATTCCCCAAGAAAGTCCAGCCTTAGTCACCGCTGCAAAACCAAGGTCTTTGATTTTATCAGCAAACAAGGCAGTTTCCTCAGCACCACAAACTTCCAAGACTTTGGCTACCAAAAGTTTCAATTCTTTCTTGGTCATTTCGTAGTTGAGATATTCAATACCAGAGGGGATGATTTCATTCAACTTGACTCGTCCAACTGAAGTTGTCAGCACCACACCCTCGTGTTGAACTTTCACTTCAGCTCGCACATCCACTGCACCCAATTCATAGGCCATAACAGCTTCGTCAAAATTTGAGAAAATCTTTCCTTCACCATTGGCACCCTTCAAAATATGAGTTAGGTAGTAACAACCCAAAACCATATCCAAAGTTGGAGAGATGATCGGTTCACCAGAAGCTGGTTTCAAAAGATTTCTCTTTGAAAGCATCAAGTTTTCACTTTCCCATCGAGCTTTGTCAGTCAATGGAACATGCACCGCCATCTGGTCACCATCAAAATCTGCGTTGAAAGCTGAACAAACCATTGGATGCAATTGGATAGCCTTACCTTCGATCAATACTGGTTGGAAAGCCTGGATTGAAAGTCTATGCAAGGTCGGAGCGCGGTTTAGCATTACATAGTGATGTGAAATGATTTCGTCCAAAATTTCATAAGCTTCTTCAGTTTCACTTTCTACCATCTTGCCAGCGCTTCGCACGTTGTAGGCCAATTCTCTTTCAATCAACTTGTTGATGATAAATGGTTTGAAAAGTTCCAAAGCCATTTTCTTTGGCAATCCACATTGATGTAGTTTCAATTTTGGTCCAACCACAATTACTGATCGTCCTGAATAATCTACACGTTTTCCCAGCAAGTTCTGTCGGAAACGACCTTGCTTTCCCTTCAATGTGTCAGCCAAAGAACGCAATGCTCTTCGTTGTCCAGTTGAAGCCGTCACACTAACTTGTCCGCGACGAGCACTGTTGTCAAACAAAGCATCGACTGCCTCTTGCAACATTCTCTTTTCGTTTCGGGTGATCACTTCTGGCGCACCAATTTCAATCAATTTTCGCAAACGATTGTTTCGGTTGATGATGCGACGATATAGATCGTTCAAATCAGAAGTTGCAAAGCGTCCTCCATCAAGAGCAACCATTGGTCGCAAGTCTGGTGGGATCACTGGGATCACGGTCGGCAACATCCACTCCAATCTTAGCTCAGCATTGATAAATCCTTGGAACAATTTAATTCTTTTCAGAATTTTTTTCTTATCAATGATTTCTTCGTTAGCCAAATCTTTTTTCAACAATTCGATTTCCGCTTTCATATCAAGATTCTCTAGAATCCTGCGAATAGCTTCGGCTCCAATTCCAGCTGAAAAAACCTGACCATAACGAGTTGAAAGATTGAAATATTCCACTTCAGTAATGATTTGAAATCTTTGCAAACCTTTCAATTCTTCTTTCGCAGTTCGGTAAATGCCTTTCAATTCTTCAGTTTTGTTTTCTTTGGCATTGCCTTCCAACTTAGCAATTTCTTTTTGCTTAGTCTTGAATTCTTGTTCCAATTGGGCCAAAGCTTTTTCTCGAGCAGAATCATCCACGCTGAGAATTATGTAGTTTGAGAAATAGATAACTTTCTCCAACTCTTGTGGACTCATGCCCAAAGCCAAACCAATCTTAGAAGGCACACCTCGCAAAAACCAAATGTGAGAAACTGGCACAGACAACTGAATGTGTCCCATTCTGTCACGACGCACGCTGGAACGAGTAACTTCCACGCCGCACTTGTCGCAAACGATGCCCTTATATCTGATTCTCTTATACTTTCCACAATAACATTCCCAGTCACGAGATGGTCCGAAAATCTTTTCACAAAAAAGACCATCTTTCTCATATCGTTGGGTTCGGTAATTGATTGTTTCTGGCTTGGTGATCTCACCATGAGACCATTCCAAAATTTGATTTGGTCCAGCCAGCTTGAGTCTGACGCTATTGAAGTCACTTACTTTAGTTATAGGATCCATAATTTGTGAATTTCTAGTTTCGCATTCGCCGGAGCGCCCAGGAAACTAAATATGTTATTTATAAAATTAGAAGTATTTTAAAATTTATAAACTATTCCCGTGATGAGTAAGTTTCATCTTCTTCATCATCTTCCTCTTTCTTAACTCCGATAAGTTCTACATTTAGAGCCAAACCTTTCAATTCATTTACCAATACATTGAAAGAAGTTGGAAGATTAGGACTTTTTATCATTTCACCTTTAATAATGGATTCGTAAGCCTTGCTTCTACCCATAACATCATCTGACTTGATGGTTAGCATTTCTTGCAGAGTGTAAGCTGCGCCATAACCTTCCAGCGCCCACACTTCCATTTCTCCAAATCTCTGTCCACCGAACTGTGCCTTTCCACCCAATGGTTGTTGAGTAATCAAGGAGTATGGTCCGATTGAACGCATATGAATCTTGTCATCAACTAAATGATGCAGTTTCATAATATACTGAACACCCACGGTTGATTCGTTTTCAAATTTTTCTCCGGTTCGGCCGTTCACCAATTTAACTTTTCCAGTTACTGGCAATTCAGCTTTCTCCAATTCACCACGGATTTGTTCTTCAGTGATTCCTTCCAAGGCGGGAGTTGCAACTTTGTAACCAAGTTTCAAAGCAGCCCATCCTAGAGAGGTTTCCAAGATCTGTCCGATATTCATACGAGAAGCGATACCCAATGGATTCAAAATCATATCAACTGGAGTTCCATCTGGTAGATATGGCATATCTTCAACTGGCGCCACTCGGGAAATTACACCTTTGTTTCCATGGCGTCCAGCCAACTTGTCTCCAACAGAGATTTTCTTCAACTGGGCTACTGAAACTTGAATTTGTTGAATAACTCCAGTTGGAAGCTTATCACCTTGTTCTCGTGAGAAAATAGTGATGTCTACAACTTTTCCATATTCACCATGTGGCAAATAGAGTGAGCTGTCTTTCACGTCTCGAGATTTTTCTCCGAAGATGGCTCGCAACAATCTTTCTTCTGAGGTCAAGTCACCTTCACCCTTTGGAGAAATCTTTCCACATAGAATGTCACCAGAAGAAACTTCTGCTCCAATTCTGATGATTCCAGTTTCGTCCAAATTCTTCAATCTTTCTTCACCGATATTTGGAATATCTCGAGTGATCACTTCGGGCCCCAGCTTTGTGTCTCGCACATCAATTGAGAAATCCTCAATATGAATGGAGCTATATCTATCGTCTTGAACTAATTTTTCAGAAATGATGATCGCATCTTCATAGTTTGATCCTTCCCATGGAACGAAAGCAATCACAATGTTTTGTCCAAGTGCCAATTCACCATGATCAGTTGAAGCACCATCAGCTAGCATTTCGCCTTTCTTCACTATTTGCCCTTTCTCTACGCGTGGCACCTGATTCATAGAAGTGAAAGCATTTGATTTCACAAAGCTTTGCAAGCGATATTCTCTCTTGATGAAAGGTTTCTTGGCAGCCACCGGCGCTTCTTCTTTCACAATGATGTGTTCTGCATCAACCTCTACAACTTCTCCAGCTTGTTTAGCAATCACAACTTGTCCTGAATCAGCCGCCGCTTTGTCTTCAATTCCAGTTCCCACCAATGGCGCTTGTGGCTTCACACAAGACACAGCTTGTCGTTGCATATTTGAACCCATCAAAGCACGGTTGGCATCATCATGTTCCAAGAATGGAATGAGTGATGTAGCCACAGAGATCATTTGTTTAGCTGACACATCGATATGGTCAAGTTTTTCTGCTTCAATTTCTGTCGCATGACCCTTCACACGAGCGCCAACCATTCTGTCTAAAATATTGTTATGTGCGTCCATCGTAATGTTGGCGTGCGCAATGTTTTTGCGATCCTCAACTGTGGCATTCACATATTCAATTTCTTGACTAGCCCATGGCAAAATCTTCACAGTTTTGAGTTGCTTGTTTTTTGCAATTTCCGCCGCCAATTTTTCATCAATCAAATCTCCAATCTTTCCACCAGCCACGTCTTCTCGCAAAATTCTATTCAAAAGTCTTTCCACTGAATTTTCAACTTCGGTATACACTTTCAAGTATGGAGTTTCTAGGAAACCATATTCATTGATCTTAGCATAAGTTGCTAAATGTCCAACCAAACCAATATTTGGACCTTCTGGAGTTTCTACTGGACAAATTCGGCCGTAATGTGAATGATGAACATCGCGAACTTCAAAGCCTGCACGTTCTCGAGTCAAACCACCTGGTCCCATCGCAGAAAGTCTTCGTTTATGTTCCAACTCAGCCAATGGATTTACTTGGTCCATGAATTGTGACAACTGAGAACTAGCAAAAAATTCTTTGATCGCGGCAGCGATTGGTCGAGAATTCACAAGTTGCCCCGGCACCACAGTTTCAATGTCGCAAGTACTCATACGGTCTTTGATGTTTCGACTCATACGAGCAAAACCAACACGCAATTTGTTTTGTACCAACTCACCAACTCCTCGAACTCGTCTATTTCCAAGATGATCGATATCATCAGCTTGGGCTGATGGGTCATTGTTCAATTTGATAATTTCTTTCACGATTGCCACCAAGTCATCACGAAGCAACACTCGATTTTCTTCAGTGTTTGGCAAGTCAGTTTCCAATCTTTGGTTCAAGCGATATCTTCCCACGCTACCGAAGTCATACTTTTCAAAGTTGAAGAACATTGAGTCAATCATTTGTCGCGCATTTTCAGCCGTCGCCAAATCACCTGGTCTGATTCTCTTATAAACTTCTTTATATCCTTCAGCTTGATCCTTAGCAGCATCTTTTCTGATTGATTCTGAGATATAGCTAATGTCACCCTTGTCTACATCAGTAAACATGTCATGCAATTCTTTATCAGTTGCATATCCGAAAGCTCGAAGAAGAGATGTCAAAGAAACTTTTCTTTTTCTGTCGATCTTTACATACATCACACCATCGAAATCAGTTTCAATTTCCAACCAAGCACCTCGGTTTGGGATAATTTTAGCACCAAACAAACGACGACCTTTTTGGTAGTCCATCGTGAAGAAAACACCAGGGCTGCGAATCAACTGACTCACCACGACTCTTTCAACTCCATTGATGATGAAAGTTCCACGGTCAGTCATGATTGGGAAGTCTCCCAAGTAGATTTCTTGTTCCTTAATCTCTCCGGTTTTCTTGATAATCAATTTAACTTTGCAACGAATCGGTGCCTCATATGAGATGTTCTTGTTCTTGGCAGTCACCTCATCATATTTCGGTTCGTCCAAATAATAGTCTTCGAAAGACAGTTCCAAGTCCTTGCCAGTGAAATCCACGATCGGATTCACTTCAGACAAAAGCTCTTTCACGCCCTTCTCCAATAACCAGTCATAAGAATTTAGTTGCGCTTCAATCAAGTTTGGCAGTGAAACCACTGACATTTTCTTGAAGAATTTTCTTTTCGCCAGAGATGACCCTGCGCCGAAAGAATCCTTTACCTTTAGTGCTTTGTCCGTTTTAAGCATAAAAATACTCTCATTGCGCTACCCCTTGCTTTTTAGACAAGTTGTAATAATGAGATTTTAACTGTGTTATTAAATTATTTGGTTGTGTTCTGCAAGATATTGTGGCTACAATAAGCCATTATTTGAACTTTTCTCACCCCCGGACCTAGTTCATGAAGAAGGTTTTTTAGTCTCACCTAGCTTCGAAAAGCAGGCTTGACAAACGTATTGCTAATTATAAAGGTTTTTTGAACCTTGTCAAGAACAAAATCTCTTTATTTGTCAAATTTTTACCCACAAAACAAAAATGGCTCAATGAAGCCATTTTGTCTAATATTCAATTTTTATCTAGTCGCTTAATACACTAGTTATCCACAGGTTACAGTAATTTTTTAAAAATTCTTTCAAGTTCGCTTGTATTAGAAAATCCTTCATATCTTGGTTGAAGCATTTTTTTCATAAATCCCTTTTCTTCTTCTGAAAGCGAACTGGCCATTTTCCCAATTAACTCACTAAATTTCTGTTTTTCATACAAGGCTTCTCGGGACTCCTGTTCCTCCTTTATTGCACGATCAGTGTCTTTATTAACAAAGGTTTGTATATCCACTCCAGCTCTTTTAGCTTCAATTTCACCGTGCTCACTATTTCTCAAACCTTCCGCTTGCTCTGCAAGGTCCATTGCAAGACCCATATCGTCAACTCGTCCTTCTTCATTTAAAATTGGTTTTGGTTTTTCTACTGGGGCACTAGATGGAGATTCAAACATATTTTTGTTTTTATTAATTTAGAAAAAATAAAAAGACGGCGTTTTCACCCATCTTTTTAACTTATTATGTCCAGTATAGCAGGTTTTTTGGCTAAAGTCAAACTATTGCGGCCTTTAATTTAGCAATGCCAGTTTTTTCTTCAACTTTTTCTACACGAAATTCCAAATCCTTGTGTGTGAAGACATCAACTTTTTTATTTATATTAGTTTTAATTTCTTCAACATCGGACTTTACCACATCTAAATCATTTTTTACCACACCCAAATCAGATTTTACTATATCTAACTCAGACTTTACCGCCTTAATATCCGCCTCCAATTTCACAAAGTTATTGTTTGTAATTATTGCAAGATTATCAACAGCAGACTCAATCTTCGCTTCCAAAACTTTTACAGTCTCATTATTACCAGCCTTAATAAGCTCTGCGATAGCCTCAAGTGTTATTTCTTTTTTGTTATTATTTTCCATCTTTAAAATTTTCGTCTTTTATCAACTTATTATCTCTTAATAATTTCAAAACTAACTTGCCACATTCAGGGCAGATTTCAACATGATTAAAAAAGCATGTACTACCCAATCCGATATGCACGCCTCCTGGATTTTTCTTGATTGTTTTGCGACAGATGTCACATTTATTTATTTGCATAATATGATTATACTGCTTCCAAATTTCAGTGTCAAACTTGCGAAATTGCTGAGCAAAATACAAAGTTAACAACTCGGGAGCTGAGCTCTTGCAAAGCCATAACTCCATAAGAGCTCAGCTCCAAACGGGGATTTTGCTGATATGTTAATATGCTAAAGTGCTAACGTGCAATCGCCCAGTTGAAGGCGTTGGTGACTGAGGCGGCGATGCGGTGAGTGGTGAAGTTGTCGCCCATGTCGGATTTCAAGGTCATCTTTTTGACGTCCGTCACGGTCAGTTTGTTTTTTTGCAACAATTCTACAATGGTCGGCAACAAATCTTCCGACAAACGATGCTCTTCTGAAATAGTCACGCTATCCAAAATCTTCTTTTTGTCCAAGAGATTGATAGTGACTATTTTGTTTTCGATGTTAATTTGAATGTTCATCTTTTCTCTTGAATTTATTCACTATCACAAACACCAAACTTGAAAGATAAATCAAGGCCAACAGAAATGACGAGAAGAGGAAGGCGCTGCCAATATAGAAGTTTTTCATATCTGTGCCAATTACATAGCCATGTATGACTACAAAAATAAATGCCAAGGGGTTCAGAAAATGCAAAGCTCGCCACAGCCAGTGACTCATGTGAGCTCGCAGATATGAAGTGATGGTCATAACAACCATGGCATAGAAAGCCATGATGCCTAGCGCCAAAGCATTGCCATGTATCAATTCTGATTGAGTATAAAAAGGAATGGCTACATCCTTGATGCCAAAACCGATCATTGAATCAAATAGAAAACTAGTGCCATGCACTAAGGCCCAAAAAACTGCCACGGCCGCCGTGAAACAATGAAAGTCAAAACTATAAATCGGTTCAATGAATCTTTTCAACAATGGATTGCGAATAGACAGCCCCAAGAAAATTGTTATCCACAAAAAAATGAAACCCAAAATTCCAGCTGCACGCGAAACATACCACGCCCACGGAATTTCTTGATTCACTGCATCCGTGATTTTCGCAATATCAAGTGCGCGATGGCCGGGATAGTCTTGAGCATCCATCGGATCAGTGTCAGCCAAAACTTCGGCGCCATCCAAATAGCTGTCACCATCAGAATCAATACTGGCCGGATTAGTATTATAGATTTGCTGTTCGCCTTTGTCAGTCAGGCCATCCAAGTCACTGTCAACAATGACTTCTTTGTTATAATCAACCTTTTTGATTTCATCTTCTTCAGCTCGTGCAAACGAAAAAGTCAGCAAGCTGAATGTTGCTACAACTATGAAACTATAAGATATTATTTTTGATTTCATCTGATAAATAGACATTGCCTCGATAATCGAGAAACAAGGCCTTTATATTATTTTTATTGGCAAACTCCAAGCCTTTTTCTTTCCCCATCAACACCAATGTTTTGGCACGCCCGTCAGCTTCAACTGTTTTTATATCAATCACCGTCACCGTCTTAATATCATAGGAAAAATTTTCTGGATCCTTCGGATTGATCAAATGATGCACCTTCTTGTCGCCAATCGTCCAACGCTTGCGCGAGATGCCTGAAGTGGCAATGCCTTCTTGTTGCAATTTTAGCACAACTTTGTCATCTGGCGCACCCTCCACGCCGATTGTCCAGTTCTTGGAATCTTCATTCAAACCTTGCGCAAACATATCACCACCTGCGTCAACTACAAAATTTTCCCATCCCTCTTTTTTCAAATATTGCGCTACCTCGTCCACCGTATAGCCCTTAGCAATGCCAGTCGTATCAATTCGTTTGTGAATCAAGACTGTTTTTCTCTCCGCATCCAGAATCAAATCTTCTAGCAAATCAGCTTCAAATTTTTCCGCCTCAATCTCCTTTGCCTCTTTTGTATTCAAGTCATTACTTTTGAAATCTTTGTCATAACCGATTTTTTCCAGAACACCAATTACCCGTGGATCAAAATAGCCATCAGAAATTGTATTGAATTTCACACATAATTCCAACACTTCAAACATTTTGTCGGACACAGCAATTTCTTTGTTCAGACTAGCGTTTATTTTTGAAAGTTCACTCCCGTCGTCAAAGCGACTAAATATTTTTTCATTCTCTGCAAAAATTTCTTTGACTCTTTGCAATGCTTCATGCGCTTGTTTTTCCTGCTCTTGACTAACAACAATTTCAACTGAAATATCAGTACCCATGGCCCGAAAATTATCAAACACGATTCTATTGTTCATAGCGATCATCAATGCCATTTAGATTATCATCCTTCACAATGAAACTCTCATTGATAGTGGGATGTGGATCCTCTTCGTCATACATGCCATCGCCATCTGAGTCATGCTTGGTTATTGTGGTAGTAGTTGTGCTAACTGTGTCACTAAGTTTTGTATAAATCGTTTTGGTTTCTGTTTTTTGCACAACGTTACTCTCAGGCGCGGTATTAATAACTCTGTTATCCTCATCATCATATTCTTCTTCGTCATCATCCGCCCAAGCGGTGTTAACATTGTCTGCAATTTTATTTTGAATTGCTGGAATATTAAAAACAAACACTGCTATCATTACAACCCCAAGCAATCCAATTATTTTTTTGTAATTATTTATCAACATTTTGTTTTAAATTAAGATGTTTTAGTTGTTTTCTTGGTTGTCGTTGTTTTAGCCGTGGAAGCCACTGGCACAGTTTGCTTAATAACTTTTCCTGGAATAATAGTTTTTTTAACTACATTCTGCGTGACATCCTGAGATGGAGCCTGAGCCGCTTGCGCCAAAATTTGTTCACGCGTTTGGCTAATGACTGCGTTGCCATTACCTGGGTCGGTGTTCAAACTTTCCAAAATCTGAGTAATTTTTTTATTGTCATTTTCAACCTTGAAACCCAAGACAATAATCGCCAACAAAAAAACACTCGAGATTGTCATCAGAAATTTTTCAAATTTATTTTTCATTTCCATAAAATTATTTCTTATACTTTTGATTTAAAGCAGTTATCATTATATCAACAACCACAAAATCCGTCCAATGCCAAATGCTGAGAGTTTTATCAAGAAAAGATTGTGGCTGAAATGAAGCCTTATTTCAACTTATTCCAGTTGAAGTTCCATGGATCATCTTTTCGACCAGGAGCAATTTGATTATGCCCTAGGACATACTTAATCCCATATCGACTTTTAATGTCTATAATAAGGCTTTTTAGCGCCCCGTATTGCTGAGCTGTCATCTGGCCTGTTTTGGTGTTGACCATCTCAATTCCCAAAGAAAAAGCATTTACGCCTGTTCGGCCATCTGGCACCGAACTCACACCGGCATGATAGGCAATATTCTTTTCCTGAACTAAACGATAGATTGTGCCATCTCTGCCAATCAAATAATGCGCTGAGACGCCATAATCACGATATTCCTTGATAATACCATTTATGCTGAATGGGTCGTCGCCTAGGGCATCATAGGATGAATGAATGATAATGGTGTCAATTTTCCGACCGTTAGCCGCCTGAAAACCAGAATCCACTAATTTATTCACAATTTTTAATTTACTGCTATTTGCACTAGGTTCCACGTTGTCTTCATTCTTATCCTCAATCACCACAACTGGCTCTTTCTCAAAGCTTGAACCCACCGAGGCAATGGGCGTGTCTGTAATTGACTTGTCGCCAGTTTCAATATTTTCTTCTATTGGCTGTTGTTCACTGCCTACGATCTCAACTTTCTTAACTTGTGAGTCTCGCAGAAAATACCAACTTGCCCAAAAAAGACACCCCGCCAGTAAAAAAATTATTGTTAGTTTTATTTTTCTATTCATACACATTCATTATAGCACTATGTCTCGCATAATTTCTTTTATCTGATCTTCATCTTTGCATTTATATTTCTTGCTTGGCACATAGAAATGTTTGTTGGGTCCATAACAGCCATCGTTGTCATGATTGAGCACGGCTAGATATGGCATCATGAAGCCCATATTTTGCGAAGTGAATTTTTGATATAGATTAGCCAGTGTTTCAATTCTTTTTTCCTTGGTCATTCGAGCAAACACGCCCATATCATCCCAAACCAAGCCGCTCCAATCTAAGTGCAACAAAACGTTATTCGCTTTGGAACTATATTTTTCATTCCAAAGTAGCGCCCAACAATTGGAGTGGCCGCTGAAACACGCTTGATTCTCCACATTGCCCGCGTCATCTATGCCCACTCCGCCTTCAATATAATCAAACATCCGCAAATATCTTTCATCCGTTATTTCATCAGTCTGCGCTCCGACAATGATTTGCATGCCACGTTCTTTGGCATATTGACGCATGTCCGCCAAGATTTTTTTCATCTCTGTTTGTTCAAAATTGGAATTTTCGTCTTGAAGCATGATTTGACCGAAAAGAAAGCTTTGAATGCCAACATCCATTGCCCGACGAGTCACAGCTTTCAAATATCGACGATACTCTACATTTTGAATGGTCGGAATACAAGTATCTTTTCCCCAACGGCCTTCCGTCCCTTCGCGGCACATCTCGTCATATTGAAAAGTTTCTCCAGAATTTGGATCTTCATATTTTTTTCTAGTTGAAATCGCCTCTGCCAAAAACATGCCATAAACAATTGGTCGATTTTCAATTCGCTCCATAATATCAAAGGCCTGGCTGAAATCTGGAACCTTGAGCCAGGTCTCCAATGATCTATGCAAATACACACATTCTGAGCGATTAATAGTATTGATAATTTCTTTTGTCTTCTCACCATAACCTGACAACAAACCATCTGCTACACAGCCATTGCTTTTGATTAGTTTCATCGAGATTGGCCCAGGTGAAAAATGTCGCGCTGGACCATCTGCTGACACAGCTGCCAATTTTTGTTTTCTAGATTCAGCTAGTCTAGCATAAACAGAATTGTCCATCTCTTGCGCTGGAAATTCTCTCAACCCATCATACAAAATCTTCAAAACTCCGCCCGTCAAAACCAACACAGTCAAAAGCGCCACGCCAAAATGAATCTGGATATGCATCCATGAATTTTTCTCCTGATTGTTTGAATAATTTTCCATAAATTTCAAATTTTTCTCGACTCTAGTATACACGCAAATGACATTTAAATCAAAGCTAGATTTTAATAAAATATACCTAGACAGATTAAGCCTGTCCTTGGCGCATTATTGACTTCCCATCAAATAACCGCTACTATGGATATATTGATTTAAAAATGTTTACGGGGCGTTGTGTAATGGTAGCGCGCTTGGTTTGGGACCAAGTAGTCCGAGTTCGAGTCTCGGCGCCCCGACCAGTAGGTTTGAAAATAGAATATAAGCGGGTGTCGTATAGTGGCTATTATATCAGCCTTCCAAGCTGAGGAGGGGGGTTCGATTCCCCCTACCCGCTCATTCAAAAAAAGTTATCCGCAAGGATAGCTTTTTTTGTTTGTTTAATTTTAAAAAAAATCCACACCTTGGCGTTAGTGCGTTTCTAAATTCCAGATTATGAGCGTTAAAAAATTACATACTAGAGAGCCTTTCTAACACTTATTGGAATTTTAGCGAATAATCTGAGAATTTAGACAGCACAAGCCGGTGTGGCAGTTTCTTTCTGCCACGTTCTTTGCTGCCAAAGAAAGTGGCGAACCGCCTATAATAAAATCCCGATCACTCGGGATTTTATCACTATCTTCTGATGTTTATTATAACAGAGAAGAAATTTATTTAACAGCTTCTTTTAATGCTTTTCCAGCAGTAAATTTTGGCACTGTCATTGCAGGGATTTGGATTGAAGCCTTAGTTTGAGGATTGATTCCAACTCTTGCAGCTCGGGCTGAAACTTTGAAAGTTCCGAAACCTGTTAGGGTAACTTTGTTTCCAGCTTGCAAAGATTTAGTCACTTCTTCAATCATAGTATCAATTACCATCTCAACATCTTTCTTGGATTGATCTGTCTTTGTTGCGATTGCTGATACCAACGCATCTTTGTTTACATTTATCATAGTTGTCACCCGCCTTTCTAGTTTATCCTGTGCCTATCATAAATAGAGCGAACAGGACTTATCTATTTATATTTGTTTTCCCTCTTAGTCTATTGTACTCTTTTTGTTTTAAATAAGGCAAATCTAGTTATCCACAACCCCTATCGCATATCGCGCAACGCGAAACATATAACGAAAATAGGATAATAATAATTATCTGGCAATCTCAGTGGCTCTGGTTTCGCGAATAACATTCACTTTGACTTCACCTGGATATTTCAATTCTGTTTCAATCTTGTCCGCAATAGCGCGAGCCAATTTGATAGCACCAAGATCATCTGTTTTGTCGGGTCGAACAAACACACGAATTTCTCTCCCGGCTTGAATAGCATAACTCTTTTCCACTTCTTCAAATGAGTTCACCACATCTTCCAATTCACCTAATCTCTTCAAATAATTTTCCAAAGTATCTTTTCGAGCTCCTGGACGACTAGCTGAGATTGCATCAGCTGCAGCGATGATCATTGATTCAGGACTTTCAAATGGATAGTCTTCATGATGTGAGCGCATAGCATCAATGATTTCTTTGCCAATGTTGAATTTCTGCAAAATCTTGATTCCGATTTCAACGTGAGTTCCTTCAACTTCATGGTCAATAGCTTTTCCAATATCATGCAAAAGTCCAGCCTTCTTGGCAATCGCCACGTCTGCTCCCAGTTCTGAAGCCAAAGCGCCTGACAAATGAGCAACTTCCAATGAATGCAAAAGCGCATTTTGTCCATAACTAGTTCGATAACGTAGTCTTCCCAAAATTTGAATAAGTTTTGGATCAAGTCCTGCCACACCACAGTCATACGCGGCCGCTTCGCCAGCTTCTCGAATCTTGTTGTTCACTTCAGATTTAGCAAATTCCACCGCTTCCTCAATCTTAGTCGGATGGATGCGTCCATCACCCACCAATTTTTCAATAGCAATTTTGGCAGTCTCCCTGCGAATTGGATCAAAACCAGAAATCACAATAGCTTCCGGCGTGTCATCTACGATAATTTCAATGCCAGTCAACCTTTCCAGAGCTTTGATGTTTCGTCCTTCGCGACCAATGATGCGACCCTTCACTTCATCAGATGGGATGCTCACCGTGCTTGTGGTCACATCAGCTGAATGAGAACCAGCATATTTTTGAATAGCTGAAGTCATAATGTCCTTGGCCTTCTTGTTCAATTCTTCAATACCATTAGCTTCCAAGTCTTTGATTCTTTTAGCTAGAATGTCGCGACTCTCTTCTTCAGTCAATTGCAAAAGAACCGCTTTGGCATCTTCTTTGGAAAGACCAGCGATTTTTTCAAGTCTCTTGAGTTCTTGAGCGCGAGTTTCTTCAACTTCTTTTTTGATTTGGCGAATTTCCTCAGCCTTCTTCTCTAACATTGTTCGCCCACGTTCAATTTCCTCCATTTTAGTATCGAGGGTGATTTCTCTCTTTTCAAGTCGCTCTTCGGTGCGGATGATTTGTCTTTCTTTCTCCGCCTCTTTCTTTTTTGCCTCCTCTAAGATGTCCACTGCCTTACCTTTTGCTTCAATCACAAGCTCTTGTGACTTTTTTTCAGCTTCTTCTACAATCTTAGAAGCTCGACCTTCTGCAGTGTTCAATTGCTTTTTGGCAATTGATTGTCTAACGAAGTAACCCGCTCCAGTGCCGATTACCAAGCTCAAAACCCCAATTACGATTTCCATGGTATTTTCCTCTATTCAGTTGATAAATAGTGTTAGTAACGATCATTTTTATATGTTAGTAAAGCGATACTTACTTATTATACTTAATTTATCAAGCAAATAAATCATTTTAAACAATTTATTATATTTGCGCCTCCTAAGCCATTATCCCTAGATAAATTGTGCGAATTTCGCCCAAATATCTCTTTTTAACTCGGAATAAAAAATGTGAGGATACAAGTAAAATCTTATTACAAATAAGACTTTTTGTCAAAGACAATCTAAAATGATATTATTCTTATATATAAATACAAAATAAACAAAAAAATATGTACAAACCAGTAATTCTTATAATTCTCGATGGTTGGGGCATTGGTAAGACTGACAAAGGCAACGCTATCGCTGCCGCTACCTTGCCAACAATAAACAAATTAAATGATTTCTATCCCCGTACTAGTCTGCAAGCTTCAGGCATTTCAGTTGGACTGCCTTGGGGAGAGCCTGGCAACTCGGAAGTTGGACACACAACCATCGGCACTGGCAAAATAATTTACCAGAGTTTGCCACGCATCGCCATGGAAATCCAAAATGGCGAGTTTTACAAACACAAAAGTTTTTTGAAAGCCATGAGCAATGCCAACGCCAACAATGGCGCTTTGCATTTGATGGGCTTAGTTGGCAAGGGCGCTGTGCATTCACACACTGATCATCTCTATGCACTTCTAGAATTGGCTCGCGACCAACAAGTTAAGAATGTATTCTTGCATATCTTCACAGATGGTCGGGATTGCGCGCCAGATTCTGCTGCACAATCGATGGGTGAACTTCAGAAAAAATTGGACAGCTATGGCGTTGGCAAAATTGCGACTATCGGCGGTCGCTATTTCGGCATGGATAGAAATAATAATTGGGATCGCATTCAAAAAGCCTATGAAGCCATGGTGCTTGGAAAAGGCGAGCAAATCGCTGACCCAGTTAAATATCTCAAAGCTTCCTATGCCAAAGATGTTTTTGATGAATATATTGAACCCGCAGTTGTCACTGAAAAAGGAGTGCCCGTTGGAAATATCAAAGATAACGATTCCATAATTTTTTTCAACTTCCGCGAAGATCGCGCCAGACAAATTACCAAAGCGTTTGTTCTGCCTGGCTTTATGAAATTCAAAAAAACAGCTTTGAAAAATATTGATTTTGTCACCATGACCCAATATGAAGATGGCTTGCCAGTGAGTGTGGCTTTTGAACCGATCAAAATAACTAATTGCCTTGGCAAACTAATTAGCCAAAAAAATAAATCCCAACTGCGCATTTCGGAAACAGAAAAATTCGCCCATGTAACCTATTTCTTCAATGGCGGACAGGAAGACGCTTTTCCAAAAGAAGATCGACTCATCATTCCCTCCAAAAATGTCGCCAGCTTTGATTTGGCACCAGAAATGAGCGCCGAAGAAATAACTGACAAAGTTATTGATGTTGTTGAAAAAGAAAAATATGATTTCATCCTAATTAACTATGCCAATGCAGACATTGTTGGCCACACTGGCAAAGAAGCAGCCGCCATCAAAGCCGTTGAAGCCATCGACAAATGTTTGGAAAGATTGATTCCTGCAGTGCTCCTGAAAAAAGGCGCTATTCTCATCACCGCCGACCATGGCAATGCTGAGGAAATCACTAGCAGTCTGACTGGAGAAATCAATACAGAACATTCAACCAACCCCGTTCCGCTTTGGTTTATCACCAGCGAAAATCATCACACGCAAGCTAACAAAAAAGAAAGTGACCCGCAAGGACTTTTGAGTGACATTGCGCCAACAGTCTTGGATCTGATGGAAATTGCAAAGCCAGAAGAGATGACGGGAGAAAGCCTCCTATCATTACTTAAATAAATTAGAAATTTAAAAAGCTCACTGGGACACAGTGAGCTTTTTGTTTCTGCAAAGTGAGATTAAATTTTCTCTAGCATCTTGAAAACTTCTTCATTTTCTAAAATACCTTTAGTGTATGAATATAGTCTTTCCATATCAATATTTTTATCGAAGTCTTTCACATTCTTATAGTATTGTACGGTCTTATTCATTTCTACTTCAATTTCAGCTGCATCAACCTTGATTTCCTCCATCTTCACAATCTCTCGCAAGGCCAAAGCAGATTTCACTCTTTTTTCCGCTTGTGGCGCCCAATCTTTTTCCAGGTCTTTCTTTTCCTTTTTAAGTTGCGCCAAATATTGATCAATGTTCATGCCCATGGACTGAGTTTGTTGATCAAATTCAAGCAACATTTTTTGTGTCTCCTCTTGAATCATGATTTCTGGCAATTCAACTTTCAGACTATCCACAATTTTTTCTAAAAATTGAGTTCTTTTTTCTTCACTCGTCTTGTGAGCGTTTTCCTCTTCAATGCCTTCTTTCAAATTTTTCTTCAAAGCATCTAGATTTTCAAAATCTCCCAATGATTTTGCAAACTCATCATTAATTTCTGGGGTCTGTCTTGCTTGCACTATGCCAACTTTCACTTTGAAAGTTGCCATCTTGCCAGCCAAATCTTTTTTGTGATATTCAGCTGGAAATTTCAATTCAAATTCTTTCTCCTCGCCCTCTTTCATGCCGATCAAGTTTTCTTCAAAACCAGGAATGAAAACTCCCTTGCCAATTACCAATGGATGTTTCTTGCTAGTTCCACCTTCAATCGGCACGCCATCCACCAAAACCGTGAAATCGATTTCCGTGCTATCATCCTTGGCAATTTCTCGCGCCACCGTCACCAACTTCACTCGACTATTGGCAATATGCTCAAGCTCTTTGGCAATTTCTTCTTCGGTAGCATCAGTTTTTTTCTCAGCAAATTCAGCGTTGATTTTTTTGATGGCTTTTTTATAGTCTTCTTTGAGCTCAGCTGTTGGCACCACGGCCACCTTCACTTTGAAAACCAAATCTTTACCAGTTGCAATTTCTTCGATTTCAACAGCTGGAGCACCAATTACATCCAGCTTTTCTTTCACGATGAAATCAACATAGCTTTTTTGCACGGCTTTTTCAGCGGCATTGTTCAACAACACGCCAACGCCAACTTTTTGTTCTACTATTTTTCTTGGAGCTTTGCCGGGACGAAAGCCGGCAATCTTAATTTCCTCTGACACTTCGGCCGCTGCTTTGTCTAAATATTTTTCCCAATCCGACCAAGCGATGGTCACTTCAAATTCAACTTGAGATTTTGGTAGTTTTTTTATCATTGTTATTATGCAACGAAGCTTTTATTGATTTTTGAGGAATTCCTGTTTGAGGACGTTTCTTTTGTCTAAAATTTTCATCAGCACAATATAGAGGAAAAATTTTAGCTACAAAACAAACTTCCGAGTTTATTCCGAAAAAAATTAATAAATGCTTCGTCTAAAAAAATTTAAATTATTTACTCAGCGCTTCAGTCAACTGTGGCACAATTTGTTTTTTGCGGGAAACTACGCCAGGCAACAACATTTCCTGTTCACCTAGTTCTCCACCAAAAACTCGCGCAGCTAATTCAATCTCTTTTTCTCCTACCAAATATAATTGGCAATTCTGTTTCAAAATATCCACTACCATAAAGAAGATGTAATCCAATTTAGCGGCTATCTTCTCATTTATAAGCGCCTGGATAATTTCTGACTTTTTTTCATTCACGCTTTCTGGCATTGTTGTTTCCCAAGTTCCTACGCCCACATTATTACTGCCCATCTCAAAAGTCTTATAATCAATACGGATGATGTCTTCAACTGAAATTCCCTCCAGACTTGATTTGGCCTTGAACATTTCTGCCACAAAATTTTCCGCATCAATCTTAGCTACCGCATTCAACTCTTCTAACAAAATCTTGTCATCAGTAGTTGTCGTTGGTGAAGTCAGATTCAAGGTGTCAGACAAAATTCCAGCCATCAACATTTGCGCAACTATTTCCGAGATTTCTATTTTTTTCTCAAAAAACATTTTGGCAATCAAAGAAGAAGTACTGCCAATCGGTTCGATGCGACAAAAAATTGGTCCATCGGTTTTAATAGACATCTTGTGATGATCTATCACATAACGCACTTTAGTATAATCAATCTGATCAAATGATTGTGACTCTTCATTGTGATCAACTAGCACGACTGCTTCATCATCGTTTAGTGAACTGGCCAATTCTGGCATTGCAACTCCCAGTTTTTCTAAAATAAACTTCGTTTCATTGTTCGCCTCACCTGCTCGTCGCGCTTGAGCTTCAAAGCCAAGTTTAGAAAACAATTCTTGTGCTGCAATGGCTGAGATAATTGAATCCGTATCTGGATTTTTGTGTCCAACAATAATTATTTTGCTCATATTTTATTTTAAAATAAAAGTAGTTATTATTCCGCAGAAACTTCTTCAGTTGTTGCAACTTCCGCTTCTTCCGCCACAACTTCTCCAGCTGGCTTGATACCCACAATATCAATTTTCCAACCAGTCAATTTGGCAGCCAAACGCACATTCTGCCCACGCTTGCCAATTGCCAATGACAATTGATCATCTGGCACAGACACTGAAGCTTCTTTTGTTTCTTCATTAACTTCAACTTTCAAAACCTTAGCTGGTGACAAGGCTGCAGCAATAAATTTAGCGATATCCTCATTCCACAAAATGATGTCAATTTTTTCTCCACCCAATTCATCGATCACTGCTTGTACACGAGTTCCCTTTTGTCCGACGCAAGACCCAATTGGATCAATACCATCTTCACTTGAGAACACGGCAAGCTTAGTTCGCTCTCCTGCTTCTCGCGCAATTGATTTGATTTCAACTGTGCCCGCAAAAATTTCTGGCACTTCCAATTCAAACAAGCGACGCACCATTTCACCATGAATACGACTCAAAGTGATGCCAGGTCCTTTTGAGCCAGCCTCAACTTTTGCCAAATATACTTTCAGTCTTTGTCCAATGCGATAATTTTCATTTGGTGCTTGTTCAGATGGGAAAAGAACGCCCACTGATTTTCCAAGATCAATGAAAACATTGCGACCTTCCACCCGTTGCACCACACCACCAATGATTTCACCTTCGCGATTCTTATATTCTTCAAACATTGAATCTCTTTCCGCTTCCCGAATTCTTTGAATGATCACTTGTTTAGCAGTTTGTGCCGCTACTCGTCCATAGTCTTGATGTTTCTCCAATTCAATTTCAATTACATCACCGACTTTAGCACCTTTCTTGATTGCCTTGGCTTCTTCCACTGTCAAATCACGCTCAGAATTGTATCTTGGCAATCTTTCTTCCCCATCTTCCGCTACCTTTTCCTCCTTCACCCCCTTGACCTCCTCTTCAGCGCCGCCCTCCACTTCTTCCACAAATTCACGATTTGTCTCATCGACAACTTCTTTCACCAAAAAGAAATCAGCTCCACCAGTCTTGTCGTTGAAAACTGCTTTGATGTTCTGACCTTTTTTGCCATAGTCTTTTTTGTACGCTGCAGCCAAAGCTGCTTCAATTGTCTCGACAACTTTTTCTTTAGAAATTCCTTTTTCTTCACACAATGCAGAAATTGCACTGCCGAAGTCTCCCAATCGTCCTGACTCCGCTTCTTCCTCTTTTGCTACTTTTTTCTTAGCCATGTTTTTTTACGATTTCCATCAGTCCTATTTGTCCTAATGGTCCTCTTGTTTAGTTAGTTTCTTAAAAAAAATGACCCGCTCTCGCGGACCAATCACTCTTCACTCAGTACTTTCTCAGTATAGCAGAATTTCCCGACTTGTCAATCTAACCAGAATCGGAGGGTTTGCCATTTCCATCAGTCCTATTTGTCCTATCCGTCTTATTGTTTAACAATCAAAAATCCTTCTCCCAAAACAAGGCTTTCTTGAGCCAAAAACCTCCCTACTCTTGACTTCCACCCCAATTTATGCTAAGATTTATAGTTATCAGTAAAGAACTGGTGACTGGCCGTCGTGGCTAGCACCTTGAAAATTTAATATCACAAACACTGCAAGGAGATAACCCTATGGTTAGCATGACTGCGTTTAAAGGCATTACTGAAGCTATTGAATGGCTACTTATGGCCTACAACACGGCTCATTCGTTGCTTGACAAGGCACCGCCGAGTCTCAAAGAAAAGCTGCCAATGTTTCTTGGACTGTCCTATGAAGATGAAAGAGTCTGGGCAGACATTTGGCCGGCATTGGACGCGGTCGAACAAAAAAACATTACGGATTTTCTTGGGTCTATCGCAAAACACGAAAGAAACAGCTTTCGCTATGTCATCATTGGCATGCCCAAACGCGAAGTGAAAAAAACTGTTCCTGGCAGTGGAAAAGGTGGCAAGGATACAACAACCATCGAGACTGAGTCTCGTGCAGTTGCTTTCTTGAAGTGCCTTTCTGGCACAATCACCACTGTCGGTATCGATGAAGCCAAGCGTCAATGCATCATGGGCAATCTCATCAATGCGGATGCAATATCCGCAAAGATGGCTCAGAAATGGCATGAAGGTTTGGAGTGGTTGCAAAATCATCAGCAAGAAGTTATTGATTTTGCCAAAGAAAAGTGCTTGCTTTTCGATGCAAAACTTGGCGTATGGGCTGATGAAATTAATACTACAACAACTTCAATGCCAAAACATCAGGGCCACCTCCGAGGTATCTTCGGCAACTGGCTTGGTGGAATTCTCGAAAAAATCTTCTGCTAGGAGGCAGTCGCATGAACATTTTCCGTTTTATCATTGCTTCAATTGGTTTTACTGGTGCAACCGTTAGTCAAATACGGATTGCCTACGATCGTCTCGTCAGATTCATGCTGATTGTAATGCTTCCGGCATTGCTTATCAGCTATCTCCTGAACATCGGCGTTAGCCGATGGGATTGGAGCTCCTGGCTCGGCTATGTCCCGTATGTATTCGGGCTACTGCTCACAATGGTTTTCTTGGTAATCGCATTTTCACCAGAAGTACTGGCAATCACGGGAATTTCCAACATAGCGCAAGCGCGCTACCTTCCACCAACTGACCCCCAACATACGATCTGGTCACAGTACAAGAAAAATGTCTGGCTGATAGTTGCTTGGATCAACATCCCCTTCATGTATCTCGGGGGTGTTCCTGCGGGAGTCAATCCGATGGCAGTATTTGCCATCATCTCCACCATCACAATTTTCTCCGCCATCAGTGAAAGAAGTATCTGGCGGAAAGTTGTGACCTGCTCGGCAGTTATCCTGCTAAGTATCAATCTTCTCTCTCTGGTTAGCCAGCCGATGTACTATTGGTTGACTGGCAAGGAAATGAGCTTCCAGATTAGACGGACTGAAAAGGCCATTCTCAATCTGGATAAAGCTCAGGCTGATACTCGCGACAAGAAGAATGCAGAAATCATCGCGAAACTCCAAGACAAGGTTGAAGCTGGCGAGGAACTCACTCCCAAGGAACTGGCTTTTCTGAAAGCCGCCCGGGCTGAGCGCGACAGTCAGACTTTACCAGCGAAAGCTGCGGTGAAGCTCACGGAAGTTTCCAACACCATCGTGAGCCTGATTCCCGAGACCAAACAGGTCGAAGCGAAAGCTGCGCCTGACGTGGTCACTCCTGCCCCCGCGCAAACGATCGTGTACAACACGACCTATGTGCAAGCCATTCCGCCAGCTGAAAAGCCAGTGGAAGTAGCAGCCCTGCCTACCATGCGCTTAGGACTTTGGCATCTCAGCTGTATAGTCGATGACGAGGCAGTGGGTGAAGACATGGTTGTGCAGAAAGCCGATACAACCATTCACATCGTAGGCAAAAAAACTGGAACAACATTCGATGGATCCGTAGTAAACAATCACTACGAGGGCACATTGTCCGATCCGTTTAATGGCAAAGGCGTTGTTTCAGTTCAGCCTCTTTCAGACCGTGAGGCCACTGGATCATGGAATTTAAACGGAAATGCTAACACCATAGCTTTCCGCATGAAGTTTATCGGTTGAGATCCGATGGCTTCAAAAAAGGCGCAACCCAGATTCATGGGAGGCGCCTTTTTTAATTTTCTAAAAATATCTAAAATGCCGAGGAGCTAGCTCGCAGAGCATAATCAATCGCTTTAATAACCACAAACGATGACAACACCACCACCATCCCGATAATTGCATAAGTCATATTCTTTTTGCCTGCTTCGGCTAATTTTTCATCGCCCGAAGCCAAAATATATTGAGTGCCAGCAATCACAAAGCCAATCAAAGCAACTACACCCACAATTTCCAATAACCAAATCAATAAATTTTTCAAGATACTTTTAATACCACCAACTGGAGCAGGCAAGCCAGTTTGTCCAGCGATTGTATCAAAATCTGCCTGAGTTAGCGCGGGAGAGTCATATTGATTAGCCTCAGGAGTTAAACCAGATGTTCCGCCACCAGATTTGTTTTCAGAAGTCAAACCAGATGTTCCGCCTCCAGAACTTTTTTGACAACGACAAGCGGCTGCGACTGAGGCGTCTGTGCCACATACGCAAGACAACCTTAATGTTGTATTACATATCTTAGAACTAGTGGCAGATGCTCCACATGCATCACCTTCATTAAGATAATTAGCACTTGAGTTGGCCGTTGTTGAATATGTTGATGATGTTCCTGTCTTCACATCGTTCTTACAACATATAGATCCGCTCACGCAAGATACACTTCCTTTTGTAAAATCACGCGTTCTGCCAGTTGAGCAAAAAAATGATCCAGCTTCGCAAAAAGAATCTGGCGTTCCTCCACAAGCGTTGCCCACGGTCGCTGGCGCTTTAGCTGATGTTGTGCCACCACAACCAGGCATTGTTGGATCACATTCTGGTTTGGGTTTGCAACACTGCTCTCCAGCAGCGTCACAATATTCAAAAGCATCCGATGACACATTTTCATTTACTGTACACATCAACCCGCATCTACCTGAACAATTCGAGGCGTGAGTACTATCAGGCTTACCAAAAAATACAATGGCAATTACTGCTAAAAAAATAATGATTTTTATTTTCACTTTTTTATTTAAAAAAATATTAAACTCCGCTATAAGCGTTGAGAATGGTGTCGACTGCTTTGATAATCACAAAACCGGAAATTCCAACAATCACACCGATGGCTGAATTTTTCATAGCTGATTTAGCTTTCTCAATCGTTTTTTCATCACCAGCTGCTAAAACATACATGAGTCCTGAGATTACAAACCCAATTATGCCGATGATTCCAAACATCATCAACAGCCACACTAAAATGTTTTCAATGATACCTGTGATTGAGCCTTCTGGCAGGCCATAGCCAGAAACATTGCCTGTCGACCATCCACCATTTATTCCACCACCAGAACCACCGAAATCTACGCCGGGCAAACCAGGAGTTGTGCAACCAGGGAGCGGGATTGGGAAGCAAGAATATGCAGACGCACTCACGGGAGACACCACAAAATATACTGCCACCAACAACAACGCTACTTTTATTTTTTTAATCATTGTTTTTTGTTTATTTAAAAATTTATTTTACTATTTATATTATACCACTTTTCAAAAAAAATTCTAGTCTAAAAAATTAAAAAACGACCAGTTATCCACAGGTCGTTTTTTAGTATAGAAATGTCGGTTAGAATGATGAGTTTGATCCACCCAACAATCCTTGAGCCGCTTTGATAACAACAACTCCAATAATTGCTACGATAACTCCAATAATGGAATACATCATGGCAGATTTGGCTTGTTCAATTCGTCCTTCATCTCCAGCCGCTGTCATATATAGAATACCAGAGATTGCGAAACCAATCACACCGATGATTCCAACTAGCATCAAAAGCCAGTTCATAATGTTAGTGATGATTCCGGTGATTGATCCTTCTGGCAAACCGGTTCCAGCAGGCGCTTGAAATGCTGGCGCTGCAGAAACCAAAGCTGGCAAAGCCATCATCGTCAATGCTGAAGCAGAAGCTAATGCTTTAATTTTATTTTTCATATTACACCCACCTTTCTAGATTATGCCGATTCGAAACTACGAATTCAATGCGAATCTACGAAATATACGAAAATGGTTCGTAGATTCGTGTACTTTCGTAGATTCGCATCGGCTTGTTTTTTTATTTTTTCAAATTTATTGAACTCCTAGCAATCCAGCGATTTGTCTCACCAGCACCAAGGCTATCATTGCTACGGCAATTCCAATCATTGAATTGGTAATAATCTTTTTACCAGTTTCAATTTTCTTTTCATCTCCATAGGCAGTGAGATAAAATGAACCACCAATCACTAAACCAATCATAGCAATAATTCCGACAAGCGACAACAGTAAATTCAAAACTCTGGTCGCGATTTGCTTGATTGTTGGCGCGGCAGCCACGGCAGCATCAGCACTAGCACCATCGCCCGTGGACAGAATCGCCACAATTTCTTTTAGGAATGTTGGCGCCGCCAAAGCGATAGCCAAACCAATCAAAGCGCCACCAATTGTAGCTTTGGCTTTGGTGATCATCTTCTCGTCACCAGCTGAAAGAATATACATAAAGCCACCCACCACAATAAATACAATGGCGATGCTGGCGATGACGCCTTTCAAATTGCTGAGGATGTTGCTCAACACACCCGACACAGTGTTCACGTTGCCCAATGGATTGCAAAATTGATTTGCGCCACATGCACCTGTACTCGATACTGTACCAGAACTAGCAACTGGTTGCGCCACTGGCGTTGAGGTTGTTGCGGTTGTTGATGGGGCATATTTGTTAATTTGCTCCATAACCTGTCCCGTTGCCTGAGCTTTTAGATCATTTACTTTGTCAGCTGCTGCGTTTTCAACATAGGTTGTTGCATTTTGCGTAGCGCTATTTGCCATATCTTCTATTATGCCGGCTGCACTTGTAACATTTGCAGTAAAAAATCCCAGCAGAAATAAAATCGTGATTATTTTGATTTTCATTTTTTTATTTAAAATTATTTACAACAAGCCGATTGCAACGCCGAACATATACCAACAGTACGTGTGCGATTAGGAGGACATGAGCTAGTGCCATAAAAACATTTACCTGCACCACCAGCACAAGTCTCAGTTGATTCACCACTCTTCGCGCAACAATTTGTTCCATTTGGACAAGGGTTAGTTGGACTCCCCAATATCACACTATAGTTATCTGGACAAATTCCGGCCTTACATTCTCCTAAACTATTTATGCCACATACAATTCCAGGGGCAACAGTTGCGGGAGATGTGCAACATACGGACTGTGCTGTTGAACAAGTACCAACATTACTAGTATACCCTGTCGGACAAACACTTGTGCCGTTGAAACATTTACCTGCACCACCTGCACAGACTTCAGTTGATTCACCATTCTTTGCACAACAGGCGGATGTTGACGCTGAACATAATCCAAGACTATTACCATATCCTAATGGACAAACAAGTGAACCATAAAAACACTTTCCAGAACCACCTGCACATGTTTCAGGGGCCTCACCATTTTTTGCACAGCATTTTGTACCACTGACACACGGGTTGGAAAGATTTCCCATCGTAGCACTCCAACCATCTGGACAAGTTCCCGGAAGTACGCCCGATTTACATTGTCCAATTCCACCTATTCCACATTCTGTACCGCCATTTAGACAATCTGCTATGTCTGCACAGGATCCAGTTTTATATGTTCCAGATGAACATTCACTAGAATCTTTCACATGAGAGCAACGACCAGGTCCAACAACACAACAATTTTCTGCTGTCACCACCGGTGCTGAATTTGGAACTGTCGAACTTCTTGTCGAACAATTAAAATCATACCAATTTTGTCCTGTGGCCACACCAATGTTGGCGCCCAGAGCCCAGATGGTCACATTCACAATCAGCCATGCCCCCATCACGATACCAAATCCAATTAGACTAGCAGTCAAGGCGCTCTTGGCGCTGCCCATCATTTTGTCATCACCCGCCGAAATGATATACATCACACCCGCCGCAAAAATCCCCACAAACCCCATCGTAATCACCAGCTTCAGCATAAAATTCACCAGATTTTGAAAACCAATCACGAAGTGACACAGCGTACAAGCAGTTTCCACGCCACCATTTCCACATGGCACCAGTCCGCCAGCAGCATTGTTGGCTGGCGCCAAATTAACACTGCCATAATCCCCATCAACAGCCAGACTAATTGTTGGAACCAACAAAAATATCGACAACAAGAATAAACCTATGACTAATTTAATTTTCATTTTTATACAAATTTAATTTAAACAAACTTACTTACTCATCATTTGGCTCACGGCCACTGCCGCTGTTTTGAGAGCATCGGCCACCGAAGACTGCCCACGGTTAACTTGATTGATCATATCAGCAAATAAATATTCAATGGCTTCTGAATTTATTTGATACCAATTTTTTGCAATCAAATTCCCCTCTGCGAATGGTCCAAGCTTGGCATCCGTTTTTTGTTGTTCAATCAAGTCCCGTCGAGCTGCGACCTTGTGGGTTTTTTCTAAATAATTTTTGGCTGGATCAAAATTCAAATTCACTGTTTGGCCTGCGCCAGACACACCAGTGGAAGTCGCCACCGATTGTTCTGGTTTGGTTGTCAGATAGAGCAAAAATCCCCAAGCTTCTGCCACACGGATATCATTGGTCACCAAGGCCGCTTGCGCTGGTGGAATGCCCGCCGTATCAGGTGTTTTGTTTTTTGCCACTGCAAACGCCCAATAGTTGGCATAATTTACGGGCACGCTCTCAGGCAGTTGTGGCACTGGAGCCACCGCAAAATTCAATTTCGGAGATTTTTTAGCGATTGTATCCATTTGCCAAGAATAATTCACCATCATTCCCAATGTGCCTTCACTGAAAGCGTCCGTTGAATAATGCATTTTTGAATTCCATGAATATTGTGATGAACTGCTGTTGGCAAATTGAGTGTAAAAATCCAAAGCCTCTTGCCCCGGAATCGAACTTCGACCCTCTTTCTTAGCAATTTGATCGAACATTGCTCGTCCGCCAGTCGCGTCAATCATCTCCGTTTGATTTTGCAACATCAACAGATTCAAAATGTCAGTTGACCGATTAATATTATAAGCTGTACCCATAGCTGCGCCTGAAATAACAATTTGATTACTAGCATCAAGCTTGGTTAATTTTCTAGAAGTTTCCACAAATTCATTCCAATCTTTCGGCGGATTAGTTATACCAGCGGCATTGAAAAGATCCTTGTTATAATAGAGACCCAAAGAATCCACGCTCAGTGGAACCGCATAGGCACCATCAGTGTTCAAAAAATCTTGTGCCACCACATCTACAAAATTATCCTTGAATCTTTTTTCCGTCAGAAAAGTTAGGGGCGCAGGATAAATCTTATTAGCAAATGGGGCTAACCAATTATTTTGAATCAAGAAAATATCTGGGCCATTTCCTGCTGCCAACGCGTCCATAACTTCTTGCTTATATGTGTCCGGCATTAACTTTTTGTAGGTAATCTTCCCAATATTCGGATTAGTTTTTTTGTAATTATCAATTATTTCCGCAAAAGTATCTTGATCATCAAACAAGCCCCAAACCTCTAAATTAATTAGATATTTCTTCGGATTTGTTTGCTTGCAACCAAAACCAGAAACCACAACCAAACTGGCTATGATAAACATTGATAAAAAAATTCTACTTTTTAGTTTCATCTTTTTTTTATTTTTAATCTAAACTAAGCCTCCGCAAAATATTTTATTTAACCAATATCAGGCCATAATGAAAATTGCTAACGGGGACTTCTTGCAAAACACTCAAATTGGTTTGTTGAATCAGTTCAGTCAAAGCCTCCTTGGAAATTCGCAAACTTTTGTTTGGCCCAATTGAAGCATCCTCTAGATTCCATTCAATCAACAGAATTCTGCCTCCATCCTTGAGAACCCTCCTGCCTTCTTCTAATATAACTTTTTTATTTGTATTCTGAAAAAGCATATCTTTCATAATCACCCAATCGCAGCTTGCATCTGGCAATCGTGATCCCCCAGCTTTTTCCAAGTTGACTCGCTTAGTTACAATATTAGTGAGCCCAGCAGTCTTGGCTTGGCTAGCCACAGTCTCGAGACTCTGCGGAAGAATATCTAAAGAATACACTACGCCCTGCTCGCCAATTTTTTTCGCAATTGGCAAAGAAAAATAACCACTGCCACAACCAAAATCAGCTACCACACTTCCATTGGGTATATCAATTTTTTCAATCACCGCTTCCGGATTAATAAACTTAACCGTGAAAGACTGAACTTTGCTAGACTCAATTTCATTGGTCATATTTTCCGAAGACATATTATTTTATTAATTTTATTCTACAACAAAAATAACATTTCAACAACCAGAATAATCTTGGTTGCTGTTGATAACATTCACAAAATAAGGTAACTTTAATAAACAACCTGTGATATGGAAGAGTGGCCGAGTTGGTTGAACCTGCCTGCCGGCAGGCAGGGGCACTAAGTTGTCACTAAAAAAATACGGAGAGTTGGCAGAGTGGTCTAACGCGCCGCACTCGAAATGCGGTTGGGGAGCAATCTCCTCACAGGTTCAACTCCTGTACTCTCCGCTTTAGTTCGCTGAAGCAAATCATTCAGATGATTTACGTAGGCGACCTTTACATAACGCCCTATAAATGCTAGCTTTAATATACAAATAAGCCATTTTTATGCAACCTATCCTAAATTTATTGCGTAATTACGAGCCAATAATTATCATAACCCTATTTATGATAATTCTTGCTATGCTTATTTGGATTTTTTTGCTTCAAATAAGCATCAGAAAGATCAACAAAAAGAATCTTGAGTTCTTTGCTGGTAATAATGTTAAAAATGTTGAAGACATTATTATTGGTCATTCCAAGTCGATTAAGGCTCTGGACAAGGATATTCAGGAGCTATACAACATTTCCAATCAGATAAATATGCAGGCCTACAAAGGACTACACAAGGTTGCCGTAATTCGATATAACCCATTCAAAGATGTGGGTGGCGATCAAAGCTTTGCCATTGCTATGCTGAATGGCAAAAATAATGGCCTAACCATCTCCTCCTTATATACCCGCGAAGGAACTCGTGTTTATGCCAAAGCCATAACTGCCGGAGAATCAGAAAAATATCCCCTCACTGAAGAGGAAAAGCAAGCCATCAAGCTGGCTAAAGTGGCTGATACTAAGAAAATATAAGTTTTAAAAATAATCACTACGCAAGATACAAGAAACAAGATACAATAACCAAACACCTGCCTGCTGGCAGGCAGGAATCTCAAATTCCAATAACCAACAGTTTGTATATTGAAATTTGATAATTGAATATTGTTTGTTATTTGTTTCTTGGTTATTGATTATTTAAAAAAAATGTCCGAAGATATCAAAAAAATTGTCAAATTGCCAGCCACTGTCACTGTCAAAAAATTCAGTGAACTTTTAGAGTTGTCACTAGGCACAGTTATTACAGAACTCATGAAAAATGGCATCCTTGCCACCATCAATGAGAAAATAGATTTTGAAACTGCCTCCATCATTGCGCAGGATCTTGGTTTTGAAGTTCAGGAAGATATCATTGTGGCTGATGAATCAATGACATTGGAAAAAATGATTGAAATGCTCAAGAAAGAAAATGAAGCTGGAGAAAATCTGCAGTCTAGACCTCCAATCGTAACTATTTTAGGACATGTTGACCACGGAAAAACTACCTTGCTCGACACAATCCGCAAAGCCAGTGTGGCTGCCAAAGAATCTGGTGGCATCACTCAGCACATCAGCGCCTACCAAGCCAAACGCAAAGGTCAACTCATCACTTTTGTCGACACTCCGGGGCATGAAGCCTTTAGCGCTATGCGCGAACGAGGTGTTTCTATCGCTGACATTGCAGTTTTAGTGGTCGCTGCTGATGACGGCGTGCGTCCGCAAACTAAAGAAGTTATTGAATATCTCCTAGCTAAAAAAATTCCAACCATTGTCGCTATCAATAAAGTTGATAAGCCTGAGGCGAATATCCAAAGAGTTAAACAAGAATTGGGTGAGAATGGGATTATGGTCGAAGAATGGGGTGGGCAAACTTTGTGCTGTGAAGTTAGCGCCAAACAAAATATTGGGATTGATAATCTTTTGGAAAATATCTTGCTTGTGGCTGAAGTGGAAGATTTCAAATCTGACGCAAAAAGAGATGCCTTGGGTGTTGTTCTGGAATCACATCTTGATCCACAAAAAGGGCCAGTAGCTACAATTCTTATCAAAACTGGAACTCTCAAAGAAGGTCAGGATATCATTGCTGGATCAGCTCACGGTCGCGTACGAAGAATTGAAGATTTTGCTGGCAAGAAACTGCTCGAAGCTGGCCCTTCAACTCCAATCAGTTTGATTGGGCTCAATACAACTTCCAACACCAACGACATCTTGCAAGTCGTGAGCGGAAAGTCCATTGCCCGCGCTGAAGCGCTTCGCGCTAGTAACAGTGGTCCAATTGGCCGACCAGGCGAACTCAATGCGCAAAAAATTTACAAAGCTATCGGTGATGAAAAAATTCAAAAACTAAATGTGATTCTCAAATCAGATGTGCAAGGCTCACTTGAAGCCATTCAACAAATTCTAAGCGAAATCAAATCTGATGAAGTAGCAGTCAACTATATTGGTATCGGAGTTGGGAACACTACTGAGTCTGATGTACGCCTAGCGCAAAGCGCTAACGCAGTTATCTTTGGTTTCAACATTGAAACTACTCCAGTGGCTAAGAGAATGGCTGAGTCTAGCAAGGTTGAAGTCAAAAACTACAAAATCATTTATGAATTAGTGTCTGACATTAAAAATAGATTAACTGAAATGCTACCACCAACTATTGAGCGAACTGATTTTGGTAAGATGACAGTTTTGGCCCTTTTCAAAACTGGCAAGAAAGATATGATCGTTGGTGGAAAAGTTGTTTCTGGCAAGATTGCCAAAAATTGCTTGATTGAAGTTATGCGCAACGATGCCATCATCGGCAAAGGCAAGCTGATAAATTTGCAACAAAACAAAGTTGATGTAGACGAAGTAACTAAGAACAACGAATGTGGCATCACCTTTGACGGCGAAACCAAAATCAAAGAAGGCGATACCATCGTCTGCTACACCGAGGAAGTCAAAAAGAAAACCCTGTAATTTTAATAATTTTAAAAAAATGTCCGCGCCTTGCGAAGTGCGTTTCTAAATTTCAGCGCACGAGCGTTAAAAAATTACATACTAGAAAGCTTTTCTAACACTTATTGGAATTTTAGCGAGTAAGCTAGAAATTTAGACAGCACGAGCCGGCGTCGGCAGTTTCTTTTGTAACTTTTCTTTGCTGCCAAAGAAAAGTTAGAACAATATTATGTCCGAAAGAACTCAAAAAATCAACGAGCTGATCAAACAGCATGTTAATGAAATAATCCTTAAAGATCTGTCCCTAAAGGAGGGTGTTTTTGCCACCATCGCCAAGGTTGACACTACGCCTGATCTTCGCTATACTCGTATATTCGTGAGTGTCTTCCCTGAGAAGGAAATGGACTATACGCAAAAGACTCTCACGAAAGAACTCTATCGCATCCAGGGCGCGCTCAACAAAAAATTGCATATGCGCCCGTTGCCAAAAATTCAATTCATCACCGACCGGACTGAGTCCAAAGCTGATGAAATCGAAAGGCTGCTGCGAGAAATATAAATACACAACTTAAAATGCGACAAGAGTCGCATTTTATTATGGCTTTGTAAATTAAAGAGTTATGGCTAAGTTTTCCAAAGAATTTAATACCCTCAACTTTGTTATCAAGGAATCTGAACAGATTCTGCTTTTTGCGCATTCCAGACCAGATGGAGACACAACTGGTTCCGTCTTGGCGCTCAAAGAATATGCTCGCACCCTTGGCAAAAAAGCTGACATTACTTGCTATGACGCCTTCCCTGAATATTTGCGCTCTTTTTCTGAAGAAAAATTCATCAATCCAGAGAATCTTGATTTGAAAAAGTATAATCTAATCATTGGCGCTGACAGCGTGGAGCGTGGCTTTCACAAAATCATTGATACCGTTGCCGACAATCAAATCACCGCTATCATTGATCATCATCCAGACATCACTGTCAAAGCTGACATCACCATTCTGGATGCTAAATATTCTTCTGTTTGTGAGCTTATCTATGACTTTTTTATTTTCAATAAAGTTGAAATCAATCGCAAGATGGCAACCTTTCTATTGCTCGGCATCATGTCTGATACTGGTTCATTTCAACATTCCAACACCACGCCAAAAGTCATGGAAATTGCTTCCCAACTTATGAAACGCGGAGCACCTTTGGCTAAAATAGTCGAATCAACTTTTTCTAATAAAAATATTTCGACTTTGAAACTCTGGGGCAAAGCTTTTGAAAAAGCCAAGATCAATCCAACTAACGGCATGATCATTTCAGTACTGACTCAAAAAGATTTGGAAGAATGTGGTGCAGGCTCCGAAGACATTGCTCAAGTTTCCGGCATCCTCAACACTGTGCCAGGCACCAAATTCGCCCTCATCCTCTCTGAACGCGGAGAAGGCGTCATCAAGGGCAGCCTGCGCTCTGAAGAATACAAAGGCGTAGATGTCTCCAAAATCGCCGCCCAATTTGGTGGTGGTGGTCACAAACTCGCTTCTGGCTTTGAAATCAAAGGCACTATCCGAGAAACTAAGGATGGATGGGAAATCATTTAATATTCTTCTTTTACCAAAGAACAGAGTGTCCATTTTCTTTGGCAGCAAAGAAAGTGGACGAAAAGAAACTGCTGCCCAGACTCGTGCTGTCTAAATTTCTAGCTTATTCGCTAAAATTTTAGGGACGACTTTCCGCTAAAAGGAGTAGCAAAAAATTTCTTAACGCTCATGCGCTGAAATTTAGAAACGCACTTCGTTATGGGCGAATTGGTTTTTCTAGTTTTTTTTGTTTTAAAAACCCTTCCGCCTTGCGTAGTACAAAACTATAAATTGAAACTTATGAGCGCTAAAAAATACTGGTCCGGCGCGGGGCAACCAGTATTTTTTCGCGAATAAGTTGAAAATTTATTTTTGTACGAGCCGGCGGAGAGTTCTTTTTGTTACTTTTTCTTGCGGAAAGAAAAAGTAAGGGCAAGAACATGTCTAAAGAAAGTGGCGAACCGTACGAAGTACACATTGTTATTATATGCTAGAATATAGTCATAAGCAGTTAATCCACTCTTATGAATATCGGCTGTCACGTTTCAATTGCAGGCGGAATCTTCAATGCCCCACAACGAGCCGCTGATTTGGGCGCGGAATGTTTTCAGATTTTCACCCGCTCTCCTCAAGGCGGCAAAGCCCCAGAATTGACTCGAGAACTTTTGGAAAACTTCTCAGCTGAAATGCAAAAAAACAAAATCACAAATTTTGTCATTCACACGCCGTATTATATCAATTTTGCTTCCGCCAACAATCGCATCCGCTATGGCTCCATCAGCGTGGCGCGCGATGAATTGGAACGCGCCAGTCTTTTGGGCGCTCAATTTGTCATGACCCACCTTGGCAGCGCTGGCGAACTTTCTGAAGAAGACGCAACCAAAAAAACTTCCGAGATGCTCACAAAAGTTTTGGATGGTTACACTGGCTCCGCCGAACTTCTCATTGAAAACAGCGCTGGCTCGGGAAAAATAATCGGCTCAACTTTTTCACAAATTGCCGAGATTATCAAAAACGTGAACCATCCCAAGTTGAATGGCATTTGCATAGACACCCAACACTCATTTGCATCCGGTTATGATTGGCGCGACTTCGAAAAAACTTTGCAACAAATTGACTCAGAAATAGGTCTTTCCAAAATCAAACTCATCCACGCCAATGATTCTCTGACTGAATGCGCCTCCCACAAAGATCGCCACGCCCACATCGGCCAAGGTCTCATCGGCACCGAAGCTTTCAAAAAAATTGTCGCCCTCGCCCAAGAAAAAAATATTGATATGATTTTGGAAACTGAACATGATGAAGTTGTGATTGATATAAAACTGCTAAAATCTTTTCGCACAAAATAAATCAAAAAAATATATGCAAATAGCCATCATCTCCGACATCCACAACAACGAAACCAACTTGAAAAAAGTTTTGGATTTTTGCGCGCAAGAAAAAATTGAGAGGATCATTTGTTGTGGCGATTTGGCCACGAAAGATTCGTTGGATTTTTTTTGCGACAATTTTGCTGGCGAAATTTTCTATGTTTTTGGCAATATGGACAAAGATCAAATGAACATGTCAACATTTGAACATATTAGCAAATCAGCTGACGGCGCAATCAGATATAAGAATGCTTTTGTTTATGAAAATTTTGGTGAAATAAAATTAGACAACAAAGAAATTGCCTTCATCCATTTTCCGCGCGAAGCCAAAGAGTTAGCTGAGACTGGCAAATATGATTTTGTTTTCTTCGGGCACACTCACAAACCTTGGACTGAAGTTGTCGGCAACTGCACCCTGCTCAATCCTGGCAACGCCACCGGCGATTTCTACCCACCCACTTTCGCCACTTGGAACACAGAAACTGGAAAATTTGAATTACACAGAATCCACGATCTATCTTAGTCATAAGCAAGAAGTCATTAGAAATAGGAATGGTCTAAGGTCATAAGTCATAAATAATACAACTTATGACCCATGACCTACAACCAGCCCTACAGCCAATAACTTTTTACCTGCAACCAAACAATCATGCAAACTAAACTGCAAAAATTAAATAAGCTAAACGAGCAAATGCAACAATGCTCTAAATGCTCCCTCAGAGAGGGTTGCACTCAGGTCGTTTTCGGTTCAGGCAATTCCGAAGCGGAGATTATGTTTATCGGCGAGGCGCCAGGCAAAAAGGAAGATGCAAGTGGGACTCCCTTTGTCGGCGCGGCTGGAAAATTCTTGAATGAAATGTTAGCCGAAATAAAATTGAAAAGGGAAGACGTCTACATCGCCAATGTCTGCAAATGTCGCCCACCCGAAAATCGCGACCCGTCGCCTGAAGAAATCGCCACTTGCTGGCCATGGCTCTTGCAACAAATCCAAATCATCCAGCCCAAACTCATCATCACTCTCGGCCGCCACAGCATGGAAAGATTTCTGCCAAAGGCCAAGATTTCTGAAATCCACGGCCAAGTTACAAAAATAAATCTTGCGCAAATTGGTTCACAAAACATCTTCACTCTCTATCATCCAGCAGCAGCACTCTACAATGGCAGTTTGCGAGAAACACTCAAAAAGGATTTCCAAAAAATTCCCAAAGTTTTGCAAAAAATAAAAAAGAATCACTAGAATGATTCTTTTTTTAATTGGACTAAAGTTATGTTACTAGGTGCCCGGAGCGAGACTCGAACTCGCAAGGGATTGCTCCCGGGAGATTTTAAGTCTCCAGTGTATACCAAATTTCACCATCCGGGCATAAATAATATTGGAGGTCCGAAGCAGATTTGAACTGCTGTAGAGGGTTTTGCAGACCCTTGCCTAACCACTCGGCCATCGGACCATTCATCACGGTACTAGTCCAGCTTATCAAAAATAGATTGCTCGGTCAACAAAAAAACACCTCAGCGTGAGCCAAGGTGTTTTTTGCTATTTTACTCTTACAGAACAATTTCTGCAGTCAAATTTCTTCGACCAAACGCGAAAGCTTGTTTTTTTGTTTGTACGTAGATATCAATGTGATTTCCTTTGATCGCACCCCCACGATCTTCACAAACAAAAGTTCCATAACCTTCAATTTTCATCTTAGTTCCCAAAGGAAACTGAGGCGGACAAGCGATGGTGTGGTTTTCTTTGACTTTCAAACCACTAGCTGTGATTCCGTCAGACTTGCCACATTCATCCGCTGCGGCCGTATAAGCTGAAGCGTTGATTGTGAATTGTCCTTTCGGAAAGATTGTTTTAGCTAGCTTATCTTTATATCTAGCCAAAACTTTCTCTCTTTTCAATTCATCAGCTGTTTTGACCGGTTCATAGCCAGGAAAGTTATATGGGACTCTTCCTAAATAGTCTTGATTTCCCAGAACGATGCCTTTGGCTATGATATTTTCAACTTGTATTTCTAAATTTGTTTTTGTTTCATCAGTGTTTGCAAATTCTGCTGCCAAGGCATGTTGCGGGACAAGTGTTGTCCACAGCATCGGTAGCGCTACAAGCATACTAATGATACGCATTAATTGATCTTAATTGTTAAATGTCATGCTAAGCCTATCTTTACCAGATCTCAGCGTGACTAACGAGTATAGCAAAAAATGTCCAGCCTGTCAAAGACAAAGACCGAATTTTGGCTCAGATAAGCCATCGCGAATTAAGCCACTCCGTACTTTTGGCTTAAATAAGCCATGAAACTAAAAAATTCTCCATTTAGGAGAATTCTTTAGTTTATTTGAGCGGGTAGGGGGAATCGAACCCCCATCTCATCCTTGGCAAGGACGTATAAGAACCACTATACGATACCCGCATACTCGCCAAGCGGCGAGAGCGATATTTTGTCTTGTGTGGGCAATATAGGACTCGAACCTATAACCCTCTCGGTGTAATCGAGATGCTCTAGCCATTGAGCTAATTGCCCATAATCTTTCGTAGGTTGGCTAACCAATTTTTTTACTCTTTTTATTTTATCACATTTGTGCCTAGAGTCAGAATTGAACTGACGACACGAGGATTTTCAATCCTCTGCTCTACCACTGAGCTATCCAGGCCTGCCTCATTTTCCAACCATATTATATTAGTCTCAACTGTATTTTACCACATTACATTACTAACTGTTGGAAGTAGTTAATAATGTTTTGAAAATGTGGCAGGCAGGCCAACAATTGTGGTGCCTTCGGCGAGACTCGAACTCGCACGACCTTACGATCCATGCACCTCAAGCATGTGTGTATACCAATTCCACCACGAAGACAATTTTTAATTTCAATACTGTCTGGGTTCCATGCGTCTCAAGCATGTGTGTATACCCCTGCCTGCCGGCAGGCAGGAATTCCACCACGAAGACGCTAACCTTATTCTAAATATACCACATGAATCCCCTGTACGACAAATTCGCTACAGAAGCCCTATTTAACTTCTTCCGCAACAGCCTCAACTGGAGCTTCTTCAACGACCTCAGCTACCACTGGAGCCTCAATTGTCTCCTGTGGAACGATAGCTGCTTCAGCGTCAGTATATTTCATACGACTCTTTTTCGCAGTCAATCCTCGCAAATAATACAATTTTGATCGTCTAACCTTGGCGGTCTTCACTTTCACAATCTTTTCAATACTTGGTGAAGAAATTGGGATAATCAATTCAACTCCAATTCCATTGGAAACTTTTCGCACAGTGATAGTTGGAGAAGAGCTTTGACCACCTTTTACAGCGATAATCAATCCTTCAAACATTTGGATTCTCTCCTTTTCACCTTCCTTAATCTTTCGATACACCTTCACCACATCCCCAGCTGAAAACTCAGGCATATTCTTGCCTCTCAATTCCTTGTTAAATTCGATTACTTTCTTTTGCATATGATTGTTATTATACCTGAAGTTTTATTAAATTAAAACAGTCTCGAAACCCGAGATTTTAGCCTTTTTATCTTACCTTTATATTAGTTTTTAGTCAAGACTTTGCATAAATTTGGCAAAATCAGCTGGCAAAGGAGCTTCAAAAGCATAAGCTTTGCCAAATAGGGTGAACTTCAGCTTTTGAGCATGTAGCAACTGTCGCAAAACACCATCGGGCAAAATCAGGTTTCGGCGCTTATACTTTGCATCCCCCACAATCGAATTTCCAAGGGACGACATGTGCACACGAATCTGATGCATACGACCAGTTTTTGGCACAGCCTCCACAAAATCAAATTCGGCAAATCTTTTCAACAGTTTATACTCCGTCAACGCTGGTCGAGCAATTCCCTTGGTGCGGCCACGTGCTATTTTTTGTTTTTTGAAACTGGCCGCTCGTGCGATTGGTTGATCCACCACTCCTTCATTTTTCGCTAGATGACCATACACCAATGCGACATAATTTTTTTCAATTTCTCGATCGGCAAATTGTCTTTTCAATTCATCAAAAGTTTTTTTATTTTTTGCCACTACCATTGCACCACTTGTATCCTTGTCTAAGCGATGCACAATTCCTGGGCGCATCCAACTGCCTTCTGATCCATCATTTACATCCTTTATCTCAGGAAAAGCCACTATTAATGCATTTACCAAGGTGTTTTCTTTTTCTGTATCACTTGGATGCACTTGCAAACCAGATGGCTTGTTGATAACAATAATATCTTTGTCTTGAAAAATAATTTCTAATTTAATATCCTTATTCGGAATCACCTCTTCTTTTTCTTTTTGAATATCAATCATGACTATATCTTGATCTTTCAAGATATAGCTTGGTTTCACTTTTTTATTATTCAACAAAATTTGTCCTTCCTTGATACTGCGGATGACATCCCCGCGCGTTGTTTCCACATTCAAAAAAAACTCCTCTTTCAGGAATTTATCGATACGCTCCCCAGCGCCATTTTCATCGATTACTATTTTTTGCATTCTTTTTACATTTAGTAGTCCTTCGGACTTTATGTCAGGTGCCGCGGGGGAGACTCGAACTCCCACAGGATAAACCTACCAGTTCCTAAGACTGGCGTGTATACCAATTTCACCACCGCGGCATGTCAAAATACATAACTTAGTTTAGCCTCTTTCGCAGACTTTGGCAATAGCTAGACCAACAAACCTCGGATTCTCTCAACCTCTGTTTTCAAGGCCCCATCATCCTCATATTCCCCATGATGTCGAGTGCCTGATCCATAGGTCTCTTTCTTTTGATCCAAATGAATGTTGATTTTCATATCCACTCCCGCCACTGATACATACATATGAAATCTTGGATAACCCGCTCTAGCCAAAGCTCGCACAAAACTCATTTCTTGCCCTTCATTTCGTTGAAAAGTATAACCCGCTCTCCTCAAAAGCATCACCGGACTCATCTTGATATTTTTAACTTCTAATTGCATATATTTCTTATTAACATTTAACTTTATAGACTTTTGACTTTATGGACTTCTATACAATTTCCTCTACCACTCTCTTTAATATCTCCACCGATCGACTATCTTTTCTCAACTCATCAACTTTTTTCATAATCACCGAACTATCTTTTTGAAACATTGCTTGCTTACTGATGAAAAGTTGCATCGCTTTGTTGTCTGGCTTCTTTTCAATATAGCGTGCTACAATCGCATACCACAATGCAAATGATTCTTTGGAAACTCCTTGCGGCGATTGCGCCACTGGCGCATTGTTGAAATAATGAACTAGCTTTTCCCAATTATTATAAACATCATACAACAATTCATCTTCCAACATTTTGCTCGACTGCCAAAATTTGCCATTGTCTGCTGTCAGTTTATAAAAACCGTATTGATTCAAAATTTCCTCACGCTTCATGTCGCAATATAAATGAAACTTCCAACCCGCTTGAAAAGAAGTCAGTCCTGTGAAATTCAAATCAATCGGCTCAAAGGCCATGTGCGTGTCTTTCCTCGTCAGATTTTCGGCCACGCGACGGATGTCCGGGAAAACACAACCCAACAAAAACTCGTCTCGATCAATTTCATTCGAGGGAAACTTTTCCAAATATCTCTTCGCATAAACAATATGCGCGATTTGTGATGCCATAATGATAATTCTTATCTACATTATAGCACACTCGCATTTGATGACAGATTGCTGATGACCGATGACTAAACCCTACTTTCCGGCAACAATCCCCAAATTGTTTCAAAGAAGCTTTTTTGTGTGTCGTGGATTTTTTGGCTTTCGATAATGATAGCCATCTCCTCTTCATATGAAACAAATCCCACCTTATTATTCCCATAAATAATCATCTCTATCCCGACTTTGAATTTATCCCCTGGAACAAGTTTACATTGCAAAAAAAGTTCTTGCTCTCTTTTCTTGAGATCCCTAAAAACAGCGTTGTCATGAAAAAGAGCTCGCGCCCAAATTTTTTTCTCTTTGCGCTTGGGAATAAAATAGCTCACAAAGAAATCATCAAAATTCCAGAAGTTCTCATTAAATGTTATCAGTGTTTCACTATTTGAATATTTCAATATATCCATAAAAACCTCTTTGTATGAATCTCGCCCTTCAAAATATTTGATCTTGGGCTTTTTATCAATCAAATTGTTGAACGCCAACAGCTCGGGCATGATCTTGTCCAAAGCCTTTTTCTTTTCTTCCAGCACCAAAGTGAGTTTTTTCGGGTTTTCAGCATAGCAAACTGTGACGCTATTGCTTTGATAGGCACTCATCAGGCCTTTTTCTTTCAAAGTCTCCACCGCCAAATAGGTGGTAGTTCTTTTCACACCTGATTTCTTGGCCAAACGATAGACACTAGTTTCGCCCAATTCCAAAGCTGCCAAATAGACTTTGGCCTCATTTTCTGAGAGTCCCGCGTTGATTAGTTCATCTAAATGCATATTTTTTGAATAATTTTTAGCATTGCAAGTATTCCAAGGTTGAACCTTATAGCGGGCATGACTTTCTCAAAGGTTCAACCTTTGCCTAGCCAAAATGCTTAAAAACCTACTTATCACTACTTACTGTCATCAAATATGACGACAACATTATTATAGCACTATCTGCCAAATAATGCAAGCAATAAGCCAAATATCAACATCGAAGATTTGAGCAAAAACCAGCCTCAGTCATCAACTATGGACTAATCATCAAAAAGATGGTATACTGCGTAGTCATGATGAGAACAGCAAAAGAGTCATGACAGCCAGTACTTTAAAAATCACTTCACAAACAATCAGCTCAATACTGAGCAAACATCTGCAAAGGAGAACAACCATGACCACTACAAATATTATCGATTGTGATGCCATTCCCTATTGCCCAAAAGGCTGGGAAATTGAGGAACACAAAAAGAGCGGACAGTTTCAGTGGGACATTGAAAAGATCTCATTATATACGTCAGCTGCCCAGAAGCATGGCATGGACGTGGGCAATGAGATTCGCAAAGAACTTGAAAGTCAGTCTAATCTCAACGCTTGTGTTCTGGATTACTTATTGGCACACCCAGAGTTTATTCCGGAAGAATGGAAGCACAAGGCAGTTTATTTCTGGGGCACGATTTATTGTAGCCCAGACAAAGCCCTACATGTTCGTTATCTCTACTGGAACTGGATTGATGACAAACAGGATTATGGTTTTCGCTGGCTCAACCTTAGCATCAGCCCTGACCGTAAAGCCGCAATCCTGAAGAAAGATTGAGTGAGGTGATAAACATTGGCAAGGAAGTTGAATCTAACTTTCTTGCCTCTCTCATTGAGATTACTAAATGATTAGTGGTTTCATAGGAGAAGTTCTTTTACAATCACCTCACAAAACTTAGCCCACTCTCGGGCAACAATCCTACAAAAGGAGAATTACCATGACCACTAAAAAAGTTGAGATTCTTGTTGGAAAAGTTATGCATATCACTTCTGATGGGAGCCATATGCCCAGAAATCACTACCAAGTGATTGCGGGAGATAGCTTTCTGCGGCATTCTCTCCATACCGAATACGCATACGATGCAATCACGGCAAGTGTCCTCACCGAGATGAAACGTGTTGGTTCATACGAGTATTCCATCAAGAATAGTGAACTCGCATTAACAAAGGGGTTTATTAGAATCGCCATCGACCCAATGTCCGATGAGGACATTGAAAAATTTGTGGCATTACTTGAAAAAAGATTAGCAATGAGGTGATAAACATTGGCAAGAAAGTTGATTCTAACTTTCTTGCCAAAAGCCAAAGCCCCGAACTGACAACATTCAGTTTGGGGCTTTTTATTTTACCAAAAATTATTATTTGAAAAACTTGCGACAATCCTCACAAGGAATGTTCATCCATTTTTCAATGAACTCTTTGGTGATTTCAACTCCCACTGGCACCAGAATTTTTTCACAACATGATTTTTGACAGGCGCGACATGTCGCGCTCGAAGCTGGAGAATTGTTTTCAATTTTGTTTTGAATGATTTTGCAATCCAAGTCACGCGAACAATATCCCGTGCTCTGCGGAAAATTTCGACAGCATGCAAATCGCTTAGCATAAATTGCGCACGCCCCATCCTCAAAAAAAGGACAAGTAATCTCAACATACTTGCCCTGCGATTTCTGATCCAATTCTTTTAGCCACTCTAAATATTCCATTTTCTATTGATGACTAATTACTGTTGACTGATGACACATATTTAATGACCGATGACTAACTTTCATTACTCCAAATAATCTCAAACATTGATTTGAAAATATCCACCATCGCTGGCACGGCAATGACCACAGCTAGTGAGGATGTTTCTGGACTAATGATCAGGACCTTGTCATTGAAAATGTTCATGGTGCTTTTGAATTCATATTCGGCCGGCAAAAATCTAACTTCACGCAACAAATCTTTGGCCGTGGGATTGTCTTGTTTTGAATCAGCTGATAATAGCAATCGAGTTTTGATTTTCAAGTCTGCACGCATCTCGCGATATTGTTCAAAAAATTCCGGATCAATGTTTTGCCAAGTGTGTGCGTTGCCAATGATGCGATAACTTTTGTGATCATCCAAAATGTCCATATAGAATTTCCTCAACTCCTCTTTTGTTTCAATGAATCGCACGCCGATTGCTTGCGCCTGCTTTCTGTCCATCGATTCAAACAAGGGCACCACGCTATTGAAAAATTCCAGCTTCTTTTCAAACAGACTCGCCAGCTTGTCTGGCTTTTGGGCATAATAGTGATGCTGATTCTTGCGGAAATAGACCAACACGCAACCTTTCTTAGCCAGCGACTTGAGAATCGGATAGACTGTCGTTCTTTGCAGACCAGTTTCCTTGGCCAAAACTGAAGCCGTAGCTCCGCCCAAACGAAACAGCGTCAAATAGGTCTGCGCCTCTGATTCTGACAACCCAAACTCCAATAATGCTTGTTTTTCCTTCATATTTTTGTGTAAATTATTTACAACACTATATATTCAATATACCAATATTAGCTTTAATTAGGTACTTTGTCAACTTTTACTGTATTCATCTTATTGACTATCTGCCTTTTTAAGAGTATAATAACTCGTTATGCTAGAAAGCTAGCTAATACAACTGAACTTTATTTCTTTAACAATTATATGGAGAATAGATATGAAAGCATCTTATGACTCAATCAGCCAAAGCTATACGGACCTAGTCAAAACCGATCCGGTTAAACAGTTTGTGCAGTATCCATCTGCCCTGCGTCTGTTGGGAGACATCTCACAAAAGACAGTCTTGGATGTCGGCTGTGGCAGCGGTCTATTTGATCAGGAATTGGCGCACAGAGGAGCCATGGTCACTGGCTACGATGTTTCTGCAGAGCAAATCGCCAACGCACAGAAAGTAGAAAAAAACGATTCGCTAGGCATTCAATATGTAGTAGCTGATCCCAGTGAATTTGAAGCCACCGAAAAATTCGACAAAGCGGTTTCGGTTCTGGTCCTGCATTATGCTCGAGACAAAGAGCATCTGGCACAGTTTTTCGCATCAACCTGCCAAGCACTCAGAGATGATGGCAAATTTGTTTGCATATTGGTCAATCCTAATTTCAAAAGATTAGGACAAATCCTGTACAATCGTCGATTTACAAGATTGGCGAGTGGTAAAATGCAGGTCGATTTTTTAGATAAAGACCAGCAAATCAGCTGTTCAGCTGAGTATTCAGATTTTTCGACAACTGATTATGAGCAGACTGCCATCGACGGTGGATTCCAAGGAGTTGAATGGATACGCCTGAAAGTCGAAGAAGCTGGACTACAGAAGCTAGGTCAGGACTATTGGCAAGGCTTCGAGGAAGATTGCCTATATGTGGGATTCATAGCCCACAAATAATCCGACCTTCTGTGAAAGCATGATCCCCAAACTGGAAACATTCAGTTTGGGGTTTTTATTTCCTTACTGACTTTGATACACGGCTAATATAATTGGTTATTGTATGTGCATGCCACCTAAAATGCTTACACATCCCACCAAATAATGTTATAATATCTATAGTAACGCATTAGTTACCCACAGCATTTAAAGACTGGGTACGAGCACCAAACACACAATAAGACTGTTTATATCACATGTTTTATATGTAAATTATTTACAACACTATATATTTTATACATAGATTATGGCTATATACAGGCAATATATCGAATTTAACTGTATTAACATTATTGACTGATTGCCCATTTAGGTGTATACTAATCTATTGTAATGAAAAATTTTAACATTACACTGCCCATAAGTAGAAGGGTGATAATATTGGTCGATTTATCACAAACAAACAAGCCATTAAATTCTTAATCCAATTTATAAAAAATATGAATCAGAAAATATATAAGATCGTAGGAGTGTTAGCTGTTATTATTCTAGTATCTTTTGCATCTGCAAAATTCTTTGCTAATAAAAATGCAACACCCCAAAAGCAAGAGACACTAAAAGAGCGCGTAATCAACGCAGGTAAAATACGAGTAGGCTACCTAGCCACTACATCACAACAATTAGCTAAGGACCCAAACACAGGTCAATTGAGTGGTATGTTCTATGATGTTGTCGAAGAAGCTGGCAAAAAGTTGAATTTAAAAATTGAATGGACAGAAGAGGTTGGTTGGGGAACAATGATCGAAGGATTGAATCAAGGTCGCTATGACATGGTTGGTTCTCCTGTCTGGGCAAATGGCGCCCGCGCGCTCAAAGCAGATTTCTCAACACCAGTGACCTACAATGTTATGTATGCCTATGCCCGAGCAGATGATAATAGATTGAACAAGTTGGAGGATATCAATTCACAAGACATCAAAGTTACTGTTGTTGATGGAACAACAGCTCAATACTTGACCAAGCAAAGATTCTCAGATGCTCAGGTCGTTGCCTTGCCTCAACTTTCAGCACAATCTGATCTTCTTCTGAATGTTTCCACCAAGAAAGCTGATGTCTTGTTCATAGATCCATTTGTTGCCAACACTTTCATGAAAAATAATCCTGATGCCAAATTCAAAATAGTTGAAAACAAAATTGTTAGAGTGGATGGAAATTCTATTATGTTTAATTCCAATGAGACTGGCTTCAAAAATATGTTAGACACCGTCTTGAAGGAAGAAATAAACAGCGGATTTATCGATGAATTACTTAAAAAGTATGATACATTCGGAAATTCATTCTATCCAGTAGCTACGCCATATTCTATTCAATAATAATTATCTAAAAGATAATGCTAAATATTCTGATTGAATATAGAATAGCCATCATAAGAGGACTGGGCACTACACTAATTATTTGTAGTAGTGCCTGGTCCATTGGTGTTTTAGGTGGAATAATTTTTGGATATCTCGCACAAAAAAGCAAAACTTTCTCCAGAATATTATCAGCCAGTTCTTTTTTATTGATAAGTATTCCTGTCCTAGTCTTGCTTTTCTGGCTTCATTATCCAGCCCAAGCCCTACTAAGTGTTGTCATAAACCCACTAATCACAACGATTGTAGCGCTTTCAGCTATCAATATCGTACTTACCGGTGAGCTTATTAAAAAGGCCTTAGAAAATTTTCCTTTTCAATATGTATTAGCTGCAAGGGTTTGTGGTATCGAAGAAAAAAATATATTTTTAAAAATTAAATTGCCTATAATCTTTAGACAAGTTTTACCAGGGATAATTACCTTGCAGGTTTCCATTATGCACATGTCTTTGTTTGGAAGCCTGATATCAGTGGAGGAAATATTTAGAATATCACAACAGATAAATTCGCAAATATATAGACCAGTGGAAATATACACAGCCTTAGCTTTGTTATTTGTGGCTGTTTCTTTACCCTTAAACTTGCTTGCCTACTATTTAAAAAATAAATATACCAGAAATTTATCTGAAAAATAATATGTTAAAAGCATCTGGCATAATAAAAAAATACGAGAATCGAATTGTCTTGGATGATGTGAGTGTAGAAGTGGAGCAAGGCAAGATCACATCCATTATTGGACCGAGTGGAAGTGGAAAAACAACTCTTTTGAAGGCATTGTCTATGCTCGAACTACCACAATCTGGCAGTATTGTTTTGGATGACAAAACATACAATTTTCCCGAGGATGATTCAAATATAACACCTCCTTGGCCAAAAATTTCCGTGGTCTTTCAACAGCTATTTATTTGGCCCCATTTAACCATACGCGAAAATATTGAATTACCATTGAAACTAAAGGGGTTATTGCAAGAAAACAAGGCCTATCTTGAAGAATTGTATAAAATGTTTCACATGAAGGAGTTTATAGACCGATATCCAAATGAAGTCTCCCTTGGACAAAGACAACGCGGGGCATTAGTACGCGCGCTCGCTCTTAAGCCAGATTACTTATTACTGGATGAAATAACATCCTCGCTGGATGTAGAACAAGCTGAAATTATTTTATCCCATCTAGTAAAAATCAAGGAGAAGGGAGTTGGCATCATCATGGTTGCTCATGATATCGATTTTGCTTTGTCGAGTGCGGATAATGTATGCTTTCTTGATGGAGGAAAGATCATCAAGCAGGGCAAGCCCTATGAGTTTTTATTAGAAACTGAAAATAAGCGCATAAGTAGTTTTATTAGGAGTGCTTCCCTGGGAACATTAGATGTTAAAATTTATTCTGGCCAAGAAGAATTTCAGGCATATCACATGGCTTTTATAAATAGAATACCGGAAAAAAGTGTTGTTACTGTCATAGGTGGAGTTGGCGATACTTGGTTTAGTTCAATGGGAGATAAGTATAAAGAGTTTGATGACACTCGCAAAAGAAAAAATATCAAGTATAGAATGCTGATGTATGAAATCGGCAGTAAGGAAAAAAGGCTTGTTAGGGAACGCCCAGACATCAATGAATATTACATTCTCCCGAGCCATGTCAAAAACTTGGCTAATATAAATATCCACGATGATGGTGCCGTGGTTTTGCAGATTTTTGATACTGTTCCTACTGTTATAGAAATCAATAATCAAGCACTAGCTACCTCATACATGAATTATTACAATGATTTGGTAAAGCAAAGTGAAAAATTATTAGGATAAACAAAAAAGCATTATCATATTCCTAAGACTTGCAGTCAACTTCAAAAAAGCCAGTAACCCCTCGCGGTTACTGGCTTCTTTATTTTTCCAACTATTATATATCAATGACCGATTACTAATGACTGATGACCAAATTTTATTTAACCCAATGTTTATCCCGAATTTCTTTGTCATCCTCCTCTTTCTTTTCTTCAATTTTCTCTTTGGCCATCTCACGCAATTTTTGCAAGTCTTCTTGGTCGAGTTCTTTGGCACGAGTGAGCAAAAATTCTTTTTCATTTTTAGCGGCGTCTTCAATCACTTCGGAAAGTAGCACATCCAAAATAGCACCAATTTTTGGTCCGGGAGTCATGCCCAAATCTTGCATCAAATCCCGACCGTTTATTTTCAACATTTTGACTGACACCGCGTCTTGCGACAATTTGTCGATCATATATTCCAAGTGGCGCAATTTATATGGCTTGGCTTTCGGTGTGCCAGATCCCAGACGATCGGCAATGCGCACATCAATCAAATCTTTCATATTCTCCAAACCAACTTTTTGAATCAGACGTCGCACTGATGATTCACCCACTTCTTCCGGATTATAATAGAACATATGATTGTCCACCAGCATCGAAACTTTTTCAATAATCTCATTTGAAAATCGCAAACGTTGCAAAATTTTTCTGGCCACGCGCGCACCAACATGATCATGATTGTAGAATGTTGCAAACTCTCCTTCACCGCGTTTGGTTTGCGGTTTGGCAATGTCATGCAACAGTGAAGCCAAGCGCACTTCCATTTTTTTCGACGGACAAAATTGCAACGCCAAAACACAATGTTTATAGATCGTGTGAATGTGATGACGATTTTGCGCGATGCCCACACCACTTTCCAATTCCGGAATCACAAATTGTAGCAGGCCAGTCTCATGCAACATCTCAATACCTTCCGCAGGATTGTCTGACAAAATGATTTTCACCAATTCATCTTTGATTCTCTCTTGCGAAATGTGTTGCATGTGTCCCGCAAATTTTTTGATGGCCTGCAAAGTTTTTTCCTCAATTGCAAAACCCAATTGTGAATGAAAACGAATCGCTCGCATCATGCGCAAAGCATCCTCATCAAATCTTTCTTCCGCATTACCCACGGTGCGAATTATTTTTTGTTCAATATCTTTTTGCCCATCATACAAATCAACGATCTCAAAACGTGGATCGTGGACCGTGGATCGCTTTTTGATTTGCGTTTCACGTTCCACGTTATGCGTTATGCGTAACGCTAGTGCATTCATCGTGAAATCTCTTCGCGACAAATCCTCTTGCAAAGTTTTCGCAAACGCAACTTCATCCGGCCTGCGCTTATCAGAATATTTTGATTCAATACGATATGTCGTCACCTCCACTACATCATGTTCGCCTTCACCTTCAGTGAATTTTTCCACCTTCACTCCGACGGTACCAAAATTGTTTTCATAAAAATTGTCTGGAAAAATTTCTTGAATTTTTTCCGGCGTCGCGTTGGTTGTCACATCCCAGTCATTGGGAATTTTATCCATAATCAAATCACGCACACAGCCACCTACAATGTACGCTTCAAAATTTTGTTCTTCAATTTTCTGCAAGACCTCGATTACTTGTTTGGGAATTTTAGTAATCATATTTTTTTAGTACCCTCAGTAGGAATCGAACCTACATCTCATCCTTAGGACGGATTTGCTCTATCCATTGAGCTATGAAGGCAATGATTAAATTTATCTCTATATACACAATATCATCAACAAACCATTCTAACAAAAGAAAATGGTTATGTAAACACAAAGTTTTCTATTTGTGGAGATATGGGGAATCGAACCCCACACCTCTTCCATGCCATGGAAGCGCTCTACCAGATGAGCTATATCCCCACCACTTCAATCGCGAGCGCCGTGGCTCGCAACCTATCAATCATACCAATTATAAAATCTTAGTCAATCAATATTATTTAATGTATAATAACACTAAGAAATACTATGAATCTGCTACGAAAAATTTGGAATGATTTCAAAACACAACCTGATGTTTGGTTTTTTTATGGCTTTTTAACCACCTTCACCCTCTCTGTGCGTAAGGTTTTATTTTTTTATCCCATCAATGAACAATTTAACGAATATACGGGCATCTATCTATACATCAGTGACCTCTTTTTGCTCGCAATCGCGATTAGCTGGCTTATTTCGATATTATGCAATAAACAGTCTCTTTTGTCAATAATAAGAACTGCTAATGTTCCACGTGGAACATTTTTACTACCTTTACTACTCGTGGTTTGGTCATTTATCTCAATATCTTGGTCAGACAACCAGAACATTACTTTATTCAGATCTATCAAATTACTTGAATATTATATCTTGTTCTTATATTTAATAATCAAAATTGTTCCACGTGGAACAATTTTACGTAATACTTTTAGAATACTTATCTCAATTAGTCTAATCCAGGTCATTGTTGGCACTTGGCAAATCCTTGTCCAACATTCAATTGGACTTTTTTGGCTAAAAGAAAGCCTAATTTCACCAGAAATAGCTGGCGTAGCCAAACTCATCTTCAACCAAGAGAAAATAATCCGCGCTTATGGCTTATTTCCACATCCCAACATTCTAGGTGGTTTCTTGTTATTCTCAATTATACTAACATTGGTATACCGAAAAATGTTCCACGCCCGCCTCGCGTCGACGAGTGGTCGTCTCCACGAGTCGAGACGGGTGGAACAAAATAAAACTTCCAAGTTAGACATAAAATGTTCCACGCCCGCCTCGCATCGACAAGCAGTCTCTGCGAGTCGAGGCGGGTGGAACAATTCTCACTGTGAAACATACAAACCCACCGAAAATGTTCCGCGCCCGCCTCGCGTCGACGAGTGGTCGTCTCCACGAGTCGAGGCGGGTGGAACAATTTCAAGCATCATACCCAAAGCAATCCATGATCGAGCATATTCAATAATTTTAGCAATCCAAATAGTTGCTATAATCCTAACATTCTCAAAATCAGCTATTCTAGGCCTAATTATAGCTATTGGCTATGCATACTGGACAAGTGTCAAGACTTACGCAACAAAATTGTTCCACGTGGAACATATTGGTCGTAAATTAATCATCCTGCTAGGAATATTCGTCGCGTTGATAGTTATTATCCAGCCTGACATCAACTCACTTTTTTTCAAGTCACTCGATGAACGTATACTATACCTAAATGTTTCACGTGGAACAATTTCGCAGAACCCAATATTTGGCATTGGATCAGGCCAATTCGTGGCCAATATGCGCAATAACACAAACCAAGCACTTTCTGACTGGCAATTTCAGCCAGTGCACAATGTCTTTTTGCTAATCTGGAGTGAGTTGGGATTGGTTGGACTGATATTATTTATCTGGATGTTGTGGAAATTGTTCCACGTGGAACAATTTGAAAAAAAGAGAGTTGCGCCAGAATCGAGCATAAAATGTTCCACGTGGAACAATTCTCATTGTGAAACATATGAGCCGATCAAAAATGTTCCACGTGGAACATTTCCGTCGATTGTAATTAGGCTATTTCAAGGACTATTCCTTGGTCTCACATTTATCATGCTTTTTGATCATTACCTCTGGGACATTCAGCAAGGACAGATGATATTATGGATGGCTCTAGCATTTCTGATTTCTATTTGACAATATCATTATTTTATATTATAATATAGCTAGTCCTTGATTTTTGCGTTTAGATATGCTATAATGATTATATAATTCGCTAAAGACTAATATTATGGGTTTTCCAGCAGAAAAAATTCCAACAACATACAGTGATGGCGCTGGTTTAGAATTCGAAATTTTACATAAACAAGAAGATCTTCGGGACTCAAAATCAAAACAAGACGGAAAGGCTGAGGCAGCTAGAATAAGTAAATCTGGTGGAGAAATAATCAATACTGGTGCTCCAACAATCGCAAATATTGTAACTAATTTTGAAAAATTGAAAGCTGCACGTGAAGAATTTGAGGTAATCGCCCAGAGTATACGACGCATGACCGATCCTGCCCTAAGGGATATTAAAAAAATATCTGCACTTGTTAGAATCCAGGAAATTTTAGACTACGAAGATATTCAACCGCGAGAACTCACACCAGAAAACCGAGATAATACATCTAGAGAGAAATACAAAACAGAGCTTCAAAGACTTGCGATACTCAAAAGAGAGCTTGAAAAACTATAATTTTAAAAGGGAGGCGCAGTACGCACTCCCTTTTTCATTTTACAGCCAACTTATCTGTTGAAATTCTTCTTGTTTCTTCCTTGGCCAGAAGAGCAATTCTAACGCTTTTAACCCGCCAATTTCTTGCAAATCGGCCAGCCGTAAGAACATCTCGGCCGTTTAGATTTTTGAGAGTGATTATACCCTCGCCAATTTCACGCCCAGATTTGCCATAGAAAACCACGAAGCACAGGTCCTTGATACTAAAAATAGACCTCATGTCCTCGATATCTATGACAAGATATCGACCATGCCTTCTCACACCCCGTATATTATGGAGCGTCTTGTGAAAAATCTCATTCAGATTACACATAGCCAGCTCCTCAATGGTTTTTAGGGTTTATTTCAACAACTCTTTAAAGAACTAAAAATTCTAGCAACAATAAATTGATTTGTCAAGAGTTCCGCATCAAAAAACCATCCCGAGCAAGTGGGATGGTTTTTTATATGTTTGAGTTATCTTCTTATAGCACAGTTGTTGCAGAAACTTTGTCACCGGTGGATGGACGCATGACGCGAACTCCTTGAGTGGCTCGTCCGAGAACGGGGACACTGTTCAATGGAATTCGGATGATCTGACCTTTTTCAGAACTCAAGATCAAATCTTCTTCCATTTCGTCCACATTCACGATGTTGGCACCTACTACTGATCCAGTTTTACTAGTAACATTGGCTGTCTTGATACCAGAGCCACCACGTTTCTGAATCTTGTAGGCTTTCAAGTCTGAACGTTTGCCATAACCATTCTCAGTGATAATTAGCAATTGATTGCCTTTCTGATTCTTGAACACGGCGTCCATACCAACCACTTTGTCATCTTTTCTCAATTTGATGCCACGCACACCTGTCGCACTTCTTCCCATTGGGCGCACATCTTTTTCTTTGAAGCGAATGGCTTGACCTTTGGAAGTGGTGACAGTGATTTCATCTTCACCAGTAGTGGCTTCAACCCATTTCAAGGTGTCACCCTTGGTCAGATTGATAGCAATCAAACCTGATCGACGCACATTGTCAAAGTCTTCCATTGGAGTTTTCTTCACCGTTCCCATCTCAGTGGTCATCAAGAAATATTTGAAACCATCTTCTTTGTTGAAAGGAATGATGGCAGTCACTGTTTCTTCTTGTGAAAGTTGCAAGAAATTCACCACTGATTGACCTTTGGCAATGCGAGAGGATGGGGGAATTTCATAAGCCTTGGTTTGGAAAACTTTTCCACTATCAGTGAAGAAGAGAAGATCATCATGCGTCATAACTGCCAAAACTTTCTTGATTCCGTCTTCTTCTTTGGTCACTGCACCAATCACACCCTTGCCGCCGCGCTTTTGCACTTTGTATACGGTTGGATCCATGCGTTTGATGTAACCTTGTTCAGTGATCGTGATGATGGCTTCTTCATTGGGAATCAAATCTTCTTGTTTGAATTCACCCACACCCGATTTCACCACCTTAGTTCGTCGCTCATCACCAAATTTTTCTTTCACCCGCAACAATTCGTCCTTCACAATCGCCAAAATTTTCACCACACTCTTCAAAATAGCTTCCAATTCTTTGATGAGCGCCAATTTTTCTTTCAATTCATCTTCAATTTTCTTTCTTTCCAAACCAGCCAGTGTTTGCAAGCGCATCTCCAAGATGGCAGTAGTTTGTCGATCAGACAATTTGAATTTCTTCATCAAATTGGCATGAGCGATTTCTTTGGTTTGAGATTCTCGAATAGTTTTGATGACGGCATCAATGTGATCCAAAGCAATTTTCAAACCTTCCAAGATATGCGCTCTTTCCTTGGCGCGATCCAATTCAAATTGAGTTTTGCGAGTGATAACAATCTTTCGATGGGCGATATAGTATTCCAAAATAGCTTTCAAGTTTAATACGGTTGGTTCAATTCCATCTACCAGTGCCAACATGTTCACATTGAAATTCTTTTGCAAGTCAGTCAAAGAGAAAAGCTTGTTCAAAACCTTTTGTGGATAGGCATCTTTTTTCAAATCAATCACGAGACGGACACCATCTTTGTCGGATTCATCGCGAATGTCTTTGATACCCACAATCTTGCCTTCATGCACCAAGTCAGCCATCTTTTCAATCATTGTGGCTTTGTTGGTGGCATAAGTCATTTCAGTGATGACGATTTGGAAAGCTCCAGCCTTGGTCTCTAGAATGTCCGCTTTGGCACGAGTCAAAATTTTGCCCCGCCCAGTTTTATAAGCTTCGATGATGTCTTTTTTGTTATAAATGATTCCGCCTGTTGGAAAATCAGGTCCTTGGATAAATTGGGTCAGGTCTTCAATTGTAGCATTGGGATGATCAATCAAATGAGAAATTCCGTCAATCAATTCAGAAAGATTGTGTGGTGGCACATTCGTCGCCATTCCAACTGCGATTCCCATTGAACCATTCAAAAGGAGTTGAGGCAGATTAGCCGGTAAAACGGTGGGCTCTTTGTGCTGACCATCGAAGTTTGGCACAAAGTCCACAGTATTTTTTTCAATGTCGCTCAACATTTCTTCGGCCATCGCGGAAAGCTTGGCTTCAGTATAACGATAGGCAGCCGCACTGTCACCATCCATTGAACCAAAGTTTCCTTGGCCTCGCACCATTGGATAACGCAATGAAAAGTCTTGTGCCATACGCACCATGGAATCATACACAGCCACATCGCCATGTGGATGATACTTTCCTAAAACCTCTCCGACAACTGTCGCTGATTTTCGGAATTTAGCAGTTGAACGCAAACCAGTGTTCCACATGGAATATAAAATTCTTCTGTGCACCGGCTTTAATCCATCGCGCACGTCTGGCAAAGCACGTGAAACAATGACACTCATCGCATAGTCCAAATAGGACTGTGACATTTCCTTGGTTATTTCTCGTGCATGAATATTTCCAATTTCCATTGTGATTATTGAATCTTCTCCGTAATCAACTCCACCGCTAAAGACGGGGAGTTAAAAACAAAGCTGAAATTTATTTATTAAATTTGTATTTAGAACCTGATTGTAATTTCATAATCAATTGATTATGAAATTACTAGCAGAGTCTATAAAAAAAATTATTTTTGACTATTGTTGACTTGGTCATTCATCAAAGAACTCTTTGTTTTGCTCACAGCGTCTTTAATTGATTCGCCTTGTTGGCTAAACTCGCTAATTGCTGAACCCAAATCCTCTGTTATAATCGCGTCATTAGCAGCGCCATTAAATTGCATCATCTGCGTCTTTGTAGAAAAATACCATACAGTCAGAACTAAAAACATACTCACAAAAACAAAAAACCAAACATATCGCAAGCGAATATGTTCTGGCTTCTGGCGAATTTGTTCTATTTTATCAGCAATACTCATTATCAGTTTATATTAGGCGATGTGTTATTCTATGCCCATAACTACAACTTCCATGTTCTTTTCTTCCAAATCCTTCTTCTTTATGTTTAGTTTAGAAACCTTATTCTCTGAACAATTGCCAATTTCGTTGCAGAATTGTTTTTCATCGGCGATGTCAGAGGTGGTTCCATTCATTTTGTAGTGCATTGGGATTACAATCTTAGGTTCCAACTTTCTTACAATGTCAATCGCTTTCTTAGCATCAATCGTAAAGTTTCCACCAACTGGGATCATCAAAATATCTACACCATCAATCTCGCTCAGTTGTTTTTCAGTTAAATCAGTGCCCAAATCACCTAAGTGACAAATTTTGATATCTTCTGATTCAATAATAAAGATAGTATTAGGTGTTGGATTTTTTGTTGGCCCATGTTCAGATTGAAAACCAACCACATTGATGCCTTTGACAGAGTATTCACCAGGGATATCAATTATAGATGGCTCTCCTTTTAACGCGCTAACGTTGTTATGATCTGAATGGTTGTGAGTGACTAAGACCAAGTCAGCCTGTCCTTGTGGTGGACGCAAACCAATAGTTTTGTCGAATGGATCAATGAAGGCATTTACATCTTCTTGACCTCGGCCAGCCGGCTTGGTGGTTATTTTAAAACAAGAATGACCATAATATTGAATATTCATAGGAAATTTTATACTTTATAGTTACAAAGGTATTTTATCACACAAAAAACCCACTGTCGAGATAAAAAACCAAAGCACTTGCCAAATCCGTTAACTTAGTGTAAGCTTGCTTTATAGTTAATTATTAAGAAAAATTGAATATAGAGATGCTTTAATCTCTAATCTGAATTCTTAATAGTTTCCTTTTTCAGGGAAATTTTTTGTTTTTCTGAGCCAAAGCAAGGGTATATTTAAATATTAATGCGATGTTATACCAGTCGCTCAGAAAATAGCTTTAAATAAGCCATTTTCTACAAAATAAGTATATGACCGATATTTTAGACCGGTTGGCTACTGAGGTTGATAAAATCAAAACCTCAAAACCAGCCAAAACAAGCAAAAAAACTGCCACTGTTGAACCTGAAGCTGCAGAAATGTCAGTTATGGAACAACTTCTAGCCTCAGAAGATGTGAAGTTCCCCAAAGTAAGTGATGTTGTGGAGGGAACAGTCATCGAAGTTGGCTCTAATGCCATTTATCTAGACATTGACCCATTTGGAACTGGAATCGTCTTAGGACGAGAAATCAAAGACGGTATGGGTTCTGGCAAGTTGAAGGAAGGCGACCGAGTTTCTGCTACTATCATGGACTTGGAGAACGAAGATGGATATATCGAACTTTCTGTGCGTGAAGCTTCCTACGAAAAGGCTTGGGAAGACATCGAAAGCAAACGAGATACTCAAGAGAAGATCGGAACCAAGGTTCTTAGTGCTAACAAGGGAGGTCTTTTGGTTGAAGTTAATGGAATTTCCGGCTTTTTGCCAGTTTCACAACTTTCCAGCAAGAACTATCCACGCGTTGACGATGGTGACAAGAACAAAATCCTCACTCTACTCAAGAAATTGGTTGGCCAAGAATTGGATGTTCGCATCCTAGATGCGGATCGTGAGTCAGAAAAGCTTATTGTCAGCGAAAAAGCGGCACAAAGCGAGAAAGACCGCGAAACAATCTCAAACTTGAAGGTTGGAGATGTAGTGGATGGAGAAATCAGTGGTGTGGTGGACTTTGGTGTGTTTGTTAAATTCACTCAACCAAAATCAGACAAAACTGAAGGATCTGAGGAAGAAAGACTGGAAGGCTTGGTTCACATCTCTGAATTGGCTTGGCAATTGATCGAAAACCCACGCGATATCGCGAAAGTTGGAGACAAAGTTCAAGCTAAGATTATTGGGATTGATAATGACAAGATTTCTCTTTCAATTCGAGCTTTGCAGAAAGATCCTTGGAGCATTGTAACTGAGAAATACAACATCGGTGATGTAGTAGAAGGAACAGTAAATAGAATCAATCCATTTGGAGCTTTTGTTTATCTTGACCGAGACATCCATGGCCTAGCGCATGTTAGCGAAATGTCAGAAATGTTCCCAGGCAAGAATATCGATGAAATCATCAAAGTTGGCGACAAATATGATTGGAAAATCCTTTCTATTGAACCAAAGGAGCATCGTATGGGACTTTCTTTGGTAGAAAAGAAGGAAAAGAAAGCCAAAAAAGAGAAGAAAGAGAAGACTGAAGAAAAAATCGAGGAATAATATCCCTTTGATAAACAAAGGAGCTCCAGCAATGGAGCTTTTTTGTTTATTGATTATTTGTTTTAATGCTACTATAATAGTATAATCTCAAATTTATAAAAATATATGAGCAAAGACATTATAATCTCCCTCAATGGCCAAGAAGGCTCAGGTAAAAGCACCATTGCCACGATGCTAGCTGAAAAACTCAACATTCCACGTTTCTATATGGGACAAATTTTTCGTGATATGGCTGCTGAGAAGGGGATGACTCTGCCAGAGTTTCGCAAGGTTTGCGATCAAGACCCCAGCATCGACCGCAAAGTAGATGATTATGTCACTGCCTTACCAGAAAAAAATTCAAGTTTTGTTATTGAAAGTCGCACAGCTTGGCACTTCATTCCACAGTCCATCAAAATTTATTTGCAGGTTGATTCCAAAATTGCCGCTGAGCGAATTTTCAAAAACTTGAGTGAAAAAAACAATCGTGGCAACGAGGATGCAACACTTGACTGCGTAGAAAACATTGAGCAAAGTATTTTGAAAAGAAGAGCAGAGGATAGTGAGCGCTATTTTTCTTTCTATGGCATTCGCCAAGATGAAGTTTCTAATTATGATTTAGTTGTGAATACGACTAACCTAACTATCCAGGAAGTTTTTGAAAAAATCGTAGAGTTTATTTATGCAAATGAAAAATCTAGTTAAAAAAATTCAAGACACGGCACATCAACAAAATCTGTGGAAGAAAAATTCCAAGATTATTTTGGGTGTTTCGGGTGGACCAGATTCAATTTGTTTACTGCATGTCTTTCTGCAATTGCAAAAAAAATATCCGCTAGAATTGATCGTAGCCCATGTTAACTATGGTTTGCGCGGGAAAGATAGTGAGGCGGATGAAAAGTTTGTGCGCGCCCTTGCTGTGAAAAATAATATTGCAATCGAAGTTTTGCAAGTTGCCAAAGAAAACACTCTCAAAGTTTCAGAAAATTCATTGCGTGAAATTCGCTACAACTTTTTTGAGAAAATTCGAACAGAAAAAAAAATCGATTTGATTGCAGTGGCACACAACAGTGACGATCAAGTGGAAACATTCTTGATGCGCATTCTGCGTGGAGCCGGATTGCAAGGATTGTCGGCGATAAAATTCAGCAATGGAAAAATCATTCGACCATTGTTGGGAATTTCCAGGAAAGAAATTTTAGAGTTTTTACGCAATGGGAATCTGACTTATAGGACGGATAAGACGAATGCGGGAAGTTTATTTTTGCGAAATAAAATCAGAAACAAACTTATTCCGCAACTAGAAAAAAATTATAATCCAAGTATTCGCAAAACTATTTTTGATGCAACTGTTTCGATTGCGCAAGATTATGATTATATTAATGAAGTGGCTAAAAAAGTTTATCAAAAAAATAAAGATCTTTCAGTTTCCAAATTACTAGCCCTACATCCGGCTATTCAGAGGAGGGTATTGCTCCAAGCGATTGCTGAAAAAAAGTTGGATACGCAAAATATTGAATTGTCCCATATTGAAGAGATTTTGAAGGCTTTGAAAAGCACTAAGGGCAAAAATCAGACCTTTTCCCTCCAAGGATTGAAAATGACGCGAAAAGGTGATAAAGTTACTATTAGTTATAATTAATTTTAAAATATAATAATATAATGAAGAATCTAACCAAGAATATCAGCCTGTTGGTTCTAACTTTTTTGCTTATTGCAGGCTTATTTATCCTATATAACAAGCCAGCTGAGAAACCCGAGGATGTTTCTTTGAGCACCTTGGTTTCGCAAATCAATGATGGCAAAGTCAAAGAAATCACCGTAGATGCGGATAGTCTGGCCATTATCATGAATGACAACAAAACAGAAAAGGCTAACAAGGAGGCTGAGGCAGGCCTAACTGAGTCTCTAAAAAATTATAATGTTGACACTGAAAAACTCAAAGCAGTAAACATCATCATCAAAGATAATGCGTCTTCCAGTTTTTGGCTGAGCACCGTCTTGCCATTTCTGTTGCCGTTCTTGTTGATTGCTGGTTTTGTCTGGTTCATGTTGAAGCAAGCGCAAAAGGGAAACAATCAAGCAATGTCATTTGGTTCTTCTCGCGCGCGAGTGACTGATCCAAAGGACAAAAGATTTCGCATCACTTTCAAAGATATTGCAGGAGCTAAGGAGTCTAAGGAAGAATTGTCTGAAATCGTGGAATTCTTGAAACACCCCAACAAATTCTTGAAACTCGGCGCCAAAATTCCCAAGGGCGTGCTCTTGCTTGGGCCTCCTGGAACTGGCAAGACTTTGATTGCTAAGGCTGTTGCTGGCGAAGCTAATGTGCCATTCTTCAATATCTCTGGATCTGAGTTTGTGGAAATGTTTGTCGGAGTTGGAGCCTCTCGTGTGCGTGATCTATTCAAGCAAGCCAAGAAAAGCGCACCAGCTATTGTTTTCATTGATGAAATCGATGCAGTTGGTCGACACCGTGGAGCAGGGCTTGGTGGTGGACATGATGAACGTGAACAAACTTTGAATCAAATCTTAGTTGAGATGGATGGTTTCGACACCAACACCAATGTGATTGTGATTGCGGCTACCAATCGACCAGACGTACTTGATCCAGCATTGTTGCGACCAGGTCGCTTTGACCGACGCGTGACTATGGATTTACCTGACATTGAAGAACGAGCTTTGATATTGAAAATTCATTCCAAAAACAAACCTCTTGGAGCTGATATCGATTTGCGTGCCATCGCTGAGCGAACTTCTGGTTTCTCTGGCGCTGACCTAGCTAACCTTTTGAATGAAGCCGCAATTTTGACAGCCCGTAGAAGCAAGAAAGAAATCAGCATGGAAGAATTGACTGAGGCAATTGAAAAAGTGATTCTTGGACCAGCTCGCAAGAGTCGCATCATTGATGCCGAAGAAAAGAAAATCATTGCCTACCATGAAGCTGGACATGCTTTGATTGGAGCAGTTTTGCCAAACGCTGATCCAATTCAAAAGATTTCTATCATCTCACGCGGTCATGCGGGTGGATACACTTTGAGCGCGCCATCTAAAGACAAGCGATTGTTGTCCCGCGCCTATTTTATTGATGAGCTTTCTGTTTTGTTGGGAGGTTATGTCAGTGAAAAATTGGCTTTTGGTGATGTGACGACTGGTGCTTCCAACGATTTGGAGCGTGCCACTGCCATGGCCAGAAATCTTGTGACTCGATATGGCATGAGTGAACTTGGGCCACGCACTTTTGGCCACAAAGAAGAGTTGGTTTTCTTGGGCAAAGAAATGCATGAGGAAAAGAACTATTCTGAAAACACTGCCGATGATATCGACAAGCAAGTGACGAAATTTATCGCTGATGCCTATATAGTGGCCGAAAAAGTTTTGACTGAGAAAAAAGAGCAATTGGAAAAAATTGTGATAGCCTTGATGGAAAAGGAAAACATGGAACAAGCAGAATTCAATGAAATCATGGGTATCAAACCCCGAGAATCCGCACCGGTCAAACCTGATATGGATCAGCCAGAGCCTATCATCAAACCGGAAGCCGAAAATGCTCCAGCTGAAGAAAAAGATGGGGCCACTGCACCAGAAGCAGAACCAGCAACTGAGCCTGTGTCAGTCAAAAATATACAATAGAACCTATATAAACAAAAACTGCTAGCCATAGCAGTTTTTGTTTGACTCAACGGCCTTTTTTAATTAAGATTAGTAGGTCGCTGCAACAAAGGGTTTGTAGCTCACTTGGTTAGAGCGCTACATTGACATTGTAGAGGTATGCAGTTCGAGTCTGCACAGACCCACCCGGATAAAATCTCAAATCCCAAACATCAAATTCCAAACAAGCCCCAATATTCAATTTACAAGATCCAAAACCTATTATCGGGCCCATAGCTCAGTGGTTAGAGCGGACGACTCATAATCGTTTGGTCGCTGGTTCGACTCCAGCTGGGCCCACAAGTTTGTAAAACCTAAAAAATTTTAGTTAACAACTAACACTGAGCTTAAATAAACAAATTGTGACGAAATAAAATTTTTTATTATTTAACATAAAAATAATTATGAACATTGAAATTGTAGGTTTTGCTGGTTCAGCAATCATCGCATCAGCCCTCATACCTCAGGTGATTAAATCATGGACAACTAAATCAACAGAAGATATTTCTTTGCTGTGGAATTCTTTGCTTTTAGCAGGGCTGATTTTATTCGTAATATACGGGATTGGTATAAGTAGCCGTCCCATAATGATTTTTACAACAATTGAAGCATCTCTTACACTATCTTTATTAATATTAAAGTTGATCCATAAAAAACGATAAAAAATTCTCTCAAATTACGCTGACAATAAACAATATAAAAACTCTTGAATATTTTCAAGAGTTTTTATTTTCTTCTCCTCGCGTGAAAGGCTTGATGGACTTCTTTGAGTTGTTTGTTGGTAACATGAGTATAAACTTGCGTGGTTGTGATGGAGGAGTGGCCGAGCATCTCTTGAACACTGCGAATGTCAGCCCCATTCATCAAAAGGTCAGTAGCAAAGGAATGGCGCAGGGTGTGGGGATGAACATCTTTGATGATGCCAGCTTTGGCGGCATAATGCTTCACGATGCGTTGAATGGTTCGAGGAGTGAGTCGCAAGTCACCACTGGCTTTGCCCTTTTTGCTGACCACTTTGGTTTTTTTGCCTTGAAACTTGGCTTGTGATTTTTCATCTTGCACAAACAACGCTGGATCAATGTCAATTCTTTTTTCCAAATATCTTTGCAAAGCTTTGGCCGCGCCATCTGACACAAAGACCACGCGAACTTTGTCGCCCTTGCCACGCACACTGAATTCACGGCTTTTCAAATCCAAACGATCGCGATTGATGTTGATCAGCTCAGAAACACGAAGGCCGGCTGAAAACAACAATTCCAAAATAGCTTTGTCTCGCAAAGATTTGAAATCTGCTCCACCTGCCGCTGCCAAAATCCGTTCCACCTCTTCAGCTTCCAAAAACTCAACTTCTCGCTTCGAGCTTTTTCCGACCTCCACCTTTTCAGCCTTCAATGTCTCGATATCCCGCTTAGCCAAATATTTCAAAAAGCTCCTGATAGAGATGATGTAATAGTTTTGCGTATTTTTTTTAAGTGGATGACCATTGGTATCCTCAAATCGATTTAGATAGACCCGGAAACCTCGCATCAAGTCATCATTGATCTGGCTAGGCTCACTGATATGCGCCCAATCGAAAAACCGATCCAAATAATGGTTATAATTCTCAATGGTCTTTCTGGAACGACCTCGTTCGATTTCTAAATATTCCAGGAATTGATCCTTTAGACTTCTTAGAGACATAGAACATGAAACATGAAACATGAAACATATTGTTACCACAAAAACTCAGTCATTTTCACTAAATCGTGTGATACGCATTGTTTCATGCTACATGATATATGCTACATGAGTTAAATTGTGCGACACTGCTATGTTTATAGTACTCTAAAAACCCAAAAAAATAAACAATTCCCAGCTTTTTCCCAAAAAGTGCCGTTTCTACCCAAAACAAGGGCTTAGCCGACTTGCCAGATTCGACCCTATTTTGGGTTTGACAGCCCCGGCTAGCCCCTGTATACTAGTTATTATTAAAAATTAGGGCTCTGGAATGATGGGTAAAGACGCTTCGGCGGACGCACTCTAAGACCACAGCTGAAAAGAAGGATCAACCTCATTAGTAAATTGATTATTGCACTCTCGACTGGCCTATTGGGTCGAGACAACTTCAAAAGTCTGCTCGCGCAGATCCATATTGGACAAAAGAATATCATCAATTTCATCAAAGAGCGTCGGACTATCAAACTTCTACACATCTTCCGACATTATTCAGCGCTTATCGTAGTCATCTCGAGCGCTATTTTGGTTTCCGCCACAAACCTAGCTGCTGGCAAAGAATCCAGTGGATTCCTGTTTGGTTATCTTGGTTCAACCGCTGACAACTATGCAAGTCCCTTGGAGAACAAGATGTTTGTGGGGACTGACAACAAGAAAGATTTGGCTATGGTGCCACTTTTGCAATCTAGCACTGCACCTGACCCTGAAAAGAAACCGAATGATGAAAGTGAATCAGAATTGGTCACTATGCAAGGTCAAGCCCTAATTGCCGGAACTAGTCCAGTTAAAAAGGATCCGGAAGAAGATGGTGGTGTAACAATTTATGAAGTGCAGTCAGGTGACACTGTGGGTGCTATTGCCTCAAAGTTTCACATCACAACCAACACCATTCTTTGGGCTAATGAAATTGATGACATCAATTCAATTATGCCTGGCGACAAAATCTTCATCCTGCCAGTGGCTGGCCTAACCTACACAGTCAAAAGTAGTGACACGATTGATTCTATCGCCAAAAAATATAAAGCTGATGAAGCTAAAATTATTTCTTTCAATGATTTGCCAGCAAATGGTGAATTGAAAGCTGGCCAAGAAATTGTTATCCCAGATGGTCAAAAAGAAATTATCCAACCTGCTGTACCTAAACCAACTGCCACAACTGGCATTGTTGCTCGTCAATATGAATCATTTGAAACTATTGGCAAGAAACTCAGTGGCAGTGCTGGCGCTGGACACAAATTCCCATATGGATATTGTACTTGGTATGTTGCGCAACGAAAGTATGTGCCATGGGGTGGAAACGCTGGAACTTGGTTATATCATGCTAAGTCTATGGGCTATGCGACGGGACGAACTCCAAAAGTCGGATCAATCATGGTTTCTTCTGAATCATGGTGGGGTCATGTTGGAATCGTAGAAAGTGTTTCCGGCGGATCATTTACAGTTTCTGAAATGAATTACAAAGGCTTTGCTAAAAAATCCTACCGAACTGTCAGCACTGGCAGTCGAGCGATTAAAGGATTCATATACTAATACTCGGGGAAATAAAAAAAGACTTGGCGATAATGCCAAGTCTTTTTTTATTGCATGGAGTGCTGGACACCGAGTGTCTCTCATTCTTAATTCGCATCGGACACTTGGTGTCTTACTTTTGATATTTATAATTTTTGCAATGGTGCAATCGAGGCGGAAAGTTTTTTGAGTCCCACGCGAGAAAATGCAATCGTTAGAATGTCGCCTTGGGTTGAAATGATCAGACCATCACCAAACATTTCATGCTTAACGCGATCTCCATCTTTATAATCAACAGCTGGTCTGGCAACTTCTGCAACGATAGGTTTCATTGGTCCCTTGGAAAAATTGTATGATTGATTTTTTGTATTGATATTATTTGATTTTTCATCTTCCTGCACAAGATGCGTCGGAATGTCATCTAGGAATCTTGAAGGTGAATTTATTTGCAATGAGCCATAGATGTTTCGCTCGCGAGTGTACAACAAGAAAACTTTTTCTTTGGCACGGGTGATGCCAACATACATCAAGCGCCTTTCTTCTTCCATTTCACTATGATCAATCAAACTGCGTGAATGTGGCAAAATCCCCTCTTCCAATCCAACAATAAACACCACCTTGAATTCCAAACCTTTCGCACTATGCAAAGTCATCAAATGCACTGACTCCGTAGCCTGATCAATGTTGTCCGTGTCAGCAATGAGGGCCACTTCTTCCAAAAACAAACTCAAGCCTTCTTCGCCAAGATACTCATCATATTTCTTAGACACAGTTAGAAGCTCTTTGACATTCTCATAGCGCGCCTGCCCCTCATCAGTGCCGTCTAGTAAAAACTTTTCATAACCACTTTCTACAAAAACAAATTCAATCAAATCCGTCACTTTCGTTTGCGCGATTTTTTCTTTTCCCCGCAAAATGAAACTGCAGAATTTTTTTATTTCTAAAATCTTGCTTGGATTTAGTTTTGAAGTTTCATCGATTTTGAATCCGGCGTCAACATAATTCAAAGCGTTTTCACGGGCAAAATCCAACCATTTCTTGAGACTCACCTCCCCCACACCACGTCGAGGCTCATTGATAATTCGCTCCAGTGCCACTTCGTCATTGAAGTTTTGAATCAAACGCAAATAGGCAATCACATCTTTCACTTCTTTGCGTTGATAAAATTTCAAACCACCGATGATGCGATATGGAATGGAATTGCGCAACATCGCCTCTTCCACAATGCGGGACTGTGCATTGGTGCGATACAGCACGACAAAGTCATTCAAATTGCATTCGTGTTTTGTTTTATAATTCAAAATTTCTGAAACTACAAATTCTGCTTCATCTCTTTCATTGTAGGCTTCATAGGCGCTCAATAAATGTCCACCTTTGTTCTCCGTCCAGATTTCTTTGTCCTTGCGATTCACATTTTTGGAAATCACTCCGTAGGCGGCATCCAAAATGTTCTGCGTGGAACGATAATTCTGTTCCAATTTGATCACCTTGGCCAATGGATAATCTTTTTCGAAATCCAAAATGTTTTGAATGTTGGCTCCGCGCCAAGAATAGATGCCTTGCCAGTCATCGCCCACCACACAAATGTTGCCCCATTTTTGCGCCAACATTTTGATGAACAAATATTGCGCGTGATTGGTGTCCTGATATTCATCCACCATGATATAACGAAAAAGATTTTGATATTTTTCCAAGACTTCTGGAAACTTCTGCAAAATTGTCACCATCAACATCAGAATGTCATCGAAGTCCAAGGCGTCTTGTTCTTGCAATCTTCGTTGATAAAAAGTGTAGACTTTGGAAATGATTTCTTCATAGTAGCCACCGATTTGTTTTTGAAAACCATCCGCGCTCAACAATTCATTCTTGGCTTTGGAAATTGCGCCGAGCATGGCCTTGGGCTTGAATTGATCAGTGTTTATTTCCAATTCTTTCATCACCTTTTTCATCAACACCTCTTGATCTTGCGTATCAAAAATATTGAACTTCTTGGTATAGCCAACTTTTTCAATTTCCTGGCGCAAAATTCGCACACAAATGGAATGAAAAGTTCCAATCAACGGCAAACGATCTTTGTTGCCATCTAACAAATGCAAAATGCGCTCTTTCATTTCTTGCGCCGCTTTGTTGGTGAAGGTCACGGCCAAAATGTTGCGTGGTGCTACTCCTTTTTCACGAATCAAATAGGCCACGCGATGAGTCAACGCTTTGGTCTTGCCCGAGCCCGCTCCGGCAATAATCAAAACGGCCCCTTCCGTGGTCTCAACTGCCTCTTTTTGCGCTGGATTCAAGTTTTGTATAATGTTTTCCATAGTTTTTTAATTTTAGCATATTAAGGGCAAAAAAACGATTTCCGCACCCCGCTGTCATTGCGAGGGAAATATCGATGACAATCGATATTGACCGTGGCAATCCCTGAATACTGTGGGATAGATGTAATACTACGAGATTGCTTCGCTACATTTCATTTCGCTCGCAATGACAGAGTTAAAAATGGGTAAATGTATCCTATTGCTTATCGTAGAACCATCAAGACTGGACAATTCCCCGCATCCATGCTACAATAGAAAGGTAATAAATTATTAGCAGACATTGGTTGTGGCATACCTGTCCGCCTCTGGCGGAGACCCAACGCATGTTTAGCCGAAAAAGTATGGCGCTTACAAACAAGCAAAAGACCAAAGTGACCGCTGAGGTCAAAAGACACGAAAAGGACACTGGTTCTCCAGAGTACCAAATCGCACTCTTCACCGAGAAAATCAAGCAATTGACTTCTCACTTGAAGAAAAATGCCAAAGATTTCCATTCTAGACGAGGACTTCTAAAGATGATCTCGAAAAGAAAAAGATTGATGACCTATTTACAGAAGACCAATGAAAAGGCTTACAAAGCAATTGTAAAAAAACTTGAAATTAAAGGTTAGTGTTATAAAAGCGGGTGAAAGCCTGCTTTTATTTTTTTAAATAAAACAAAAAGCTGTCATCCCGGGCTTGACCCGGGATCTACTCTGCGTTTCACTGAAGCAAATTTAGATTCATGATACAGTGGGCAGATTCCGGCTCAATGCCGGAATGACAGAACAAAAAAATGTCAAAATTCAAAGAACAACGTGTCGGCGTGCTCGTCGATATCCAAAACTTATACTATTCCGCCAAAGTCCTGCACAAAAAGAAGGCTAATTTTGGCGCACTCTTGACCGCCGGAGTGGATGATCGCAAACTCATCCGCGCCATTGCCTATGGCATCAAGACTTTGGAAGGCCAAGAAGAAAAATTCTTCGAGGCTCTTGGCAAACAAGGCTTTGAAGTCAAAACCAAAGACCTACAAATCTTCCCTGGCGGAGCCAAAAAGGGTGACTGGGATGTGGGAATCACCGTGGACGCCATCAAGATGTCCAAAAGCCTCGACGTCATCATTTTGATGTCTGGTGACGGCGACTACATTCCCTTGGTCAAATATATCCAAAGCACCACTGGATGCCGAGTTGAAGTCATGGCCTTCTTGGAATCAACCAGCTCAAAACTCGTCGAAGAAGTTGACGAATTCACCAACATCAGCGCGGATAAGAAGAAGTTTTTGATATAATCAATTTAAAAAATAAAAATATGGAACAATGGACACCACAAAACCTAATCACCCAAGAAAAAAGAAATGCTGAAGCGGATAAATTGTCCAGAAAAGGCGCCAAGCTTGTTATGGACGAAGGTGCAGATAAGCCACGACTAGATTTAACACCTGAACAAAAAAATGCTGCAGAAGATGAAATGCATGAAGATTTTGAACAACAAGAACAATGGATGCGCGAAGCAAGAACAGGCTTAACTGAAGAATTTTTGAATAGAATGAAGCGTCTAGAAAAAGCCATTGCTACACGGACTCGAGAAGCTGTTGTTATTGGAGACTTCACAGATTTACGCAAAATTATAGACTCTGTCAGTAGGGATATTACCAGATTGGAGAAAGAGTATAATGACCATTGGAAAGATCTAGGTCCAGATAAAAAATAGTTTATCAAAATAAAGATACTACTCAAAAACCCGTTCCGGCGGGTTTTTGTTTTACTTGGATTGACAAAACAGCGCAAAAAAGCTACACTTTAAGCACTTAATAATTTAATATTTGCCTTGTTTAATGCGCAAACTTAGTCGAAAGTCCATAAAGTTCGTAAAGTCCATAAAGCGCAAAACCACAATTTAGAACTTAAACATTAAGTTTTGACTTGTAGTTTTGACTTTAGACTTTCAGCTTTAGACTTTAGACTTCTTTTTGCCATTAGTACAAGGCGCAAAGTGTTTATGGCACAAAAAAAATGGTCACTCCAAATTGGAGGCCGAGTGTTGGAGATCGAAACCGGTCTGTTGGCGAAACAAGCCAATGGATCTGTAACTGTGCGTTATGGCGACACAGTGGTGTTGGCAGCTGCCACCATGAGCAAGGGAGCGTCCCGTATCAGTGGTTATTTCCCATTGATGGTTGATTTTGAGGAAAGATATTATGCAGCCGGCAAAATCAAAGGTTCAAGATTCATCAAGAGAGAAGGTCGTCCATCTGACGACGCAGTTTTGACTGGTCGCGTAGTGGATCGAACAATCCGCCCACTTTTCAATGCCAGAATGCGCAATGAAGTCCAAGTGATTGTGACTGTTTTGTCGATTGATGGCGAGAATGATCCAGATACAATTTCTGTGATTGCCGCTTCAGCCGCCTTGGCTATCTCAAACATTCCTTGGAATGGACCAGTAGCAGCAGTGCGTGTGGCCCAAGCTGAGAATGGAGAATTCATTTTGAACCCAGTCAATGGTGAGTTGGCTGATAGCAAATTGGATCTAGTGATTTCTGGAACCAAAGACAAGATCAATATGTTAGAAGCTGGTGCCAAAGAAGTACCAGAAGAGACGATCGTTGAGGCTTTTGCTTTTGGACAAGAAGCCATCACCAAGATTGCCACTTTCATTGAAGAAATTGTAGCAGAAATTGGCAAAGAAAAGGCCATACCAACTCTTTTGCAAGGAACTCCTGAATTTGAAGCGAAAGTCAAAGAAATTTTGTTGGCTGAAGGCTTGGAGTCAGCGTTGTATGACCCAAGCAAGGTTGTGATTGAAGAAAAAACCAAGACTATCAACGAAAAAGTTGGTGAATATATCACCGCCAACTTCACCGAAGGCATTGATAAACTAAAAGAAATCGGGCAACAAGTTTTTGAAGAGGTTTCTGATGAAATCGTACACAAAAACATTTTGGAAAAAGAACAACGCCCAGACGGCCGAAAATTGGACCAAATCCGTCACATTGATTGCCAAGTTGGCATCTTGCCAAGAACTCACGGCACCGGACTTTTCACCCGTGGCGAGACTCAAGCTTTGACTGTGACCACTTTGGGTTCACCTGGAGACGAACAAATCATTGACACCATGGAAGTTGATATGAAGAAACGCTATATCCATCATTACAATTTCCCACCATATTCAGTGGGGGAAGTGCGACCAATGCGTGGTCCTGGGCGAAGAGAAATCGGACACGGCGCTTTGGCAGAAAAAGCCTTGATTCCAGTTTTACCAGCTAAAGAAGTGTTTCCATATACTATTTTGTTGGTGTCAGAAGTGCTTGAATCCAATGGTTCATCTTCTATGGCATCAACTTGTGGTTCAACCTTGTCTTTGATGGATGCTGGTGTGCCAATCACACGCCCCGTATCAGGAATTGCTATGGGAATCATTGTTGACCAAGCCAATGACAGCAAATTCAAAGTTTTGACTGATATCCAAGGATTGGAAGATCATTATGGCGACATGGATTTCAAAGCCGCTGGAACCACTGTTGGAATCACAGCTTTGCAAATGGACGTGAAAGTGCAAGGTGTGACTTTGGAAATGCTCAAAGCTGTTTTGATTCAATCCAAAGGCAACAGAATGGAAATTATGGAGAAAATCACCACTGCCATTCCTACACCTCGCGCCGAAATGAGCCAATATGCTCCAAGAATCATCATTATGCATATCAACCCTGACAAGATCAGAAACGTGATTGGATCAGGTGGCAAAATTATCAATGCCATCATCGATGAAACAGGCGTGCAAATTGATATTGAAGATGATGGATCAATTTTCATCACTTCTCCAGATGCAATAGCTGCCAAAAAAGCGCAAGAATGGATTGACAACCTGACTCATGAAGTAAAAGCTGGTGAATTGTTCCAAGCTAAGGTCACAAAAATTATGACCTTTGGAGCTTTTGCTGAAATTCTTCCTGGACAAGAAGGTTTGATTCACATTTCCGAACTAGCTGAAGCACGCGTGGAAAAAGTTGAAGACATTGTCTCAGTTGGAGACATCGTGCCAGTCAAAGTGAAAGAAATTGACGCCCAAGGACGCATCAATCTTTCTATGAAAGCGGCGGCGAAAAAAACGGAGTAGTTCCCGCACTAACTTTGTATTTGATTTACACTTACTCGCAAAGAATATACATTCATAACATTCAATATTTGACTGAATAATCCGCATTAACTCACGTGAACGCCTCTGGCGTTGATACAAAGTTAGTGCGGGATAGTCAAAAACGAATTTTTATTGTAAAATAGAGACAAGTAAAATTGTCTCTATTTTATTTTTTAAAAATATCTTTTCGCACAGCTAAAATGCGGAATTAAAACAAAAAAAAATGTTCAAAAATCAAAATGTTTTCGATGCTGAAGAGGCTAATTCACAACGACAAGATTTTAATCAAGCAAAAGATTTGAAAATTGAGGATATTCCCATCCATACAATGGCTAAAGATATTGAAGAAATTGAACACCCTGGTAGCAAACAATCCCAACCAATTGCAACACAATCAGTATCAAAAAATGCTTCTGCTACGCAAAATAATAGTCCCTTTTTCAATACAACTGCCGATTTAAATCAGCAACCTCAACTTCAAGCAAACACCTCTCAACCAAAAACACCGAAACATTCGTTTTTTAGTTCTCTTTTTGGGTCTGCGCCAAAAAATCCAACTACTCAAAAAATTGTAGTTCAAAAAGCAGCTGAAGCAGAAAATTTGGCAACCCAAAAAATTGCTGAACAAAAAGTAATTGAGCAAAGGACTGCTGAAATAAAAAAGGCAGCTGAAATGGAAAGAGTCGAGGCTGAAAAATTAGCAGCGCAAAAAAAATCTACCCAAGGGATTGAGGAACAAAAAGCAGTTGAAATAAGAAGACCCCTTCCAGAATTAAACAAGGCACTACCTCAAAAAAAACCAACCAAAATGCTGGCATTTATTGTCATCACCTTTATTGCGCTAATTATTGGCATAGGTGTATATTATTTGCTATTGCTTCGCCAAGATGTGATTATAGTTGAACCAACAATAGAACCTGAGACTGTGACTATTCCAGAGCCAGAAGTTATAATTGTGCCAGAATTGAGCTTTTCTAACGACAAGCCTAATTACTTATCTATAGATACCACTGCCATTGACAATACTCAGATCAAAGAAGCTATTAATAAATTTGCAGAAGATATCAAAAAATCAGCTGTGACAACTCCAATTGAATTCATAGTTACTGATACACAAAATAATCCAATCGACTTTGCGACCTTTTCACAAAAAATGGGCTTAACACTATCCAAAAATATATTGACTTATTTAAATAAGAATTTTAGCCTCTTTATATTCAATGACAATGGAAATATGCGCTTAGGGTTGACTGTTGATTTCGCCAATTCAGCTAAATTAAAGCCTGTCCTATTGAAAGAAGAGCCTATTTTAGCTAAAAATATATCGGCGCTGTTGTTGTCGACAATTTATGAACTGCCAACTGCTGTTTTTGGCAAAAGTATTTACAATGGAATCGATATTCGCTATCAAAATATAGTTTCTCCAGAAAATTTATCCATTGATTACGCATTAACTGACAAACAACTAGTTATTGGAACAACTAAAATGACTTTGCGATCAATTATAGATAAAATTGCTCCCGCAACAACAACTATTCAGCCAAAAACTTCCGCTACATCTGCAATGGCACCGACAACAACAGGAAATACTGAGCAACCTGTGGATAACTTGTTGAATAAAGAGTAATTTTCCTTAAAATAGGCCATTCTAGAAAAAGAAATTTACTTATTATTTTTGATTGATATTTTGATTTTTGAAAAAAATATGCACAAATGTTTTATATTGCAATAATTATTAGTATTATCGCAATATACAGCAACTAATATTGACCGAGGCATATTTTTCTGCTATAATTATTGTATAGTGAACTTTGAAAACTTAATCCGAGCCGAAAACAAGGCTCTTTGAATGGTAGCGGAGTTTCAATCGCAATTTCCCCCTATTTGCGATTGAAACCTCTCTACTGTTCAAGTGTTTCGATCAACGAATCGAAGCCGCCGCTGAATTCTAACCAGCGGACCCTAAAAACAAAAATAAAAATTTTACTAAAAATAAAAATAAAAAGTAAAAAATGTTCTTTAAAACGGTTGGTAACTACCTCGAGTAGCAATTTCCATTAAAAATGCTCTTCCAGGTAGTTACTGGCCACCCAAAAGGCTTTATGCCAGAGAACGGTAAGGAGAAAAAAGTGTTAAAAAAAGTTAGAATAACACAAAAAGCAATGTGCGTGATCAAAGAATCACACGCTAGTCTTCTGTGACTAAAATGATTTCCTCACCCGGAATCAAAAAGTACAAAAAAGACCGACGCGTACCCACATTGACGAACACCTTCGGGCACTGTCCGCATTAGCAATTTATATATTATTTGGCTATTATCCGGCAGTGTCCGGGGTTTCTATACAAAACCCCATCTATACAACAATTGAATTGCACCTTGAAGGGTGTTTTTTTGTTTTTAAAATGGTAGAATTGGAATAGGATTGATTGGATACATGAGACCAATTGAGCCACCAAATTCTTATGCTAAATAACAAGGCGACAACTGGACAAGCGGGCGAGCAAGCGGCGGCCAATTTTCTCAAAGGCAAGGGCTATGAAATTTTAGATATGAACTTTCAAAATGACTCTGGACGACGATTGGGTGAAATTGATATTATCGCCAAAGATTTAACACAAGATGAAATTGTTTTTGTGGAAGTCAAGACTCGGGAATATAACAAATACAAAGATACTCTACCAGAAGAGAATGTGACCTATCAAAAACTCCGAAAACTAGATAAAATAGCCACCATCTATCTGCGCCAACACCGAATAACTGATTATACCTATCGCTTTGATGCTGTCTCGGTCTGGCTCAATTTTGAGACTAGGATGGCCAAAATCAAACATATCCAGAGCTTATAGACAGTATCACGCTAAATTGATATACTTAGCTTATTAATATTCTTAAATTTAAACATATGACGATTGATTCAAAAACACTAGCTGAACTCAAAGAGGCTCTATTAACTGAGAAAGCTGAATTGGAAAGCAATCTAAACAGAATTGCCAAACCAACTGATGGTGAATATACCACCACTTTTGATGAAATTGGCAATGATCGCGAAGACAATACCACTGAAGTTGAAGAATATACCGATAATCTGCCAGTGGAACAAACATTGGTAAAAAAACTACATGAGGTTACTAGCGCTTTAGCTAAAATGGAAAATGGCACTTATGGGATTTGCGACAATTGTAAACAAGAAATTGCTATCGAAAGATTACAGGCCAATCCATCAGCGCAGACCTGTATAAAATGCTAAGGCCGATGCGAAACTACGAATGTTACACGAATCTACGAACATAAAATTATTTTCACTTTTAACTTTATTGGTTTTTATTGACCAGTTAAGTAAATATTTAGTCCGCCATTTGGGCGGATTTTATATTTGCAATTCAGGAATTTCATTCAGCATTGTGCTGCCTACAATACTATTTTGGTTTTTTTGGTTTTTTATTGTTGGCCTGATTATTTATGCGATAGGTAGTCACAAAATTTCAATCTACAAGCCCGCACTTTATATGATATTAGCCGGAGCCATATCAAATGTTATTGATCGCCTGTATTTTGGCTGTGTAATTGATTTTATAAATATTGGTTTTTGGTCAATTTTCAATTTGGCTGATGCATTTATTACAATTGGTGTTATAATAACATTATACTCAATTGCAAAAAATAAAAATTAAAACTCTAAAGAAGTGTCTTCAAAAATCTTATCTGCTGCCACCATTGGCCTCAAGAGCGAGCTCATCGAAATTGAGGTTGATGCGGTGTCGGCCGGGCTGCATCAATTTAACATTGTTGGCTTGCCAGACGCTGCCGTCAAAGAGGCCAAGGATCGTGTGGCAGCGGCCATTCGCAACAGCAAATTCAAACCACCGCATCAATGCGGGCGCATAACCGTCAACCTGGCGCCCGCCGATCTCAAAAAAGAAGGGCCTGTTTATGACTTGCCAATTGCGCTAGGCTTTCTTTTGACCACCAAACAAATAAAATTCGACTACACTAACAAAATTTTTCTAGGTGAGCTGGCATTGGATGGCACAGTCCGCCCAGTCAAAGGCGTATTGCCAATGGCCATCTTGGCCAAAGAAAAAAACATTCAAGATATCTTTATTCCACGTGAAAATGCCGCTGAAGCCTCGGTTATTGAAGGATTAAATATTTATCCGGTAGACAATCTGCTTTCTCTCATTGCTCATTTAACCAATCAACGATCAATTGCAACTTTTCCTGCAATAGATTTAAACAATTTATTCACTCATGAGGAGCACTTATGTGAAATGTCCTTCATTAAGGGGCAAGAACATGCTAAGCGCGCGCTAGAGATTGCAGCAGCTGGTGGTCACAATGTCATTTTGAACGGCCCGCCTGGGTCAGGCAAGAGTCTTTTGGCCAAAACTATGCCCTCTATTTTGCCCAAGCTAACTGTGCCAGAGGCGCTTGAAGTTACTAAAATATTTTCTGTTTCAGGTCAATTGCCTAAAGAAACGGCCTTGATGACACACCGTCAATTTCGCTCCCCACATCACAGCGCCAGCGCTGTTTCACTGGTGGGTGGTGGAACATATCCTAAGCCTGGAGAAATCAGCCTATCACATCGTGGCGTATTATTTCTGGATGAATTCCCAGAGTTTTCTCGCTCCGTTCTAGAAAATCTACGCCAGCCTTTAGAAGATGGTATCATCACCGTTTCGCGCGCCCAAGGTACGTTAGAGTTCCCTGCACGCTTCACACTCGTGGCTGCTATGAATCCTTGTCCGTGTGGCAACGCCACTGATCCAGAAAAAGCCTGCTCTTGCAATCCAGCCCAAATTATCAAGTACCAACGAAAAATCTCGGGTCCAATTCTTGATCGTATTGACTTGCATGTTGAGGTGCCACGCATCAAATTTGAAAAATTAGCTGAAGACTCAATCTCAGAAAGCTCCATTTCAATACGCGAACGAGTCGAAAGAGCCAGAAACATCCAAACTCAACGCTTCCATGGGTCTCGTATCATAACAAATAGCGAGATGGGTGGGCCAGAAATAAAAAAGTTCTGCTCCTTGGATCAAAATTGCCTAGAGCTCATGAAAAGTGCCGTTTCTTCCTTGCACTTGAGTGCTCGCGCTTATTATCGTATTATTAAGGTTGCCAGGACAATTGCTGACCTAGCCGAAGTTTCTGACATCCAGCCATCACATATTGCCGAGGCGATTCAATATCGGTTTAAGGCAGAATAACTTACTAGAAGTCTAACTTCTAAAGACCGAAGTCTAAAAGAAGCATTTAAGTCTAAAGTTCAAAATATTTATTAACTTTATACTTTTTGATTTTAGCAATTAGACTTTAGACTTTTATGACTATCCCATCACAAAAATTCAGAAAATTATTATTACCAATTTCTACATTGTTACTTTTTTTCTTTGTTGTAAAAGTTTTTATCTTTTTCAATAATTCATCCAAAGAATTAAATTTTAATATAAACAAATCAATTTCCATCAATGATAACGGTCTGCTATTTGAAACAGATACTTCCGCAAAAACTGTCAATGATATGTTGCAAGAAAAAAAGATTGCACTAGGTGAGTATGACGCCATTATTCCAACCAAAGATTCGCAACTCTATCCAGGCATAAACATCAAAATTGATCGAGCCATAAAAGTAAAAATTTCCGCCGATGGAGAAACACAAGATGTTTTCACCTTGACTAAGACTGTTGAAAGCGCTATTATCGATAGTCACATAACTCTAGGCGAAGATGACCTAGTGGTTCCAGCTATGTCGACTTTACTAAAAAATGATCTGAAAATTTCCATCACTCGCGTGGAAATCAAAGAGGAAATCTTGCCCAAGCCAATTGATTTCAAAACAATCTCAAAGGAGGATGATTCTCTGGGTTGGCGAGTTAAAAAAGTTGAACAGCAAGGAATTCGAGGGATAAAAGAAATAACCTACAAAGTAGTCAGCCATGATGGCAAAGAGATTTCACGCAAAATTCTAGCAGAAAATGTTGTTCAGGAACCAACTCCAGAAATAGTTGTACAAGGAACATACATGAAACTCGGCAAGGCTGGCCGGGGTGATGCCAGCTACTATGCTTCGGGTTGGGGAGAATTGAACGCTAGCCGAACGATTCCACGTGGCGGATTTGCCAAGGTGACCAACCTAGATAATGGCAAATCAACTATCGTCAAAATCAATGACTTCGGACCACAATCACCGCAACGCATAATTGATTTGAGTTATGCATCTTTTGCAAAAATTGGAGATCTTGGACAAGGAATTTTAAATAATGTAAAAGTGGAACAAGTTTTAAATTAAATGGAAAATAAGCCAAAAAAATCATTAGGACAAAACTTTCTGCGCGATGAAAAAGTTTTGCAAAAAATAATTGAAGCATCTGATTTAAAGTCAGATGATTTTGTGATTGAGATTGGACCTGGCGAAGGTGTGTTAACTGAACAATTAGCAAAGCATGCTCAGAAAGTCATCGCTATTGAATTAGATTCTGACCTGCTTCCCAAGCTAACTGAAAAATTTGCCACGCAAAAGAATGTTGAATTTATTCACGCGAATATTTTGAATATAAATTTACCAGCATTGATTAGCAACTACAAACTACAAACTACAAACTACAAACTAATAGCAAATATTCCATATTACATAACTTCACCAATCATTCGATTATTCTTAGAACAAGAAACCCAACCACAAGAAATTTTGTTGATGGTCCAAAAAGAAGTAGCTCAAAGAATCACGGCGTCTACTGGCCAGATGAGTATATTATCTATTTCCGTACAATATTATGCTACCGCAGAAATATTGTTCGAAGTCAGCAAAAATGCTTTTTTTCCAGTGCCCAAGGTTGATAGCGCTATTATAAAAATCACACCGAATCGCAAATTCGACAAAGAGCTGGACAAAAAATTCTTTCGCTTGGTGAAAGCCGGTTTTTCTGCTAAACGAAAAACTCTGGCCAACAATCTGAGCAACAGTCTACAATTGGATAAGTCTATAGTTAGCGAAAAATTAAAAGCGCTTTCGATTTCAGAAAACGCTCGCGCGCAAGAATTGGATGTTGCAGATTGGCAAAGATTGGTTGAAATATTCTAACGATGTAGAGACGCCCCGCTGGGGCGTCTCTACGATTTATTTTATAAAAACAATTTCCACCAAAACCACTGCATAAATAGCCGTGATTCCCAAAACTAACCACATCATCTGATATGGTTTTGTTTTTTTGTGGGTCATTATCAAAAAAGCTATTCCACCTAGTAGCAAGGCCCACCAAAAAAGCCTCTTTTCATTCAAAAAGAATACGCTTAGCATGTAGGAGATGAAAATGCCGGAAGCCACAATGAGCTTGCCCATTTCCATTCCAAACAAAACTGGGATGGTCCACACGCCGTCTGCCTTGTCACCTGCCACATCCTTGAAATCTTTGATGGGCAATGACAAAGTTAAAGCTGCCAACATCAAAAAGGTTATTCTCCATGGGAAAAGTTTGATATTGTCATCCCCAGAAAATAAGCTAAAACCAGTAAAAATTATTACCACTGAGGCCAGAGCGCTAAAAAATGTTGCTATGATTGGAAATCTTTTTAGGCGGTATGGTTTAGCTGAATAGAGCCACGCTAGGATTTGATAAATAAACAACAGCATTGCGAATTTCAAGCCAATCACCAAGCCACCTAAAAGTGAAAGTCCAAACAAAATTTTACCCAAATCAGCATATTCTTTTTGGGTGAAGATGTTTTTCTGCAATGGACGGCTGCTGTTGCTTATGTTGTCAATTTTATAATCATTCAAATCATTCACCACTACGGAAGTCAGCCAAGCTAGCCAAACACTGAGCAAAACAATCAAAACTGCGCCAACTGAAAACACGTTGAGGTGCAAATTCTGAGGATAAACAAAGAGGCCCAGGCCGATTCCAACTACTAGCAAGCCGGCATGATAGATTATTTGAGGCAATCTGACATTTCTTGCCATTTCCCCGGCTTTTTCTCTACTTTCCCAAATAAAGACAACTCCCAACAAAAAAAGTAGCAGTAGGAAGTAGGCGCTATTAAGGTTATTTGTAAAGGCATATTTCAAGCTGTCGCTTTCGATTCCAAAGATTGGATGCACTGAGCCAAAAAACTGAACCGCATCAATTTCAGTGACTTTGATAACATCTTTAGATCCTTCAAAAAAATAATAGACCATTGTAAGCCATGATGGCAAAGTACCCAGAACAAACATCGTGACATAGGTCGCAAAAGCGCTCCCCAAAGCCTTGAAAAAACTCTTTGTTTTAGCCAAGACCAAGGCGCCAACTAGAAATATTGTTAGAATGAAAATGATTTTAGTGCCAAAATAGACAATTCCGCTGGGTAAATGACCAAAAAAGGTATAAAACTCTTGCCACAGACCCGCCAAATCATCCAAGGCATAGAAGCTCCAATAGACACTCCCGCCAGTTTTAACCATATCAAAGATTGGTGGCAATAAGACTAGCCAAAATGACCACAGTAGGACGCCAGACAACTGCATGGGTTTGATTTTGAGCACCAAGCTAAGCAAAAACCAAAGCAATAGATATAAAATGACAAAAAAGAAGAAATTATATAGGAAGCCGTTGATTGTTCCCAAAATAGCCACATCGGTTGAGGCCAAAAATCTTTCTTCAAAAACACGCAAAGTTATTATACCAAAAAAGCTCCCCACTAAAAATGTGACATTAATTTGCAAGGCGAATATTTTTTCTACAAAACTATCGATACTTGTAACTATTTTTTTGAATCTATTCATACATATACAGTATCAATCTTGACACTTTTTCGCAACCATTTAAGTCATGAGTTATACACAGGCAAAGTGGTTTATTTGTTTTACTTTTTTGTGGTATAATTCTATTAATGAAAATAAAAAAAGTTCAACTATCTCTTATAGTTTTATTTGCGCTAACAATCGCTAGTTTTTCTTTTTTCGCCATGGCTGAAGAACAAGCTAGCACCAACAAAAACATCTTTTTAGACAGCGATCAGGATGGCCTTTCTGATGAGGAGGAAAAAACTTATGGCACCAACCCACAAGTGGCCGACACTGATGGCGATGGCTATTCCGATGGCGCTGAAATTCAATCTGGCTACAATCCCCTCAAGCCTGCTCCGGGAGACAGAGTCACCCCAGAGATCAAATCTATCAATACAGAAAATGTTTCCACTAACCCCAATGCTACAAACATGACGGAGGAGGTTACACAAAGAATCTCAACACTAGTTCAAGATGCAGACCCAAACAATCAGGAAGTGACTATGGAACAAGTGAAGGCCATTGTGGATGAGTCTTTGAATACGAAGGTTTCTACGGATGAGTTTCCAGCCGTCAGTAAAGATGAAATCACTATCAAAGAACAACCTGCAACAACAGGCCTAAGTGATGCTCAAATTACACAAATCAAAAAAGAAGATTTCGCTGACTATATCACTGGTGTTTCCTATGTCATGTCTAGCAATTCTCCTACGCCCATCACTTCTGCCACCGATCTCACCAATATATCCACTTCTCTTTCGCAGGATTTCACCACGGGCATACTCACCCAAAACACATCTTCTATCAGAAGCGTGCTTGGCACTGAACAAAAAATTGTGGAACAAATGAAAAGCATTCCCGTGCCAGCAGAATTGGTTGACACGCACATTGAAGCTTTGCGCATTGCTAAATATTCACAAAACCTAGATGAATTGTTGACGCAAGATCCAAACGATCCCATTGCCAACATTGCTAATTTTTCCAAAGCCTCTAGTTTCATTGATTATGCTTCAACTTTTTCTGATGACTTGAATGAAAAATTCAACACCTATGGGCTTACCTACGATGATTCAGTTAAGAATAAATTGACTTCCTACGGAGCTACTGCGCCCAATCCTGATTTAATCCAAATGCTATTTCAATAAGCATGAAATTGTTTCAAAAAATAAACATCACCAAATTTAAAAAGGGACTGCTCGTCATATTGTTGATGACTTCTTTGGTTTTTGGCCCAATCTATGCCCAACCAGCTCAAGCGGCTTGGGGCGAGTTTCCACAACAAATATTCAAAACCGTTCTAGAATTTATTAAAACCAACATCATGTCTATCGTTGTTAGCGCTTTGAAAACAGCTGCCATCAAAGCCATCAACCAAGAAATGAATAGTGTCATTGGCGGTTCCTTTTCATCAGCGCCAGCCTTTATCACGGACTGGAAAGACTATTTGCATGACAAACCACGAGAAAATGCTGACAAATATATGAATGACTATCTGAGTCAAACAGTCACGGCTGGTCGCGCTTCGGCTTCTGGCTATGTCAAAAAGGTTGGCTCAAGCCTGTTTGCTTCCAACTATGAAGGGGTGGGCAATGGCTCCTTTGGTTATGGCATGGCGATGAACAACTCGAGTTTTGGAAAGTTTTCTTACATGGCGCAAGCTAGCAATTTAGCGGGCGCTGAACCCAGCTCAACCGATGCCGCCGCCAGCAAAGAAACAGCTGAAGCCAACACCACTGGAAAGACACCACCTACACTGGCAAAATGCACACAAGGAGACATCAATGATGCGCGCGGTGGGTATGCCAATCTACGCCTATATCTTTCTGGCATTTGCAATTCATGGGGCTTCAATGCCAATGCTACGATGGCCTACCAAACAAAACTAGCTGAAGAAAAACAAACAGCTCAGGTTGAAGGAACGGCCTCACAAGGATTTCCCGGAACTAAAAAAGATGGATTAACTGTTTCACCAGGAATTCTCGTCAAAGACGCTATGGCCAATGTGCAAAATATTGGTAGCACCGCGCTAGCAACTGCCCAAGATATCAAGGGTGTAGTCACGGGTCTTGTGCAACAAATGATTACTTCTGCTATTCAGAAAGGTATCGGCAAGGCTAGCGAGGTTGTCCAAAAGAAAGTTCAAGATACCAAGGCTAAAGCTACAACAAAAGTAAACGAAACGGCCAAGACTCAAGGGGTGGGATCAATATTCAAAAACCAATAACTTTTTTGTTGGAAATATTCAAAAATTTGAAAAACCAAAGCCACAATAAAATATCCAGCGTATTCCTAGCAATTTTTATAATCTTTGCTAGCTTTGTGTTTTATCCACAACCCGCCAAAGCAGTCCTTCAAACTATTCCCATGATAATCGGAGCTGCCACAAATCCAAATGTACGAAACTATGTACAAAATGCTTTCAAGGGCGATGGCAACGCTGCCAATACAGATGATAATGCTGCTTGTTCCAGTAGTATTTTAACTGGCGATTTTAAAGTATTAATTACTTGCCCACTCAGTCTTGTTCTGGAATTTAACGCCATGCTTTTGGGAGTTTCTGCGGGAATTTTCGGAGTAGCGGTGGATGTGGACAGGCTCAGCGCTGTGCTTAATAACGAAGTTCTCTATACCGCTTGGGGACAAATTCGCGATGTCCTAAATATCGGCTTCATCTTATTTTTACTTTATTCAGCTTTTTCCATCATCTTTCAAATTGGTGGCAAATATGGCGAGAAAAAAATCATTTTGACTATTGTTCTGATGGCACTGCTAGTTAATTTCAGTTTTCCCATCACGCGTGTCATCATTGATGCTTCCAATTCTCTGATGTACACTCTGCTCACGCAGTTGATGCCCGATACAGCGGCAGATCCAACTATTTTTTTTACCAACATCACTCGCGGATCAGCTATGAAAATAATTCTGGAAGCCAAGAATGCTTCCATCTCACAGCTTCTCGCGGCAGTCATTTTCTCTTTTCTTTTAGCTATGACATTCTTAGCACTGGCTCTGATGTTTCTCATTCGTATGGTGGCTTTGGCAGCCCTCATCATTTTCTCACCAGTGGCATTTGTAGGCAACATCGCCGGCAAAGACTTTGGTTGGTGGGATTATCTTTTCAAGTATGCCCTTTTTGGACCAATCATGGTTCTAGCTTTGAGCCTCTCTGTCGCGCTAATGGAAGCCGTTGGTAGCTCTGTTCAACTAGCTCAAAGTAACGACCCCCTTTCCGCCATGGCCAACATGTCCATTCCAATCGTCGTCCTCTGGATGGCCATGGGCATCGCCCAAAAGATGGGCATAGAAGGTGGCTCTATGGTGCAAGGATTGTCCAAATGGACAGGTGGTCTAATGAAAAAGAGTAGCATAGCAGGACTTAAAGCCATTGATCGAAATACCTTAGCTAGATGGAAAGTTAGTCCGAGACAATTCATGAAAGCTTGGAAAGAAACTACTGATCGAGCAGAAAAAGATAAGTTGGCTGTTGGATCTGGGGCATGGAATGATAGATTGAATAAGATTTTTGGTGGTGAAGAAACTCACTATGAACAATTTGCCATTGAAGGTCAAATAGCTGAAAAGCAAAAAGAACAATCTCTAATTTACCACAGTTCGGAAGAATTAATTGAACTCATAGAAAAGAATAAGGGTCGCAAAGGTCTTGTAGCTCAATATCAAACTATTGCCGCCCAGCGTACACTAGCCAAATCCAATGACACAAATGACCTTATGCATTTCAAACAAAAAGATCTTAATGCTTTTGGAACGGTGGAAAATGAAAAAGATGGTATCGCTCAGGATGGAACAGCATTTGAAATGCTTCAAGATCTAAAAGCAACTGGACTAAGTGACCAAGAGGCCTATAGGCAAATGTATCAGCTTGGGGAGATTGGCCTCAGCAGTGGCAATGCTGGATTGTATGGAGCTATTAAGATCAATAAGGATGGCACCTTTGCACGTAACACGCGTCGGGAGCATGCTGAAGCAGCTCTTGGTAAGTTAAAGAATATCGAACCACAAGAGTTGATGAAAAAATTGCATCCTGACGCAATCTACAAACGCAAGTGGAATGCTGAAACAAAAAAGATGGAGTTAGAAGGACTTACCGAACTGGGCGAAATGTTTTTTAGTCAAATGGTTAATCCAGCTGTAATTGAACAACTTAAGAGATCCCGCACTGACTTCAGGGCACCTTCTAACGACCCAGTTATTACGGCAAAACTCAAAGAACTCAAAAAGAAATTCCCAGAACAAGCGGAGAATATTGATAGTTTTATAACAACATCGGAAAACTTAGCAAAGCCAAAACCAAAAACATAAAAAGAGAACTAAAATTTAATCTTTCATAAATATGCCCTTACTTTCATTTCAAGAAAAAATAAAAAAATTTGCAGATATCCCGAATGAGGAATGCATTGCTGTGCTAAAAAACAATCTGTTAGAAGCATTGGAAGATGAAACTTTTTTAGAAGGTGAGATGATCACGAGATTTGTTTTTCTTCCCTACCCAGCTAGAGAAAATCTTCGTAAAGCATTAAATCTTGCTGCCAGGTCAAATGAACAAATGGTTGGACCAGCTTCTGTGAATCAATGGATTGATCGCTATCGTAAAACATATAATAATATTGAGCGCACTTCTGATACATTTTTTCAATTTGTTTCAACTGATAGTGAAACACAAAAATTAGATAAAATTAATCAGCGAAGATTGATGCGTATTTTCCGTATGTATGATTATTTATTATCCGTAACTATTTCCGGATTAACTGATACGGTTATGCAAATTTTGCGTTTCCCAATATACATCAGTGCCAATCCATCCAGCATAAACACACGTCCAGAAAAATTCCAACCAACTACAGCACTAGCCGATTTGATGCAAGCGTCACTTGCTGATGCCATGAAACAATTTCCCGAACTGGGTGAACAAGTCATAACTTCCAACCGCATTAAGATCATGAGCTTTCCAGAACCAGTTAGACCATCAATCAAAAATTGGCTGGCTGATTATACTCACACTCTTGGTCAAGAAACACATAGCCCCATGGTTCGTAGCAATTATCTGTTCCACAGCAAAAATGCGCAGGGCTTGAGCTCAAGTGATCGAGAAAATTTGTCATATATTTTGAAAGCGTTTGATGAGAAAAGCGTGGTCACGGTGGATAAGGTTTCGAAGAAAATTATATTTAGTGTTACTAGTTCGGTTGAAGAACCTAAGCAAGATAGACAAATTTCAAATTCAGAATTTCGAATTTCGAATCAAGCACCAATGACGAATGACCAAATGACTAAACCGACCCTGACTGATGCTCCGGTTAATAAAATTAGTTTTTCCTCACCACAGAAATTGGCTTATGAAAGAAAAGACATGCCACAAGATCAACCATACCGAATTACGCCAGCAACTCAGACCAGACCACAACCCGCTGAAAATAGACCAGACCCTAGAGCACTAGGAAAGAATGTAGTAAATCTACGAGAACAATAGTTTTTTCTAATTTTGAAATTTGAAATTTGTTTGTTATTTGTATTTTGTAATTTGTGATTTTAAAAAAAGTATGGGCATGTTCAACGTCCCACAATTTATTGACATAGAGGATAAGATCGTCGGGCCGTTGACCGCCAAGCAATTGGGCTGGTTGGGAGCGGAAGGCGTGATTTTGTTGGTGGCTTGGAGCATCCTTGATATGTCCTTGTTTATTATCGTTGCCGTCATCTTGACTATGATTTTTGGTGCGCTGGCTTTTTTCAAGCCACACGGCCAACCATTCATACTGTTTCTTTTGTCGGCGGTCTCATTTTTCACCAAACCCAAAATGTATGTCTGGAGAAGAGTGGCTGACATAAAAGCCTTTTCCAGGCCCGCCAAGCCAAAAACAGCCGCGCAGAAAAAAGCTGCCGCTGCCGCCATTGTTCCAAAAAAAGAAATTTCCAGACAGAAAATTGAAGATATTTCCAAATTATTAGAAATAAATAAAAGATAATGGAAACACTAAATTCACCCAAGATAACCAAACAAACCACGACTAATCCCAGTCAGCAGTTTTTGGATGTGGCTGAAATCAAGGAAGATGTAATTGTGCTAAAAAGTGGCGCCTTGCGAGCAGTTTTAGCCGTGTCAGCCATCAACTTTGATTTGAAATCATCCGACGAACAAGAAGCTATCATCAATCAGTATCAAAATTTCTTGAATTCCTTGGACTTTCCGATTCAAATTTTGATCAGCTCGCGCCGAATGAATATTGATAAGTATATTGAATATGTCGAGAAAAAAGAAAAAGAGCAGGACAGCGAGCTTTTGCGTTTGCAGATTTATGAATACAAAAATTTCATCCGCCAATTAGTTTCTGTGTCCAACATTATGGACAAAAGTTTTTATGTGATTGTGCCATTTGCTCCAGTTGAAAATCAAGACCGCAGTTTTTTGGGCAATCTTTTCAGCAGTGCTAAAAAGGACATCACGCACAAAAGAGAGGACTTTGAAACTTACAAAAACCAGCTCTTTCAAAGAGTTGACCACATTTCCGCCTCACTATCTGGCATTGGCGCTCGCATGACACCCCTCAAAACTCAAGAATTGATCGAATTGATGTACAACTCCTACAACCCGAATATTTTTAATGATACAAAGATTGGGAATATTGAAGAACTAGAATTGAAATAAATCAGAACCACTGATTAACACCTGAGTACACATGACGCCACCTGAAAAAATTTAAAATAAAAAATAATCCACAATCATGTGAAATCAGTGTTTTCATGTGATAATCAGTGGTTCTGACAATTATGTTTGATTTCCTAAGCAAAAAAGATCCCTCAACTCAACCGAAAAAAGCGGTGATTCTTGATGATGTGATTGAGTCAGAAAAATTCTATCAAGAGGGTGTGGCCAAATTGCAAGATCTTTTGGCGCCAGCCGCTATTAAGATTTTGCCCAAGTCCATCCAATTGGGCGAGACTTTGGCGCGCACAATTTTTGTCATCTCTTATCCTAGATTTTTGAACAGCAATTGGTTTTCACCCATCATCAACATTGATATGTCCATCGACATTTCCATGTTCGTGCACCCGATTGAAACCGTGGATATCTTGAAAACACTCCGAAAAAGCGCGACCCAAGTGCAATCCCAGCTCCACATTGAGCAAGAAAATGGAATGATTCGCGATCCATCCTTGGAAACCGCTATGCAAGACATTGATGAGTTGCGCGACAAACTGCAACAAGGCACAGAAAAGTTTTTCCGTTTTGGATTATACATAACTATCTATGGCCAAGATGAAAAAGAATTGGACAAGACTACGCGCGCTATCGAATCAATTCTGGAAGCACAATTGGTTTATATCAAGCCGTCTATCTTCAAAACGGAACAAGGCTTCAATTCAACTATTCCACTGGCCAATGATGAGTTGAATATTGGAACCAACATGAATTCTGCCCCGCTTTCTACAACATTTCCTTTTGTTTCATCCAGCCTTTCCAATGATGAAGGCATTCTTTATGGCATCAACCGACATAATAATAGCTTGGTTCTTTTTGACCGCTTCAAAATGGAAAATGCCAATATGGTGGTTTTCGCCAAATCCGGAGGTGGCAAAAGTTATACTGTTAAATTGGAAGTTTTGCGCTCTTTGATGGTTGGCACCGATGTCATCATCATTGACCCAGAAAATGAATATAAGCATCTGTGTGACACAGTTGGCGGAGCTTTCATCAAGATTTCCCTGAATTCAACCAATCATTTGAATCCCTTTGATTTGCCAAAAATTGCCGAAGATGAAGATCCGGAAGACATTTTGCGCAACAACATTGCCGGACTGCTTGGACTTTTGCATTTGATGCTGGGAAATATCACTCCAGAGGAAGATTCAATTTTGGACAGAGCCGTACACGAAACTTATGCAATTCGCGACATCACCGGCCAAACCAATTTCAATGAATTGCCCAAAGAATCCTATCCAACTATGTCAGACCTCTACAATGTTTTGCGCAACATGGATGGCAGTGAGGACTTGGCTATTCGCCTAGAAAAATATACGGAAGGAATTTTTGCTGGATTTCTCAACAACACCACCAACATCAAGGCTGACAACAAGCTAGTGGTCTTCAATATTCGCGATATGGAAGATGAATTGCGACCTATTGCTATGTATATCGTTTTGCAATTTATTTGGAATGAAATGCGCACCAATGTCAAAAAGCGAATGGTTTTGGTAGATGAAGCTTGGGTGATGATGAAATCAGACGACGCCGCATCTTTCCTTTTTGGAATTGCGAAAAGATGCAGAAAATATTATACTGGACTTACCACCATTACGCAGGATGTGAATGATTTTCTATCCTCGCGCTATGGCAAGCCAATTGTGACCAACTCATCAATTCAGCTTCTTCTAAAACAATCTCCCGCCGCGATTGATGTGATTGCTGACACATTCTATCTAACTGATCAGGAAAAATTCTTGTTACTGGAAAGCAATGTGGGAGAAGGCATCTTCTTCGCTGGCACCAAGCATGTGGCCATCAAAGTGGTGGCGTCCTATAGCGAAGATCAGATCATCACCACTGACCCGTCGCAGTTATTGGAAATAGAACAGGCTAAAAAAGATTTCGAGGATGAAGAATAGTCAGAACTATCACTTGGACACTGGGTGTCCAAGTGGCATTAAGAATTCAAGACACCCAGTGTCCAAAACGCTAAGTGAAAATTATGAGCGAACAAACAGAACATCAAAACAAAGATAACCTAAGCGCTTCCCGCGCTGGATCATTGAAAAATTCATTGCAAAATGCTAAGAAAAACATTGATGCAGCTAAAAACATCGGGTCCCTCATGACCCATCTTGAACTTATAACTGATTGGGTATTTGGGCTTGCCTTGGCAGCTGCCGCACTAAAGGACATTCTTGATTTAGTTGATACAGCACTAATTGCATTGGGAGGACTTGGCGTTGTATTAATATTTGTATCAACTGGCATGGCATCAATTGTGATTGCTGTTGCAATGTTTATTACCAGCGCATCCGGCAATTCCAAGGTTGGACGCAAAATTGCAAAGAAAATCTCAGTTTTAGCTGGAACAACTATCATAGAATTTATTCCTGGCATTGACGTACTACCACTAGAAACGCTCGCAGTTATTATCATTATCTGGCTAACCCTCGTTGAAAGAAAAGTAGCTGCTGACAAAGCAAGAGAAGAGGCGCAAGAATTGGCTCAGCAAAATCAAACTCGAAAACCAAATCCGGATTCAGAATATACAACTACAACTGCACAACAAGTCGCTTAATTATTGGGAGCTAAGCTCCAGCCAGGCCATAACTTTTCAGGAGCTTAGCTCCTTTTGCACCAACAAAATATATGCAAAGCAATACCACTACACAATTCCTCTCTGACTGGAAGACAGAAATCATTAGTTCTGTGGTTGTTTTGATTTGCATAATACTGCTTGTTTTTTTCCCAGTGCAAGGGGTTTTGCAAGACTTCAGTAAATATCTGCTTTTCTTGTTTATCTTGCCTGCACTCTACATCAAACTTGTGCTCAAAAAAGACTTGCGTGATTTTGGTCTCAATTTGCAAAATCCCAGACTTGGCTTGGTTTGGGCGGCAATGATGCTAGTCGTCTCCGTTCTAAGTGTCTCTATCTTGTTTCAATTCTTTGATTTTGCCAACAAGTATACCATTCCGGCCTATCTAGGCACCTACTTCTGGGCCTTTCTTTTAAATGAACTTGTACTAGTGGCTTTGCTTTTATTTATCAATGACTTTTTCTTCAAAGGATTTGTCCTCTTCACTCTCGCCAAAAAATTCAGTCTGGCCTCAGCGATTATTCAGGCTCTGGTTTTTGTTTTATTTACACTCTCTACAGGCTCTCTTGACTGGCATCTGGCTCCAACCATTATCCTGGCCTTTACTGGTGGAATCGCAACTTACAAAAGTCGCTCATTTGTATATTCATTTTTAATGAGTTTGATTTTTATGACCTTTTTAGATGCCTATATAATTCATATTTTTAAATAATTCATTTCTATGCATTTTATAAAAAAACTTTTTGTCTTTGTTTTAATTTTCAACATACTTTTCTCAATGAGTCTGCCATATGCCTTGGCCGAGACCAATATCACTGGTGACGAAGTTGGCAATGCCGTGCGCGACAAACTTATGGCTGCCGTAAAAGAAGAATCTGGCGCAAGCTCAACTGAAACGAAAAACACAGTTCAGATGATGAATACCGCTCGTCAGAAAAAAGAACCGCCTCAGGTCGCCATAACATTTACGCCTACAAATCCAACTCCGGGAGAAAAAGTCACGGCCAGTGCTATTGCCACTTATTTTATGAATGACCCCAATGTGCAATATTATACTTGGTATCTGCAACATAACACTGGCAAACCAGATGCAACTGACAGTGAAGGCCACAAAACTAAAGATGGCAATACAGACTGGAATAATGACAAAAGAATCGATGTTGAAGATTACAAAATTGAGGCTATGAGACTTATTGCTAATGGCGGTTTTGACTGGCAACAAGCCCTAGGTAAAGACGCGCCTCTTTGTAAAGACGCCTCCGTAAGCGCTGATCAAAAACCAGCTTATTGCACCTTGGACAATCAATATAAAAATAAAACTGGGGATGATGATAGCTATAAAGCCGTCATTGGAGGCGATGATCAAAGAAGCACGCCATCAAAGAATGAACACTGCTATTTGCACAATTTTTCTAGTGGCAATGAATATGAGTTTCCAAGTTGTGAACATCTTTTTCCCAATGCTCCTGGGGAAACCACGGCTGGAGGTGATAATCGATTTTCCCTGAAAGAAGAAGAGTTTTGGCGCACCAATCCAGCTTCCAAAGACACGGCAGGTAGCGGCACAGTAGATGAAGCCGCTGTGGCTGGACTCGGAAAATTCACTTTCAATTGGAATTATGCCACAGGCGATAAGGTCGGTGTGGTGGTTGAAGGTATTTCTGTGGAAGCTACTGGTTACCAAGACTCTTCCTATATGACCATGTGGGCATTGCCAAAAAATATGTGTACAGCTGATCCCGAAAAAACCAAACGAGAAGAAGCGCCTTCTGTTGTGACTGAGGATCCAACATACCATTTAACCAGCCCATTAGAAACTACTCCGATACTGGACAGCGCTACTGGTTTGCCGAAATTAGACCCAATAACTCATGAGGCGACTTATGTTAATGTTTATTATAAATCTGTTAATGAAACTGTTTACACTAAGACATATTCAGATGGACCTTATGTTATTGCTGATCATGGGACTGGCCCAGCCGAAATAGTGACAATCACCGTTTCCACCCAAACAAAACATTACAAGGAAGATAAAACTAAGGTATTCGCCGAAAGTCTTGACGGTTCTGGATACACATATTTATCCGATTCATATGAAACTGTGAACAAAACAGAACACCCAGAGTTAATCGGTTACAAAAAAAGCGATGGGACATATGCAACCTACACAACACAAGAACTGGCTGATAACCCAGCCTTGTCTGCAGCTACGCAAACAGGCAAAATTTTCACAGCAAGCAAGGGTGTGCAGAGCATAAATGATTGTCTAATGGCTAATATTCTTGAGCCAAGTGAAGGAGCTGCTGCTCAAAAAATGGAAATTAATCTTTCCTATTTTCCTAACGCACCAGTAAATTCAATCGGTGATAATGCAGATCAACTCAACATAAACTCATCTATAGTTAGCGAGGGCAATAAGGACTTTCTGAATTATGCTTGGCAAATTTATCTCAGCTCTGATATTGCAGCCACCGACAAAGATTGGCATTTACTCACACTACCTGAAACTGGTGTTAAAAAATTATCCGGCATTGGCCTAGATAGTCTTCAAATGAAATTGAATTTTACAGAACAATTTTTACGTGAGGCTAAAGCAATAGCCAGTGAAAACCCCAATCTTTTTTATGCTAAAGTTGTGCTGAAAGCAGTTGATGGCGTCGGTGCAAAAAAGAAGGAAGGTGTCGGAACTGTTATTATCCCTATTCAAATGTCCGCTAACTCCCTCCAAATTTTTTCAACAACTGTGTCAGACACTCTAGCTGTCAGCCTAGACACAACAACCGAGCGATGTGTGACAGCTCCAGATGAAAATAATCTTGATGCCATCACTTGTCCTGTGGCAAAAAATGAAATAATGGGGGCTAAGTTTATTGTGGAACCAGACAAACTAAAGGATTATGAGTTTCTCTGGTCATTTGATAATAAACCGATTGCAGAAACTGACAAAAATATAGCCTATTTCCCAATTCTTGCCGAAAGAAACACCCCGCACACCCTGTCTCTTAATGTTGCCAACACAGTGACAGGTGAAAAAACCAGTTTAATCAAGAACTTCAAAGTCACTGATCCAGCCATAGCTCTTAAATCCGTTAACCTTAGCACTTGCGCCCCAACGCTTCTTGGCTTCTATGTTGATCCTATCAATGCAAACCCTGATCATGAAAAAGACGGTGTAAATGAAAATATGTGGCCAGATCTTAGTGATAATTTATTTGAAGCTCTAACAGGAGAAACTATTGAAATCAAACCAACCCTCAATCCGCTTTTCCATAAAAATGAAGCTTGGTTTCTTAATGGTGAACCCATAGCAAATTCTGGCTATGAAAACAAGACTTGGTTTTTCGATGGCGTGCCAGTGACGCCTGCTAATATGGCTGATCTTGGCATAACTGAAATCAAGGATGATGGTACGCTTGTATTTGTCGCCGAAAAACCAACAGGCGAGAAATATAACATTACCTTTGGTTCACTTTATACTCAAACAAATCTAGTCAAACGAGCGCTGAATGCTACCTGGGAGGTTCCGCAAACAGCCTTCTATGAAAAAAATGTCTCTCAATCTATAGAAATTCAAATGACTGATACGCTTAGCGGTTCCCGAGTTATTGGGAAAGCTAGAACGCCACAACAAAAAATTATGGCGAGCTTATTCTCGGCCATCCCAAGCTATATCAATTTCCTTTTCCGAGTCATATTGACTATGGGGTTGATACTATTTCTTGTTCGCACAATGTTTTCACTTTTCCCAAAACAAAATCGGGTGTAAAATAAAATAGGCCGACGCCATAAACAAAAAACAAAAAGTGAATCAGAAAAAATTTCTATCCATTGCTATCTTTATTTTATTACTCTTCCCAACCATAACCTTGGCGGCTCTTAATCTTTCCTATGTGCCGATGGAGCAAATCCCGGGTGTTGATACGGGTAGCAATTTCTATACTTACATTGCCGGCGTTTACAAGTTTGGGATTTGGGCAGTGGGGATTTCAGCCTTACTCATGATAACTATCGGCGGTTATATGTATATTATGTCAGCGGCCAATGTGGTTAGCGCGGAAAAGGCCAAGGGGGTGATTACTGATGCCATTGTGGGTTTGATTTTAGCGTTAGTTTCTTTTCTCTTGTTATATGAAATCAATCCGAATTTAGTGCGCTTGAATAGAGGGAATATTATTTCCAGTTCAGCACCGACGACGACAGTGCCGGCTCCAGTTCCAGTTGGACAAAAAAGTCCGCCGTGTACTAACGCAGCTTCAAACTTGGCTGATATTTGCACTGGCAGTTGCGAGAAGACCTGCACCAATCTTGGACAATATGAGGCGCTTATAAATAAATATCAAACAGCTTCCGTACCTGCGAAACTAATTAGATCCATTATTTGCCATGAATCCACGGGCGACCCAAGTTCAGTTAGCCCTGTTGGCGCCTGCGGACTTATGCAAGTCATGCCATCTGGGTCATGTTCTAGCGACACACGATTTGGCAATTTGTTCGATCCAGAGACAAACATCAAGGCTGGAGTGGCAACATTTGAAGCTAAATTAAATTCAATCAAACAATTTAACTATCCAAGCGTAACTGCAGTTGAAATGGCTGCCGCTTCTTATAATTGTTGTGCCGACAACTCAAACCCAAACTCACTTAGTGTTGATTGTAAGGCCGACAATATTCCAAAATGGGCTTGTCCCATAAATCCTGGCCCGGACCCCAAAACTAATATGTGCACCGTTAAAGACTACGCTTGCGATATTGCTTTGTGCGCTATCTAGTCAATTTTAAATTTAATAAATATTTTTATATAATACCTACTTTGAAAAAGTTTTTATTATTGTTTATCCCATCACTCTTCCCAACCATAACCTTGGCGGCTCTTAATCTTTCCTATGTGCCGATGGAGCAAATCCCGGGTGTTGATACAGGTAGCAATTTCTATACTTATATTGCCGGTGTTTACAAGTTTGGGATTTGGGCAGTGGGAGTTTCGGCCTTGCTCATGATAACTATCGGCGGTTATATGTATATTATGTCAGCGGCCAATGTGGTTAGCGCGGAAAAGGCTAAGGGGGTGATTACTGATGCCATTGTGGGTTTGATTTTAGCGTTAGTTTCTTTTCTCCTATTATATGAAATCAATCCGAATTTAGTGCGCTTGAATAGAGGGAATATTATTTCCAGTTCAGCGCCGACAACAACGGTGCCAGCTAAGCAACCTGTGATGCCAACTGGGATTGAGGCAGATGTCAGACAACGTCTAGCAGGGGCTGGCATTAGTGTTAATAGGCCTAATTCTTGCCCTGTGGGACAAGGAACTGGTTGTACTAGCACTGCCGGCTTGCGTGAGTCAACTATAAACGGCCTTGCCAATTTAAAAACGGCTTGCAATTGCAATCTCACTCTAACTGGTGGCTCAGAAGACGGCCATGCATCTACCACTATCTATAATCATGCCAATGGCTACAAAGCTGACTTGGGATTAAATAGCAGCTTGACTTCTTATGTTAAAAATAATTATACACCTGCAGGAACTCGCTCCGACGGAGCAGCTATGTACAAAGATACGTCGGGCAATATTTATGCAGTAGAAGAAGATCATTGGGATATCTGTTATGCTTGTCACAACTAAGTATGTCTAACTTTTTTATTTTAATATTTTATGTCTTTGCCTAAAAAAATTTTTCTAATTTCCTCAATTGCTCTTGTTGTGGTTCTACTTCTTTGGGGCGTGTACATTCTTTCCTTCAAAAAGACCCCCATTTCAAATTCCAATGTTCCGTCAGATGCTATTGAGGCAATAGCGCCAGATATACTTGCCAAAAAAGCTGCCCAAATCGCAGTCCTAGTTGATGAGGCCGTTTTGTCGCCAACACTTTCTATTAATGGCGATGCTGTCAGATATTATTCTAAAACCACGGGCAAAGCTTTTGAAATTGACATCCTTAGCGAAGCCAAAAAAACAATTTCCGGCAAAGAACTCGTCAACTTGTCCAGTATCAATTGGTCACCCGACAAGTCGCGTGTTATTTCTGGTTTTCCAATCAACAGTCTGTCATCCAAATTCTTTTCCTACGACTATGCTCAAAACAAAGGCGTGCAATTGAAAGATAATTTAGATTCAGTTGTCTGGCAAAATAACAACAAAATAATCTATAAATATTTTGATGCTAAAACCAAAGAAAGAACTCTGAATGTCGCTGACCCAGATGGCGCCAATTGGAAAAAAATAATTGATCTTTCGATGAAAGACATTGCCATTGCCGCTATTCCCAAGACTGGTCTGATTTCTTTCTGGAGCAAAGCTGATTCATTTAACAAAACTCTTCTGCAAACTGTGCCAGTCTTTGGCGGCGAACTAAAAACGCTTGCCAGTGAAAAATTTGGCGCTGACTATCTTTGGAGCGATGATGGCAATATGCTTTTAGAAAGTAGCGTGGAAACAGCTGGCGGATCAAAACTGCAATTGGGAGTTATGAATAGTTTTGGTGGAGAATACAAAACCCTTGGCATCCCAACTTTAGTTTCCAAGTGTGCATGGTCCAAGGGCAATAAGAATATTTATTATGCCCTACCTAGCTCAATTCCGGAGGGAGCTACGATGCCTAATGATTACAATGACAACAAAATTACTACCAGTGACACTTTTTGGATGGTCAACACCACCACTGGTGAAAAAACTCGCCTGGTTGATTTGGACAAAATAACTCAAACTTATGATGCCACTAACCTATTCCTCAGTCCGGATGAAAGTATCTTGTTTTTCGTAAACAAAATCGACGGCAAACTCTACCGCATAACATTGCAAGGCAAATAATTCAATAATTCTTTTCTAAATCTCTCGCCTGCCATAAATATTTATTAAGGTTCATCATTTTTAGAATGCTTCCCTCCGTTTACAATTTTTGCATTGTTTGGCATAATATAAAAATAATCAACAAATCAAAATATAAAAATGAAAAATCAAAAAGTCGATACCAAATTAGGCGTTGCAATTATTGTTATATTTGCGATAACGGCAGTATCATTGATGTGGATTTATGAAAATGGGAAATCTGAACAAACGCAACAAAGTCAGATGGTGAATAATGTGCAACAAAAAAATCAAGGCGTTCAGAATAGTTTTGAAGGAGAAGAGTTTCCAACAGTTACAATGCAACCTGGCGTGAGCTTGGAGGGAATAATAAGACAAGCTATTTTCAAAAAATTTCCGGAGTGGAAGGTTAAAAATTATAGCGTAACCACAACCGTTGAAAAAAATAATGGAAGCCATGCTTTTGGAGAATTTGCTTATGACAATAATCAGTCAAACAAATACCATAATGCAGCAAAAGGAATTTGGTTTGCAGCAGGGCTTAATGACATATGGACGTTAACAAGTATCAGCTATGCGGGCTACAACGGAATATGTCAAAATTTCAAAAAATACAATTTTCCAGCTGATATGACGCCTGATTGTTGGGACGATGAAAAAAATGTTTTAGTTGATACTCCAAATCCTGCGTTGTTTTATAAGGATGGATTTATAAAAACAGACAAAAAGGAACTTGTGCAAGCATTTATTTCTTATATAAAAAATGATCCTACGCATTCAACTTATTACTTAAATAATAACTTATATGTTCGCATTAACAAAAGCGCCAAGGGTTATTTTAATGGGACAATGCTAGTTGGGGGATCAAAAAATATTAGTGCGCCCTATTTTTTGGCAGTAAGAAAAAATGGAAATTGGAAAGTTGTATTTAATGGACAAGACATTCCAAATTGTGACATTATTGAGCCATTTAATTTTCCATCTAAAATAATAAATAAGTGTTACGATGAGCAAAATAAGCAGGCAAAAACAATTCTTTAATACTATCTAGCTACCATCATCTGAGTTTTTCAAATTAAAAGGGTAGGACTAGTTGCTAGTCCTACCCTTCTGTTCAAGAGATGTTTCTTGGATTTCTATGGCGTATAGTAGATATACCCAATAATTGTGTAGCCACTTACATCGATAGTGTCGTCACTTACTTTTTCATCATTATTCCAATTTTGGCTTCGTATGCCCAAACTGCTCCCATTAATTGAGGTTACGATTCCAACATGCCCGTAAGTCATGCCGCTTTGAATGGCAAACACGATGATGGATCCAACCCTGGGAACGGTTGCACTTGTTGCGTAATTTGCAGAAACTGCTTGCCCATACCATGTGTAGGCATCTCCATATATCGGAACATCAGTTTCGTAGCGAACATACGGAACACACTGACCAGTGTCTATTGTGGATCCTACACTGGCTTGGAAGTTTCCGACTCTATTCGTAAATGTCTTAAAGAACTTTGTCGTCAGCGTCTTTGCGCTGTCCATGGTCACTGTCAACGGGTTGTCATAGAGACATGTAGTTCCATCATCCCAGTAAGCGAAAGCCCAGTCAGCATTGGGATAGGCATCAAGGGTGACCTCCGTGTTTAATTCAAATGAGGCCTGGCAAATTTCATAATTATCAATTCCGCAATAAATGTTCTCACCAGCCGGATAATCCGACACGCCACCGCCTTCTGCTGGATTACGAACAATAGTCAATTGTGGATCAGGGAAGGCCGTGCCAAGGGGCCCCACAATCAGATTATCAACATAATAATCAGAACTAATGACGGCTGTGCCGGCAGTTTGAAATGTTAATGAATAGATATGATTTACAATAGAGCTAATAGGCAGAGGCACAGACCAATCGCCACCATTAATCCGAGCTTTGTAGTTGTGATTGGTAAAATCGAATTTTACCTCTATGAAGTACCAATTGCCAGCAGACACATTGCCGATAGCAGTTCCCTTGGTACAATTACTAGAATCAAGATAAAAGGTTCCGTTATTGGTCGAGGTGGCGCGAACTCCCATAATTTTCAAATCAGAAGTTTGGCCATACAAACCGACCATGCTCAGCAAATTACAGGTATTTGTTTGATATCGGATATATGACGGATAATACCAGAAAGATATCGTGTCGTCTGCAGAAGTAAAGGGGGAATAGAAATTTCCGTTCCCAAAATACAATCGTGCAGTTGAATTGAAATTAAAATCAGAATTGTTTTTATACAGCCGCAGAGCATTTCCTGGCGTATAAGATGCATTTTCGGATATGATTGGGTTACCAGTTGCTTGAATCTCGGCCAATTGTCCGGAAAGAGATCCGACCGAAAGGGCATCGAAGTTCTGCAGATACGAATATGCAGAGACATCAGAAATCATGGACAGAAAATACATACTGATAAGCATTAATACCGAAAATGCTTTTCTCATTGCCTTCTCCTCTTGATTTTAGATTATTAACTTGATACTCCTTATTTTTCGCTATTTCTAGTTCGTCATGCTTTTCACCTCCCTTTTTTTAATTGTTGAATTGTTAAGAAGCAAACTTGAATATATCTATAAATAGCACCATTGTCAATTAGCTATTACGATTTTTTATACCAAGGAAAAAGATTAGCCAGAAAATAACGGCTAAATCATTTTTAAAATATGTCGTGTCAAATAGTCCGTGGATTATAATGCCCGTCATAATTGCCATGCAAACAATACTTACGTCATCTTTTTTTCTAAATACATCAATAAACCACACAGACATCAGATATATAAAACCTACTAATCCCAAAATCCCTGCTTGCAACCAAAAAGCTAAGAAAATATTATGTGGCTGTGGCACGGCCCACTCCAAATAGGGTGGGAAATATTGTTGATATGCCAAATATTTGTTTTGAAAATTACCTGGACCGATGCCGACAATTGGATTGTCCGCAATCATCTTGCCAGCTGAGCGCCAAATCATCGCGCGCGATGCTAATGATGACCTGCTATCTACATGCGTTAGGTTTTGCATTTTATCAGAGCCAATCTGTAAAAAAATAATCGATAAACCAAAAAACGCTACCCAAAAAAGTTTTTTTGAAATCTTCGTAGAGACGAGGCCGTGCCTCGTCTCTACTTCTTTTTTTAAAAATAGAATTACCAATGAGCTAAATAATGCCAACCAAGCAGCATATGAAAATGTTAAATACAGCGAAATAAGCATAATTAGTAAGGAAGTGCCATACAATTTTTTATTTTCAGCCAGCTTAGCCACGCCAATCACAATCGCTGGTGTCAAAAACATCGCCAAATAATTCGGTGAGTTGAAAAAGGCTTGTAGGCGACCATCAAAAGTTACTAAACCTAGAAAAAAATAGGCCAGAGAAACACACGCCACCCCCAGAGCTGACAGATATATGACATTCAAGACAGTTTCTTTTTTTGCCTTGCCCAAGGTCTTCACGGCCACGAAAGCAAAGATGATTGGAACCACAAACCAGCTCTTTATTATGCCAAATCCGACGCGGTAGGCGTCATTGTAGATGGTTGAAATGAGCAATCCAGAGATTATCAGCACTATGGGTATAAAATACTTTTTATAGTCTTGTAGCTCAATTTTTGAGCCCACAGATGCCATAGCGAACGCTAATATCGCAAACACTACTATCAACTCAAAAAGATTGCTTGGCACACCCAAAATAACTACCTTTACTAGATACAGTGGCAGGAAAATTATAGTGATAAATATAAAATTTTCTAGGTTAAATAACTTTTTCATTTTGTTTCGTCTCTACGATGGGAAAATTATACAGGCTTAAAATAATCAAAAACAAAGTTAGCACTACTGGCGAATAGATGGCGGTTTCAACCAAAGAATGCGCCGAAAAAATAACCAAACTAATTGCACTGAAAAAGAAAAGGTTTTCTTGCTTAGATTTTTGCAAAAAACCCAACCCCGTCACCAGCAAAATTCCAATCCACACAAGCATATTTATGAGGCCAGTTTCCGCGGCAACATCTAAATAAGTATTGTGGGCATAAATTGGATCGCGATACGTTGCCACGGGATTCACTTCTAGCGGATAATTGCCAATCCCCACGCCTAGCAACGGGTGCTCCAGCGTCACCTCCATGGCTTTTCCCCACATAGCCATTCGACCCTGATTTGAGCCTTCTTGCAAATCAAAACTGGAAAGAAATCTTTGTGAAATTGGCGATGGAACTAACAAAATCGATAAGCCCATCAGTAAAACAATGCTTGTTACAACTTTATATTTCCGTTCTGTTTTTTTCCAGAAAAATATCCCCACAAAAACCAAACCAGAAAATATGCCCACATACCCGCCACGAGAAAAGGTTAACAAATCCGCCAATAAAATCAACCCGCATCCAAATATAGCTAGTTTTTTTCTTTTGTCTGTGTGCAGCATAAACCAAAAGGCGAGTGGCAATGCCAAGCCCAAATAAAAAGCTAGCATATGTGGATCAGGGAAAAGCGAAGTGGCGCGCAAATAGGTTTTGCCACCAATATTTACCAACCAACTCGGATTTTTCAAGACTGCTTCACCGAAGCTACTCCCCAAAAAGGGCATAATTACAAATTTAGCCCAAAAAGTATAGGTGGACTTCCAGCCAATTATAAATTGCAGTAAAAATTGCACAATTCCGACGCCAGCAACCACTGCCGCACTGGCGACTATTGTCTTAACAGCCCTATATAATCGCTCCTTATTCGTAATTAATTGACTGGCTACGAAATAAATCGGAAAAATGGAAAACAAAAACAACAGTTTCCGCATTGACCAATCCGAATTTTTCGCTACCAATGCAGAGAATAAATTCAGAAACAGAAAAGACGCCACGAGCCAGGTTTGTAGATTATTGTTTAATCGGATGTTTTTCTTTTTTAGTCCTTGCGCCAGCCACCCAAAAAATAAAAACAGAATAAAAACCCGGATAGACGCCAAATCAATACCTGTCGTTGGATTCAGCGCTAATTGAAAAGGCAAATAACCGACTAGCAATAGAAAAACATTAAACATGTTCGTTTTTTATTAAACAAAAATTTTTCTCAATAATTTCACAAGTGTTGCCTGAGTTGACCCAAAATGCTTGCTGAAATAATAATCCTGCGAAGCATAATAGCTCTTTTTTTGTTTGTTTTTGTTTTCTCTGCTACCGCCTTCTACGTGTTCTATGCGAACACTAGGGAAGTAAATGACTTTTTTGCCCAGAGCTCGCACTCTTTTACAAAGATCCATGTCTTCAAAATACATAAAAAAGTTTTCATCAAACCCAGATACCTTATCAAAAATTTCTTTGCGGATAAACATCGCGCCACCACTGACCCAATCAACTTCTTTGGTCTGAGCGCTGTTCCAAACCATTTCCCGTTCCGAAAGTTTTATTTTATTTTTTATAATGCTCAAGATATTAGCTTCGTAACCAGCGCTCCAAGCTTGATTTTGTCCATCTAGCTTCACCAATCTGGCGCCAATTATGCCGACTGTGTCATCCTCTTCAAATTTATCCAAAATCTTCTCCATACTGTCCAATACTGCCATGTCTGGATTTAGAAATAACAAATATTTTCCGCCGGCTAGGCGTGATCCAGCATTATGAGCTGTTCCAAAACCAACGTTACTGCCTTGCTGAATAATTTTTACGGCTGGAAAGCTCGTTGCAATCTTCGCCAATGATTCGTTTACATCATTATTAACAATGATTATCTCCAAGCTCTCTCCCCACACGCCATAAATCGAAGACAAACATTTTTCTAAATATTTCTCACTACGATAGTTAACGATGATGATGGATAGCTTATTTGAGTTTTGCATAAGACTGATAATCTTTGTAGGCCTTTTGTACTGTCAAAGCCATTTCCTGCTTTTTAAGCATAACGTCAAGCCAATTCTTAATTTTTCTACTGGCTACATATGTTTTTATCCAAGGCTTCAACCAAAAGGGGGTGTTTTTCTTAAAAAATATCAAGCCCGAAATAACCAGCCAATAAATTTTATTGCTCTTGGCCTGTTCACTTTTTTCAAAGTGATAAATCCAACTGCCAGATACAACTACATTTTTAAAACCAGCTTTTTTGACCCGCACACTGAAGTCGGCATCCTCCCAATACAAGAAAAAATCTTCGTCTAACAAACCAATCTGTTTGAAAACTTCCGCCCGCACCAGCATACTGCAGCCGGTTATAAAATCTGAATCATAATAATCTTCCGTCTGGGCTTTTTGTAGGTGTCTCGTTCGCATCCGCAACCAATCTATTTTACCGCCTGCAAACCAGATTTGCTTTGAATTGCCGTCAAAAATAACTGGGCTAAGTACGCCGATTTTTTCATCCGCTTGCGCCACTTCTATGAGTTTAGTTAAAAAATCTTTATCAACTTCCGTATCATTGTTCAACAACAACACAAAATCTGCCATGCGCTCCAAAGCGAAGCGAATTCCAATATTATTACCTGCGCCAAAGCCCAGGTTCTCCTCATTTTTTATAAAATTGATTTTAGAAAAAGCAGCTTTAGCCATCTCTAGAGAACCGTCAGCCGAATTATTGTCTACCAAAACAACCTCCAGATTCGGATAGTCTAATTTAAAAACACTGGTCAGACATTTCTTTATAACATCCTTGCCATTGTAATTTAAGATTATTACAAAAACTTTAGGGTAATTCGTCATATTCCTGCACGCCTTTTTTACTAATTAGGCTGGTTATTTCGGAAGTTTCGATGGCCTTGAAAAGCCACAGAGCTACGAAATATACTATTGAGCTTGCAATAGCTAGCATAAAGAAATTATACCCCTTAAAGACGAAAAGTGGAACTGCCATCACAGCCCCCGCCAAAACAATCGCGGGAGTTTTTTCCAGGGATGGCCTATACTTCAATTTTTTTACAGTCATATATGCTGTTAGCAACACCACCACAAATTCTGTGCCCACGGAAATGTAGGCGGCAGCAGTATAGGAAAATTTAGGAATAAAAATTAAATTCAGGACAATATTAATTATCGCTGCAACGCCCAGTGTCCACATTAGTCTTTTTTGCAAATTGCCCACGATGAGCAAGGTGTTGAAAAATTGGCCAAAGAAAATAAACGCTAACGCAAACACCAGAATACGCAAAACCTGCCCAGACTCCACAAAGCCTGCGCCACCGATGAGCCGAATCACATCATCTGCCAAAAACAAGGTTCCCACTACCAATGGCACCACCAGCACCACAAAAACCTTAAAAGTTTTGTTAGCTATTTCTTCGAAACGATCTCGATTAATAAAAATGCTGTGCGCCAAGATTGGCATAACTAGTCCCGCAATCATAGCTGGAAAAAAAGTAATATTTTCTAAAACTTTGTAAGCTGCATTATAAATTCCCACATCAGCGCCGGTTTTCATGACTGACAAAAGGATGGTGTCCATTTTAAAGTAGGCGAAAGTGATGATTGTGGCCACACCCATTGGTATAGACTCTTTCAAAAAAACTTTCCAATAGTCAAAATCAAAACGCAGGTGGATACGTACATATTTCTTGGCCCACACAAAAACAATCAAGAAACTAGCTACCATATTAAACAATAGCGACGAGATTATCCAAGCAAATCCCAAATTCAATTTAACCGCTGCAATAACCACCCCCACCTGTACAATCTTGCCAATGAGCTCGCCCACCGCCACCTTGTCCATCGCTAAATTCTTTTGAAAAACACCGTTTAAAATTTGATAGCTAGAAGAGAATAGAAAAGAAGCAGCTACAATGATGATGCCTTCGTTGACTTCTTTGGGGTAAGCAAAGAATAGTGTCACAATTGGCGAAATCAAAAAGATAGCTAAGCTGGAAAGCAGGCGAATAGAAAAGATGTTGCCGAGAATTTTTTCTTCATCAGCGCCAGCGCGGGAAATCTCCCGAGTGGTGATGTAATATAGACCCAGATCAGAAACAGCAGCAAAAAAAGACAAAAACGCCAACACAGTGGCGTAATTTCCAAAACCTTCCTTGCCAAGATACCGCGTAATAAAACCGATTGATACCAGCGCAAGAATTGTCGAAAACACCTTAGAAACAGTGCTGACAACAACATTGTAGGCTATTTTTCGAGCAATAACCATGTTTTAAAATTTCTAATTTCTAATTTCTAATTTCTAAAAAACTTAGAAACTTACAAAATTAAAAACTACAAAATTAGTTTATATTGTTTCTGCAGGCTTGACCACAACTTTGCGGTCTTCGCCCTCACCAATGCTTTCTGTGACAACCGCTGAATTTTTTGAAAGCTCCATGTGTACCAGTCTTCTTTCATACGGTGACATTGGGCGAAGCACAATCGCTCTTTTTTCATTCAAGGCCTGCTCAGCCACATTTTTAGCTAGCGTTACAATAGAAATGTTCTTTTCTTTGCGGTAGTGGTTTACATCTAAAATGAAGTTGGCTCGATCATCTATACACTTGCGCACCAAAACTCGCGCAATGTGTTGCAAGGACTGCAAGTTCACGCCATATTGACCAATCAAAAAGTTTGATTCTTCAGTTTTAATGTTACACACAACCACTTCTTTAGTTTCACCATCTTTTTCTTCCTCTTTTTCTCGAGCAACTTCAATTTCACAAGCAAATCCCATTTTTTGCAATAAGCCTTCCACGACTTCACGCACCACCTCCTCTAAGCTTCGTTCTTGTTGATTCTCCATAGTATTTAAAATTAGCGATTAATCTTAGGGTCTATTTAGCAACCACAACTGCCATCTCTTTTTTCTCCATGTATTTCTGTTGGATAATCATAAACGCTGTTGAAACCAACCAATACAACGCGAGTCCGGCCGGAAACTTGATTCCAATAAACAGTGTCATGATCGGCCCAAGAAATAACATTTGTTTAGACATTATTTGAGCAAAGTCTGCTTCATCTGCCTTGCTGGGTTTGACTGCTTGCTTGGCCATCATCATTTTAGTTTGCACAAATTGCGCTCCAGCTGCCAAAATCACTAGAATAATGTGTGGCAAGCTGCTCAAGGTTAGGCTGGAAAAGTTAATCGCAGAGGAAAGATCCACCATCCCTAAAAATATCTTATTAATTTGCCCCGGATTTTGAATAAATGCATATAGATCAGCATTATTAACAACGAGTCCAGCCTGTGAAATATTAAATAACACGCGATAAATCGCGATTAGAAACACCAGCTGCACTATCATTGGCAAACAACCGGAAAATGGATTGGATTTGCTTTCTTTGTACAGCTCCATCATCGCGCGACTTTGTTTTTCTTTGTCAGTTTTATATTTAGCTTGAATTTCCTTGATTTTTGGTTGCAATTCCTGCATTTTTTTCTGTGACTCAATTTGCTTTTTGCTAAGGGGAATCAATAGGAATTTTATAAAAACAGTAACCAAAATGATTGCAACTCCAAAATCAGGCACGATATTATAGATAAAAATCAGTAGGTTATAAATTGGATTATAAATAGCAATATCGAATAAATTTCCCATTTTTTTGTTTTATTACAAAGCTTTGTTTAAGCCTTTTCTTTGGTTTTTATTAATAATTGTCCGCGAGTCAACGCTTCTTGGATATTTTTCTTGAAATTGATGTTACGAGTTTTTTCTTCTTCGCGCTTTCTCGCCATAATCACGATATCCACGCCCTTTTCCATATTTTTCAATTCAGCTTGGACAATTTCTCGAATCATTCTTTTGACTAGGTTTCTCTCAACCGCCTTTTTAGAATATTTCAAGCCCACCACAATGCCCACGCGAACATCGCGCAAATCATTGGGCATAAACTTGATAGCAATATTATCCAGAGACACAAAATTACCAAGTTTTTGAACTTGTTCGTGATCCTTTTTTCTGGTTAGACGATTCTTAAAGGGTAACATGACTAAAAACTTAGGCCAATTAAACCGTAGTTAGTCGCTTTCTGCCCTTTGTTCGGCGTCTTTTAAGCACAGCTTGCCCTGTGGCAGTTTCGTTTCTCTTACGAAAACCGTGTCTGTTTTTTCGTCGAGTGCTTGATGGTTGATATGTCTGGCTCATAGTATTATATGATTTATAAATTATCCTTTATTTGCTACTTAGGAGTTTACCAATTATCCACACTAAAGTCAATGTTTGTGCGTAGAGACGTGATTAATCGCGTCTCTACGCTTGTACTTAGGGACTTGCATTATTTTTAGTTTCATAATATACATTAGATATGGGGTTTTTATTAAGTTAGCCACAGGTTACCAACACCTTTATCCCCGTTTTTCTTAGACATTCGATTTTCTGCGTGATATACTTTATTTTACAAACATCTTATACTTAATTTTGCTTCCAATTATGACTAATGAAGAGCTTTGGCGAGCGGCACTTGGGGAAATAGAGCTTTCAATCTCGAAAGCTAATTTCATCACATGGTTCAAAAATACCTCAATTCAGTCGAATACTGATGGCAAGGTGGTTATCGGCGTGCCAAATGGTTTTGCTAAAGAATGGTTGGAAAATAAATACAATATTTACATCTTACGCGCGCTACGAAACATTCAAAGTGACATCAAAGAGGTCGCCTGCGCCATAGAAACTGGCCAGGACGGCAATAAAAATGAACAATCTATTGACGCCATCATTCCTCCTAAAAAACATGTTCCCGTCAAGCCATTTATTGAAAGAACCTTTCAAATAAGCCAAGAAAACAATCTAAACCCCAAATATACCTTCGAGAATTTTATTATTGGCGGGAGCAATGAGTTGGCACGCGCCGCTTGTTATGCCGTGTCACAAAACCTTGGCCGGATCTATAACCCACTTTTCATTTATGGCGGGGTGGGCTTGGGCAAAACCCATCTTTTACAATCTATTGGCAATGAAATCCTCAAGCACGATCCAACCAGAAAAGTGAAGTATATCACTTCAGAGCGCTTTACTAATGAGCTTATTGACTCGATTCGCACCCAAAAAATCAATGAATTCAAAGAACATTACCAAAAAATTGACCTTTTAATTATTGACGATGTTCAATTTCTTTCTGGCAAAGAAAAGACGCAGGAAGAGTTTTTTCATATCTTTAACTATCTCTATCAACTGAATCGACAAATTGTACTCAGCAGTGACAGAGCGCCAAAAGCTATTCCAACCCTTGAAGAGCGCCTGCGCTCCCGCTTTGAGGGTGGTATGATTGCTGATGTTTCTAAGGCTGATTTTGAGACAAGAATGGCTATTTTAAGCAAAAAAGCGACCGACGAAAACCTAGCCATTTCCATCGAGGCTTTGAGTTTTATTGCCCAAAACATCACCAATAATATTCGCGAGCTTGAAGGCGCCCTTAACCGTGTTTCTGTTTCTGCGCAATTAAGTAATCGCGAACTCTCCTTGGAATATGTTAAAACCCTACTTTCCGAGCTAATTGCTAGTGGGAAAAAGAAAGGTATCACCCACAAACACATCATTGATATTGTTTCTTCTTTTTATGATATTAACTCGGCTGATTTGATTATAAAAAATCGCAAGAAAGAGGTGGCTAAGCCCAGACAAATCGCCATGTATCTTATGCGCAGTGAATTGCAATATTCCTACCCTGGTATCGGCGAGAAGTTGGGTGGGCGCGATCACACCACTGCCATCCATGCTCATGACAAAATTTCTAAAGAACTTGAATACAATGAAAAGCTTATTTCCGAAATCAACCTAATTAAGGAACAATTGTACGCCGTTAGCTAATAAACTGTGTATAACCTGTAGTTTAACCCCTGAACATCCCTGCGCATAACCCACCCCAAACACTACCCAACCTGTGAATTAAAAAACAACCTAGCCACACTAAAAAATTATCCCCTCTGACGTTAACTATCACTAGTCAACCTTATCCACCTAGTTATGCACAGATTTTTTGCTTCTATCAAGCCATTAAAAACACATATCCCCAGAAATTGATTTACTATATAATAAACAATAACTTTATAAATATATTTAATAGATTATTATATTAATACTATGAAACTAATTTGTACTCAGGAAAATTTCAAGAAAGCTATCTTCAATTCAGAAAGAATGGTTTCTAAACAAAACACCCTCCCTATTTTAAATAATATTTTATTTGAAATAGAAATGGGCGGTTTGAAACTTTCAGCAACTAATTTGGAAATTGGAGTTTCAGTGCAAATTGGTGCCAAAATAGAAAAGGAGGGTAAAATAACCATTCCCGCCAAGCTCATTAGTAATTTTGTGAATAATTTACCACACGGAGAGAATATTATTATGGAAGTTGTGGAGCAAAATCTAAAAATTCAAAGTGGTACAGCGAAAGCTATGATAAAAGGCTTATCAGCTGAGGATTTCCCGCTCATACCCAAGAAAAACACAGAATTTATTTTGAATATTCCCAGCTCAAAGTTGAAAAATATAATTTCGAAAGTTATAACTTGCGTAGCTATTAATGAAACTCGCCAAGAACTAACCGGAATCAACGTAATTTTAAAAGAAAAAGAGCTTCTCTTTGCTTCTACTGATAGTTTTCGCTTAGTTGAAGATAAATTAGAATTGGATGTGGAAAATATTGGCGCGGGTTACACGGACTTTATAACTAAAAAAGAATCCCTAATTATTCCAGCCACAACATTTATTGAATTGTCGAGAATTATTGCGGGCGATATTGAGCAAGATGTGCAAATCGCGATTGAAGAGGGACAAATATTTTTTGAAACAGACGGAACTAATATAGTTTCTCGTTTGATTAATGGAAAATATCCTGAATACAAGCATATTATGCCGACCGAATTTAAAACCCGCATCGTAGGTGAAAAAAGCCTGATTCAGGGGGCGATCAAGATGTCGAGTATTTTCGCGAACGGCAAAACTAATGAGGTTGTGCTAAAAATCGACGCTGACACAGAAAAAACCCTTATTGAAGCTAGGAGCGTAGAGACAGGTGAAAACTCTTCTGAGGTGGTTGTGGACATCACAGGGTCATCTCAGGAAATAGTTTTTAATGCCAAATATCTTTTAGATGGTGTGAATACAAGCACTACCTCCAAAGTTGCAATTTTGATGAACAGTGAATCTTCCCCAGTGGCAATTAAGGAAATAGATGAAAAAACTGGCGAAGTTTTGGAAAACTACACCTATATCGTGATGCCAATTAAGAGTTAATTCAGAAAAGTAGGTGCGGAATTAAGCAGAAACTTAATTTTAATACTAAGTGTGTTTGAAACACGCTTAACAAAAACCTATGAAACTAACAAGCGCAGCCTTTAAAAATGGACAAGCTATCCCTATGACCTATTCTTGTGATGGTGATGGCGCCAGTCCGCCGTTAGAAATTTCTGAAGTTCCGGCGGGAGCAGAGAGTTTGGTGTTGATGATTGATGATCCAGATGCGCCAGGCGGAAAATTTATTCATTGGTTGTTTTGGAATTTGAAACCCGAGGCGCAAGAAATTAAGAAAAACAAAAAACCTGTCGATGCAATTGAGGGTCTAAATGAGCTAGGTAAACACGGTTTTGTGAAATTTTGTCCGCCCAGCGGTACGCATGTCTATTTATTTAAATTATATGCGCTCGACACATTGCTTCCTCCTAATTCAAACCTAAACAAGGATCAAATTCGCAAACTCATGGAAGGGCATATCATAGAGCGGGTTATTTTACGCGGATACTATGAGCGAGTGCAGAGCGAGAGTTATTAGAAATATTGTTGAGGGAATAAAAACTAGGCGGAGGCCTAGTTTTTTGTTTGGCTTGACAAATTAGGATAGATTGGGATATACTCTAGGGGAGTATAGCAAGTAAGTTAAAAGTCGAAAGTCTAAAGTTCAAAAGTATGGAGAAAAAAAGAGTGGTAAAAAACAAAATAGCAACGAAAAAAGTTGCGCATGAAAAAGTGATAAAAAGAATTGCGCGGATCGAGGGGCAGATTGGTGGCATCAAAAGGATGGTGGAATCGGAAAGAGAATGCTTGGATATCATTCAGCAGATATCGGCCATTCGCCAAGCAGTGGCGATGTTGGGCATTGAACTTTTGAAAGATGAATTTTTGTGCAAAAGAAAAGCACACAAGGAGATTGATGAAAAGTTTTTGCAAACATTGTTCAAGGCGAGCTAATCACACCTTGTCATTGCGAGCGACGAAGGAGCGTGGCAATCCCATGATTCGTGCATCCAAACTTGAGATTGCCACAGTCGTTCCTCCTTCGCAATGACAGACAATAATTAATTTTTTTAATAAAACTAAGAATAAAAATATGAGCAAAGTTATTGTGTTGACGAGTGAAAATTTTGACAAAGAAGTTTTGCAAAGTGAGCTACCAGTGCTAGTGGATTTTTGGGCGCCGTGGTGCGGACCGTGTCGTATGATGGCACCAGTGTTGGACGAATTGGCGCAAGATTTGAACGGCAAAATTGTGATTGCTAAATTGGATGTGGAAGACACCAGTCACCAAGCCATCGCGGGGCGTTATGAAATCCAAAGCATCCCCAATATGAAACTTTTCAAAGCCGGAAAAGTCATCGAAGATTTCGTGGGCTTCAGACCGAAAGATGTTTTCAAAGCTGAATTGGAAGCCAAGCTGTAAGAAGAAGTATTGCTAGCAAAAAACAACCTCACTATTTGAGGTTGTTTTTGTTTTGCAAAAGGTTTGGATATTCAATCGCCATTTGTGTGAACTTGTCTAATTGATACACCTCATTGATTTCCACTTGGCGAAGGATGTCTTTGAATTGATTTTTCATTTCACGAATGAGATCGCGCAAAGCTTCACGATTTTCAATTTCAATGTCGAGCAACAATTCCCAGTTGCCCATGCCACTAACATGGTTGATGATATTGGGGTGCAGGCAACAAAATTTATACAATTCATCCGCACGCGCGGAATCAAATTGAATGATCTTGAAACACACCCGATAGAGCAAGAGCCCAGCTTTTTGATAATTCAAAGTATAGGCAATTTTGGTGATGACACCACTTTTTTCTAGTTTGTTGTAATGCTTGTGCACTAGTCCAACCGAAACACCGAGGATCTTGGCAATCTTGGTGAATTCCATCCGACCATCCATTTGCAAAAGTGACAACATCTGGCGATCTGTTTCAGTGAGCTTGATTTTTTCTTGGGTTCCGCCAGACACGGCATGTTTTTGAAATTCATTTGCTTGACCGACCAGATAGGTGCGCGGAAACTTGGTGAATTGCAATCCAACAAAGATATCTGACGAAACAATGTTCTGACCATATTTGGTAAACAAATCTTGCAACATTGCATTGTGACTAAAAACATCCTTGCTAATCAAACAAATATACACATCAGCATAGCCATCTGTGCGCATCACAATGGGCATATAGGGATTGGAATTGAAGTCAGCATACATTTCTGTCTCCTGTTCTTTGGTTTGGCCACTGAATTTCAGCCAATAGCCCCAGAAAAAGGAATAATCAGCCTTGTCGTAGTCGATAAATGCCCAAAAGTGCTTGATTACTTGGTTATCCACAAGTTGTTCGAAATGATATTTCACAACTTGCGGGGTTGTGCCAATCACACGGGCTATCTCAGAAAAGGAGACTCGACCGTCTTTGTCGAGTTCAAAAAGGATTTTTTTGTCGAGTTGTGTGAGGTTCATTCTTTAAATCTTATACTTATATTCCAATTTTAGCACATTATTTATGAAATATCAAGTAAACTATTGAAATAATGTCCAAATGGTGCTATAATTTATCGTTAGGATGGTTAATCTTAACAATAAGGCTCTTTTAAAATCATCCAAAAAAGGAGAACGGCATGACTAATATATTAGCAATACAAGTAGTAGCGGCGTTCGTAGTTGGTGGCGCAGTTATTGCGTTGCTGACTTTCATGGCTGAACGAGCTAGTAGTCGCACTGCTGGTATCATTCTGTCGTTTCCGTCCACCATAGCCTTGGGATATTTTTTCCTCGGCTGGACGGTATCACCAGAGGCTGTGGCGAGAATTGTTCCCAGCACGCTTGTTGCATTGGGCGCAATCATCGTGTTCGCGATTGTGTATGTCAATGTGGCAGAGCGAAACATGAAATTGCACAAGATAATGCAGATAGGTGTAAGTCTAGTTGCAAGCAGTGTGGTATGGTTGGCGATTGTATCGCCAGTTGTATATTTCAAAGTTTCCAGTCTGTTGATTGGAATAGTTGGGTATGCAGTGTTGATTTGCGTTGGGCAGTTGTTGATATCTCGCAAATTACATTGTGTAGAAAGCTCTCTGCCAGCGGTAAAGTATACTTTCGGACAGAAGATTGGTCGGGCAGTGTTTATTGGATTTATTGTCGCGCTGATTGTTTTACTCAGCAAGACAGTAAGCCCATTCTGGGGCGGAGTATTTTCTGTCTTTCCGGCCGCACTTTCCTCTGCGCTAATAGTTTTTCACTGGCATTATGGGGCAGAGAGGTTACATGCAATGATTCGGAAAGTAGCCATCGGATCCATCACATTGTTTACATATGCGATAGTGGCTAGAATCGTTTTCCCACAGTTTGGTTTTGTTTGGGGAACGCTCATGGCGTATGTTGCGAGTTTCTGTATCACGCGAGTAGTGATTGGGCTACAAAAAAAGTAGCCAGCTGAGCAAGAGGGGAAAATTCCTCTTGCTCATAAATTTAGAAGTATAAGGGTATTGTAATTCTAAATTTGTGATTAGTAGGTATTGAGAATATAATTTATATAAGTAAATCTAATTTTTTAAATAATAAAAAATATGTGTGGAATCGCAGGAATTATCAATGCGGATAAATATGCTGGGGAAGCAAATATAATTAAAATGCTGGCCCAGATTGAACATAGGGGAAATAATAATTATGAATATCAAGTTTTTGATGGTGCGGTTTTGGGAACTAATCGTTTAGCTATTGTGGATCGTGAGCATGCCAAGCAACCAATTGTGAGTGAGGATGGCAGATATGCCATAGCGTATAATGGAGAAATCTATAACTATAAAACAATCAAAAATAAGCTAATAAAAGAAGGATATAAATTTTTTACAGACTCTGACACGGAAACATTGCTGGCTGGATATATCAAGTGGGGAGCTAAGGTATTGGATGAAGTGGTGGGTATGTATGGTTTTGTAATTTATGATACAAAAAATAAATCATTTTTTGCAGCTAGAGATATAATTGGCGTAAAACCACTATATTATGCGGAAAATAAAAAAGGTGAAATTTATTTTGCTTCTGAAATGAAGGAACTTGCCATCCTTCCCGATGTAAAGGAAATTAAAGAATTGGCACCAGGACATTATTTTGAAAATTCTTTGCAGCCGAAAAAATATTTTGAGTTAAAAAGAAAGAGAATCTATTCAGATGAGGATTTTGTGGTTAAGAAATTGAGAGAACTATTTGATAATGCCGTTAAGATTCGCGTGGACACTGATTTGCCAGTTGGCGTGCAAGTTTCTGGTGGAGTTGATTCGACAGCCGTGTTAGCAACCGCAATAAAATATCATAAAAATGTTACAGCAATTATTGTTGGAGCTGAGGGTGCTGAAGATCCAATTTATGCGGAACGATATTGTAAAGAAAATAACATAAAATATATTAAGCAAATTGAGCCCATTGAAAAATGGCAAGAACATTGGAATGAATTGATTGAGCAAGCTATTTATACGGGTGAAAGTATTGAACCAAATCCAATCAGAAACATGCCAATGAATATGATTGCATCACGCTTGGCAAAAAAGGCGGGAATAAACATTGTTTTATTAGGAGAAGGCGCAGATGAACTCTGTGCTGGATATCCAGAATTTAGAGAAGAACTAGATATGGATGTGGTTGAGAAAAAAATATTAAAATTCGTGGGTGATTTACACAGAACTCAAATTCAAAGAGTAGATAGAGCCAGTATGTTTTATACTGTGGAAAATCGAACCCCATTTTTTGATAGAGACTTCGTGGAGTTTGCTTTGCAAATTGACCCGCAGTTATTTTTGAAAAAAATGGAAGACGGACAGGTTCAAGAAAAGTATGTTCTGCGGCAGGCAGTCAAAGATAGGTTGCCAGAGTATGTTTATAATAGACCAAAATTAGCTTTCAATGCTGGAACTGGAATGGGGTCAAATGGTCCAGATCATAACTCCCAAACATTTATTGAGGAAAAATATTCTGAAGAAGAATATGCGAAAGATCAAATTGCTTTAGCTAAAAAAATCAAATTTTTCAACATCAACACCAAAATCGAAACTTATCTGTTGAAGAGATGCGTGGAAAATGGTTATGACAAAGCTAAATTTATGAAAAACAGGGTTGCAGCTAACGCGAAAAATATCCCTAATCAAAAGAAATTTTAGTATGAATGAAATTACTGCACAAATAAGTGGTCAGCTAAACACTTGGAAATATAAGCGAGCCCATCCATACAAAATAAATGAGGTTGAAAAAATAATTGCTGAAAGCGTGAAGGCTGGATTGCCAATTCCGCTATTTGGTTATTGGGGCGTTGGGAATAAAGCGGATTGCAATGAAGCTGAGGCAAATTCTGTCGGTTACCTCAATTCATTGGTGCAATCAATAAATAAAATATATTCTCCGGGTGTGCAGGTAACTTTTATATTGTCTGATATTCACGCAGACAATAATTGCATACCAAAAGACACAATAGGCGAGTATATTAAAAAAATGCAGATGATGTTCAGGGAAAATAATTTCAAGATGATTCTTCTAAGTGAACTGTATAGCAAATATGGTCTATCATCAGAAAGCGTGCTTGAAGATGCAAGTATAAACAATAAAATTTGGTGGCAATTTTTCCCATTAAAAAAAGATTTAATCAAACAGGCCAATAATGTCTCATTGTGTAGCGATAAGGGATTGAGCGCTAAATGCTATGCTGTGATGAGAAAAAATGAGTCTGAAATTTTGGAAAAAGAATTTGCAAATCAAATTTTTATAACCTATTCAGCACCACATTATAGAATGTTATATCCCAATCTTCCCACACTATATCTTTATTCAGAAAAAAAAGGATGTTGCACGGTACCGTGGTTTACTTATGTGGATGGAGATTCTGTGCGGATAAATGAGGACTGATTAGTTGAAATGTTATTGAAAAAAGTAGCTTCTAAATAAAGCTACTTTTTTGTATCTAAAAAAAATATTTCAAAATTTAATTTCTCGGCAGAGTGTTCCACAACAAATCAAAAGTTGCTCGTTGCAGATCAGCCAGCTCTTTTGACTCAATGATGATGGCTATTTTTTCTTTCCAAGAAGCTACGAGCATTTTGTTGTTGTAGATGTTTATTTCGGGGGAGAATTCTGTTTGGACGAAACGAGTGTCGCGCATTTCGATTTGGTCTAGTTTGGCACGCTCCCGAGAGAGTTTGTTATCAGTGAAGATGGCACGGATGAAAATTTTGTTTTTGGCTCGGCGCTTATAATATTCCGGAAAAAAATTCGGCAAACCTTCATGCACGGTTTCGACATTGGCATAGGCCAGAATCATCCCTTTGCTCGTCAGTGTGTCTTCATAGGCTTCACGCATGCCTTTTTCACCTTCAAAGAATTGCACCTTGGGTTTGTTGGCGCTGTAAATGTTTTGCATAGAAGTGAATTGTGGCAAAAGCTCCAAGGCTTTGGTTTTTTGCTTTTCCAACTCTTCATTTTTTTCTTCTTTTTCTCGTTCTAGATAAGTCACTAGATGTTTGGGATCTAGTGCATTGAAAAAAGTCCCAGCGCCTTTTTTGTATTTGCTAACCAGACCTTTTTGCAAGAGGGTGTCGCAAATGAGATAGACGGCCGTGCGGTTGAGTCCGGTTTTTTTGGCCAAAACACTAGGCTTAGTTGATCCCATTTCCAAAAGCGCCAAATAGACGGTTGATTCTTTCTCGGAGAAATCTAGCTGTTTTAGAAAGTCTTTTATCATAAAATTTATTTGACAGGGTGAATTGTTGTTAAAAATATCCTAACACTTTTAGTATATCAGATAAGCCACAAATTGTCAATTTTGGCAACACTGTCACGCCACACTTGCACACAACTTGTCAAAACTTGATATACTGCGTAGTCAAGATGAGAAACGGAGGAGTTTCAAAATCTTAGACAAAAACAAGCAAGTTCATTAAAAACTTAATAGGGAGATATCCATTATGAACGCAGAGATGAAGATTATATATAGTTGCAAGATGAAGACGGCGGCCTATCTGGTAGGCAGATGTCTAGGTTTTATTTTTTTGCCAGTATTGCTGGTAGCAATACTGGCAGAGGAAATAGTTAGAAAAATAAAAAAATAGGAGATTGGTATGAAGAAGGACATCGTTGTTGCAAGCCTGTTGTTTACAATAGGTCTGTGCGGCTTGTTCAGCGCTGCAGTTCTGGGCAATAAATTGTTGGCCGTAGCCAGTATATCAGTATTAGCTGCGGGCGTGATGAAGTTGGCCATGCACGACCTGGCGAGCAGGTGTTCCTACCAAAGAATGGATTTTGGGATGGTGCTGGCAGGAGTCTTGGTGCTGGTGGAGTGCCAGTTGCTCAGACTGGTACCGGCAGGTGCTGTTATGGTGAGGTTGCCATACTCACCGATAATGAACGCTATTCTATTGGGAATAGTGTTCTCAGCGTACAGTATTCTAAATATTTGGTTAGCTCGTATTGTGGCCGAAAAAATAGAATCAAGATATCTTTCAAAATAAAAGGAGGTGAAAATAGTTCAAGTTCAGAGGCGGGAAACTCATTGTAGTTCCCGCCTTTTTTATTTGCTCAAAATCTGATTTTTAGGGGGTGAATATTCACCGGTGAATATTCACCCCTCTATATTGACCCCAGGATAAAAAGGTGCTATAATAGGGGTATGGAAAATATTTCTCAAGAAGCTAAAAATCTATTAAAGGCAATCGAACTGTATGGACCAATACGGTCTTCTGAGTTGGCAAAAAAACTGAATATCTCAATAAAGACTGTTTATAAGCATTTGGCGGCTTTGGCGGATGAACAATTGATAACAAAAACTGGCATGACCCCACAGGTTTATTATGCAATCAAATCTAGTCGCATAGATGTTTTAGCGGGAGCGGGGCAAGAAGATCAATTTATTGAGCAAGATTATATTTATGTTTCACCAAGCGGAGAAATGACCAGGGGTATCGAGGGTTTTCAATTATGGTGTCAAAAAAATAAGTTTGATTTTGCCAAAGAAAAAAAGATGCTTACTCAGAAAATTGTGGCAACTCAAAAATTGAAAAAAGACGGTTTGATTTCGGCTAAAAAAACCATTCTATCTGGAAAAAAAGAATTGTATTTGGATAATATTTTTTTCAGTGATTTTTATAATTTGGATCATTTCGGCAAAACAAAATTGGGGCAATTGGTGTATCTGGGAAAATCTTCACAAAACAAAGAGTTGATTCGGGAGGTGGCAAAAACAATAAAACCAGCTATCAAGGGTTTGATTGAAAAATATGACATCAAATTGATTTGTTATATCCCACCCACCATTGATCGCAAAACTCAATTTTTGGAAGTGTTGAAAAAAGGGTTGCAATTGAATCTGCCCGAAATCACTGCAATCAAAATTGCGAGTGCGACCAAGGTGCCACAAAAAACTTTGCGCAAACTAGAAGATCGTATAATCAATGCCCAAACTACCATAGCAGTGAACCCAAATCAAAAAATTGCTGGCAATGTGTTGATAATTGACGACGCAACTGGCTCAGGCGCAACCCTCAATGAAACAGCCAATAAAATTCGCAAAATAGTCAAAGGAAATATCAAAATCATAGGTTATTCAGTAGTCGGCAGTTTCAAGGGTTTTGATGTTATTAGTGAAGTTTAATTTGAAAAATGTATGAAACTAATCAAAAGCTACCTAGCCAAAAAGAATATTTTCCAACCCAAAATGCTGGATGAGCAGACGGTTTTTTATGTTTTTCGCAAAGTTATCAAGGAAGAATTTGGCAATGTGGGAATTGAAAATTTAATCCCGGATTATTATAATAATAAAACTATTTTTGTGAAATCTGACAGTTCGGCTTGGGCGTCGGAGATGTGGCTCAATAAGGATCGGATTGTGCGCAAGATGAATGGGGAGTTGGGGGAGGGGTCGATTGAGAAGATCAAAATGAAATAAAAAAATATAAAAAAATCTGTCTTTGCGAGTCCATCGCAATGGACGAAGCAATCTCGTAACATTACATCAGGCTTGCATAGTGATGGGATTGCCACGCTCCTTCGTCGCTCGCAATGACAGGTAGAGCAATAAAAAAATCTGTATCAATCCCGATACAGATTTTTTTATTTGGCATTTCTTTAGATAACTGGCGTGGTGTGTACGGTGATGCTGGTTGTTTTGGAACTGCCATTGCCGCTTTCGACGGTAGCTTTAATCTCTAAATCAGAGCCACGTTTGTCAGAAGGGATAGAATAGCCCCTGCTGATTGATGAATCGCCTTGTGAACCAATTTCAGAGCCATTCACATAAATGGTGATTTTATCAATACCAAAGTCAGATGAGCCAGAGGCGCTGACTGTGAAGGAATCGCCAGAAATTGTTTCACCACTACCAGGAGAAGAAATATTTACATCAGGTGTAATGTCAGAAAAATCACTGGATTCGCATTTTTCAGTTGGGGCAATATCTTTAGAAAAATCCTTGTCTTTTTCAGCCCATTTTTGCACAGCTTTTTCCCAATTTTTGAATTGCGGATCATCTTCGGGATGTTTGGGAAAGTCTCCGCGTGGATCATCCTTGTTAACATACCACAGGATGTTGTGGCCAGAGAAAAAAGTTTTCTCTTCAGAATAATCTTTAGGACAAGCATCGGAAGCTAAACAATATTTATCCTTTTTGATTTTGCAAACCTCAATTTTTTCTACGGGATCTAAGGTACCATCTAAAACTGGTTTGCCAGTATCTTCTTTTTCATATTTCGGGAATTGCTCGACAGTATAATTTTTCAAAACGCCATCCATAAACTTGCGCCAAATTGGCGCGGCCACATATATTCCGTCAGCCCCGGGAGCCATAATAGAGTTGTCATTATTGCCCGCCCACACACCGGCCACAAGGGAAGGAGTATAACCCATAGCCCAACCATCGCGCCATTCATTGGTCGTTCCAGTTTTAGCTGCCACCGGTCGATTAGTGAAATTAAACGGGTTGTTAGTGCCAAACACTGGCGCGCGCAATGAATTATTGGACATCACAGAATCCAGCATGGCGACATATTTTTCATCAATAACTCTTTGGCCGGGGTCTTCTTTGTAAGCTTCAATTATTTTGCCAGCCGTATCTACCACTTTCAGAATACCTGTTTTGTCATGATGAATTCCACCTGTAGCAAGCGTGCCATAGGCGTTGGTGTGGTCAAGGAGCGTCACTTCGCCACCACCTAACACGAGCGAAAGGCCATAATCATCAGGCTTATTGAGTGTAGTAATACCAAGGGATTTGGCAGTGATGATGGCATCTTTGACGCCGACCAAATAGAGAGCCTCAACTGCGGGCACATTAAGCGACATTGCTAGAGCATCTTTCATAGCCACTGGTCCGCGATTTTTGCCATCATAATTTTTTGGATTATAGCTTTTGCCATCATCAGTCGAGAAATTGATGTCCACATCCCAGAGTTGGGTTTCAGGGGTATAGCCTTCTTTGAAAGCGGTTAGATAAACGAAGGGCTTAAAGGAGGAGCCAGGTTGGCGATTGCGCACAGCCACATTGACTTGGCCATCAATAGATTTGTCAAAATAATCCTTACTACCCACCATTGCTAAAATTTGCCCAGTACGTGGATCCATTGCCACCAGAGAGGCATTTTCTGCTCGATATTTTTTAGTGTTGGAATCAGCACCTTCTTTGACGGCAAGTTCTGCGATTTGTTGTTTATCCCAATCCAGCGTAGTGTAGACTTTGAGCCCGCCATTTTCCAACATTTGTTGTCCATAGGTTTTTTCCAAGTATTCTTTGATATACATCACAAAATGTGGAGCAGAAATATTTTCAGAAGAGGGTTTTATCTTGGCTAGAACATCAATTTCTTTGGCCGCATCTGCTTCTTCTTGGGTGATGTAGCCAAACTTAGCCATTTGATTCAATGCATAGAGTTGTCGGCCACGGAGCGCGTCAGCGTGATTGCCATTAGGCGAATAGTAGGATGGCGCTTGGGGCAGGGACGCCAAAAGAGCTGATTCATCTAGCGTTAGTTGCGAAGCATGTTTGCCGAAAAAAGTTTGCGCCGCCGCCTCAATCCCATAGGCATTGGAGCCATACGGGATTTCATTGAGGTACATGCCCAAAATCTCATCTTTAGAGAATTTAAATTCCAACTCAATAGCTAGGATTAATTCTTTGATTTTACGTGACATTGATCGCTCACCAGTCAGGATGGAATTTTTAACAAATTGTTGAGTTATAGTAGATCCTCCTCGGCCACCACCACTTTGCAAAACATTTGAGATAACGGCATTGAGTAAGCCCTTCACATCAAAGCCAGGGTGAGAATAGAAATTTTGGTCTTCCAGTGAGATGGTGGCAAATTTGATGGTATCGGGCATATCCTTGAACTGGATCTGGGTGCGCTTTTCTTCGCCATGAATATCATAGAGCAAATGATCACCAGTGCGGTCATAAATCTTGGTTGACTCCACCATCGCTCGCTTGCTGACACCGCTGGCATCCGGCAAATCTTTGGCAAAATAGGCAAAAACTCCAATCGTAAGAATGACAAAAACACCGGCCACGTAGAGTGACCATTGGCGAATCATCTTCCAGCGGTCTTGCGTAGAAGCACTTTTGAAGTCCTTGAAGGCGATAAAAACATGTTTCATAAAATAGATATTATTGCTTAATAGGGCTGATCAAAGCCTTTTTAAATTTTGCAAGATTTCTTGCAAAGATAGTTACTATTTTATAATATTTTGGGTTATTTATCAAGTGTTAAGAGAGAGTTTATTTGCCAGAAGCGCGCAACCTAGATTTTAACAATAATAAGGTTTTTTGGGCAATATTTATTTCAGGAAAAACCGATTCAAAAACTTTAAATTGGGCCATGGTGTTTATCTCAATAATGCGCGCTACGCCCTTTGAATCAATAAGAACGTCAATACCTCCAAATTCTAAGCCTATTTTCTTAGCGAGATCCTCAACCAAAGTAGTTGTTTTTTTATTTTTCGGCGCTCGTGCATGTGTCGAGCCAGCTAGGTTTGTTATCCATTCACCTTTTTTGGCAATTCGTTTAACGGGGCCAAAAATTTCTTTGCCGATAATAAACATCCTATAATCCCCAGTGTTCTTATAAAATTTTTGAAAAATATATAATTTGCGGTCTCTTTTCCGGTTTTTTATGAATAATTCAAATTCAGATTCTGAGCATATTTTAAATACTTGTTTTCCTAGGCTGCCACTGGCCATTTTTGCGACAAAAGGCAGGCCAAGAGATTTTTTTAGATAACTAAACGGAGCAGTTTCGCTATAAATTGTTTTTAGACAAGGGATATTTTTAGATGAGAACAGCATTTGCTGGCGCAATTTGTTGGTGCTCTGGTATCTTGAATAAAAAATGTCGTTGAGAAGTGGAATCTTTTGGCTCTGGCAATATTCAACAAGCAGCGATTGCGGGGTTATGGAAGCGAGTGAACTGCGCAACACTACGGCATCAAATTTTTTTATGGAAATTTGCGAATCCGTATCAAAAAAAACATCTCCGCTTTCTCCATTGAAGAAGATGTCTTTCCAAGAAACAAAAGTCAGATCAATATTTAACAGAAGGGATTCGGCTAGAAATCTTTTTGAGGCATAAGACGAGGCAGAGTCGGTAATCACGCAGATACGCATAAAGGATCAAATTATTTTTTTAAAGCAGTTTTAAAAACCTGGAGTAGCTCAGCATACATTTCTAGCATATAGGGCTTTTCTTCTGGAGTAAAAAACAGGCCTGGCATAGAATTCAATTCTACTACCCAAGGTTTTTTATTTTCATCAAACATAAAATCGATGGAAAAAATTCTAGGGTTAAACGAGGCGAGAGCGTTGTTAGCGAAATTTATAATAGGCAAAAGGGCTTTTGGCAATTTTTCTTTAGGTACAATTTTCAGGGATCCGCCTTGAGCCAAATTAGCCAGGTAACTGCCCGCCTGAGGCTCTCTGATGTAGGCATAGATAATTTTTTCATTGATCATAACAACGCGCAAATCATGCATGGCCGTGCTTACGCCCGGAACGCCGTTGGATGAATCGATGAAATCCTGAATCAAACTCACCCCCTCAATCTGAGCCTTGCTCGCAGCGTCTTTTTTGTTCAAAACCTGAACGCCTTTGCCGCCGCTTTCCATCAGTGGCTTTAGCACGACTTTACTAGTTGTTATTTTTGGGAGAGTTTTTTTCAAGTCAGCATGATTTTGTATCAGCCAATTTTTTTTACTCCATTTTTCAAAAATTAAACTAGTAGTGAATTTATCATCAATTAATCTTGTAAAAATCTGATCATTTATGAATGGATAATTTTGGCCTATCAATTCCTTGATGTGGTAGACTTCCATGCGAGCCTTGGTTTTGTCATAAACTAAGGCGGGTTTTATATTTTTAACTTTCTTCCACTTGCCACCCTCTCCTTCATAGAGCCAAGCATATTTGAAAAGATTGTTTGTGTGGTCGTACCATTGGTAGGAGGCTCGATACATCTGAATGTTGTTTTTTTTACACAAAGAATAGAAGTATTCATAAGAATACTGGTAGTCCTTATTAGCAAACGGCTTGGCCTTGCGCCAGTCGCTTTTGCCGAAGAGAATCATCACTTTTTGCATATGTTTTTAGTTGAAATTAATTTTATTATTTTTTCGGCTATATTTATTTCTGGATGGACTGATTGAAATCCATCAAGGCCAAAAAATAAATTAGCCTCAATTATCACAAACCCATTTTTGGTGGCGAGAATATCTAACCCCACCATTTCAAGCCCCATTTTCTTGCAAACATTGACGGCAAAACGACTCATCTTGGGATCGATATATTTTTGTACTTTTCCACCGAGCGAAAAATTGTTTTTCCACTGACCCTTCTGGGCGCTTCTTTTCATTAGCCCAATACATTCCCCATTTATCACAATAGCTCTATAATCAGCATCATTTTTTATATAAGGCTGGAATACAGTATTGATATTCCTGCGATTTTCAATAAAACTTTCCAACGCTTTTTTATTGGATATTTTCCAAACATTATTTCCGCCACCTCCATAACTTTCTTTGGCGACTAAGGGAAAGGGTATGGATTGTTTTTTGAGCAAACTAAGGACTTTGTTTTTTTTGTTATCGCACAGGTGCAAGGTTGAAATAGTGGGGATTTTTTTGCTAGCAAATATGTGCATCTGTGAGAATTTATTATAAAAAGGGTATTGCAAAAAGAATGTATGGTTAGGCGTGTAAATTCCTTTTTCTTTTAGAATATTAAGCAAAATATTAAACTCGTTCTCCAAATTATAGTTAAAGGCTTGCTTGCTCACCTTTTTTATAATAGGAAAGCGAAAAATATCAAAAATAACAGTCTTTATATTTTTGAAGTCAAGCTTGATTTGTCCAACGAAAACATCTTTTCCTTGAAAAGATAAGTCTGACCACTTTGCATAGATAAAAGGCATTGCATTTTTTTTAAAGGCAGGCGGAAGATATTGTTTGGGGCTATTTTCTTCCCCAATGCCAATTAGCAGAATCTTTTTCATAGGTTATTTTTTTGATAGGGCACTTTTTTGTGTGGTGCTCAATTTCAGAATAAAATTTATGATGTCCTTTATGACATTTCTAGATTTTCCAAAAGTTGGGTTGTAGTGAATATAAATATCAGGCTTGCCGTTTATTTCTAAAATGCCGAATGTTTGCGTGGTTGGATTTTTTGAAATGTCTTCGCAGATTATATCAATACCAGCTAGATAATCGCCAATAGCGTCAGACGCTTGCGCGCAAATAGCAACAATTTTTTTATTAACTAGTTCGGTGACATCGCGAGTTTCCCCGCCCTCTGCCAGAGAAGAACTTTTTTTGATTGAGACAATCTCATTAGCAGCTAGAACAGAATCAAGGGAAAAGCCTTGTTCTTGCAGGATTATTTTTAGAGCCGGATCGATAGGCGTCTTGCGATGAGTATGTTTTTGCTTTTCTGCGATTAGTTGCGCAATTGTAGATTTTCCATCACCAAAAACTCGTGGCGGGATCATTTCTAATGCCCCGATAACTTTGTCGTCCAAAATTAAAATGCGATATTCTTTGCCAAAAATCATTTCTTGGGCGATGAGTGATCTGAAATTCAAAATCTCTTTGTTTATAATAGATTGAGCTTCCTTTAAATTTTTTATATATGGAAAAATACCCTGGCTATTTGAACCAGCGGAATCCTTAATAATTATTGGAAATTGCATATCCAACAATTTGTTTTTAATGTCTGCTGGTTTGAAATTTTTTCTAAAGAAAAAAACTGTAGTAGGCGTAGGAAGGGACTGCCGCTTGAGCAAAGTATAGGTTAAATCTTTGTAAGCAGTTGCTCCAGCAACACTAATGAAATTTTTAGCAATTCTAAATTTTCGGGTAATCATAAAAACCTTGCCTTTCACATGAATATAATAGCAACCGCGTTCGGGAACGACCTCTTCAAAAGTCCCACCCATTTCTTCGACAATCTTTTTAATTAGTGGCGGATTTTTTATCATTTTTTTACATCTATTAAAAACTTATTCAGATCTCTGCGGCCGATAAGAATTGGATAGGCAAGACCACTTCTGTTGGAAATGGACAGTTTTGATAGGACAGCCAGATTATCTATTAATAATGAAACTTTGATTTCTATTCGATAAGTTGCGCCATGAGCGGAATATGTTTTTGCGACGCCCACAATATCAGGATGTTTTTCTAATTCCTTCCAAGTTTTGTTGGCGCTAAGTTTTTGTATTTCTTCTTCAGAGAGAACCTTGTCCAGATTAAATTCCTCCCAATAACGAACTGCTTCGTCAAAGCCTAGTTCGATGGCCAATTCTTTGCTGATGGCGGATATGCCGGCGCCAGTATCTATTCTAGCTTCAACCTCAACTTCCTTGCCATTTTTACCAGTAATTTTCACTTTTTCCACTGTGCCAATGACTTTCCGACCAGAAATTTCCTCTAGTTCTTCTTCAATTTCTCCACCAAAAAGATCCATGCCCACGCGTACGCCTTTTTCGACGGTTTTTATCTTGATCCCAGAAACTCTTTTGAGTCTTTCCGCAAGACCTGCCAAATTAGCCACTTGAATGGCGAGTCCTGGGCGGGCATTGAGTTCCAAAATGGTTGGACCGTTTTCTTTGTCGATGGCGATGTCAGCCCCCAGATAACCTAGCCCAGAAATTTCTTGCGCCTTGGTGGCTAAAAATAAAATATCCTTCCAATAGGGAATACGCAAACCACTGGTAGAAAGTTGCGTACCAGGAATTTTTTCAATCAGGCGATTGTTTTGAATAGCGGTGGTTGTTACGCCAGTAGCTAAGTCGATACCCACCCCGATAGCGCCTTGATGCAAGTTGGCCTTGCCACCGGATTCTTTAGTAGGCAAGCGCAACATGGCCATCACAGGAATTTTGTTGAAAACAATCACGCGAATATCAGGAATACCTTTATATGAATAGGGCTTGAATAACTTCAAAAGTTGTAAGCGTTCTTCAAAAAAAGCAAAGTCAGGCGTGTTGGAAAGTGAAAAAGAACCGTCCAAAATGTTGCGAATGTGACTAACTAAATCTTCAATGGTGATGAGGGAGCGATCAGCTTTGACCCAGGCATCATCGCGGCCCTTTTTCTTGCCATAGACGACAACAATTCCTTCACCACCAAAACCGCGATTAGGTTTCAAGGCAAAGCTATTGGGCAACTTTTGCCAATCAAAATTTTCCAAGTCCTCAATTGTTTTGATGGTGGCAATCAGTTTGGAAACAGAAATGCCATTCTTTTTCAGCACACGCTTACTGCGCATTTTGTTGTCCGCCAATCGTTTGGCCTTGGCGCGATTGAACGGCCGAATGAACTCAAGATTTCTTGAGTTCATGCCTAAAAGCTTGCGACTGTTTTTGAAAAATTCAAACATAGAATATTCGCAAATCGTAGAACGCATATCGCATAACGCAGTTTTTTGCTTTGCGTCATGGAGATGTGCGTTTTGCGATCCACGTTTTGCGTTACACGATTAGAGTTGTTTGATTATGTGTCTGAAGCGGAAATATTCACTGATGCGGAGTCCTGTCCATTTGCCGATTACAATATTCATTGGAATAGTCAATAGAATAAGCCATGGGTAACCAATCAGGATTTCAATAAGTGGTTTCCAACTCGCGATGTAGAAACCGAAGATAGAAATGATCAAAGTTTCAAAAGCCAAAATCAGAGCTGTCTTGTTGCCCTTCTCGATTTGCACAGCTACAAATTTTTCTACGAGTGTAATCATAATCAAGATTGGAAAAATAGAAACTGATGCCAGTCCCGTGCGTCTTTGATTGCCACCTAAAACTAGCATCACTAAGATTGTTAGGGAAACAATGGTGAGCATAATAGCTACGCGTGGCAGATAGAGCAAACGAAAAGGCTTCATCACAAAACGCATAAGCATGCCGATAAAAATAACCGCCAAAAAAATTGCTACGCCATAGCGCAAGCCATTGGTGGCCAAAAAAGCGAAGGTTATAATAAGCGGTGTGTAGATGCCGAAAGCCTTGATTCCAACCACTTGTCGCAAGAAAGCGATGAAAGTGGCGATGATTGGTAACATCAAAAGTAAAATAATTGTTTCGATTGGCACGCCCTCGTTAGTAAAAAAATGAATTATTGGGCTAATGTTTAATTCCATAATGTTTTCTACTTATTATTTACAAATTAGATGAGACTGGAAATTTTGCGACTATTGATGTGACAAATTGCCAAAGCAATAGCATCGGCCGTGTCGTCCGGTTTGGGCACGGCTTGGAGCTTCAAAATATTTTTGACCATAAGTTGCACTTGTTTCTTCTCAGCCTTGCCATAGCCCGTCACAGACTGCTTCACTTGCAATGGCGTATAGTTAGCTATCCTAACACCTTTTTGCTCGAGTGTCAAGAGAATTCCGCCTCTAGATTGCCCCACCGAAATGATCGTTTTTTGGTTTTTGAAAAAGAAAAGTTGCTCCACAGCCGCTTCTTGGGGTTGAAACTTTTCTATGATGCTAATTAAATCCTTGGAAATCTCCGCCAATCGATGTTCTTCGGTATTATGTTTCTCTGTTGAAATATGCCCAAAAGCCACCGGAAGCAAAATCCCGTTGTTTTCCTCAATAACTGCCCAGCCCACAGTTGCAGTGCCTGGGTCTATTCCGAGAACACGAATTGTTTGAGGTTTAGTTTGTGTCATTTTATATTATGCGATGTTATCGAAAATTTCTTGAACATCATCATGCTCATCCAAGACTTCGAGAAGTTTTTCGTAGTCGATTTGTTGGTCAGGGGAAAGGGTGACTGTTTGCTGCGGGAGATAAGCCATTTCAGCCGCTTCGATTTTGAGGCCGGCTTTTTCCAAGTTTTCTTGCACAGTTTTCAAATTTTCTGGCGCAGTGTAGACCACCAAAATGTCATCCACAAAAAGCAGGTCATCTGCTCCAGCATCGATGGCTTGTTCTTCCAAGGCATCTCGGTCAGCACCTTCAGTTATGGACACACCGATGCTGCCGACTTTTTTGAAGTTCCACATTGCGCTGCCCATTTCACCCAGTTTGCCACCATTTTTAGTGAAGATGCTTTTGACTTCACTGACAGTTCGATTGCGATTGTCAGTAGTGGTTTTGATGAGCATCATGACATTGCCTGGCCCCACGCCTTCATAGATGATTTCCACAATCTCAGCGCCATCCTTGAGTTCACCTGTCCCACGCTTAACTGCGCGATCAATGTTGTCCTTGGGCATATTGTCCAAGCGTGCCCGATCGATGGCTAGGCGCAACTGAAAATTGGTGATCGGATCCCCACCTCCATCACGCGCCGCGATCGTGATCAATTTGGCATGCTTAGTGAAGCTCTGAGCGCGTTTTGAGTCCACAGCAGCCTTTCTGTGCTTGATTCCCGACCATTTATTATGTCCTGACATATAGATACTCACGAATAGAGCGCGAATTTTTAGCTAATTAAAGCTAATATGTTCACTTAAATTCGTTTGAATTAGTTCATTATCTGTGAATTTATGATAACACTTGAAAAGCTTATGTTCAAGATTATTTGATTTCTTTGCCATTATTCCACGCCATTTCAAAAATTGGGCGGATGGACTTGACCAACTCTTCTGATTCGATAACGACAATAAATGGCTCATCTTCGAGAGAGGTGATAGCTAGTTTATTTTCACATAGAGAAAAGTCCATATTGAAAGTTGGTATTTCTGAGAGATAGCGCGCTTGTTGTCCATTGGCAGAAAGTTTTTTGGCGACCGCAATTTCAAAAGGATTGTTTGGAACAAGATGTTTGCCTTTGACTGGAATGAGATTTTTGTGATAATCACGCACCCATCCATCAATAGCGCCAGGAAAATGTTTTTCAATTTTTTCATAGGAGGAAATGAAAAAAGCTTCCGGGGCTAGATTGAAAGACTCATAAGCTTTCCAAATGCCCTCTTTAGTTTCATGATAGGTGATTTTAGGTCGTCGTTTGCCCTTGTTGTGCAAAGTGCGAAACATTGGTAACATTTCAGAAAAATTTTTGGTCGTGGCTTTGAGTTGGAACAAAATCAATGATGGATCAGTGGCTTGAAAGACGCTGATTTTTTTGTCTGGCAATTCACTGGCATAGCCTCTTTTGATTAATCCTTCCAGAAGTACATATATAATCGAACGCTTCAATTTGGTTATCTTGGCGATTTCCGTCACCGTGCCTTGGCTCAACTCCAAAAGCGCCAAATACACTGCAGCTTCTTTTTGGGTGAAGCCAGTTTGTTCTAAGAGTTTTATGAGATCTTTGTCCATATAAAAAGCGTAGCACACTGACAGAATTTGTCAATATTTTTGATAAAAAAATAATAAAATATCAAATTTAAGCCAAAAATAGCCACATATAAATACAATTATGTTGATAAATTGTTAATAATATGTCAACATCAATCGTTGTTTCAACGGAAAGTTGTTTAAAAACATAAAAAGGTGATAGTCATGGCGAAACTCGAAAAATATCGAAAGTATACAAATATACTTCCAATCGCAGCAATGTTAATTGTAGTTGCAGTTGTTTGCAAGAGTATTTGGCTAGGGGAAACAGGTGCCGTACAAAGCGGATTTGATGTGATGGCATTATTTATTGTTGGATGTTGTTGTGTAGGCTGGTTTTATTGCTTAGGGGGTAGTTATAAATGACTCAAGAGAAACGGCTGACATAAAAAAATCAGCTACGGATGCCAAAAATGACTTTGTGAACGCCAAGGTTGACCAATTTAGAGCATTAATGTTTTCTGCTAATATAATATTGGCTAGTCTAAGCTGGATCGGATGGTTTTGTTTCTGGTATTTCATCATGAAAAAGAAGCCCTCCAGTGATATCTTTCCTCTAGGAATGTTGATTGTAATTATTTGTGTAATTGGTTTTTATTTTTTCCAATTTAGGTTGGAAAAGAGAAATAGGGAGATTTGGAGACATAATTTTCTCAAACAAAATCCGGAGTACGCGGAAATTCTCAAACAAGCGGAGGAGGAAAAATGAAATTTATACCAATAATTATAAATCTTTTCAAATCCATTTTTAGTAGCGAATATCGCAGGAAGAAAATGGAAAAGGAGCTTGCTTGGGTAGATCGGCAAATCAAAACAATTAAGGAAGAGCTGGACATTGCAATGCAATTGCCTGATTCTGCAAGGTATTATCACAGAGAAAATAGGAATTTGCTTAGCAAGTATGAAGAAAGAAAAAATACTATAGAGAAGAAACTTGGCAAGCAAATTCCTAAGAAGACGGAGGAGAAAAAAGCAGAAGAGGCAAGATGGGTGAATACATTCGTTCGTGGATCAAAACCACCAAATCAAAAATAACAAGGCGAGTTAATTTGAATAAGAAGCCCCAAACCTGAAACAGGTGCGGGGCTTTTAAATTTTAGTGGCAGTTGACTTTTAACAGAAAAAACAATAAGCTATGATGAATGTTCTTTGGAGACTATTTGCAGGCAGAAACCCCAATAGCAAGGAGTGGTGTATGCGGAAGATAAGGACAATGATTTTTATGAGCTCAATGGTTTTGTTTTGCATTCTGCTTTACATTGCTTCTATTTGGAGTGATGGCTTGAAAATTTTATATTTGCCAGTCGCTAGTTCGGGTTTGAAAGAAATGGCTAAGTATAAAACAGCGCCACTATTGGAGCTGGCCTATTTATTGGATATACACCCAATAAAAATCTTAGTCACATTGTGGTTCATAGTAGGCGTGCTTGGTATGGGAATATCCTGCGCTGTGAAAAGAAGCGCAAGCCGGTCAGGTTGATCGGCTTTTTTTATTTTTACAAAACACTATTCAGAAAGGAGTTTATTTGCAAGAAAATGTTTTTGGTGGAAACTTTTTGATTTGAGGTTGCGGGTTGTGATTTTTCTTGCAGAGCGATGTTTTCAGAGGCTAATTTCGGCGAAGTATTTGTTGGCAACCCATAGGCCAAATAGTTTAGCCAATTTTTTCTCTTGGCTTGCCACTCATTGGAGACTGAGAATTTGCCCATGTTTTCTGGGGATTCTTCTAGAACAGCTTCTACGATTTCTATGAGTGCTTCTTCTGGAACTGGCTCAGACTCAGGTTCAGTTTGCACAGGGGCTTCGATTGGTTCAGAAATATCTTCAGCAGCTCTCTCGTCACCCTCGGCTGAAATCCAAGTCCAGCGACCAGATTCTTTGGAATATAGCTCATCATCGCCAATAGTTTCTTTGGAGTAAGAAACACGGTCAGCAGTTTTGCCATCCGGATAGCGCAGTTCCAAAATCATAGCTTTGTTGTGTAGGGTGAAAAAGGCCTGCTCTCGTGTGAGTTGGGCAGTTTCGCCTGGTTGTATTTCAAAATCATCTTTGATTGGGTGATTGACGAGAACTTTTTTGCCAGTGGCCAGCTTCCAGCCTTTCAGATTCACCACATTTTTTTCATTGTTTTTGATTTCAATCCATTCTTGCTCCGCGTCTGTCCCCAGTGGATTGGGGATGAGTCCAACTATCTCCACTTTTTCTCGCGGATAATCTTTGATTTTCAAAACAAATGAATCGGAGGTGTCTTCAGCTTCTCCAGAAGTGGAAACAGTTACAGTATAATTGCCCTTTTTGAGATAGGTGTGTTTGGGATTTTTCAGATAACTTTTTTTGGTGTCTCCAAAATTCCAAACTACTTTAGAAAAATCAGCAAAATCTGGATCGAGTGAAAATTCGATTGGAAAAACCACAAAACCTTCCTTGATATGCTCAGCTTTGATTTGAGAAACAGCATCAAATTCATTGGCTTTGTCAGGGGTCAAATATTTGGTCCATTTCCAATCCGCTTCATCAAAACTAAAGGAAACATTTTCTTTGGCGTTTTCATAAGTTATTTCAGACACCGTGTCCCCATTGGGATTGAGTAGATAAATATCTTCTTGTCCAGAATTGTTGAGCGCAAATCTAAATATGTCACGGTAGATTGTTAGATAATCATTAGCACCAATAATATAGCCGGCCGGGAAAATAAATTGGGTGTCGGAAGAATCTTGCAGACCCCAGTTTTCCAAATCAATAGGAAAATCTTCCGCATTGTAGAGCTCGATAAATTCACCAGTGGTTTCATCATCTTTTGGATTGGGCAAGATTTCGTTGAGGCGCAATTGGTCAGAATAAATTTCTGCCGGAGACGGGTCGATTGGGTCTGGTGCTGGATCTTCAATTGTGCAAGATGACAATTCTTCCGTTTTGAGTACAGAGGAATTTTTGGGAGCATAATTTAGTTGGATAGAGGTTTCATCAGAAAGATTGCGTAAAATAGTTTCGAAGGCTTTCAAATTCAAAGGATAATATGGGGTATCAGCAAAAGGCAAAAGATTGTTGCCCCAAGTCAATGCATCAACTTGCGCGTTGGTTGAATCAAAAAGAGCAATGCTATAATTATCAGAAAGTGAATAAGAAGTTGTAGCATAATCTGGATTGCCAACTGAGTTGGCGCTGATATTTTTCCAGAGAAAGTAGCCTTTGCCAGGAATAGTATTTTTTAGTGAGCCAATGATTGATTCAGAACCACTGGCAGTTCTGCGTTTGATTTTCCAATTTGTCAGTTCAATATCAGCACAAGTATTGTTGTATAGCTCTATGAAATCATCATTGGCAGTTTGTCCTGATGTTTGCACAGCGCTAATAATAATCGTTTTGTCTTCGGCAATGGCATCGTTTTCAAGTACAAAAAAACCTGCCAGGAGGCAGGAGAAAAATAAAAGTATTACAACCGATTTTTTCAGTGAGCTGATTTTGTTTTTATTTTTCACCCTAAAATAAAATTTGCTTGGATAGCTAAATTGTGAGAAATGTTTTTAGTGCAAGTTTTCATCTTTCAAAACATTGCCCAGTGCTTGAGCTCCTTCCTGAGCTCTTTGTGTGGCTTCGGATTTCTCGCCCTTTTCTTCAAGATTCATCAAGAGGTCTTTGACAGCATAAGGATTGGGAATTTGTCTGAAAGTGAAGCGGTCTTTTTCGGCGGCGGTTTGTACGAATACATCACCAAAATTGAGAAAGGTTGGAATAATACCTTTAACTTCTGTGGTTATATCTTGGATTTTATCAAATTCCAATTCACTGACAGTGCGGATGAAAAGCCCTTTCTGTTCGATATTCACAATCCGGCGTGTCGTGATAATCCAAACATCAAAATAATAATCAATCCAAATCAAGAAAAACATTATCCAAGTTACTAGCGCAAAGGAGTTGGTTAGGAATATAAACAAATCATGCGCTGAGGATGTGTTGAGGATGGGGAAAAGCAGAGGCAGGTAGGTCAGACTGCCGAAAACAAAAGCCACCATGATGAAAACTAGAAAAAGTTGTTGCAAGATATTGAACCAATGGCGACGAACGACGCTGATGATTGTCTCATCATCGCGCTGACCTTTGAAATGGATATTTGAACCTAGGCTCATAAATTTATTTTAGTAACAATTAGGGTAGCAGGTCTGTAATTAGCATATTCCAGTCAATGGAAAAGAAAAGCGCTAAATTCGAAATAAGCAGTCCAGCCGTTACGGCTACAAACAAAAAGAGCATGATGAAATTCAGCTCTGAATTTATGGAATAGGTAACTAAGTGGTAGACGATAAAAAAAGAAACAATTAAGAAGGTTAAAATAATAATTCCATACAAGGCCAACAAAACTAGATTAATCATTTTTTATTTTTTAAGAGATTGTAATTTTATAATAAAGCATTTTGAGTTTTATTGGAATAGGGAATGCCCAAATGTTTGTAGGCGTGTTCGGTGATGACGCGACCGCGCGGTGTGCGGGTCATAAAACCGATTTGCAAAAGATAGGGCTCATAAACATCTTCAATGGTTTTGATTTCTTCGCTGGTGGCGGCCGCAATGGTGCCAAGCCCGACTGGTCCGCCATTGAATTTCTCAATGATGGTGCGCAAAATGTGGCGGTCTGATGGTTCCAAGCCAATTGGATCAATATCAATCATCTCCAAGGCTTCTTGCGCCACGACACCATCTACGAGTGTGTGATTTTTGATTTGCGCATAATCACGCACGCGTTTCAAAAGACGATTGGCAACCCGCGGAGTTTGTCTGGCGCAACTGGCAATTTTTTCTAGACCAGTTTCATGAATGTCCACACCCAAAATGTTACCGGAGCGTTTCACAATGTCCTGAATATGTTGCTGGTTATAAAATTCCAAGCGATAGGTGGCACCGAAACGATTTCTGAGGGGATTGGTGAGTGAGCCAAGTTTGGTGGTGGCGCCAATCAAAGTGAATCTTGGCAAATCCAATTGAATAGTTCGAGCTGACGGACCTTTGCCGATGATGATGTCCAATTTGAAATCTTCCATGGCTGGATAGAGAATTTCTTCAATGGATTTGTTTAGACGATGAATTTCATCAATGAACAGAATGTCGCCATCCTGCAAGTTGGTGAGGATCGATCCAAAATCGCCGACGCGTTCAATGGCTGGGCCAGAAGTGGTTTTGATGTTGACACCCATTTCTTTGGCGATGATGTTGGCCAAAGTAGTTTTGCCTAGACCGGCTGGACCATAGAGCAAAATATGTTCAATCGGTTCTTCACGTTTCTTGGCCGCGCGAATCAAAAAATCCAAATTCTTTTTGACTTTGTCTTGGCCAATGTATTCAGCAAAAGTTTGTGGACGTAAAGTATTGTCCAGATTTCTATCATCTGGATTTTCTTTGGGAGCAACGACTGAATCAAGAGTATTGAATTGTTCGGAGGAATCTATTAGCATAAATTTTAAGTCTAAAGTCTAATTACTAAAGACTAAAACAAGTCTAAAGCTTAAAAAGTAGAAAGGTTTAAGTGGTTATTATTTTGGTCTTAATGCTTTGTTTAGTCTTTGGTCTTTAGGCCTTAGCCTTTTTGAGCTCTAGGCTCATCTTAGCATTACTTGACAAAAAACCCAAGCTATGCTAAGCTACTTAGTCATATGAGTTCGGCTGAAACAATGCCTTTTTATATGGCTAGCAGTAAGCTGTAGGCAATTGGTGACTTCTATCTTTTGTCATCAATTTTGGGAACTTTTTATCAAGATATGGGCGTTCTGGTTTCGGCTGGGTCGTGCCTCGATACTGTTCCTTCCCCGAGGGTCTAACTCTTGGGACTTGCCTGCAGATTATTGTCAGAATCACAGATTAGCACATGAAACCACTGATTTCACTGAGTGGTGAAATTAAAGACAACTTCTTTACAAATTTAGAGGAGCGGGACATGAACGAACGAAAAGTTAAGAGAAATTTATTGATTGTCGCTGCGCTTTTGGCCAGTTGCGTGGTAGTACTTTTGATGAACATTTCTCAGCGGTCTCCAGAAAAAATCTCAACGACCAACAGAATCGAGAAGACTCTGAAAAAAGTTGAGAAGGTTCTTGATCCTGTCCAGCCAGGCGATATGGTCGTAGCAAGCAACAGGATGCAAGGCCTTATGGTGATAGCTTCCAGCGGGTTTGATGGCACATTCTTTTATGGCTACCAACCCATAGTTGGAAGTGAATCTCACAAGGTTCATGTCAATGCATTTGTTAGGGTGCTCGGTGAAGATGAATCGGGTAGCCTAATCGTTGTTCCCAAAAAGAATGTGGAGGCGGCTCTAAATGCCATGTTTGGGATGGCAGTGAATTTTCAAAATTAAATCGGTAATGCCGGCGAAAGCAAAGCAGCGACCTAGGAGGGGCCGCTGTTTTTTAATTGTCTAAGATTTGTCATTCCGGCCTTGAGCCGGAATCTACTAAGGTATCGCTCAAATCTTTCCATTCAGGATTAGACTTCTCGATCAATTCAAGTTTCCACTCCCTTTTCCATTTTTTCAATTGTTTTTCTCTATGCAGGGCAGAACTCACATCCTCGCCTTGCTCAAAATAAACCAATTTATCGACATTGTATTTTTTCGTAAAACCATCTGCCAATTTATTTTTGTGTTCGAAGATTCTTTTGGGTAAGTTACTTGTCACACCAACATACAAAACTCGGTTTGTTTGGCTAGTTAATATGTAAACACAATATTGGTGTTGCATAAAAAGTAGATCCCGGGTCAAGCCCGGGATGACAATGTTAATAAGTTCAGAATCCGCCCTTCGGGCACCTTCTCCCTTGAGGGAGAAGGAGAAAAAGCGAACCTCCTCTCCCTAAGGGAGAGGGCTGAGGTGAGGGTGAAGTTGCTAGATCTCGGTAACTCTCTCCACTTCTTCCAACGTCGTCTCACCATTCAACACTTTCAAAACTCCATCTTGTGCCATGGTGATCATGCCATTTTCAGTGGCTTTGTCGGCCAGTTCGGAAGTGATAGCGCCACGATTGATGAGTTCTTGGATGTCGCGATCGATGACAAAGATTTCGCTGATAGTGGTTCGGCCTTTGTAGCCGATGTTGTTGCATTTTTCGCAACCTTTGTGAGTATAAATTTCACCAATGGCGGGAATTTCTACACCAGCTTTGGGAGAAATAGTTTTCAAGACTCGCTCAATCTTTTCTTTGTCTTCAGTAGTCAAAGAAATTTTTTCTTTGCAGTCACACAATTTGCGCACTAAGCGTTGTGCCATAAAAGCGTTGACGGCTGAGGCGATGTCGGATGGTGAAACACCCATGTTGAGCATTCTCTGGACCGCGCCAGCGGCATTGTTGGTGTGAATGGTGGAAAGCACCATATGACCAGTCAAAGCGGCTTGTACGGCCACTTGAGCGGTCTCATCATCACGGATTTCACCAATCATCATAATGTCAGGGTTTTGACGCAGAAGTGCGCGCAAAGCGGTGGCAAAAGTGTAGCCTTCTTTGTCATTGGTTGGAGTTTGCAAGATACCTTCTATTTGATATTCAATTGGATCTTCAACAGTGATGATTTTGACTTCCGGTTTATTGAGGATATTTACAATTGAATATAATGTAGTAGTTTTTCCAGAGCCAGTTGGGCCAGTGTTCAAAAACACGCCATTGGGTTTGGAAATTTCATGCATGATTTTTTTCTTGTTTTGTTCACTGATGCCTAATTTGTTGATATCCAATTCTTGCGAAGCTTTGCTCAAAAGACGCATTACCACAGTCTCACCATAGCCACCCAGAATGATGGAAACACGCACATCAACTGACCTTTCTTTGATATCAGGAATTTCCTCGTCAAACTTGATGCTGAAACGACTATCAATCACACCTTCTCGCACTTCGGTTTTGACACCAGACAGGATTTTTATTTCACCCAAGATATTTGGATATTCATTGAGCGGATAGGTGACAACAGTTTGCAAAATTCCATCAATACGGAAGCGAACTTTGACATTATCAGGTCCTGGTTCAATGTGAATGTCACCCGTGCGCAAAATTGAAGCAGCTGCAAAAACTATTTTATTGATATCTTTGGTGGCAGAAGTGCTGATGACTGTCTGCAATTTTTGAAAGTCTTTGATATTTTCTAGAGCGGTTGAATAATGAATTGGTTCAATCAAAACACCGTGACCCAAAGTGGAAGCCATCAATTTTTCATAAATATTTTGCAAAAAATCGCCTTCACCTGTAGCGCGTTTCACCTCTTCAATCGAAGTGATGCCTTCTAGAGATTTCAAAATTCCGTCTTGCAACATCGTGATCATACCAGCTTCCAAGGCGGCCATAGTGATTTCCGCTTCGGAAGCAAAATTGACAATCAATTTTTCAATTTCTTCATTGATGGTGAAAACTTCAAAAATTCCCATGCGTCCTTTGTAGCCAAGGTTGTTGCATTTTGGACAACCCTTGGGTCGGAAGAGCGTTTTGATTTCCTTGGGCACTTCCAATTTTGATTTTGGTGAAATAATAGAAATAATTTTTTTCAAAGATTCTAGTGATTCTTTGGCAGGGGTGTATTCTTCTTTGCAATCACACAATTTGCGCACCAAACGTTGTCCAATGAAGGCATTGGTAGCTGGCGCAATCAAAGTTGGCTTGACGCCCATTTCAATCATTCGCGCAATGGTGGCGATGGCACTGTTGGTGTGAATCGTAGATAACACTAGGTGACCAGTTAATGCCGAGTTAATGGCAATGTCCACGGTCTCTTCATCGCGAATTTCTCCCACGAGAATTACATCTGGATCTTGACGGACGATAGCTCGAAGGCCTGAGGCAAAATCATAACCGCGGGATTTTTCAACTTGAGTTTGGGAGATGCCAGTCACTTCATATTCAATTGGGTCTTCAATAGTGATGATTTTTGTTTCGGGATCATTGAGTTTGTTGACAATAGCATAGAGGGTGGTGGTTTTCCCGGAACCAGTCGGGCCAGTAGTTAGAATCATGCCGCTAGGAGCATTGATTTGTTTCTGAATAATTTCATAAGCCAATCCGCGTAAACCCAAATTTTCTACCGCTACTTGGATAGACGCTGGGTCAAGAATTCTCATTACGATGCTTTCGCCATAGCTACCAGGAATAATTGAAACACGAATGGCAATTTTTTTGTCTTCAATATTTACTTCAAAAGTTCCATCTTGCGCAATGTCTCTCAAATTGAGTTTCATATCGGACATCATTTTCACACGATTTACCACTGTTTTGAAAACATTCAATGGTAAAAAAGCGACATCGTGCAAAATTCCATCGATACGATAGCGCAAACGAAATTCTTTTTCTTGTGGTTCGATGTGGATGTCACTGGCGCCTAGTTTGTAGGCCCCACCCATCATTACATTCAAAATTTGGGTAGTAGGCAATTCATTGATTCTTTGTTTGAGGGTGGTCAGATCTTTCAAATACTCATCAAATTTCTGCAAATCTTCGCCTGTTAGGCTGACACTGAGTTGTGAAAGAATGTCAGTGAAAACAATTTTTTTGTAGCGGTCCAAAACCTTCTCCAGGTTATATTGAGAAACCACAAAAACATTCAGTTCCCAGCCATTGGATTCGCGCAAGTTTTTCAAAAACTCCAAGGTTGCTGGCACGGTTGGATCAGTCGAGATGACAGTTATTTTTTTACCAGTCTTAGCGATGACGGCTACATTGAATTGGTGAGCTTCTTCTTCAGAGAGGGTTTTGATAGCGTCAGTTTCGATGGGAATTAAATTGGTATCAATGTAAGTCATGCCAATGACCGCCGCAAAAGCTGAAGCGCGTTCTTCTTCAGATTGATGACGCATTTTGGACAAAACTTTTTGGGTATCTTCTTGTTTTTGCATATCAGCCTTGGAGGGTTCCGCGGATGATTTTTTGTGAAGTATTTTTGGCATAGTATTTTTTTATTTTATAACTCTATTCTACTGTATTTTAGGTAATTTTGCTACTTTTATAAAATAAAAAAGACACGCAGTGTCCAAAGATCACTGTGTGTCTGAAAGAAAGCGGATTTTTAAGCGCCCATCTCTTTTATCTTTTTGGCAATATCCGTTCCAGCTTCGAACAACATTGAAGCTTCCAATTTAATTTCTAGGACATCGCGTTTGAGGGTGCCATTGAAAAAGGGTTGGATTTTTTTCAACAGCGCTTGGTCAACTGATTTAAGTAGGGCTATCGTTGTTGCTGGTGTGTCATTGTAAAGTGCCATGAATATCTTGCCTTCGCTATAATTTTCTTGCAATTTCTCGAGAATTATCAAAACATCCGTCGGGTTGGAACGGCTTTGCACAAAATCCTCCACACCGAGATTGGTCCAAACAAGTTTAGATTGCTCATCCCAATTCAAGTTGGCCATGGCGCGGCCCCACAATTTCAAAACATGCAATGGTTGAGTTTTATATAGCCAGCGAATGATAGTTTGCTGGTCTGCGCCTTTGTCCATCAGAGTGGCGGCAGCCAACAAGGCCTTGGGAGTGGTGTTTTTCTTTTGGAAACTTTCCGTAGCACTGATGATGCCAGTCAACAAACAATCAGCAATCGTTTTGTCCATCAAATTATAATCAATATGTTCCAAGGCAATGCTCAAGATTTCACTGCAAGATGAAGCGGTGATATCTACTAGATTGATTTGGCCAAAATTATCATTAGTACTGCGATGATCAATGTTGATGATGGGCACTTCGAAAAAAAGATCCGGATTTTTTTCATAAATCTTGCCCAAACCTTCCAAGTCTGGACTGTCGATAATCACCATCAAGTCATATTTGAACTTGGCTAGGATAAAGGAGAAGTCCTTGGGATTGAGGGTTCCCTTTTCCGGAGTCAGGTGAATCTCCAATTTACCTTCAGATTCTTCCGTGCGGACATTAGAAATTTTATTATAAGTCGTGTTGAAGGAAAGCACAAAATCGCGCGCCCCAGAAATTTCTGTCAGAATTTGCTCAGGTTTGGGCAGAAAAGAATATTTATCAGACAAATGATTGGAGAAGGCAATGGTGGCATTGATTTCTTTTTTCTGCAGGAAAAAATAGAGCGCCCAAGCACTGCCGACTGCATCGCCACTGGGATTTTCGGGAATCAAAATCAAAACCTCCTTAGATTTTTCCACGAAATTCTTGAATTGTTCCTGCGGTTCAAGGCTCATATAGGTATGTTTAAGTTAGTTTCATAGAATAGCAATTGAAATTGTTTGTGTCAAATATCTGGCTAAGGCTCTGTTATGAGATAATTCATACAATTTCGCACTCATCTTCACGACATCTTTGTTTTAAAAAATTCTCGAAGTATCTCGATACATCTTCAAATTTTTTAAAACAAATCTGACGCAAACCTGAGCACGGACTTGCACAACTTATCTCATAACAGAGCCTTAAATCCTTGACTTTAGAGGATTTGTGCGTTGTAATGGGAATAATGAGTAAAGAATTTATAACTAACAATTTCAAAGAAACCCAAAAACTTGGAGAGTTATTGGCTTTGGAATTACAAGGCGGAGAAGTTTTGTGTATGGAAGGTGATTTGGGCGCTGGCAAAACGACATTCACGCAAGGATTGTTGAAGGGATTGAAAGTCAAAGGACCATATACAAGTCCGACTTTTTTGATAATGAAAGAATATCGCATAACGCAAAACGTGGAACGCAAAACGTGGAACGCAAAACGCAAATTAAAAAGCGATGCGATCCACGATCCACGATCCACGATCCACGGCATTTATCACATTGACGCGTACCGGATTGATGAAAAGGACTTGTTGAATTTGGGTTGGGAGGAAATTGTGGCAGATGATAAAAACATCGTCATTGTTGAATGGTCAGAACGAGTCAAGAAAATATTACCGAAAGATGCACTCAAAATAAAATTTGAATGGCTGGATAAGAATCAAAGAAAAATATGCTTTAAATAAAAACGACGATCAGTCGTTTTTTTGATATAGTCGAAAAGTGCTACAATTATTACAGGCTCTTTAAAAAGAATGAATTGCAATATGCAATTGAAATAAAAAAATATTATTTTTTTATCAACAATTTTACCAAGGGAGGCCACTATGCCAGAACATGTTGTTGTGTGTGTCGCATGCGAGAAAAGCAAGAAGCGGCGTCCCGACAGTGTTTTGAAATGTTCTTTTGGCAAACTCTGCCACGATTGTGAGGGCGGTTGTTTGTCTATGTTTTGGGTAAGCCATGGTCTTTGCAGAAAATGCCTCATCAGGCTATACCCCGAAGAAGCAGAAATTATTCTGCAATGAGGTTTGGCATGACATCAAAGCCGGTCAGGAATGACGGCTTTTTTCTTTGTTTTAGTTTATTTCAATATCCACATGGATCACTTCGGGAAATTCTTGTTGAATTTTCTTTTCAATCTTGTCGATTTTGCTACCAATGAGGCGGGGGACGCGATCAATGTAGTCTACGCAGAAGCGCACAAATTCATCATAGTCATTGTTGATATATTCAAATTCTTCCTTGAGATCGCCATCGCGATACATCGATTTGATCAAGGCTGGGCCATGAAATTCAACTTCACATTTGATGCGATATTTGCCAAAATCCAAAGTTGAGGATTTGAAGTCGATGACTTTTTCAATGGCAATTTCACTTTCCAAAATTTTGATGATGCGATCGCGCATTTCTTCGGGCATGGATTTTTCCATTAGATATTCACGATTTTTGGCAATCAAGATGACAGCTACAATGGCCAAGAGAACTCCAATCAAAATTGAACCCAGCGCATCCCAATAATGTTTGCCAGTTAGATAGGTCAGAGCAATACTGAGAAAAGCAATGAGGATGCCCAACACGGCCACGCCATCTTCATAGAGCACGGCAATAGAAGATGGGTCGCCAACGCGCAAGGAATAGGCAATGCTACGATCTTTGATTTTGATAGCGCGAAAAGCAATGATGAAGGTGGCGCCTTCAATCAAAAAAGAAACAAAAAGCAAGATAAAAATAATTGGTGAAATGTGGACCGCAACAGAATGTTGCAAATCGGTGATGCCCTTGTAGATTGTCACGCCAGCGCCCAAAAAGAAAATTCCACAAGCGGAAATGAGCGCCCAGAAAAATCTTTCATGGCCATAGCCATAGGAAAATTCAGCGTCTGCTTTTTTGGATGACCTCTGAATACCAATCATCAGAAAGGCTTGATTAGCTGTGTCAGCAAAACTGTGAATGCCCTCGGAAAAAAGCGCCCCCGAGCCGGATAGGAAAAAACCAACAAATTTGAAAATAGTGACCAAAAGATTGCCACCCAACGCTGAAGCTACCGGCCAAAATCCAGAAGTCTTGGAATGAGTCATTGATATTGAATAATAATTATGATGTGATTATAGCTTGAAAGAGAAAAAATGGGAATTTATCATATTCCTATTTTACTGTATAATGATGATTAACGAGTTAAAGAATTAACGGGTTAAAGAGTTCTTAACCCAAATAATTAAAAATAAAAAAAAGTATGCGAAAAATGAGAATTGTTTTGCCGATGCTGGCGATCTTGGTGCTGGCGGGGTGCTCGGGTGGTGACAAGACGGGGATTGCCAATCCGATTACCGATCCGGTGGGCAACACCAAGGACATGATTGCTTTGAAAAACACAGCGCAACAAAATGTCCAGGATGCGACCAACAAAGAAAACGAAAGACTAAATAATACATTAAACGAAAACAATTCTATGGGAGACGTAGCAAAAACATTGGGCGATAATTCAGCCTTGGTCAAAAAATATACCGGAGCCGTTTTGAAAACCAGTATGGGGGACATCCAATTCAAATTCAACAACGCTGAAACTCCAGTGACAGTGGGCAACTTTTTGAAACTAGCCAGTGCTGGTTTCTATGACAATTTGAAATTTCATCGTGTGATCAAGGGCTTCATGATTCAAGGTGGTGACCCGAACTCAAGAAATGCCAACACGAGCAATTGGGGCATGGGTGGCCCAGACTATCGTTTCAAGGATGAATTGAAAGGCACAGAAAAATATCCACAAGGCACACTGGCGATGGCCAATGCAGGACCAAATACTAATGGTTCACAATTTTTCATTGTGACTGCCAGCCCCGAAGCGCCATTGCCACCCAGCTACACCGTGTTTGGTAGTGTGGTCTCTGGCATGGACGTGGCCCTCAAAATTGAAAACGTGAAAACCGTCCCTGGGGATCGACCAGTGGAGAATGTAGTGATCACTGGTGTGGAACTTTTGGAAAAATAGAAATCTAGTTGAACTTGAAAACCCGCTGAAAGGCGGGTTTTTGCTTGTGTGGATAGGTGACTTGACGGAAAGATGCCTAGTGATATAATAACACTGTAAGCAATAAAAATAAAAACTATGGAAAAAAATCAAAACTCACTGGCTATTTTTGAAAACTTTAAGATTCGTCGGCATTATGACGAGAAAACTGAGGTTTGGTATTTTTCGGTGGTTGATATTATGCAAGCCTTAATTCAACAGAATGATTATAAAACAGCTAGAAAATACTGGAATAAACTTAAGGAGAGATTGGGGAAAGAGGGAAATGAGTCGGTGACAAATTGTCACCAACTGAAATTTATGGCTACTGATGGTAAATATTATGAGACTGATGCAGCTAATGTAGAAACTTTATTGCGATTGATTCAATCGGTACCAAGTCCAAAAGCCGAACCAGTAAAATTGTGGTTAGCGAAAGTTGGTTATGAAAGAATGCAGGAAATGACTGATCCGGAAATAGCCCTCAATCGTTCCAGAGAATATTGGCAAAAACAAGGACGCAGTGCGGCATGGATTCAACAAAGAATGATGGGGCAGGAAGTGAGAAATAAGCTGACGGATTATTGGAGTGGCAATGAAGTGAAAAGAGGCGAAGAGTTTGCGATCCTGACCAACATCATTCATGAAGAATGGACAGATTTATCAGTCAAAGATCACAAAAATTTGAAAGGCCTGAAAACACAAAATTTGCGTGATCACATGAGTGAAGAAGAATTGATTTTCACGGCACTGGCTGAAATTTCTACCAGAAGAATTGCGGAAACAGATGAGGCGAGAGGTTTGGAAGAAAATAAAATCCCAGCGAAAAAAGGTGGCAAAATCGCCAAAGACGCGAGACTAGCCTTGGAAGAAAAAACTGGCAAAAGTGTGGTGACTGGCAGGAATTTTTTGCTAAAAAATAAAACTGTAAAAAAATTGAAAAATTAGTTATTTGAGTGTTGCCTGAGTTATCCGGAAATTCCGGATAACTCAAATGGATTAAAAATAAAAAATAATATAAACTGATGAAAATTTTTTACCCTCTGAAAGGCGGGTTTTTTGTATATTTCGTAAGATAAGCGATTCACTATTAGAGCCAATTCCGGAATTTCCGGAATTGGCTTAGCTAAGCCAGCGCAATTTAAAAAATAAATCCATTCGAACTATTAAGAGTTTCTTTATAGTTCAAAAACTCGAAGTTATAATTCGTGATAATGATATGTGTGTTGTAAAATTTCAGTATGCTGGAATTTCCAGCAGGCTAGTTTTACGTTGACAAAGACACGCTTTTCAAATAAACTAGCTTGTGGTGGACAATAGTGTTCACTGGAGGAATTGTTGTTTAACAAATAAATTAAGGAGGATATTTTTAAAGTTGTAGGATCTTGTTAGGCTCATTTGAGCAATAACGTAGTAAAGTTACAAAGGAGTATGTCATGCACATGGATATCTTTCCAATGGGTAATTTCACGGCTTTTATTGAGCGTGAAACCAGAGAGGGAGGCAAGGAAATTAGGTGTTGCTTGTGTCCTGAAACGGTAGATGTTCTTGTATTGGGTGTCTTCGCTAAGGATAGTGAGAACAATCCATACAACGTTTCTAATGAAGAAATGCAGGAAGAAGCTAAAAAGGAGCTTTTATCCCAGCCGTTTTTTCACTGCGACAAGTGCTTAGATAAGATTGATGATGCAGCAGAGGAACAACGACGTGAAGATGCTGCAGATGCCGCCGCTGTTGACGGTGCTGACGACGACGATTCCAATTTTTCGGAAGAGGATGTTGATGATGATGGATTCCCTGGTTTAGATCAGGATGAATATCCCGAGCTTGAATCATGGGATATGGAAATTGATGACAAGGATGAGGAGTGCTAGGCATCCAATACTCGCTGTTTAGTAATTCTGTTGTGATGTGCATTGCGTGATGCACGAGTAGTGACAATCTAACTTTGAATTGGTGGAATGATTTGTTTTAGCTAATTCAAATCCCAACCATGCCAATTCTCGAGGGTCAGACTTCAAATCTTCAAAACTTGACCCCGTCGCCATAAATTATGGCAATTCTGTTTATTTAGTATGACAAAGCCGCTGTGGAATAACTTCCCAGCGGCTTTTAAATTTTTCAACAATAAAAAGCCCCGAACAATGTGATAATTGTTCGGGGTGATTGAGAGGCTTGCTGTCAGGTTGCCTCGAAGCCTGTGGTAATCGGAGTTTGGATAAGGCATTACTACACTACGGACCGTATGAATATGTTGGTGAATACCAACATTCGGTCTGTATTTTTTGAACTTCAATTTCTGTCCCGTAGCGCTGTTTTATCAGTGCCTTGACCTCTTGTGTACCCTTTATTTTTGTAACAAAGGGCATTGACGAGCCACAACTAGTCAAATCACTGTATTGTGGAGATTCTGCTCTAGTCGCCGTTGTCACTTCTCGTGTATCAAAGAATGCCTCTGATACGGAAGTGCTACCCTTCTTAGTGAAGGTTATTTTTATCCTCGTAATAACCCCACTCTTTTTGCAGATACTGTTTCTCATTGTTTTCTCCTTGGAAAATTGGTTTTATCCGATATTGGACTATTGAGTTTTTAAGGTTCTTCAAGCTTTGGGTTCGTTTCCTGTTCTTAGCTTGACTATGTAGTATACACTATAAATTGGTAAAAGTCAAGGAATATTGACATATTTCTTTGATATGTATATCATGAGTATACACTTACAACATAAAAATAGTGATTTTTACTTGATTTTAAGCCATGGAAGAAAACAATAACATTTATAATGTTCTATACAATCCTCTAAAGGAGCTTGGTTTGTCTGATTTGGAAATAGAAACATACATAATTTCCCTAAAGATGGGCGCTTCTTCGATATCTGGAATTGCCAAGCATTTGAATATTGCTAGACCAAATGTATATAAGATTATTAAAAGGTTGGAAGAAAAAGGCCTGGCAAAATTTTCTGATAAGAAGAAATATTCCAGAAACTTTTTTGTTGAGCCACCATCTCTAGTTTTGGAAAAATTTAGAGAGAAAAAACAAGAATATTCTCAAAAAGAAAATGCATTGGTGTCAGCTATGCCAAGTCTGTTGGCTAATTATCAACAAGGTGAAATGCCAACGAAAATAAAAATATTTCATGGCAATGATGATTTTAGAAAAATATTTTTTAACATTCTGGAAGAGGCCAATGGAAAAATCTGGTTTTGTGGATCGGTACAGGATTTTATTGGGTTTATTTCTTGGGCGGATGAAAAGAAATGGATAAAAGAACGTTTAGAAAAGAAACTTTTCATCAATGCCTTGCTTTTGCCAAGTAAGGATGCCGAAACTCTAAAAGAAACAGATGAGAAGGAATTGCGAGAGACAAGATTGCTCAAGGGCTTCTTCCCATTTCAGACGTCTTTTCAACTTTTTGGCAACAAAGTTATCTTCTGGCAACCATTGGCTCCCTTGGCCATTGTGATTGAAGATAAATATTTAGTTGAGATGATGGAAAGCATCGTGGATAAGCTGTGGGAAAATGCTAAAGAAAGTTAATTTGAAATTGTTTGTAATAAGTGTTTTGAATGTATATACTTAATATATGGAAAAAAAGACTAAAAAACTAGTAGTTATCGACGGCAATGCGATTATTCATCGTTCGTTTCATGCTTTGCCACCGTTGTCGACCAAGTCAGGCGAGTTGGTGAATGCGGTTTATGGTTTTGCTTCGACACTGCTCAGCGTGATTGAAAGATTTCAGCCGGACTATATCATCGCCACTTTCGATTTGAAGGCGCCGACTTTTCGTCATGAGGAATATGCGGAATACAAAGCCACTCGCACCAAGGCGCCGGATGAGTTGTATGCGCAGATTGATCGCGTCAAGGAATTGGTGCGCGCTTTCAACATTCCGATTTATGAAAAAGAAGGTTTTGAGGCGGATGATGTGATTGGAACCATCGTGACACAATCAAAAAAATTGAATGCAGGCATTGAAAATATCATCGTGACTGGCGATTTGGACACTTTGCAATTAGTGAATGACACTACCAAAGTTTTTGCGTTGCGTCGTGGCATTACTGACACTGTGCTCTATGGCGCACCAGAAGTTTTTGAAAGGTTCGGTTTGCGACCGGATCAAATGATTGATTACAAGAGTTTGCGTGGGGATGCTTCGGACAATATTCCAGGCGTCAAAGGCATCGGTGAAAAAACCGCTACCACTCTTTTGCAAAAATATGACACGGTGGAAAAGGTTTATGAAAACATTGCGGAAATCAAAGGCGCAGTGAAAGACAAATTGGAAAAAAACAAAGTCTTGGCTTTCAAAAGCAAGTGGTTGGCAACCATTGTGTTGGACGCGCCGGTGCAATTGGATTTGGAAAAAGCGGTGACGCGCGAGTTTGATCGGCCGACGATTGTCAGACTTTTTCAAGAATTGAATTTCTTTTCATTGATTAAGCGATTGCCAGGACAAGGAAGTGGAGATATGAAAGCGAGTAGTACTGATGCGGCTGGCGTGAAAGATTTCAAATTTGAATTGATAACCCCAGAAAAAATGGATGATTTCGTGAAATTATTAAGTGAGCAAGAAGAAATTGCGATTACACTAAAGACAGTTGGACCCGCCTCGACTCGTGGAGACGACCACTCGTCGACGCGAGGCGGGGAAAAATATTTTGCCAGCACCATCCAGGGCGTGGCGATTTGTCACAAGACCGGACGCGCCGGTTATGTGGAATATTCAGTTGAGAGTTTTGCCAGGTTGAAAACCATTTTTGAAAATGAAAAAATCAGAAAAATTGGTTATGATTTGAAACATGCGTTTGAAGTTTTGCGAAAATATGGAATTGAACTCAAAAATATTTATTGGGACGTGATGTTGTCGGCCTATGTTTTGAATCCCGGTGGCAAAGTTGAATTGGAAAACATCGTTTTGGAAGAATTGGGTGAAGAATTGTCAGCAGCTAACAAAAAAGGCCAACTGGGCTTGGAAATTGAATCGGCGACTGAAGTGGCACAACAGATTTGTCAGCGCGCAGACTATGTTTTCAAAGTGGAAAGCATTCATCAGAAAAAAATTCAAGATATTTCCATGCAACAGGGTGAGAAGCATAATCTGGAAACTGTTTTGCAAAAAATTGAAATGCCCTTGGTCAAGATTTTGGCTGAGATTGAAATGCATGGCATCCATTTAAACAAGACTATTTTTGTTGGCATTTCGGAAACCATTGAAAAACGCATCGCCATTCTGGAAAAAAGCATTCACCAGCTGGCGGGCAAAGATTTCAATATCAGTTCGCCCAAACAAGTGGCGGATGTTTTGTTTGAAACTTTGCAGATTCCGACAGACAATGTGAAGAAATTGAAAACTGGTTTTTCTACTGCTTCAGCTGAGCTCACAAAATTGCGCGGAGAACACAAGATCATTGAAAAGATTGAAGAATATCGTGAAATTTTCAAATTGAAGACAACCTATCTAGATTCATTGCCGAAGTTGGTGGATGATAATTCACGCATTCACACCTCGTTCAATCAAGCGGTGGCAGCCACTGGACGACTGTCATCTTCTGATCCAAATTTGCAAAACATTCCGATCAAAACTGATGTGGGGCAACTTTTGCGCACGGCTTTTGAGGCAGAGAAAGGTTTCAAATTGGTCAGTGCTGATTATTCACAAATTGATTTGCGAGTGGTGGCGCATGTGTCGGGCGACAAAAACATGATCGAAGCTTTCACCAAAGGCGAAGACATTCATCGCGCGACTGCTTCCATCATCAACAAGGTTTCCATGTCGCAAGTCACAGAAAAAATGCGCAGCAAGGCCAAGGCGTTGAACTTCGGCATCATCTATGGTATGGGCGTGTTTGGCTTTGCGGCTTCGGCCGGCATTGATCGTGAAGAAGCCAAGAATTTCATCAATGAATATATGGAAAAGTTCTCGGGCGTGGCCAAATATATGCACGACACCAAGCAGGAAGCCAAGAAAAATTTATTCGTGGAAACACAACTGGGTCGCCGTCGTTACATTCCAGAAATAAACTCGGCCAATTTCCAAGTGCAATCTGGTGCTGAACGTATGGCCATCAATATGCCAATCCAAGGCATGGCGGCTGACATCATGAAATTGGCTATGATTGAAGCTGAAAAAGTCGTGGCTGAATTTGCCGGCCAGGCCCGCACAATCTTGCAAGTGCATGATGAACTTTTGTTTGAAGTCAAAGAAGAAATCGCGGAAACTTTTGCGCAAAAAATAAAAACCGCCATGGAACAAGTCATCAAACTCAAGGTTCCATTGGTAGTGGATGTGCAGATTGGGGATAATTGGGGAGAAATATAAAAGTTTAAAATTGAAATCTCAAAATTAAAAATTAGTCGGGTTTCCCGACTTTTTTGATTGACACAAAATGATTTTTGCTGTAAATTTTCTGATAGTGTTTAGTTCTTTTGGGCAATGGGTCGTCGAAAATTCGACGGGAAGAATAATTTTATTTAGAAGGATTTTTTCTATGTCGCAGTTAGAAGGAGATATGAATTGGAAGAGTTACAAGGTTTATCAAGGAAGAAATCATGCATTACCAGCGATCGATGCATCTCTTTCAAACAAGGCAACAACGGACTGCGAGTTTGCAAATGCAAGAACGAAGGCAATAGCAGGTCGTTTGGAAAACATTACCAGAAAAGGGATTGTCAAAGGCTGCAATGTTGTCGTAAGGGGCAAGAGTCGAGTGTATGTAGTCAAGGAGATTACTAGTGAAAATTTTCTGATGCTAGTCGGCGTAAGTTGTAAATGTACGCCGTACGATTATGACCTAGCTGCATAAATGCTGAATACTTCAAAACAAAGGGCTTGTGTGATTCTGCACGAGCCCTTTTATAATGGTCAAATTGATGTAATGCGTGAATAATGCTAAAATAGCTTAATAAAAAGTAATAAATTTTTATGCCAGAATTGCCAGAGGTCCAGACGGTGGTGAATGATTTGAATGAAAAAATCAAGGGTGACACAATCACCGATTTTTGGAGTGAGTGGCCCAAAGCCATCAAAGGAAAAACCTTGGCTGTTTTCAAAAAAGAAATTGTGGGACGAAAAATTTTGGGCGTGCGCCGAATCGGTAAAAATATTTTTGTGGATTTGTCGGGCGAGAAAACGCTATATTTGCATCTGAAGATGACGGGACACCTTTTAATCAAGTCCAAAGTCCAAAGTCGAAAGTCGAAAGTGGATGGAAAGGATTATTTTGAAGATAGGGTGAATCAGTATATTCGACATAAATTTTATTTAAAATCCGAAATCCGAAAATCGAAATCCGAAACAATATCAAAAACTGAAACTCAAAACACCAAAGATAAAAAAAATATTAAATTCAATAAAGTAATAGAGTTTTCAGATGTGCGTAAATTTGCCAAAATTGTTTTGGTGGACACAGACAAGGTTTTGGAGTTGCCAGAAATCAAAGCTTTGGGAATTGACGCGGTGAGTCCGGATTTCACTTTCAAAAAATTCAATGAGATTTTGGATAGAAAAGCCAAGAGTCCAATAGGCATCATATTGATGGATCAAAATTTGATTGCTGGCATTGGCAATATCTATCGGAGTGAGATTTTGTTTGTCGCCGGAATTTTACCAACTAGGCTGGCAGGAAACATCTCAACAATTGAAAGAAAAAAGCTTTTTGGCTGGATCGGCAAGATTTTGCGCCATGCCATCAAATTGCGCGGAACTTCTGATTCAGATTATCGCGACACCTCAGGCGCCCCTGGTGGATTTCAGAAAGTTTTGAAAGTTTATCGCAAGGCTGGTGAAAAATGTCAAAAATGTGATACAATAATCGTGCGTGAAACAATTGGACAGAGAAGTGTTTTCTTTTGTCCTAAATGTCAAAAATAAATTCATATAACATAAAACATGAAACATGAAACACTAAATTTCATTTTCCTGTCTAAAAAATAAATGAGTACGAAGCAGAAAGCGATTATTGCTATAGTGGCAATCGTAGTGGTGGCAGGAGGATGGTATTTTTTCTCCTCATCAAAAGATGTCAAAAAAATCGAAATTAACAATGGAGGTCAACCACAGGAATATCCAATTGCCAACGAAGGACCAGTCAGTCCAATTTCTGGCATTGCTTGTGAAAATTGGAACAAGCGACCAGTGGCCGTGATGCAACCGTCGGATGTGCAAGCGCGACCAGCTGCTGGATTTTCTCAAGCGGATATGGTGATTGAAATGCCCGCTTTCACAGGCTCAGTGACTAGGCTTATGGGCGTGTATGTTTGTGACATCCCGAAGGAGGTTGGCGCAATTCGCAGTTCACGACATGACTACATCGCTTTGGCCAAAGGATTGGACGCAGTCTTCATTCACTGGGGCGGATCACATTTTGCACTAGATCTTTTGAAAGAAAAGGTAATCGACAATTATGATTGTATGACTGGCAACTATTGCGCCCGCTGGGATGTTTCTGGCAAAATGCGCTTGGAGGACACTGGTCACATCACTAAGGACAATATTTTGGCTATGATTGCTGATAAGAAATATCGCACGGAAGGAAAATTTTCTGGCTATGCTCATCAAGGAGAGGCTCCAGAAGATCAGAGACCAACAGGCGGTCATTTGCGTGTAGCTTTCAAAAAACCGTATGATGCTGAATATGATTATGACAAAGCTACCAACTCATATTTGCGAACTTGGGGTGAGGCCATTGACACTGATCGCAACAATGACCAACGAGTGGCGCCAAAAAATGTTGTGGTTTTGACCGCAGCTTCAGAGCAAATTATGGCGGACTATGATTATGTTGGAAAAGGTATGAGTGACCCATGGAAGAATGTAGAAGAAATCAAAAAGACTGGAGTAGAAAGCATTTCTGGTCGCTATAACAATGTTCAAATCGGTGACCCATGGTATGATTCATCCGATTCAGGCGAAGCGCATTATTATTTGAACGGTAAAGAATATATCGGAACTTGGAAGAAAGACAAAGCAAGACTAGATAGCAAACTATTCTTTTATGACCAAGCTGGTCAAGAAATGAAATTTGTGCCAGGTCAGATCTGGGTGGAAATTCTAGAACCAGGACAATCCTTGAAGTGGACACCGGGAGTTTAGTCTCAATAGAATTCATTAGAAAGCCCTTGAAAAAGGGCTTTCTTTTTTGTTTGCCTGATATGCTATATACTAGACATTAGAGAATAATCACTAAAAATTTAGGCATGTTATTTTTTTTGTACGGCGAAGACTCATTTCGATCTAGTCAAAAAGTTCTAGAAATCAAAAATAAGTTTTTGGCAACCGACACGATTGGCTCGGGTTTGTCAGTTTTTGATTATGGGCAAAACAATAAACAGAAATTGTTAGATGTTTTGAACACGCCCAATCTGTTGGCGCCTAAAAGATTGGTGATTGTGCGGGATATGGTTGAGGCGGGGACAGACATTGAAAAAGACGAATTGCTAGATTATTTGAAAAAGTATGAAAAAAATATTCAAACTGATCTAGATCTAGTGTTGATTTTTTGGGAAGATGGCCAGCCCAAGAAAAACGGCAAGCTGTATAAAGTGTTGGAAAAAATTGCCAAGTCTCAGAATTTCGAAAAATTGAGCGGTCTCAAATTGACTCAGTGGATTGTGCAAAGAATCAAAGAGCTTGATGATAAGAGTGGCATCTCCAGAAGCGCTTTGGAAAAATTGATTTTGTTTGTCGGGAGTGATACCAATTCATTAGACAAGGAATTGCGCAAGTTGGTTGATTTTGCCCACGGAAAAGTCATTCAATCAGAAGATGTAGATTTGCTAGTGCGCGCCAATTTGGATACCAACATTTTCAATACCATTGACGCGTTGGCCAATAACAACAAAAAAGAGGCTTTGCGTTTGTTGCAGGAACATTTGAAAAAAGGCGAGGATCCTTTCTACATCTTCTCGATGTTTGTTTATCAATTCCGCAATCTTTTGAAGGTGGCGGATTTGCAAGGTCAGTTTTTTGGCAATGAATCAGCGATAGCCAAAACGGCTGGTTTGCATCCCTTTGTGGTCAAAAAAAGTCTCGGCCAATTGCGCAATTTCCCTTTGCCGAAATTGAAAGCCGTCTATGAAAAACTCAGCCAGCTCGACACGCAAATCAAAACCGGGCAGATTGAGGTGAAGGTGGCACTAGATAAGTTTGTAGTTGAACTTTAACGGAAAGTCTAAGGTCTAAATACTAAAGTCTAAAGCAAGACTAAAGTTTAAAAGTATAAAGTTAAAAAATACTTCAAACTTTAGACTTAAATACTTCTTTTAGACTTTAAACTTTAGAAATTAGACTTGCAATCAAAAAACACCCTTCGGGGGTGTTTTTTGATTGAGGAGGATTATTTCTTGATTGTAATAGCCTTAACTTTCTTGTTCAATCTCGATTTCTTGCGAGCAGCGGTGTTTTTGCTGATCACTTCTTTTTTGGCAGCTTTATCCAAGGCTTGGAAGGCTTTTTTGGCCCATTCTCCAGCTGTCTTGGCATCGTTTTTGGCGATGGCTTCAGTGGCTTTCTTGATAGCGCTACGGAAAAGACCTTTGATTTTCTTGTTAATCTCAGTCTTTCGCTCAGTCACGCGCATGTATTTCTTAGCGGATGTTTTGATTGGCATAGTTTTTTGAAATTTATCTCTTTTTAGTTACCTACTATTTTTAGCATAGTATTTTGGTTTAGGCAAGAGCTGGGGCAAAAAGCGCTAAATTTATTTGACAAAAAATTGGCTGGGTGCTAAGTTCACATATCCATTATATTCACTGTATTTAAGGGTAAATGGATAAAATTATCGTAATTTATTTAATTTTAAATCATATGGATAAATTAGAAATGTTGTTTCATCTTTCGATGGCAACTGTTGTAATGGTTGCTGTTGGATTAGCCAGCTATGGCATCTTGGTAGTAACGCTAGCTTTTGCAAAAATCCTAAGCTAGCCCGAGTGGAATATGAATAGGGGGAAAGCGCTGGCAACAGCGCTTTTCTTTTTGGTGAAAAAAAGCTAGAATTCTAGTAGTTAATAAATAGGCAAATCACACAGGATGATTGCGAAGATAAAGGGCACAATTGAATATCGCAAGGACAAGTTTGTCGTGGTGGATGTGGCTGGCGTGGGCTACAAAGTGCATCTCACAACTTATGCGTTGGGCAAAATTGCGGGCGTGGAAAGGGTGGATTTTTTCATTCACACTTCGGTGCGTGAAGATGCCTTGGATTTGTATGGCTTTCTGACACTGGAAGAATTGGACATGTTTGAGCTCTTGATTTCCATCTCAGGCATCGGCCCTAAAGCTGGTTTGGGGATTTTGTCGATTGCAACCCCGCAAACTATCAAAACGGCCATTCTGAACGAGGATTCATCGATTCTGACCAAAGTCTCAGGGGTAGGTAAGAAAACCGCTGAGCGGGTCATTTTGGAGCTCAGAAACAAGGTGGCGGACATGCCAGAGAGCGAAAAGGAGGATGCTGTCTCAGATTCTGATGCGATTGAAGCTTTGGTTTCTATGGGCTATTCTGTGACCGAGGCGCGCGATGCTTTGAAGCTGGTGGCCAAGGATGTGACTGATATTGGGCAACGCATTGGTTTGGCTTTACGGAGTTTAGGCAAGAAATAAATTATGCGAGATAATTTGAAAATTAATGACCTGATGCAACAAGCCCCTGGGGAAGGATTTTTACAGTCGGACTGGTGGCGAGAATTTCAAGAATTGGCTGGCAAAAAAACTTTGAACATCAAGGGCGAACGATTCTGGTCCAACATCATCGAGCACAAATTGCCAATCGTCGGCAAATATTTTTATATCCCGCGGGGCAATATTTTTAACATCAGAGACAAGAATGTTTCTAATTATTTTAAAAATCTAATTGGCTTGGCTGAAGACCATCATGCTGGCTGGATTCGCATTGAACCCGCGTCACAAGAAATTTTGGATTTGACCAAGAAAAGTGTTGATGCGTTTGTCGTGAAAGCGCCACATGATATGCAACCTAGAGAATTATTTATTATTGATATCACCAAAAGTGAAGAAACATTGCTAGCTGAGATGAAACCGAAAACCCGTTATAACATCAGACTAGCTGAAAAGAAAGGTGTGCGAGTGGGAATTTCCAATGAAAAAAAATATGTGGACAAATTTTGCGACTTAGTGGAAATCACTTCCGCTCGTCAAAGCATCACTCCGCATCCGCGCGATTATTATCAAAAAATGTTTGAGGCAATTCCAGGAGAAAATATAAAACTATATTATGCAGAATTTGAAGGTCCCGCCTCGACTTGCGGAGACGACCGCTCGTCGACGCGAGGCGGGGAAATAATTGCAGCTAATATTGTGATTTTCTTTGATGACACAGTAACTTATTTGCATGGCGCCTCGGATGATCGTTTTCGCAATGTGATGGCGCCCTATCTGTTGCAATGGAAGCAAATTCAAGATGCTAAAAAATTTGGGGCGATTGGGTATGATTTCGGCGGAGTGAAAACAGGAACAGCGGATAATAATTGGGCGGGCATCACCAGATTCAAACAAAGTTTTTCTCCAGTAACTGTTTCAATCAAGTTCCCCGGTTGTTATGACATTATAATTGGCCGAAGAAAATATTTGGCCTATCGTATTATTCAGAAAATCAAAAGTTTCTTTTAAAAATAAGCTTTAGCAGAACACTTGCATTTTATGTTATTTAATGATTAAATATTTAATCAGTCCTTTAACATAATCATCCTATTAAACTTAAACTTTTGGGGGTAGCGAGATGACACAGGAAATTTGTGGAGTTATGTTTGGTGGCATCTTGGTATCCCTCCCGCATTTTTATTCAAGGATGTGGGAATTGATCAGACAGTATAAGCCGGAGCTTGATTCTGAGATTAGGGAGATGCTGGCTATCATGGAAAAGGAGGAGCGTGATATTTCAAGAAGGCAAGGGTATACTGAGAGGTTGTCGAGCTATTGGAAAATGAAAATTCAGTTCATACTCAATGAAGTTTGGTCAAGAATCAGAGACGGGCAATTGTCTGAACAGGATAGACAAGAAGCAGTTTTGATTCTAGATGCAGTTGACGGGCTTATAAATTTAGCTAAAGAGGAGGTTAAAAGCAGTTGGTCTTGGCAGGGAGCAGGGGGATTTTTTCAGGACAATGACTTCAGGTATTTCATAGAAACGCTTAGGTCTTTTTTGGAAAATCCACCAGAAGAAGGTGTGGCCAGAATTTTTTCTGAATATCCAAATGAAGATTCAGGCACGCGTGAAGTCTCTGAGATAGCCATCGAAGATCAGCTTGATCCAGATATCATCATGATTCCTGCACTTCCAATTATAGATGATGACGATCTCATGGGTCAGCAACTGAGAGCCGCGGATTTGATTGGCGGTTGTGGCGGCGGAAGGATTATTGTTAATGGTTGGAATCTGCCAATTATTGAGCTTGAAAACGGCGAGGTCGGAGTCCCAATAGACAAGATGTTAGCAGAATTTGGCGGATGTCCTAAAGGACTGGTTTTCAATGGCATACATTCGGGGATTGATATGGGTTATAGTTTGCAAGAGAGGGCTTGCTGGCATTGCTGTCAACGCACTTTCTGTCCAGGAGGTGAACTTTTGCGGGCGTGGTCTTTGCCAGGTCTTGCAAGAAAACTACGGCTAGCTTGGATGCATAGAAATAATATCCAGTTAGCAATCCCTTTATTTGACAGCAAGATGTTAGAATCCAAATAATTTTCTTTGGAAATAAGGAGAGCGCATATTAAAAGGGCCGAGTTCAAATGAACTCGGCCTGTATTTTTTTAAATAAGAAAATCAAGGTATAATGAATATATGAAAAAACTGATCCCACAATCCATCAAAAACATCTACCACTTGGCGCAAGCGGTAGTGGCGAATTTTGCGTATGGTTTTCCGTCGAGAAATATCAAGGTGATTGGGGTGACTGGAACTAACGGCAAAACCACCACTTGTCAGATGATTGCCAAAATTTTGGAAGAAGCAGGACACACTGTCGCCATGGCTTCAACTATAAATTTCAAATTGGGCGCTGAGGAGTGGGTGAATGTGACCAAGTACACCACCCTTTCTCCATTTGCCACTCAGAAGTTCATCAAAAAAGCGGTGGAGGCTAAATGTGATTATCTGATTTTGGAAACTTCATCACATTCTTTGGACCAGTGTCGCGTGTGGGGGATTCACTATGCTGTGGCAGTCATCACCAATGTGACGCGTGAACATTTGGACTATCACAAGACTATTGAGCAATATCGCCAGGCCAAAGCTAAATTATTTGGGATGGCAGATGTGGCGGTGGTGAATTTGGATATGGAAAAACCCGAGGAGTTTTTACAATACAATAATGCAGTTAAGTTTGGATACAGCTTGAAAGATACAAATCACAAGATACAAGATACAAAAAAATCTCAAATCTCAAATCTCAAATCTCAAAATATTTTTGCGAATAATATCAAGTTGGACATTTATAATTCTGCATTTCAGGTTTCAGGTTGTGAATTTAAAATTAATCTTCCCGGGGAATTTAATATTGAAAATTCTCTGGCAGCGGTGGCTGTGGGAATTTCACAAAACATTTCCTTGGAACAATCAGCAAATGCTTTGGCAAAAATCACTGGTGTGGCCGGACGACTTGAATCAATTGCCAACGACAAAAATTTGAACGTGATGATTGATTATGCGGTGACGCCTGACTCTTTGCAAAAGCTCTATCAATATCTGACCTCAGTGAAAAAAACTGATAGCCGAATCATTGCGGTTTTTGGTTCCTGTGGTGAGCGTGATCGTGGCAAGCGCCCTTTGATGGGTGAGATTGTTTCGGCTTCTGCTGATTATGTCATCGTCACCAATGAAGACCCCTATCATGAAGACCCACAACAAATCATCAACGAAGTGGCTAGTGGTGTGAAGAACAAAACCGAAGGACAAAACTTTTGGAAAATCTTTGATCGCCGTGAAGCCATCGCCAAAGCGCTGTCATTAGCAAAGGCGAATGATATTGTAATTGTCACTGGCAAAGGCGCTGAGGAAACAATGGCAGTTGGGGATCAGAGAATTGAGTGGAATGATAAAAAGGTTATTCAAGAAGAATTAGCTAAAATAAAAGTCTAAGGACTAAGTACCAAAGACTAAAAGAAGTTTAAAGTAATAAAGTATAAATTTTCAATCACGATTTGTTTTCTAAAGTCAGGATGGACTTAGAAAAAATAAGAGTTAATTCTTGAGCTTCTTTCCATAATTCTCGACATTCTTCTGCGTGCTCAGGATTTGATTTCGCTATAATTTCTAGCCAATATTTTGTTTCTTTGCATTCTTTTTTACAAATATAAAGCTTGTTCTTGAAATCTTTTTTAGAACTGGAGCCCTGTGATTCGCAATAATTTGCGCCAATACTTGTGGCTGATCTTACAATTTGACTTATCAATGGGATATTAATAATGTCTCTTTTTAATTTCTTAACAAGGACGATAATTTCACCACTAAATTTTACGGTACGAATTTCTAAATTATTAGTCTTCATACTTAAATTCCTTAGTCTTGGTTTAGTTTTTAGTCTTTAGAATTTAGACTTATTTCAAAAATGTTATAAGTAGGATAGTTAATGCTAGGCCAAGAATTCCACCCACTAGTGCTTCTTCGGGTTTGTGACCCATTCTTTCTTTGAGGCGGGGATAGTCTGTTTCATCGGCACCGATTTTGTCGACGATCATGTTGATGTAGCGACTGTGCTCACCCATGTAAACTCGTAGACGAGTGGCATCATCAATAGTCAAGATAGCCATGATAAGTGCAATGGCGAAAGCGCCAGAACCAATGCCTTCATAGTGACCAACTGAAACCACCATCGAAGCCATCAGGGCTGAATGAACGCTGGGCATGTGACCATAGGTCATGGCATGCTCGAGAGTGTATTTGAAATCGCGGTTGTGGCGGAAATAGAAAATGACAAATTTCAAAACTCGAACCAAGGCCAAAACAATCAAGGGAATCAAGACAACGAGATAGGGAGTGAGCATTTTCATAATATTTGTTTTTAGATGTTATTGTATTTTGATTATAACATAGCCGATTCGAAACTACGAAACGAACACGAATCTACGAACTTATTCGCATGTGCGCATTCGTAGTGCGCTTTTCGCATACCTATTGACGAAAAAACGACTTGGGTATATATTGTGAATATGATAAATATGTTACAAAGAAATTTTTGGTTTTATTTTATGGCCTTTATTCAGGGGTCGTTTCTTTGTGATTTTTAGAGTATAGTCAAAAATCAAAAGAAAACGGCCTCGGAAGATGGTCGTTTTTTGTTTTGTGAGTAGTTCTTTCGTTTTTCAAATCAAGCCGGCACATTGTGCCAAAGGAGAGAGTCATGGAAAAGGGCACTTATTTTGTTCAACCTGGACTAGATAATGTTGCTGGGGGAAGTGACACCAGGGAGGATTTGGTCAAGAATAGTGCAGTAGGTGATGTGCAATATCCACCTGATCCTGCAGCTGGACCAAGCGGTCAGTCGAATGGCCTTTCTGCGAGTGATGATCTACGTTGTATGGACAGAAGAGATCCTGGCAGCGGTGGTTTTGCCAATTGGTAGGGCATGGATTACATCGTAGTCCGAAACGGTGCTGGGGGAAACTTCCCTTGGCACCGCTTTTATTTTTCTGCAAAAAGTGCTAGAATCAGGATGTTAATTATTTAAGTTAAAAATATATGTTCGGACTAATATTTCTAGGTATTATCGTGTTGGCAGTTTTGTGGGCAGTTGGGATTTATAATGGACTTATCACCCTGAAGAACCGAGTGGACGAAGCGTGGAGTGACATTGATGTGCAATTGAAAAGACGCTATGATTTGATTCCCAACTTGATCAACACGGTGAAAGGCTATGCCGCACATGAAAAAGATGTGTTTGAAAAAGTGACCCAAGCGCGAACCATGGCAATGAACGCTGGATCAACTGAAGAAAAGGCTGGTGCTGAAAATATGCTAAGTGGTGCTTTGAAAAGTTTGTTTGCGGTGTCTGAATCCTATCCGGATTTGAAAGCTAATCAAAATTTCTTGGAACTGCAACGTGAATTGACTGACACTGAAGACAAAATTCAAGCTTCTCGCCGATTCTACAATGGAAATGTCCGAGACTTCAACATCAAAATCGAACTTTTCCCCAACAACATCATCGCTGGCATGCTGAACTTTGCCAAGCGAGAATTCTTCGAAGCCAAAGAAGGTGAGAAGGAGAATGTAGAAGTAAAGTTCTAGTTGTTCTAATTGATCTACTTGTTGTAGTTGAAAATTATGCAAAAAGTTGAATATGGATTCTATCGTCTAGAAGTTTGGAAGCTTGGAATGCAACTTGTTGATATGATTTATGAAATTACAAAAAAATTTCCAAGTGAGGAAAAGTTTTCTTTGGTCTCTCAAATAAGAAGATCGGCAGTTTCAGGGCCACTTAATATCGCGGAAGGCAGTATAAAAAGAACTAAGAAGGACTTTGCCTCTTTCATAAGAATTGCTCTCGGATCATTGATGGAAACCATGACTTGTTTAGAGATTTCTCTTAGTCAAAAATATATTACGATGCAGGACTATGAAAAATCTCAAAAGTTAATTCAGGAGCTATATTTTAAGCTCATTGCTTTAGATAAATTCCTAACAAACAAAACAAGTAACGCTTAACAGCTAGAACAAATAGAACAATTTTATCATTAGAACATCCTTATGACTCTTTATACACAAGCCGACAAAAACACGCGCTTAACCTGGGTTTATATCACAGGCTTTTTGATTTTCGTAATGGGCGTGGGCTATGTCTTTGCGGGGGCAATGCGCAACAGCTTGATTCTTTATATTGCTGTGGCCTTTTCTGTGGGCATGAGCTTCGTGTCCTATTGGTGGAGTGACAAGATTGTGTTGGCGATGAGTGGTGCCAAGGAATTGACGCATGACAATGGTAGAGAAATTTATCACATAGTGGAAAATTTGTGCATCACCGCTGGACTGCCGGTGCCAAAAATATACACGATTGATGATAGTGCACCGAATGCTTTTGCCACAGGGCGCGATCCAGAACACGGGGTGATTTGTTTGACCACGGGCATCATTGCAAAATTAGAAAAAAAAGAATTGGAAGGTGTGATTGCACACGAATTGTCACACATTGGCAATCGCGACATTTTACTGTCCACAGTCGTGGTGATTTTGGTAGGATTTGTAACATTGCTGGCGGACTGGTTTCGTCATTGGGCATTTTTTGGAGGTCGCAGTCGGGATAACAATGAAGGTGGTGGGCAATTGCAAATGGTGTTGATTATTCTGGCTGTCATTCTTTCAATCTTGGCACCCATTGCCGCCGTGTTTATGCAAATGGCTATTTCACGCAAACGAGAATTTTTGGCCGATGCTTCAGGCGCTTTGCTCACTCGTTATCCGGAAGGCTTGGCGAGTGCCTTGGAAAAAATCTCGGCCGATCAAGAACCGCTGGAAGCGGCCAACCGTGCCACCGCTCATTTGTACATCGCCAATCCTTTCAAAGGTAAAAAAATATCTTCACTTTTTCAAACTCATCCGCCAATTGAGGAGCGCGTAAAATTATTGCGTGATATGTCAGTTTAAAATATTTACAGGTAAATTTATGAGCATAGAAAATCCAAGTGTTGTGACCAATGGTAAAGAAAAGGTTGTGGATAAAGAGGACTATGTATTTAATCAATTTGTAGATTACAGAGGTTTTATTAATCGCGTGTTGGAGAAGAGAAGGCAAGTTGTTGAAGCTGGGCGGACAATAGATCTTGCTAGTGATGATTTTGTCGGCTTGATTTTGGAGGATTGTCCAAGAGATATTAGTCAGCACTCTTTGAATATTTTACGTTGTGTTATTCGAGATATTATAACCAAAGCAGATCAAGAAAATTCGTCTGAAAATAATGAAAAAGTAGAAATGCCAAAAGATTCATGTATTGGCGAGAAGACATTAAAAGGAGCTCGAATTAAAAGTTTTTACGAAGAATTAAATAAGGAGAGATTCGGAATTGATAAGGATAGAAAATAAATTGAATATAACTTCATGGAAACGAGGATTGCTCCTCGTTTTTTTCATGTATTGACAAGAAAACTCCAGAGGTGTTATTATATCACTATAAGCAACAATAAAAATAAAAATCATGGAAAAAACAAATAAAGGATTAGCTATTTTTCAAGGCATGGAAATTAGAAAAGCTGTATATCAGGATGAATGGTGGTTTTCGGTTATTGACGTAGTAGGAATTTTAACGGGCACGGACAGAGCAAGGAAATATTGGAGTGATCTTAAAACAAAGTTAGTGAGTGAGGGTTATATTGAAGTGTCCGATAAAATCGGACAGTTGAAAATGGAAGCTACTGACGGCAAGTTTAGAGAAACTGATTGTGCCAACACTGAAACCATGCTTCGTATAGTTCAATCGATTCCTTCGCCAAAGGCTGAACCACTGAAAAGGTGGTTGGCTAAAGTTGGCTATGACAGAATAAAGGAAATTGAAGATCCTGAGTTGGCAACTAAGCGGACTAGGGAATTGTATAAGCTAAAAGGATATTCAGAAGCATGGATTGAAAAAAGAATGCGAGGTATTGCCATTCGTGAAGAATTGACGGATGAATGGAAAAATCGAGACATCAAAGAAGATCGGGAGTTTGCAATTTTGACAGCCGAAATATCCAGGGCAACTTTTGATATGACACCCAGCGAATACAAAGAACACAAGGGATTGAAGAGAGAAAACTTGCGTGATCATATGGATGACTTGGAGTTGATCTTTTCTATGTTAGGTGAAGCTTCCACGACTAGAATCGCTGTTAGCAAAAATGCCGTCGGATTTTCTGAAAACAAAGTGGCCGCCCAAAAGGGTGGAAAAATTGCTGGCGACGCTCGAAAAAATCTAGAACTAGAATCTGGTAGCATGGTTATTAAAAAAGAAAATTATTTGCAAGTTCCGCAGAATAAAAAATTGTTGAAAAATGGAAAATAAAAAAAGAGCCATCTTGTGTTAAAGTGGGCTCTTTTAGAAGAGACAATAGGATTATCTCAGTTTGGTTCTGATTGTAATGGATAAACACAATAAAAATAGTAAAGCTGCACCAAGAGGGCCAATATTTATGTCATGAGAAAGCAGAAGCACATCAATTGCGAATGTCGGAATGCTTGCTAGTAAGGAAAGCTTAATCATAAACGACCCCCTTCCATTTTAATTTTTTTTAAAAAGAATGGACACCAAGTGCCAATGAGAATACCTAGTGATAATGCTGACCAGCCGCTGTATATTCCCGTAGCTGTTTTCAGTGCCACGCCTGTTTCTAACCATCCATACATAAAGATAAACATGGCTATTACGGTTCCTGCAATCAGCTTTGCAATCATAGCGGTCTCCTTGTAGTTTTTGGCATTCTCCATGCAGCAAATATTATTCGAACTACTACATATACTGGTATACAAATATAGTCCCAATTATCCTTAGTGAGTGGATAAATGGCATCTATTGCATTTACTATTAATGCGGCTATTGCAAGGGATGGTAATATGAGCCAAAACGGTTCTATCTTTTGCATAAAATTCTCCCAATGTTTTTTTAAAGGCATCTTTTATAAGCTGTTGTTAAAGAATAGTTTATTATACAAATGCTATAGATATGCGCTACTATTACACAATAAAATTAGATGTAATTGCTTTATTATGGCTATATTTTATGACCGGTTTATTTTATATGACGAAAAAAGTTGACACTTTGTAGAGTTAGGTATAGATTGTATTTATGGATAGATTAAAAGAAAAACTAGCTGACCTAGATTTGTCGAAAAGAGAAGTTGAAGTATATTTGGCTGTTTTGGTGCTTGGCAAAAGCACTATTTCTGATGTTGCACGCAAGGCTAAAATGAAAAGAACGACTGTGTATGAGTATATTGAAAGTCTTTTGGGAAAAGGATTGATCTACAAGACGGCTTATAAAAAAAGAATAGCCTATTGTGCCGAAGATCCAAAAAAAATCATGAAATTGATTGATAGGAGAAAAAATGAACTCGAAAATAAGAAACTAAAAGTAGAAAAAATTATTCCCGAGTTGGAATTTTTATATTCATTGTCGTTCAACAAGCCAAATGTCAGTTTTTATGAAGGCAAGGAAGGAATCAGAAAAGTCTATGAAGAAATGCTAAACACTCATAAAGATGTTTATTCCATTTTTTCACCTGCTAGTTTTTTCAAATTATTTTCTATGAAAGAAAATCATGAATTGCTGATGAAGCTGTATAACAATGGAGGAATTTTGCGAAATCTAGTTGAAAAATCAGACAAGGCTGTTGAACGATTGAAACAAAAAGAATATAATGCTTTTGTGAAAAACAAGCTATTGCCTGAGGGTTTCAAGTTTGAAACAGATTTGTTGATTGTGGATGATACAGTCGCTATGATTTCTTTCAAAAATTTAGTCGGTGTGATTATAGAAGACAAAGCTATTGCAGATTTGCAAAGAAATATTTTTAATTTGATTTGGAAAAGATAATTTTATGCAATTCAAACTTCCAAAAAATAATGATCGATATCAGTGGACACTTCATTCAATTGAGAAAATGAAGTTTTATGGTTTGAGCGAACAGAAAGTTCTGGGCATTGTGAAACGGCCCAAGAGAAAAGAAGAGGGTATTGTGAAAAACACCATTGCCGTGATGCAGCCCGTGTCAGTGAAGATGGATGCCAAAGGCAAGATGAGTTGGAAGACGGAGATTTGGGCAATGTATCAGACTAAGAAGGAGAAAAAATCCAAAGTCAAAATTGCCAATGAAATTCAAAATTTGCATTTTCACAATTTGCAAAAGATTCTGAATCCGTCCAAAATCAAAATCATCAGCGCCTGGCGCTATCCAGGGGTGAGTCCGGAGCACAATCCAATTCCTGAAGAAATTCTGCGGGAAATCGTGGAAAGCAACAGGGAATAGTGGATAACGGCAAAAACCGGATATGTGATATAATGAAATTAGAAAATCTATATATTTAAACTAGAAAGGCAGGTGTTATATATGACAGAAGAAACAAAAGAAACAGAAAAAACGGCTGCAGCTGCCACCAATCAATTGGAGGCTATGCTGGATGAATATATGGTGAAAAAAGCTCCTTTTGCTTTGCCAAAAGAAGTGAAGGAATTCATCGTCAAAGTTTCACCCTATCTGATTATCATTTTTGCGGTTATGGGCTTGCCAGTTATTTTGGCTGCAATCGGTTTGACCGCTGTTCTGACTCCATTTTCAATGATGGGTGGCTATGGCTACTATGGCTATGGTTATGGATATGGCTGGGGTTTCGCTACAATCGTTTCCCTTGCTGTGGCAGTTATTACTGTGGTTATGGAAATCATTGCTGTGCCAGGATTGTTCAAACGGACTAAAGGCGCATGGAAATTGCTTTTCTATGCTAGTATTGTCAGCTTGATCGGAGGTATCCTTGCGGTACATGGTATCGTCGGCACAATTATTGGCACAATCATCGGATGGTATATTCTATTCCAAGTGAAGGATATGTATAAAAACTAGTTACAATTCGATAAAATAAAAACAGGCGACTATGATGTTGCCTGTTTTTATTTTATGTGCGATTATATAGACTGATAAAAGAAGTAAATAAAATTTTATGAAAAAAACTAGAATAGTTGCCACTATCGGACCAGCTTCAGACAGCAAGGAAAATATGAAAAAAATTGTGGAAGCGGGTGTGAATGTTTTTCGCTTGAACTTTTCTCATGGTACGCATGAATCACACAAAAAAATTATTGATTTAGCTAAGGACTTACGTAAAGAAATCAAGCGACCGTTAGGTATCATTGCTGATTTGCAAGGACCAAGAATTCGGGTGGGCAACACTGAGCCTTTTGAAATTGAAAAAGGCGAAACAATTTTTGTGAGTGATCAAAAGACTACTGAGGAAAAAGAAATGATTATTGATTCTGATCGAGTAGCTGCCGCTTTGCAAGTGGGTGAACGGATTATGGTTGAAGATGGTGTGATGCGCTTGAAAGTTGTTGAGAAATTGGAAAATTGTGTCAGAGCTGAAGTTTTAAATGGTGGAACAATCAAGCCAAGGAAAGGTATTAATGTGCCAGATACAAAAGTTCCTTTTGGCGCAGTGACAGACAAAGATCAGAAAGATTTGGAATTTGCTTTGGGAGAAGAAGTTGATTTCATTGCTTTGTCTTTTGTGAGCAATGCGCAAGAAGTTTTGGAAACCCGTGAACAGATCAAGAAAATTCTTGGTAGAAAAGATAGTTTGCCACAAATCATTGTGAAAGTGGAGCGAAAAGAGGCGATTGATAATATCGACGAAATTATTGCCGCCACGGATGTGGTGATGGTGGCACGAGGTGATTTGGGAATTGAACTGGCTGAAAGCAAAGTGATTTTGTATCAAAAAGAAATCATTGCCAAGTGTTTGACGGCAGCCAAGACAGTGATTGTGGCCACGCAAATGTTAGATTCGATGATAACCAATCCCATTCCAACTCGCGCGGAAGTGTCAGATGTGACCAATGCGGTCATTGACCACACCGATGCGGTGATGTTGTCGGGGGAAAGCGCCAATGGCAAATATCCAATCGAAGCGGTGGAAACTATGACCCAAATCATCACTGACACGGAAGAATCACCTTATGATGATATCAATGATCATTTCCAAGATAATTTTGTGCACAGTGATTATGCCTCAATCATGCACAGTGCACATGAGATGGCTATGAATGCTGGCGCCAAGGCCATCGTGCTTTTCAGTGAATCAGGGGTCTCAGCGCGCATGATGGCGCACCATCGACCAGAGCAAATGATGCTGGTTGGCACACACAATCCCAAGACCTACAATCAGATGGCCATCGTTTGGGGTGCCCGCGCCTATCTGTTTGAAACTCAAGATCGCGAAGAATTGGTGACCACCATGATTGAACTCAACAAAGCCGCTGGTCGTTTGGTTTCTGGAGACAAAGTAGTGGTCATCTTGGGACGAGTCCCAGGCGGCAAAGATATTGCGCTAGTTGGGATTCGTATAGTTGAATAAAACATAGTAACATGCTAGCATTTTAGCATATTAGCAAAAATCTATTTTTGTTAATATGCTTTTTTGTTAGCATGCTGGCGTGATAATATGTTAATATGCTAAAGTGACAATCTGGAAGAGTCGCATAGTGGCCTAGTGCGCACGCTTGGAAAGCGTGTGTGGGGAAACTCACCGAGAGTTCGAATCTCTCCTCTTCCGCCAATAAATGAACAAAACAGCTTTTGGGCTGTTTTTTCGTAGGTGTATTGACAGGCTATGGATAGATGATATAATATCACTGTGAGTCTAATTTTTCAAAAAAATAGTATGAAAAAAATAAAAACAAAAGTCGTTGCAATTTTTGAAGGCAATGAAATCCGTCGACAGTGGGATGGCGAAAAGGAATTGTGGTATTTTTCAGTGGTTGATGTAATTTCAATTTTGACAAATAGTGATAATCCTCAAGTATATTGGCGCGTTCTTAAAAAGCGTTTAATTGATGAAGGTTCAAATGAAACCGTTACAAAATGTAACGGTTTGAAAATGATTGCTCAAGATGGAAAAATGCGCCTCACTGATGTTGCTGATACAGAAACATTATTGCGTCTCATCCAATCTATTCCTTCACCCAATGCAGAGCCATTCAAATTATGGTTGGCACGCGTGGGTTATGAAAGATTGGAGGAAATGGCTGATCCTGAACTGGCAATCAATCGCGCTCTCAAAACATATTTGCAAAAAGGCTATTCTCCAGAATGGGTGAATCAACGATTGAAGAGCATTGAAATTCGCAAATCTTTGACAGATGAGTGGGAAAAACGAGGCGTCAAAGAGGGCTTGGAGTTTGCAATTTTGACCAATGAAATCACACAGGCATGGGCGGGCATGACAACTAAAGAATACAAAAGCTATAAAAATCTCAAGAAAGAAAATTTGCGTGACAATATGACTAATCTGGAATTGGTTTTGAATATGTTGGCCGAAACAGCCACCACTGAAATTTCTGAAACTCGTGAACCAAAGAATTTAGATGAAAACAAGATTGTAGCGCGGGAAGGTGGGGGCATAGCGGGCAATGCACGTAAAGACATTGAAACTAAAACAGGTAAGAAAGTTATTACAAATAAAAATGCAAAAATGTTGCATGGTGGAAAAGTTAGAAAGATAGGCAATTGATTTACTGCCCATACGCTGTTAGTATATGGGTAGCATAATATAAGCAAGAGAATATTAAGTATCTATATCAAGGAAAACACGCAAACAACGTGTTTTTTAAATTGTAAAATAAATTGACACTGATGCGTCGTTTTGATACATTATTTAACTAAGCAAATTGCTTAGTTGTTATTTAAACTGTGGTTTAGTCGATACTTTAACAAAAGGAGGTGTACAAGTGAAGAGTATGATAGCAGTTCTGGAAGGAGACGGGATTGGTCCGGAAATCATGCGCGAGGCCTTAAAGGTACTGAAGGCAGTTGAGGAAAAATACGGCCATCAGTTCACTTTGGAATTCGCGCCTTTCGGAGCCGGTGCCTACTTCAGTGAGGGCTCGCCCTTCCCGGAGAAGACCAAAGTGGTTTGCGATCGGGCCGATGTAATTATGAAGGGGCCGGTCGGTTTGGCGGTTGAGCGGATGAACGAGATTCCTCAGCAGTACCGGCCTGAAGTCGGTGCCATCCTACCCCTGCGCCAGCGCTATGACACTTTTGCCAATTACCGGCCCGTCAGATTGCCAAAGGCGTTGTCTCATTTTTCACCGCTCAAGCCGGAGAATCTCGGTGACGGCATCGATATTCTGATGATTCGGGAATTAGTCGGCGGCATTTATTTTGGGGGAAAAGTTGAGGGACCAACTACCCACATGCAGTATGCAGTGGATGACTGTTGTTACACCGAAGAACAGGTACGTCGGGTGGCGCTGGTCGCTTTCGATGAGGCGCGAAAACGGAAATGTAAGATGATCAACATTCACAAGGCCAATGTCTTGGCCACCTCGCGCTTCTGGAACGCAGTGGTTGAGGAAGTGGCCAAGGATTATCCCGAAGTGCCGTATCAATCGGTGCTGGTTGATAACGCTGCCTATCAGTTGGTAATCAATCCGAGCATGTTCAACGGCGTCTGTCTGCTGGAAAACATGATGGGCGATATTCTCACTGATCAGGCTGGCGGAGTGATTGGTTCGTTGGGCTTGATGCCTTCGGCCTGCATTGGGCCTAATAAAGGCTATGTGGAGCCGGCTCACGGTTCAGCTCCGGACATTGCTGGCCGAAACATCGCCAATCCCTATTCGATGATTGGCAGTGTTGCCCTAATGTTTGAAAAATGTCTCAATCTGCCAGTGGAAGGCAAAGAGGTTTGGGATACTCTCTTTGCTGTCTTCGAACGGGGTTATACCACCAATGAACTCGCTGGTGGCTATCCCGCGGAGAAGATTCTTTCCACGAGTGGTTTTGGCGACATGGTCGTTGAAATCATTCGCAACAAATAATTTAGAACAATGAGGAGTAAGACCCTGCTAGCCGAAAACGGTTGGCAGGGTCTTTTGTATTATTAAATTTTTTTCTTAAATTATAATTAGGATACTGAATATTTTTTTGCCTTATTTCTCTTAGTATAATATAGTGTATATACCTTAATATATACTAAAATGTCTGATATTGACGATATAAAATCGCGTCTGAACATCGTGGATGTTCTGGGAGGGTATATCCGCTTGGAAAAAGCCGGCACTAATTGGCGCGCCAATTGTCCGTTTCACAACGAAAAAAGCCCGTCTTTTATGGTCAGCGAAGACAAACAGATTTGGCATTGTTTTGGTTGTCAGAAGGGTGGCGACATTTTTGGCTTTGTGATGGATATTGAAGGTTTGGATTTCAAAGGGGCTTTGACTCTGTTAGCAGACAAGGCCGGTGTCGAACTCAAAAAAACTGATCCCAAGCAAGCGGCCGAAAAAAATCGCACCTTGGAAATCTTGGAAATGGCCACAAAATTCTATCAAGCCCATCTGTTGCAAACTGCGCCTGGCAAGAAAATTTTGGAATATTTGAAAGATCGTGGCATCAATGATGAATCAATCAAAGATTTTCGTTTGGGTTATGCGCCCAATGGTTGGAGTAATACAATGTCATTTTTAATGAAGAAAGGTTTTACAGTTGAAGAAATCGCAAAGACAGGATTGTTGGTTGAGAAAAGAGACAATTCTAACAACTCAAAGGTTCAACCTTTGGAGAACGCACAGGCATCGTCAAGGTTGAACCTTGGCGTAGCTTCAAATTTCTACGACCGTTTCAGAGATAGAATAATGTTTCCCATTGCTGATTCCAATGACAAAGTTGTGGGCTATAGCGCCCGTGTGGCACCAGGCGGAGATGAATCGCAAGCCAAATATGTGAACACACCCGAAACCGAAGTCTATCACAAGAGCAAAATTCTCTATGGAATCAGTCGCGCTAAGAACGAAATTCGTTTGCAAAAATCAGCACTTTTAGTGGAAGGCAACATGGATGTAATTGCGGCGCATCAAGCCGGACTCAAAAACACGGTGGCCGTTTCGGGCACGGCTTTGACGCAAGAACATTTGAACATCATCAAGAGATATGCTGACAAAATTGATATGTGTTTTGATATGGACAATGCCGGTGAATTGGCCACGAAAAAAAGCATCAAGCTGTGTTTTGAAAAAGAAGTGAATGTGCGCGTGGTGCAATTGCCATCTGGCAAAGACGCAGCTGACTTGGCCAAGAACAATCCAGAAATTTTGCGTGAGTCGGTGGAGAAGGCGAGACCGGCGATGGAATATTTTTTTGACAAAGTGCTTTCGAAATATAACAAGGAAAAAGTTGAAGATAAAAAAATAATTTCCGAAGAACTTTTGGAGATGATTGGTTTTTTGGCCAATGAAATTGAGAAGAGCCATTGGTTGAAAAAGTTGGCGGCTGAAATTGATATTCAGGAGAACATATTGACGGATATGCTGAAAAAGGCTAGTCTTAGAGATAGAGTAGTTAGAACTTCACAAGACTTGCCGCAAGAAAGCAAGATCTTCGCCCCTAGTGGCAAAATTGAAACTCTCACAAAAGACCTAATTGGATTAATGCTAGTCTATAGCGACGTTTGGAAGGAAATGTTGGACAATGAGGATTTATCCTTTGTTCCAAAAGATAGCCTTCTAAGTGTTATGATTCAAAACGGCGGAGGGTTTCATTTTAGTTTCGATGAGCTAACTAAAAATCTTGAATCCCAATCCGACAGAACTGCGGCTGAAAAAATATATTTCGAAACTCGATATAAAATCGGTCTGGACAATAGTCTGGAAGAAATTGTTCTCGAAAAACCTTTGGCAGAAGCAAAAAATAGATTGCAAAAAATTAAATATGAAATTAACAAAAGTCGTTTAGATAAAATCTCAAAAGACTTGGATGCTGCCAGAAAAAAATCTGACGCGCTAGCCGTGAAATTCTTAGGTGAAGAATACACTAACATCAATGCAGAACAAGCCGTGCTAAACAAAGCAATAAACTAGTATACAAATCTTCAATTATCAATTCACAATTTACAATAAATTTACAATGTTCAATTATTATTTTTTGAAAATTTAATAATTGAAAATTCATTGTAAACTGAAAATTGGAAATTGTAAATTAGCAAAAATATGGCCAAAAAGAAAATCAGCAAAAAGCCTCTAAATAATAAAAAGAAAAAAGCTCTCGTGAAAAAGACTATCAAAAAAGCCGTTAAAAAAGTAACCAAAAAAATTATCAAAAAGATTATTAAAAAAACCACTAAGCCTGCAAAAAAGGCTAGCAAAGTTGTGGCGAAAAAAACTGCCAAGGTGGTGAAAAAAGTGGCCAAAAAAGAAAAAAAAGTTGTGAAAAAAGTGACAGCGCCAGTCAAAGCTAAACAAGCTATCAAAGCTATCAAAGTTGTGGAACCAAAAAAGGCTACCAAGCCTGCCAAGGTTGGTCAAAGTCGTGCTGAGAAAAAAATCAGCCAAGGCAAACAAGTAGTGCCCTACAAAGCCAAGGAAGAAAAGAAAAAAAGCATCGCTGAAGAATTGCTCTATCGTGGCAAGCAAAGAGGTTTCATCACCGAAGATGAAATTTTGCATGCTTTTCCAGATGCCGAAAAAAGCATTGAAGACCTAGGTAATCTTTATGAAAAGCTGGAGGATATGGGCGTGCGCGTCTTGGGGTCAGATGAGATGATCAAGATGGAAACTGACAAAGTGGTGTCTGATTTTGAAGAAGAAAAAGTTAGCAAGAAAAGAAAGAAAAAAGAAATTGATGTGCCGGAAGAAGCATCTTCTGATCTTGTCCAAATGTATTTGCGAGAAATTGGACGCGTAGATTTGCTGAAAACAGAAGAAGAAATTTCATTGGCCAAAAGAATTGAAAAAGGTGATCCAATTGCCAAGCAAAAATTGACTGAAGCCAATTTGCGCTTGGTAGTGAGTATCGCCAAGAAATATGTGGGTCGCTCACACAATTTGTCATTGTTGGATTTGATTCAAGAAGGCAATATTGGACTTTTCCGCGCCGTAGAAAAATTTGATTATACTAAAGGTTATAAATTCTCAACTTATGCAACTTGGTGGATTCGCCAAGCCATCACGCGAGCGTTGGCTGATCAATCTCGAACCATTCGTATTCCAGTGCATATGGTGGAAACAATCAACAAGTATACTCAGATAACTCGAAGACTAGTTCAAGACTTGGGACGTGAACCATTGCCGGAAGAAGTGGCCGTGGAAATGGGCATTGAAGTAGATAAGATTCGCCACATTATGAAAATTTCCCAAGAAACAGTTTCTCTGGAAACTTCAGTGGGCGACAGTGATGACGACAGTGTATTGGGAGATTTCATCGAAGACACCGAAACCGTCATGCCACATCATGTAGCTTCCCGCAAACTTTTGCGAGATCATGTGACCGAAGTTTTGAATTCTCTGACTCCGCGTGAACAAAAAATCTTGAAAATCCGTTTTGGTTTGGAAGACGGTGTAGTTCACACCTTAGAAGAGGTGGGTCAAGAATTTGGCGTCACCCGCGAACGTATCCGTCAGATTGAGGCCAAAGCCTTGGAAAAGATCAGAGAGCATGATGGGATCAAGAAACTCAAGGATTATTAGGATTTGAGGCCAAAACTTGATTTTTTATCTGGGTTTGGTATAATGACTAGGCTTTAAAAATTCAACCTTTGTATCACTAGAAAAGTGCAAAGTTCCGCGATAGCTCAATGGTAGAGCAGTTGACTGTTAATCAATTGGTTCCAGGTTCGAGTCCTGGTCGCGGAGCCTTGCACTTTTTTATTTTGGGAAAAATAGCACTAAGTTGAGAATTGTCCTTGCTAGGCAATTTATATTTTTAGAAAATAAAAAAGCCTACGGTTCGCACTGCGAACTTTCGGCTTTCTGTTGTGATTGAAAATGGTGTGGTTCAGCTGATCGCCTCGATTTCCTCGGCTGTTCTTTCGACTGCACCCAGGGGATCATCATCATTGACAATGGCTCCGCCGATGACAACCTTGCTTGCACCTCCGCTTAATGCGAATGCGGGACTGCCGACACGTTTCTGATCCGGTTGATTTTTACCTTTCCAGTCGGGTGTTATGCCGGGTACAAATTTTTGAAGAACTCTCAGTTCCTTCCGCTCCTTAAGTGCCCCAAGCTCTTGGGATGAGCAGACCATGTGGCGGACTCCGGCCAGTACGGAAAGGCGAGCGAGGTTGATTACTGAAGCTTTCGACGGGTGTCCGCTTCCCAGGTGAATCTGCTCCTCGGACAACGATGTTAGCTCGGTGACGGCGATAATGTTTCCATTGGCTCCCATTGCGTTGACGGCATCGGACATCATATCGACTTCACCCTTGGCCATAACTGTAACGAACTGGACGTACCCCGACTGAATGTACGGCATAAGCCTTTCGACAACGGTTCTGGGAACGTCATGAAGCTTTAGGTCAACCCAAAGCGGAAGACCAAGCTTTGCCAATTCCTCAAACAAAGCCACTTCTCCGTCTTTGCGAAAAACCTCCTGGTCAATCAGACGATTGAGCTTGAATCCGAAAATTGCTGGGTTTGAAGCGATGGCTTTGGCGATTTCCAATGCCTTCCTCTTCTCCGTGTCCAGTGCTGCCCAAATAGTTCCTTTTGAGTCCATTGGTGCCTCCCTTGGTTGTTTGTGCAATGACTAAAGAATTAGATGTTATACTCAACTCTTTTCTTTGCTTGTATAAATGGTAATAGGTTTATGCATAAATGGCAAGGACGCGAGATTTCAACTGTAAGATTGAGTATTGTCTAATTTGGTATAAAAGTTGTTGATAATTATTTACCGATAGGTTCGCATTATTTCTAACTCGCGGAGCCTTGCACTTTTTTATTTTGGGGAAATGAGTGTCTAATCGAGGACGGTCCTTGCTGAGTATTTTCAACTCGTGGAGCAACATAATAAAAAGGCTTAAAAGAGCCTATTTTATGTATGCTCTAATATGCTGCCAGAACTTTTCGTGATAGAATATTGTAAGATTATTAAATTATTCTTCTTATGATTATTTCAGAGAAAAGACAGGCTGAAGGCATCTTACTTATAAAAAATATTTTTTCCGGATTATTTCCTGTTCTTACTGTCATTGCCTATACAAACCATCTCTTACCCCTAAGTACTCTCACTTGGAGTTATATTGTCGCAACTATTTTTTTTGCAATTATTTTAACAGTAAAAAAAGAATGGAAGAAAAATATTACCAATATCCAAGCCATTAAAGATATAGTGATGGCAACATTGTTTATTGCCATTGGATATTATCTTTTGTACTATATAGCTCTTAGCCTCACTTCTCCACAAAATGTAGCGCTTATAAGTATGACTGAAGCAGCTTTTAGTTTCCTAATAATCGGTTGGATTGCCAAGAAAGAACCAGTTTCTCGTAAGCATCTTTTTGGTGCAATGCTTATGCTTTTCGCGGCCGGAGTAGTTCTTTTTAACAATCACCAAACATCTATAAATATTGGAGATTTACTTATGTTTTGCGCAGTAATAATTGCTCCGATTGGAAATATTTTTGCCAAAAGAGCTCTGCACCAAGTCTCTATCCACTACCTGTTGTTTATTAGGAGTTTAGCTGGAGTAATTATTTTTTCCATTGCTTCTCTAATTTTTGAAAAAACAATTCCATTCGAAGTCATCCTAAAAAGCTTACCTTATCTTTTGTATAGCGGCTTAGTCTTTCTAGGTCTAATGAAGATGGTAAATTTTTTCAGTTTTAAAAAAACTTCTGTTACACACACTATTTCTTTTAATTCATTGGCGCCAGTTTTCACTTTTATTTTTGCTTGGATGATTTTGAAGAATGCGCCAAGCACTGTCCAAATTTTCGCTATAATCCCAAGTCTTTTTGGGCTGTTTCTTTTGACAACCGCCAAGCAAAAACAAACTCAATATGGCTTTGAAAAAACTGTCTAACGAAACAGTCGCCGTTTTGTAAGTCAGCAACTTTGTGTAGAAATTGACAGTAATTGCATATCTAACTCAATCCGGGTAAGACTTATATTATAAAACATATCAAGCAGGGAGAGTATCGTCAAATCAAAGGCTTATTCAGGCCTTTTTTGTTGGAATGGAGAAAATCACTTGACTAAATTGCGTGTATATGCTATCATATAAAGTTAAAGAATTCAAATTTTAACATCCTGTCACTTTTCTTTTACAATTTGCAAAAGGAGGATTAAGATGAAAAAGTACATTGTAGCAATAATCGCAACAATATCGTTAATCATGAGCTCAGCAGTGATCCCTTATGGGATTTCATTCGAAGAGTTTAGTGGGCATTTGAATCGCGTGGAGAATGCCACGACCATCGAAGAAGTCAACGAGGTGCTTGGTTTGGCACTTGTTTGTCTGGAGGAAAGCGACCAGAAGGGTGTCCTGTATGAACAGATTAATGAAGTAAGGAGGTACTCCAGAAGTATAATAGAAAAAATTGAAAAAAATCCGGTGTCAGTATCTCAGTTGGAGCGGAGAGATGCTCTGATAGAAATTAAAACATTGGTTTTGCATAATCCCAATGGAACACCTGCATTTCCCCTGTTGCCTTTTATGGAGATTTGGTTCGCAGTGAGCTTCGTAGTCACTGCTTTTGGATGGGGAATCATTTTACATCCAAATTGACCCTACGCGGAAACTCGCGTGGCACATAGGCTGAGCTCTTTTTGGGTTCAGCTTTTTTATTTCTAAAAACAAAACACGACCTTTGTGGGATCGTGTTTTTTTATTCAATTTTTTCTATGCGGTGGTGTTAACTGCCCCGGCGTCAGCCAAAGTGTTGAGTTCGGATTGAACAATAGCTGGCATGATGATTCCAATCAAGATGTATAGGATGAACCAAAGAATCGTGTTGTCATCCTTTTTTACAAATTTTGCAAAACCTTCGCAATATTTGTAAGCCCAATATAGATTGGCAATTGGGATTATCAAAAGCCAAGCCGTTGGAATGTTGGCGCCCAGTCGGTTGATTTCATTTTTTGTAGAAACCATCCAATAAAGAGCATAGATCCCAAAAGTTATAAATGAAAAAATATAAACTAGGAAAATATTTCTGTGTTTGATCATAATTTCACCACCTTTCTTTTTGTAGATTATTTATTTCTGTGTTTATTATACACCACGAGGGTATCTATAGGCTAACGACAGCATAGGGATATTGTGATAATATAAGCATATAAGTATGTTTTTCAATTTTATGTTACATTTTATACAGCCCGTAGTTTTTGGCCTAGTGCAGGGCATCGGCGAGTTTTTGCCGATTTCTTCCACCGCGCATCTGATTTTGTTGCCAGCTTTCACGGGCTGGGAAGACCCAGGCTTGTCCTTCGATGTGGCTTTGCATCTGGGAACTTTGATTGCAGTGGTGGCTTTCTTTTGGAAAGATTGGTTGGAAATCTTATCTTCCGCCTGGGCGGGTTTCAAAAAAGAGGGAGGCAGTAGTTTCAAAAAAGAGACATTATATTTTTTGATTGTAGCCACTGTTCCAGCGGTGATTTTTGGATTGTTGTTTGAGAAAAAAGCCGAAACAATCTTTCGCTCATTGCCACTAATCGCTGTCACCCTGATCGTAGCTGGCGCAGTCTTATATTGGGCTGACAAAAAATCTAAAGGTCAAAAGGATGTGACTGGCATCACTTGGAAAGATGCGATTATTATTGGTCTTTCACAAGCTTTGGCGATTATTCCTGGCTTTTCTCGTTCTGGCACAACTATCACGGCTGGACTTTTCTGTGGACTAAACAAAATCAATGCGGCTAGATTTTCTTTTCTATTATCCACACCAATCATCGCTGGTGCAGCTATTTTGAAATTGCCCGATCTGATCAAGGGAGGAATTAATTCTACAATCATAATTGCAATTTTATCCTCAGCATTTTTTGGTTATCTAGCTATCAAATATTTATTAAAATTTTTGGAAAAATTCGGCTACGGAATTTTTTTCTGGTATCGCTTGATGCTCGGAATGATTGTGTTACTAGTTTATTATTTCAAGTAGCAGATTCAAAAATGCTTGCTTTTTGTCGAAAAGTGGTGTATAATAGAATAGTAGTGGGATATTAGGTCTAGAGATTTGAAAAAGCGGGTGAACCCGTTTTTTGCTTTTTTCTAGCCACTTTTCCACAAAATTAAAGGAAAAAATGAACAAAATACAAACAAAATTGAATAATCTGTCCAAAAAGGCGAAACTTCAAATAAGCGCTTATTTTAGCGATTTTTCTGGAAATGCCAAGCAGGTAGTTGAGGATTTCAGACAAAGCCTTGTGCCTGGCAAACTCAATCAAGTCCAAGTGCGAATTGTAGTTTTGGTGGGTCTAATTATATTTGCTGGCTATGTAGTTTTGGTAAAACAATATTATTCTAATAATATTTTGTGCCAAGCGAAGATTGTTGAGCAAAAAAATCCGCAAGAAATTAAAAAAGAAATTCTGAGAAAAGATTTGCAGGCTTTGGTGAAAGGTCATCCAATTGAAGAAATGATTCCTTTTATTTCTTCAAAGGACAGAAAGACAGCGGCTTATATCATCGGTATCGCCAAAAAGGAAAGCGCTTGGGGAGAAAGAAAGCCGGTGTTAAATGGTGAAGATTGTTATAACTATTGGGGCTTCCGAGCGAAACGAGATCGTATGGGCAGTGGCGGACACACTTGTTTTGACACGCCCAAAGAAGCAGTGAATGCCGTGGCTACTAGAATAGACCAAATCATTGAAAGAAATGATGCGCAATCAGCCAAGGATATGGTTGTTTGGAAGTGTGGCTCTGACTGTTCGGTGACTGGCGGACAAGCGGCCGCTGACAAATGGGTGCAAGACGTGGATATGTATGCCAAAAAAGTGTTAAATTAGAATCTAATGTTATCAAATAGAAATAAAACAAAAGCATTGGCATAGGCCAGTGTTTTTTGCTATAATGCAGGCGTCAATTATTTTAGAATATATGAAAAAGAAATTGCTAATTAGTTTGAGTGTCGCGTTGCTCTTATTGGGAGCGGGCTATTTATTAGTGATGTTTTTAGATAAGCCAATGGCGCCAATAGCCAATATTTCATCTGACAAGGTTATGTTGCCAGATACTTCAAATAATCAACCAGCTCAACCAATTCAAACAATTCAATCTAGTCAATCTGCAACGACGGCTTCAGCAGTTGAGATAAAAAACACAATTCAATTGGATGTGCCGTTTATCGTGCAGGCGCCATTTGGCAATTGGAGCAATCCGGTTTTTCAAAATGGATGTGAAGAAGCTTCCATTGCCATGGCGATGAATTGGATTCGCGGGATTGACGATGTTTCTCAATTTTCAGCTAGGAAGCAGATATTGGATATCGTGGATTTTGAAGATGCTAATTTTGGATATAATGCCGATACGGATGTGTTTGATGTGGCAAAAATTTTTCAAAGATATTTCCAATATCAGTCAGTTGAAGTCAAAGAAAGCATCGTTGTAGATGACATCAAACAAGCACTGCGAAATGGCCAGCTGGTGATGGTGCCAGCCTTCGGCCAAGCTTTGGGCAATCCAAACTACACGGCGCCTGGGCCCATTGAACATATGCTGGTGGTCATCGGTTATGATCCAGCCACTCGCGAATTCATTACTAATGACCCAGGTACACGCAAAGGTGATGGCTATCGCTATGATGAGAATGTTTTCTTCAATGCCATTTGGGCATATCCTAGCGGATCCGCATCTGTGGCGGTGCCTACTGGAAAATTAAAAAAGGCGATGGTGGTGGTTCAGAAATAATAATCTTGCTCTTCCCAAATTCAAGAATATAGTATATGATAGAAGCTCAGTAATAATTGAGCAAATTTAGTTATGGGCAAGGACAATGTAGCTATTCGGTTTAATAAGGTGTCTTTCGAATATAGCCGTGACAAGCAAATCTTGGACGAGGCGTCTTTTGCGTTGCGTCATGGCACCAAAATGACCTTGATGGGACAGAATGGCGCTGGCAAGAGTACGATTCTCAATATGATTACGGGCGAACTTAAGCAGAATGACGGTTCAATTTTTGTTGATCCAGACATGACCATTGCTTATGCCAAACAGGTGATTCCGCGTGAGCAAATGACCCTCACTATGCGAGAATTTTTTGAAAATTGTTTTTCTGAAAAAAGATATGACATTGATCGCTTGATTGATGATGTGTTGGAAGTGGTGAATTTGAAAGCGCCTCATGATCGGCTGATCAAAGATTTTTCCGGTGGGCAACAAGCGCGTCTGCTTTTGGCTTCCGCCTTGATTCAAGATCCGGATTTGTTGATTCTTGATGAGCCAACTAACAACTTAGACAAAGCAGGAATTGAACATCTGACGCAATTTTTGATGAGCTATCACAAGACCTGCATCGTGATTTCACATGATGCTGACTTTTTGAATATGTTTACCGATGGCGTAATTTACTTAGATATTTTTACCAAGAAAATTGATCAATATATTGGTGACTACTATGTAGTGGTGGCAGAAATTGCGGACAAGATTGAAAAGGATGAAAGAAAAAACGCGCAGTATGAAAAAGAAATTCAAGCCAACAAGGATAAGGCCAACTTCTTTGCCAACAAAGGTGGTGGCATGAGATTGGTAGCCAAGAAGATGCGCGACAAGGCGGCGGCCATGGAAGAAGCCAAGGTGGCTGTGCGTCGAGAAGACAAGGCTATTCGTGATTTCACCATTCCAGTTCAGGAGGGCTTGGGCGGAGAAATTTTGAAGATCTCATCTTTTTCGATTATGCAAAATCATGAGATTGTGGAAAAAGAAGCGCGCATTTCCTTGAAAAAAAGACAACATCTTTTGATCTCTGGCCCCAACGGCATTGGCAAGAGCACCTTGATTGAAGCTTTGGCTCTAGGCAAAGCCAAAGGTGCCAAAATTGCTGAGGGCGTGAAAGTAGGATATTATCGACAAGATTTTTCGACTTTGAATTTTGATCACACTGTGCGCGAATCGCTTTTTTCCGTCATGCCTTCAGAAAATGAGGAGCAAATGAGGGCTGTAGCCTCAGGCTTTTTGCTAACCAAAGAAATCATCAATGCCAAAATCGGCACACTGTCAGAAGGGCAGAAAGGCTTGGTGGCCTTTGCGCAATTAGTGCTGTTGGAGCCTGGATTGTTGATTTTAGACGAACCAACTAATCATATCAACTTCCGTCATTTGCCAGTCATTGCCAAAGCTTTGGATAAATTTGAAGGTGCCATGATTTTAGTCTCCCATGTACCGGAATTTGTGGAGCAGATCCACATTGATGAAACGCTTGACTTGGAGCGCTAGGCATGCTATACTAGTCTTAATCACAGTAGCGTGCAGCAAGTAGCGTAGTCGAACTTCCTTTGCATTGCGGTATGTGTATTTAATCAATTTGTACTATATCAAAATGGCACAAGGAACAATCAAAAGATTGACTGACCGTGGATTTGGTTTCATTACTCAAGAGGGTAGTGATAAGGATCTTTTCTTTCATGCAAAAGAATTGCAAGGTGCGCAATTCAATGACTTGAAGGAAGGCGATGCAGTTGAATTCGAAGTTAGCGAGTCTCCAAAAGGACCAAACGCTATCAACGTTTCAAGAATCTAGTTTTCAAGCAGAAAAGCTCCGCCTCGTGTGGAGCTTTTTTGATTGGAATTTTTTGAGCTAACCTGCTAGGATTAAAGCATAGAAAAAATATGGCAAAAAATAATATAGACAAATTTGATGTGGCCGTGATTGGCGGTGGGCCTACGGGCATGATGGCAGCAGGACGGGCAGCTGAATTGGGCGCGCGCGTAGTGCTACTCGAGAAAAATGCCAGTCTCGGCAAGAAGCTTTTGATCACGGGCAAGGGCCGTTGCAATATCACTCAGGCTGAATTTGATGACAAAGAGATTATCAAGAAGTTTGGCAAGAACGGCAAGTTTTTGTTTTCTTCTTTGGCAGCCTTTGGTCCGGAAGAAGTGATCAAATTTTTTGAAGATCGGCGCGTGATGACCAAAATTGAAAGAGGTGGGCGGGTGTTTCCCAAATCTGACAAGGCGCAAGATGTGTTGCGCGTGTTGGAAAAATATTTAGAAATAAATGGGGTGAAGATAGTTTATAATGTGTCAGTAGATGGTTTTGACGTGACACCGTTGGCTGGAGGACGCAAAATTGCCAGTGTGAAATTGGCAACCAAAGGATATATGTCTCCTGAGAAAAAAGCCATGTCTTCTGATCAACGCATTTTTGCCGATAAATTCATTTTATGTACTGGTGGCAAGTCCTATCCGGTGACTGGTTCAACCGGAGATGGTTATCAGTGGGCCAAGGATTGTGGTCACAAAATTGTAGAAACAGCGCCTGCTTTGGTGCCAGTGAAAACCAAAGAAGTGTGGGTCAAGGACGTGCAAGGCTTGAGCTTGAAAAATGTGGCCATCAATCTTTTTCAAAACAACAAAAAGCAAGATTCGCGTTTTGGTGAAATGATGTTTACGCATTTCGGTTTGACTGGGCCAATCGTGTTAGATTTAAGCAAGAAAGTTGGCGAGTTGGAAAAAAAAGGTGAAGTGATTGTTTCTATTGATTTGAAGCCGGCTTTGACGCACGATCAATTGGACGCGCGTTTGCAAAAAGATTTCAAGGAAAATATTAATAAAGATTTTATCAATTATTTGCCGGAATTGTTGCCACAAAAAATGATTGCAACCATCATCACTTTGTCGGGTATCGACCCAAGAAAGAAAATAAATTTTGTGACCAAAGACGAGCGCAAGAAGCTAGTTGATTTGTTGAAAGATTTGCGCCTGACCACTGATGGCACCACCGGTTATAACCAAGCCATCATCACTAGTGGCGGCGTGGATATTCGCGAAGTTGATTCCAAGACGATGCAATCGCGGATTATTAAAAATCTATACTTAGCTGGGGAAATTTTGGATTTGGATGGTCCAACGGGCGGTTATAACCTGCAAGTCTGCTGGAGTACAGGCTATGCCGCGGGAACTTATGCTGCGCAAAAAGCTTAGCTTTTTGAGTTGGCGTGGCGTTCTCAAAAAGCTCAGCTTTAGGAACACGCACAAAATAATAAAAATGGAAAAAGAAGATAAACAATTGATTGCTGAATTTCTAGATGGATCAGATGAGGCTTTCGAGGAATTGGTGAATCGACATTTGCAATCGATCTATAATTTTTTGTACCAATTTACTCAAGACCGTGATTCGTTGGATGACTTGACGCAGGAAACTTTCATCAAGGTCTGGAAAAACATTCGCAAATTTGATCCGGAAAAAAACTTCCGCACCTGGCTTTTCGCCATCGCCAAAAACACCGCCTATGACTTTTTGAAAAAGAAAAAAACCATTCCTTTTTCATTCTTTGAAAATAGCGAAGGGGATAGTCCCTTGGAGAATATCAGTGAAGAAAATCCTTTGCCAGATGAAATTCTACAAAGACAGGATTTAGAAAAAGAACTCGATCAGAAACTGCAAGAATTGCCCGACAATTATCGCATTATTCTGCTTATGCGCTACAAAGATGACTTTTCCCTCCAAGAAATCGCTGAAATCTTGAATTTATCCTATAACACCGTCAAAAGTCAACACGCACGAGCGTTGGCCAATTTGAAGAAAATTCTGCAGGGGTTTCACCCCTACAGAAAATAAAATAAGGTTGGGGCAGTTTTGCCCGAACCTCATTTTTTGAATACTTGCTCATCTTTGCCTCAAGCAGGCTTTGGCTCAAGTCGCATGATGCCGTGATTGCGTGTTTGGATTTGCACTGCATCTCCACTGACATCCTGCACATCTTCAAGGCGAAATTTGGTATTGCCCAAGAAATCGGCATTGGGAATGATGCCCGTCACGCAGGTGTAAACATCATTCTCAAGCGAAAGTGCTGCCGCGCAATGACCCTCCTTGCAACGTTTGGGACTTTTGGTGAGGCAAATAACCCTAATCTCGTCAACATTGTTGGCAGGATTTCTGAGTAGTTTTGCCAATGCCATGCGTGCTTCTTCCAGCATGTTTTTCATGATCGTACCTCGCAGCTAAGTTGATGGTTTTTTTGACTCTTTTAGTCGAAGAACAATTATCAATAGAATAGGGGCATAATAAGTAAATGTCAATAGATTGCGCCTGAATGCTTGGGTCGCTCGTATTATCTAATATGAACCGAAATTTGCATACAATATTTGCGAATCTGCCGGAAGTGGGTCCTGACTCAAAATTGAGTGGTAGGATTTTTCAGGCTGTTGAAGCGGAAAAAGATAGGGTCATTCGGAAAAAGCTGTTGATTTCTCGCCTAGGTCTAGGCACATCAATGGCAGTTTTTTCAATGGCTGTTTTCGCGTTTGGCCAAGAAATTCTGCAATCTGAATTTTGGAGCATGGTCTCTTTGGCATTCTCAGATATGATGGTGGTGGCGCAAAACTGGCAAGATTTCACTGCTTCATTGTTGGAGACATTTCCAACAGTCAGTGTAGTGGCAATCTTGGCACCAGTAATGATGCTACTATTTTCATTCAGTGTGTATTTGGAGGCGAGTAATAAACATAAGTATATTTAATCAATTTTAATTTTAAAAAACATATGAAAGAATTTATTCAATCAAGAACATTTAAAATAATCGCATCAATCGTCGGGGTACTATTGATTGCAATTATCAGTTTCGGCGGCGGCGTGGCAGTCGGTTTGCGCAAGGCGAGATTTTCTGAAAATTTTGGCCGAAATTACGCGCAGAATTTTATGGGTTCGCGTTTCCAAGATGGACGTGGTGGCATGATGAACGGTCGCGGTGGTTTTGCTGGTGGCATGATGAATCAAATTGAGGGCCGTGATTTGCGCAATGGTTATGGCGTGTCTGGAGCAGTGATTTCTATAACAGATAACAATGTTGTTATCAAGGATGGTGCCAATAAAGAAAACACGGTAGCTGTATCTGACAAGACTTTGATTAAATCACAAGGTGATAATTTGAAATTGAGCGATTTGAAGGTAGATGACAAAATTGTAGTCATGGGTAACCCTGGAGATGATGGAGTGGTGAATGCTAGTCTAATTCGCGTTTTTCCTAATGTAATTACAAACTAAATATGAGCAAAAAATACATTTGGGGTGCAGTTGCATTGGCAGTAATCGGAGGAGGTTATTATTGGTATAGCAATAAATCTGCCACGCAACCAGTCCAGTACAAAACAGCTACGGTCAAAAAAGGTGATCTGACTGTCTCGGTGGCTGGTAGTGGACAGATTGAAGCGGTGAATCAAGTTGACTTGAAACCAGTTATTGCTGGAGATGCTATTGAAGTGATGGCGGTGTATGTCAAGAATGATCAAGTTGTGAAGAAAGGCGACATGATTGCTTTGCTTGATACCAAGGATGCGCAAAAGGCAGTGCGCAATGCGCAGTTGGATTTGTCGAGCGCCAAGAATAAATATACTCAAACAAAAGAAAATGATATTTCAGACAAGTATGACAAAAAAGCGCAAAAAATAAGCGTGGAGCAAAAAGAAAATTCCTTGGCGGATGCTAAAGATAAATTGAATGATTATTATGTTCGGGCGCCGTTTGATGGTATTGTCACTGGGCTTAGTGTTGGAGTGGGTGATTCAGTTTCCCGCGCTGATGTTTTGGCGTCAGTGATCACTAAAGATGTCCAAGCCAAAGTTTCTATCAATGAAATTGACGCGCCGCTTGTGAAAGTTGGTAACAAGGCAACTATCAAAATTAGTGCACTAACTGACGTGACTATCACAGGCAAAGTGACTAAGATAGACACGATTGGTCAGACAGCACAAAATGTTGTTTCGTATAATGCTGAAATTTCCCTAGATAATCAAAATGAATTGTTGAAACCCGGCATGACTGTTTCGGCTTCAATCATCATTGATGTAAAACAGGATGTGGCGATTGTGCCAAATAGCGCTTTGAAAAATAAAGGCGGACAAAGTTATGTTGAGACATTGAATGGCGCGACCCCAGTGCAAGTTAGTGTTGCGATTGGTGTAGCCAACAATGTTGAAACGGAAATTGTGAGTGGATTGAAAATTGGAGACAAGGTGATCACACAAACTATTGATTCATCCACTACAAAAGCAGCGGCTAGTAGTGGCTTGCGATTGCCAGGTATGGGTAGTGGAGGATTACACTAAGCAACTTACTAATTGATGCGAATATTAAAACAAATTAAAACGAATGGAATTAGATTTGATTGGCTAACAATTAGCTTATAATTTGCGAGTATCTATTATGATTGAATGTAAAAATTTAGTAAAAAGTTATTTGAATGGTGATGTGGAAACACAAGCCTTGAAAGGCATTTCTTTTCGCATTGAAAAGGGCGAATTTGTGGCTATCATCGGCCCATCCGGTTCGGGCAAGTCAACCCTGATGCATATTTTAGGTGCGCTAGATTCTCCCACGAGTGGGCAATATTTTTTGGATGGAGTGGATGTTTCTGGCTTGGGTGATGATGAATTGTCGGATTTGCGAAGAAACAAGATCGGTTTTGTTTTTCAAGCCTTCAATCTTTTGCCACGCGCCACAGTGTTGCGCAATGTGATGTTGCCATTGTTGTATTCTGGTACTTCACAAAAAGAACGCGAAGAAAGGGCGCGAGAATGTTTGCGCTATGCAGGCATGGAAGAATCAAAATTTCAAAATCTTTCCAATCAATTGTCGGGTGGGCAAATGCAACGCGTGGCGATTGCGCGAGCGTTGATTAATAATCCTTCAATTATTCTAGCTGATGAACCAACAGGAAATTTGGATACTAAAACTAGTCATGTGGTGATGCAAACATTGCGCGAATTGAATGAGAATGGGCACACGATTATAATCATTACGCATGAAAAAGAAATTGCCGAGTTAACTGATCGCATAATTTCAGTGCGGGATGGGGTTATTGAAAGTGATACTGTGGCCGATACGAATATACGAATGGTACACGAATCTACGAATAATATAAATAATAATAAAATGCGCTGAGTTATTGATAAAAAAATGTTCGTAGATTCGCATTTAATTCGTAGTTTCGAATCGGTATGATAAAAGATTTATTTAAAGAAACAATTTGGTCGTTGGCAGGCAATAAAATTAGATCTGGTCTGACAATTTTGGGCATTGTAATTGGAATTGCTTCAGTGATTACAATGGTTTCAATTGGACAAGGCGCGCAAAGTTCTATTGAAAGCAATATTCAATCCATTGGGTCAAACCTGATTGTCATTTCACCTGGCGCGCAAAGAGGCGCAACAGTCAACACTGGGCGAGGTAGTGCACAAACATTAACGGTAGAAGACGCTGAAACTATCAAGGCACAAGTGGCTGACATCAAGGGTGTGTCACCGGAAGTTTCAAAGAGATATCAAATCACAGCTAAAGGCACCAACACCAACACACAAGTAGTTGGAACTGTGCCAGACTATTTGGAAGTGCGTAGTTTGAAAGTTGATTTCGGTTCATTCCTGACCGATCAACAAAATAAAACATCAGCCAAAGTGGCAGTGTTGGGTCCAACCACAAGAGATGATTTGTTCGGAATCAACGCAGACCCAATTGGGCAAACCATTCGCATCAAGAATGTTGATTTTGAAATTATTGGCGTGACGCTTTCCAAAGGTGGCTCAGGCTTTATGAATCCAGATGATCAGGTTTATGTGCCATTGACTTCAGCACAGCACTTTTTGTCAGGCGATACCTTTGTTTCGACTATCAGTGTAGCTGCAACTGATCAAAATTCAATGGTTGTGGTTCAACAGCAAGTTACGGATTTGCTTATGCAGAGACATAAAATAACTGATTCAACTCAGGCCGATTTCAACATCATGAATCAGACCGATATTGTAGCTACTGCTTCAAGTATCACAGGTACTTTCACAATTCTGCTTTCCTCGATTGCTGGCATCTCACTTTTGGTAGGTGGCATTGGTATTATGAATATGATGCTGACAACTGTGACGGAACGCACCCGTGAAATTGGTTTGCGTAAAGCAGTGGGCGTGCGCAAAATTTATATCAATTTGCAATTTTTAGCTGAAGCTGTGGTGCTGACGTTTTTGGGTGGTGGAGTGGGAATTTTTCTTGGTTGGCTAGCTTCATTGTTGGTTGCTAAATTTGTGAATCTGCCAGCGCAAGTTTCAATGTCTTCGATTTTGTTAGCCTTTGGAGTTTCGGCTGGAGTCGGAATCATCTTTGGTTTCTATCCAGCGCGTCGGGCGGCTAACCTAAGCCCCATAGAAGCGCTAAGATATGAATAGACTTTTTAAAATATTTTTAATATGCTAAAATTATAAAATGATAATTTATTAAAAATATTTACCCATATGCAAGACATGCAAACAGTGTTCAATGAGATTCGTGAGATGAAAAAGGAGATGAAAGGAATTCGCGAGATGTATAAAGATGCTCTTTCCCAGACTGATGACTACGCTGATATCGTGGAAAAAGCCAAGGAGTTGCGCGACAAGAAAAAACAGATTGAAACCAAGGTGCAAAATGCGATGGGCAAGTCCTATGAAAAGTTTGAAGATTTGAAAAGTGAGGTGACTGCCAATGAAGAACTTTTGAATGATATTGCCATGACAACCTTGATGGATGGCAAAACCGTGGAAGTGGTGGACGAATTCAGCAACAAATATGAGCCGACTTTTGTTGTTAGATTTAAGAAAACTAATGAAATAAAGACTGAGGAAAAATAGATGATATAAATCGCGAATCAATCACAAATTTTTCCCAAATAATCGCAAATAAAGTTTAAAAATATTAGAGATAATTAGTGACAAAATTAGAGTTTAATTAGTGATTTATAACATCATGACAAAAAACGAAGGAACAATTGATCGAACCGTTCGGGCAATTGTAGGAATTGCATGTATTGTGGCAGCCTTTATGATGCCAGCCAATGGATTGACTGTGTTGTTTTACATTGTAGGGGTAGTGGCCATCATCACCGCTATCACTGGCTTTTGCGCGCTCTACAAGATCGTGGGCATCGATACTCGCAAAAAATAATCTTTCCACAAAAAAACGGTCCATTTTCGGGTCGTTTTTTTGTTTGATTTTTAGACCTTTTGGTTGTAAAGTGAAATAAATATAATATGTTAAGAACATAAACTTATGAAGATAAAAATCATAAATATAAATCTATGGCAGACTGGCAATCTTCAGGAAAATGCTTTTGATTTTTTGAAAAAAGAAGATGCTGACATCGTGTTGCTTCAGGAAGTTCGTAATGGGAAAGGGGATGGTCTTGAAAGACAATTCAAGCCATTAGACATTATGCTGTTAGAATTGAAATACCCATACTTTGATTATGCTCCAACTTTTTTGGAAAATATGAAAGTTAGAAAAATTGAAGAGGGGAATGTTATTCTCTCTAAATTTCCGATTAAATCATCTAGGGCAATTTTTTATGATGTACCGTATGGTGAGAGAAATGGAAGTTCAGTTGAAGATTTTACTTTTACGCCAAGAAATTTGCAGTGCGCTGAGATTGATTTGGGCGACGAATCATTGAATGTGTATAATACACAGGGGATTTGGGGGACTGATGGAGAAGATAATGAAAGAAGATTGCAGATGGGAGAGGTTATCGCAAATGAAGTAAGCAACAAAACAAGTGTAGTATTAGCTGGAGATTTTAATGTTAAAGAAAACACCGAAACCATTAAAAAAATCGAAAGGAATTTGGTGAATGTATTTAAAGGTGAATTGAAAAATAGTTTTAATATGAGAGTAAAAAAAGGTCCTGAATTTGCTATTGCAGTAGTTGATATGTTTTTTGCTAGTAGTAATCTAAAAGTCGTTGAACATAGCTGCCCTGACATCGATGTTTCTGACCATTTGCCATTAATTGTTACTCTAGATATTTAGAATTACAGCCACTATGAATACACTTATACGTGAAAACTTAATCGCAGCCCTTGAGGCCTTGGCTAATCCGCAAAAGGCGCGTGATTTGACACGGTTTTTCAAGACGGGTGCGGGTGAGTATGGGGCAGGTGACAAATTTTTAGGCATCATGGTGCCTTTGCAAAGAGAGGTGGCTAAGAAATATCAGAATTTGAAATTGGAAGACATTCAAGTGATTTTGCGAAGTGAGTATCATGAATTTCGTTTGACTGGACTTTTGATTTTGGTGGAAAAATTTGAGAAAGGGGATGCGAAAACTCAAAAAGCGATTTATAAATTCTATCTGAAAAACTTGAAGCATATCAACAATTGGGACTTGGTGGATGTGACCACACCTAAAATCGTAGGCGCCTATTTAGCCGACAAGCCGTTGGAGAGGAAGATTTTGTATACTCTGGCAAAGTCTCGAGATTTGTGGAAACGGCGCGTGGCAATCGTGGCCACATCAGCTTTCATCCGTCGCAATGACTTTGCGGACACCTTGAAAATTTCTCAAATTCTTTTAGGTGACAAACATGATTTGGTTCACAAAGCGGTGGGTTGGATGCTGCGGGAAGTTGGCAAGAAAAATCAGCAAATTGAAGAAGTTTTCTTGCTCAAGCACTGTTGCAAAATGCCCCGCACCATGTTGCGCTATGCGATTGAAAAATTTGAAGAGAAGAAGCGAAAGGGTTATTTGAAAAAGAAATAATTGCATTTTTTGGGTTTATGTACTAGATTATAGACATGTGCGGACGCGCCTCTAGCGTAGAGCTAACTAGAGCTTTCAAGGAATCGGAGTGCGCTTGTTTGCCTCGAGCTTCTTCTTTGGAATATTGGCGAGCGTCGACATGTAGTGCCAGATCGCAAGCGTTGTGCCCGACGCTTAGGATTTAGACCGGTCATCCGGAAAAAGTTGTATAACCATGGGCTTGCCAGGGAATTTGAGAAGGGCGCACCCCGATGAGGGCACCTCCCACAGAGATAACTCTCTGCACTCAAATTTCCCTGGCATTTTTTATTGACAAAATTCCTGAAAAAAGCTATACTTTCTCAAGTAGCGTAACTTAGTTCTGCTGGCTAACGGCAGTTTTTTTATTCATTAAATCAAATTTTTATGGAAATCAGAAATATCGCGATTATCGCCCATGTAGATCATGGCAAAACAACTTTGACTGACGCTATTTTGCGCCAGACTGGCATGGTGACTGACGAGTCAGTTTCTATGGACTCCAACACTTTGGAGAAGGAACGAGGCATCACCATTTATGCCAAGAACACTTCAATTTTTTACAAAGACACTAAGATTAACATTGTGGACACTCCGGGACATGCTGACTTCGGTTCTGAAGTTGAGCGTGTTTTGCGTTCAATTGATTCTGTTGTTTTGGTGGTGGATGCGCAAGAAGGACCGATGCCACAAACTCGTTTTGTTTTGAAAAAATCTTTGGAGTTGGGTTTGAAACCAATTGTAGTTATTAATAAAATCGACAAACCAGCTGCGCAACCGGATGTGGTTCAAGAAGAAGTTTTTGAATTGTTTTTGGATTTGGGAGCGTCGGATGAGCAATTGGATTTCCCAGTAGTATATGCTATTGGCCGCGAAGGTATTGCCAAATTGCATATGGATGATGAAGGACATGACTTGACTCCACTTTTGGAAACTATCATTGCCAAAGTTCATCATGCTGATGGCGATGTGACCGCGCCTTTGCGAATGCAAGCTTTCAATTTGGGCTATGACAATTTCTTGGGACGAATGGCAGTTGGCAGAATTTATGAAGGAACGATCAAAGATGGACAAACAGTGATTGCCAAAAAACCAACAGGTGAAACTCGAACTGGACGCATCACCAAGCTTTATACTTTCCATGGAACTGAAAGAAAAGAAGTGAAAGAGGCAATTGCGGGCGACATTGTGATGATTGCTGGATTGGCTGACATTTTCATCGGTGAAACAATTTGTGAAACTGAAGATCAAGAAGCGTTGCCAGCTATTCACATTGATGAACCGACAATCTCTTTGAATTTCATCGTGAATGACTCACCATTTGCTGGGCGTGAAGGAAAATTTGTGACCAACAAGCAAATTCGTGAAAGATTGGAAAAAGAATTGGAAATCAACGTTGGACTCCATATTGATTTTGAAGGCGATCACTACAAAGTCTATGGTCGTGGTGAATTGCACATTGCAATCTTGCTGGAAAATATGCGACGTGAAGGTTATGAATTGCAAGTGTCTCAACCACAAGTAATCATCAAGGAAGAAGAAGGACAAAAGGTTGAACCATTTGAAGAAGTGACAATCGACGTGCCAGATGTTTCAGCTGGAACAATTATTGAAAAATTGGGTCGTCGAAAATCAATTATGACCAATATGAAACAAGTGAATGGCCAAAGCCGTTTGGTGTTTGAAGGACCAACGCGTGGACTTTTGGGCTATCGTGGAGAATTTGTGATTGACACCAAGGGAGAGGGAATTATGTCTTCTCGGGTGATTGGCTTCAAGCCATACGCTGGCGAAATTCAGAAAAGATCAGCGGGTGCGATGGTTTCAATGGCAACTGGCAAAGTTTTGGGATTCTCCTTGGCCAACTTGCAAGATCGTGGAACGATGTATGTTGGTGCTGCGACAGAAGTGTATGAAGGTATGGTTATCGGCAACACATCTAAAGGTTTGGATATGGCAGTCAACCCAACCAAAGGCAAGGCGATGTCCAACATGCGTTCTTCTGGTGCTGATGAAGCTTTGCAGTTGGTGCCACCAATCACTGTCACGATTGAAACTGGATTGGAAGTTATGGGCTCAGATGAATATCTAGAAATCACTCCGAAATCAGTTCGCTTGCGCAAGCAATATCTAACCGAAGGAGAAAGAAAAAAACACGAACGAAAATAAGAATCTTTGCAGAAAAAACTACCCAAGTTGGGTAGTTTTTTTAAATTCCAAGTTTCTGCTATAATTTAAACCTATAAGCTTGTAAGATTAAAAAATATGAACAAATTTCAAGAAGAATTGAGGAAAAGAACTTTTGGGTATATTACCACCGCTTTTGGGTTGGTAGCCGGTTTGGCCTGGAACGAGGCCATCAAGGCGGTGATTGAAAGATTTTTTCCAATGGGCGACGGTGGGATGATTGCTAAATTTGTTTATGCAGTCATAATCACAGCTATTTTGGTTTTTGTTAGTCTGTATATTCTGAAGACTGATAAGGATAAGGTTGAGGCGGAAAAAGCTAAGAAATAATCATTGATTCTATAATATTTAGTGTAATGATCTCTTTCCTGTCATTGCGAGGTAAATATCGATGATAATCGATATTGACCGTGGCAATCTCTCTGCAATGCAGGCTTAGTGTAATGTTATGAGATTGCTTTGTCCACTGCGGTGGACTCGCAAAAACGGAATTTTATATAGTTCAGTTCATTTTGACAGGTTTGATTATTGAGGTATACTAACGATATGGAAACACTTATCAAAGCTGACATTTTTTTCTTCATCTCTGCCATCGCTACGGTGATATTGACGGCGCTATTATCCGTGGCGCTGTTTTATTTTATCAAAGCTGGAAAAAATCTTTATTTGATTTCCGAAAAATTGCAAAATCATTTTGCGGATTCGGAAGAATTTGTGTTGGAGCTCAAAGAGCGTTTGGAAGACAATTTGATTTTCAGAATGTTTTTTCCGCCAGCACGCAACAGAAAACGCAGTGCAAGAAAAGACGAAAAATAATTAATAAATATAAATTTAAACTTTATGCAAAAGAAAGTGAGCAAAGCCAAGGTAGCGACGCTAGCTGTGATCGGTGCTAGTCTAGCCGGTCTGGCCGCAACAGCCTATTTTTTCTTTGGGAAAAATGGCAAGAAACATCAAAAACAAGCCAAGGCGTGGGCAATCAAAATGAAAGGTGAAGTGGTGGAAAAATTGGAAATGGCGCGAGAAATCACTGAGCCAGTGTACAATGAAATTATTGACACCGTGTCTAAGGAATATAAGAAGGGCAAGAAAGCCAGCCAACCGGAAATTGAAGAATTGGCCAAGGATTTGAAAAAACACTGGAAATCAATGAGCAAATTGGCCATAGCTGCCAAACAAGCTGCTGTGACTGACGCTGCTCGTGTAGCTAAAGTGGCTAAAAAAGTTGTTCACAAATAAAGCTCCTTATAGCATATGTTGCCGAACAATAGCGATAGAGAATACCCGATCCGTCGGGTATTTTTCTTTTATTGGAAAGTTGTGGATAACTTAGCAATACTAATTTGCAAAATTGTCAAATAGGGTGTACTGTTGAGGCAGTTAGAATACTCTATAAATTATAAGCAATAAAAATATGCAAAAGCTCAATCGGTTTTTAATGGTCACTGTGGCTATGGCACTTATGTTTAGTTTAACTGAATTAGCCAAGGCCGCAACCCAGGTACCTCTTTTGACTGCAGGCGACTTTGCTGTTCTGGGTGGCTCCACAGTCACTAACACTGGCTCAAGTGTGCTAACTGGTGATTTGGGCGTATCAGCCGGCTCTGCAATCTCTGGTTTTCCACCAGGTACGCTTAGTGGGACAACGCATGCAGCCGACGGAGTAGCAGACCAGGCGCAAATTGATTTAACAGCTGCGTATGTCAATGCTAGCGGCCAAGCATGTGATCAAAATTTGACCGGACAAAATTTGGGTGGAAAAGTTCTTACGCCGGGTGTTTATTGCTTTGATTCTTCCGCACAATTGACAGGAACATTGACACTTGATGGCGAAGGAGACCTCGATGCTGTTTTTATTTTTAAAATGGGATCCACTCTTACCACCGCTTCGGGCAGCAAAGTCAGTTTGATTAATAGCGCTCAATCTTGCCATGTCTTTTGGCAAGTTGGGAGCTCAGCAACATTAGGAACGACTACAAGTTTCAAAGGAAATATTTTAGCCTTGACGTCTATCACATTAAATACAGGCGCAACTATAAATAATGGTAGAGCCTTAGCGCGAAATGGTGCCGTTACCTTAGATTCAAATACAATCACTAGGGCAACCTGTGCAACTTCTTCGGATGAATTGGTGGATGAAAGTGAAGATACGAACTCTGATATCAAGGTTAAAAAAACAGCCAGTGATTATAAATTGAATTCAGGACCCAAGAAAGTTACTTTCACCTACAAAGTCACCAATGAAGGCGATGTTGCTTTGAGTGACATTTCAGTCAAAGATGACAAATGTGATGATGTGGATTATGTTTCAGGTGATGAAAATGATGATGAATTGTTAGACATAGATGAAGAATGGAAATATGATTGTACTAAAAAAGTTAAGGAAACTGAAACCAACACAGTGACTGCCAAAGGAACGGCCAATGGTGAAAGAATAAAAGACACTGACAAGGCGACTGTTAAAGTTTCCACACCAGGTTTGCCTAGCGCAGGATTTGGCGGCGAAAACAATTTTTGGAGCACAATTTTTCAACAAATAATTTCACTATTTTAGTTCAAAGCAAATATAAAAAAAGATATCTTAGGTGAAGAGCCAAGCCAGCGTTGGCTTGGCTCTTAGTCTCTATCAATAAAAGTATGAATTTATCTGGTAAAATACGATTGGCGTTGGTCTTTATTGGATTTACATTCTTTGCAATCGTTGTTGGTTATGTGGGCTGGAAAATTTCAAAGCAAAGCAGTCCAATATCGTCTGTTGAGCAAGAACAAACAATCTCAGTTTCGCCAGTAGGCAAGCCAATGCGTCTCAAAATTCCAAATATTGGTGTTGATGCTGTAGTCGAGTCTTTGGCACTGGCGCCAGATGGCGCCATGGACACACCGAAAGGTCCAGACACAGTAGCATGGTTTGAGCTTGGCTCACTGCCAGGGGAGAATGGCAGTGCAGTCATTACGGGTCACTATGGAACATGGAAAAATGGCCAAGGCTCAGTGTTTGATAATCTGCACCAGCTAAAGGCAGGTGATAAAATATATGTCGAAGATGAAAATGGAGTGAGGACTGCTTTTGTGGTGCGCGAACAACGCAGTCTGGAACCGAATGCTGATGCTACTGATATATTCAGTTCTGAGGATGAACAGTCACATCTAAACCTCATCACTTGTGAAGGGACTTGGAACAAAGATTCCAAAAGTTATTCTAAAAGACTAGTGGTATTTGCAGACAAAGAATAAGATATATTTTTTAGAAATATTTTTTGATGATTTCAAGTTCTTCTGGGCGTTCCGGATGACAAACGATTTCCGTGATGCCTTCAGGCAAAGTATCCAAAAATTTTGGTAAATTACCTAGCCAGTCCAAACTGACCATATAATCAGACGACTCTAGTTTTGAAACGATAAAATTTTTGTGATTTATTTTTCGCAAGCAAGATAAGATACAACAAATTAGATTATTGCTCCCAAGAATTTTTTCTGCTCCAAATCGAATAAAAACAATACTATTTTTTTGCGCTAGCTGGGTGATTATTTTGAAATAAGCGGGAAAAAAATGAATATGCTGATGAGAATTGAGGCCATCAGGATTTTGGCCAAAGAGAATGTTAAATTTTTGTATTTGATTTTGCCAGTCTGATTTTGCAGAATGATTTCCAGAATCAGACAGGTAGGCGAGAATAAATTTTATTCCGCGCAGAAAAATTCCAGCTCGTAATTTTCTGTCAGTTGCTATTTCTGAGGCTGAATCCAAATGGATGTCCAACTTTATCCCAGTTTTTTTGAGTCTGGCAATCTCTTCCGGAGTGAATTTGCCGTGAGCCATGACTGACACGCGATTCAGCTTGCCAGCTTCGACCAAGGCCAGAATGTGGTCATTGGCCAACTGGCTGATGCCGAAATCATCGGCCGAGATGATTAATTTTTCTCTGGAATAAGCCATTTTTGTAAAATATTAAGATAAATATTGATGCCAAGCAAGGCTTCTTTTGATATAATATTATCAGATTAGCAGGCCTTGGGCAATTGCAGGGAAATAAATCATAGGTAATTTGCGTATCTTATAATAAGCAACAAAATTTTGGATACATCAGGATTCGAACAATATAGTGATGAAGAAATAGCTGAACTTGTCATCAAGGACAAAGCCTTTTTCGGCATCTTGATTAGAAGATATGAAAAAAAGCTAGGTGGCTATGTATGGAAAATGAGTGGCAAAAATAAGGAGGAGATTGATGACATGCTTCAAAATATTTTCATCAAAGCCTATGTAAATATAAACAGCCTTAAAAAAGAACATAAATTTTCCAATTGGCTTTATGGAATTGCACACAATGAATGTATAGATCATTGGAGAAGATATAAAAAGCACTCAAACAATATTTCCTTGGAAGCCAACGATAATTTGTCAGCAGTGCTGACTTCGAATGAAGATTTAGTCAGGGATATAATAGATAGAGGTGAAGCCGATGAAATGAATATGATTTTGAATAAATTGCCATATAAATATAAAGAAATTTTGGTTCTGAAATATTTAGAAGATAAGAGCTATGAGGAGATAGGTGAAATTTTAAAAAAGCCAGTTTCTACGATAGGTACTATGCTGAGGCGAGCTAAAATAAGGTTAAAAAAATATTTAGAAAATAAATCGAATGAGCTTAGATGAAAAAATATTAGCAAAAATAGAGAAAGAAAATATTTGGATTAGACCCAGATGGTTTTTTACAATTCAAAATTTATTTTTTGGAGGTCTCTTCGCGCTGATGCTTGTTGGTGGCGCAATTTCTTTTGGAATAATTCTGGATATTGCGAGTTTTGAAAATAATAACAAAAATCTTTCCAGCCTACCGTTTTTTTGGATGGTGGTATTCGTTATGTTTTTGCTAGTGGGTCGTATGATTGTAAATCGGCTAGGCTGGATATATAAAGTTAGAATTTTGTCTTTGGTTGTCATTTTGTTAGCTGTGAACGCTCTGTTTGGATATTTCGTTTTTGCCAGCGGTAAGGCTGAAAAAATAGAACAACAATTGATAGAAAAATTGCCGTTGTATCAAAAGATATCCCCGATCAGCAAATGGGAGGAGAAAAATGAAACTAATCTAAACAGGATAGTCGAGCATGATTTGGTGAATATAGAAAATGAAAAGAATGTTGCTGGGGAACATAATTATAAGGAAGCTGACGAATCTGATGATAGAGATAGTGAAACGCACAATGATAACAGCTCATTAGGTCAAAACAGACAGAATGATACGGATATCGATGCGCTGATAAAAAAGGAAAAAGAAGAGAAGGAGGAAAAAAATCAAGTGTTATTGGTGGAAAAAAAGATTCCCACTGTGGATGAGACTGAAGATGAAGATGTGGAAGTCGTTTCGGAGAAAAAATCTAAGGAAATTTCAAGCCAAGAAAATACAAATGATGAATATTCTGACGTTGAGATTGATTTGGCAGAAGATTTGAATGAAGAGGCAACTGGAGATGAAATAAATGAGGAGTAGATTGCGTATTTATCAAGGTGGGGGTATATTTGTAGTGTGACATAGTCGAGTTAATTATTTTTTTTTAAAAAAATGCAAAAAACAAAAAAATCGCCAAGCCTCGTGATGGCAATTGCCATCCTGTTTGTTCTGGGAATTTCATACGCTGGGTTTTCTAGCGCGCTTAGCCGGATGAATATTCATGTCGCCTCTGCAGAAGATGAGCAGGGAGCTGAGGAAAACAAGAATGATGAAGATAATAAGGATGTTGAAGAGAACAAGAATGAGGATGAAGATGAAAATGATAAAGCGGAACAAAATGGAAAAACCTCAAAGGAGGATGACGATGTTGAAGAAGCGAGACAAGCCAAAACTGAAAGAGTGCGCACCAAATCAGCCGTAGCAGGTGATAAGGAGGAAGAAGATGAGCAAGACGGGGACGAACAAGATGAAGTTGAAAGCGATTCAGCGGAAGACATAACTGAAGAGATGCAAGACGCAAATAAAGATGTAAGAAAGTTAGAAATCAAGATAAGCGCTTTGGCTAATAGCGGAGCTGATGTGGATCCATTCACAGCTTCCTTAGGAGAAATAAAGGATTTGATTTCGCAAGTTAAAGCTAAGATCAATAGTGGTGATTTGGCTGGAGCAGAGGACTTGCTGGACATTATTGAAGACAAGCGGGACGGTTTAGAAGATAGGCTGGGCAAGGGTTTTGATGATGAAGAAGCAGATGAAGAAGGAGAGGAAGATGAATTGGAGAATGAGGTTGCCAAGGAATATAAAAATAGCGTGGCTCAATTTGTGCACACATTGAAAGCAGTTGGTGAGCGAGAAGGTGGAATTGGCCAACAAGTCAAAGTTGTGGCTCAAGCGCAAAATGATTCTCAGCTTAAAGTTGAAAATGCAGTAAAGGCTGTAAATGGAAGAAGCGGTTTCGCGCAATTTTTAATCGGGGCTGATTATGAAAATATTAAAGAGGTTAGAAATGAAATAGCACAGAACCAAAACAGGATTGCTGTTTTGACTCAGCTAATGACTCAAGCCTCAGATCAGGCCGTGAAAGATGTGTTGCAGGATCAAGTCAAAGTATTGCAACAGGAAAATACTAAATTGCAGGAGTTCGCAAATATCAATGAAAATAAGCCAAGTGTCTTTGGTTGGCTAGTGAGATTGTTTTCATAAAACTTTCTGAATAAATCAAAAGCTCCGCTTAGGCGGAGCTTTTTGCATAAAAGAGCGCATCTCTGCTAGTATAGAAGAGTAATCCAATTTGAATAGCTATATTTTTGATATGAAAATGTATAAAAAGTTTGAGCCAGAATTGATTGATACCATAAAAAGTGGCGGGGTGGGTGTTTTGCCAACTGACACTTTGTATGGCCTTGTTGGCTCGGCTTTGCGAGAAGATGCGGTTGAACGAATTTATCAATTACGCCAAAGAGACTTGAACAAGCCGCCGATAATTTTAATCAGTTCATTAGCTGACTTGGAATTTTTTGGTATTGTTTTGGATGACGAAGTTAGGGAAAAAATTGCAGACTTTTGGCCGGGGCAGGTGAGCGTGATTTTGCCATGCGCCAGTGAGAAATTTCAATATTTGCAACGGGGTCAAAACAGCCTAGCTTTCCGCTGGCCAGACAGATCGGATCTGTTGGAGCTATTAGACAAAGCTGGTCCATTGGTGGCACCTAGTGCCAATATTGAAGGCTTGGCGCCAGCCAGAACAATCACTGAAGCACAAAATTATTTCGGTGAGCAAATAGACTTCTATGTCGATCAAGGTGAAATCGATTCGCCACCCTCGACTATTGTGAGGATTGAAGACGGTGAATTGCGAGTAGTGCGAGAGGGGGCAGTGGAAATCAAGGAATAGGGCAAGTAAGCCCTATTTTTTTGTGGCATTTTAAATGCTTGACAGCCACAATAGACAGAGTATGATGTACCTAGGGGGGAGGTAGGCGTCTGAGGGCGCAATTTCCAAATCCCAAATCCCAATTACCAAACAAGTTGTAATTTATAAATTTTAGTTTTAAAACATATGGAGGATAAGGAAATACTAATAGCTCTTAAAAAAGCTAGTACGCATTTGAGCAATGTGATCAAGATGGTGGAGAATAAGGAATATTGCATTGATATTTTGCAACAGAATTTGGCGGTGATGGGACTGTTGAAATCGGCTAACAACAAATTGATGGAAAGACATTTGCACAGTTGTTTCGCCAATGCGATGAAAGGCACAAATGAAAAGAGGAAAGTGGAGATGATTGAGGAAATTTTAAAAATTAATAAAATGAGCAAATAATAAGCTAAATATTTCTTAATTTTTTCGGAATTTAACTTAAAATTCTACTTTGTAGCTAAAATTTCTTCTCGCTCGATATGCTAAACGAAAAATTTTAGACAAAATCATATTTTTCGGACAGAAATTCCTTAAAATTAAAAAATATTTTCGCTCAGAATAATTTTATGAGTACAAAGAAGTTTTTTATCAAGGGCATGCACTGCGTCAGTTGTGAGAAATTGTTGGATGATGAATTTCGGCAAATTGCTGGCGTGAAAGATGTGCGCGTGGATCGGTTGAAAAATACTGGTGAGGTTGATTTTGAAGAGGTGGAGCCAAATTTTTCGGAAATTCAAAAGGTAGCTAAGAAATTTGGTTATGAGGCTTTTGAAAATGAAATCAAAAAAGATGATGCGAAACCCGAATCAGCGGTTGCTGATTGGATCAAAGCAATTGTTATTGTCATAGTTATTGTTGGGCTGTTCAAATTCTTTCAAAACTCAGGTCTTATTGACCGAATCAACATACAAAGCGCCAATGTGTCCTTTGGCATGGCATTTTTGATTGGCTTGGTCGCTTCAGTCTCATCGTGTCTTGCTGTGGTGGGCGCAGTCATCATTGCTTTTGGGGAAAAGTATAAAGCTGAGGGCAGTGGATTTTTCAACAATGCCGTGAAACCAAATTTGCTTTTTCATGCGGGTCGCTTGGTGACATTTTTTGTCCTAGGTGGTCTCTTGGGTTTGATTGGCGGTGAATTGAATGTCAGTGGCAATTTTGTTTCTGTCTTTACGATTTTGATCGCAATTGTGATGGGCTGGTTAGGACTTAATATTTTAGGTATCATGCCTTCTATCTCTAGTATCGGAATTAGCATGCCAAAATCTTTGACAGCCAACTGGTCTCGATTAAAAGCATCAGAGCATAAAGCCGCGCCATTTGTATTGGGCGGACTGAGTTTCTTTTTGCCCTGCGGTTTCACGCAGAGTATGCAGATTTTCGCCCTGACCGCCGGCAGTTTTTGGATAGGCGGAATGACTTTGTTGATTTTTGCCCTAGGTACCGTACCATCCCTGTTGATTTTAGGCATCACCACTTCTTGGACCAAGGGAAGCAAGATGGTTGTTTTCCAAAAAGTAGCCGGAATTTTAGTGGTTTTGTTTGCCATTTTCACTTTGCAATCTGGTCTGGCCTTGCGTGGGGTGAATACCAATGTTTTGAGCACGCAGGATGCCAAAAAAACTGAACAGAAAAATGATGCGACTGGTCAAAAGGTAGTTGGAGAGCAACAAATTGTGGAAATGCATGTTTTGAGTTCAGGCTTTTCTCCGGCCACTTTGAAAATAAAAAAAGGCGTGCCAGTGAAATGGATCATCAAAGGTGATCAGGTCACAGGGTGTACAAACAAAATAATCGTACCAAGCTTGAATATTTCTAAGCCGCTAAAGTCTGGGGATAATATTGTTGAATTCACACCCAAAACAACCGGGACAATTCCGTTTAGTTGTTGGATGGGAATGGTGCAGGGAAAGTTTATAGTAGAATAGATTTTTAAAGCTTGTCATTCCGGCCTTGAGCCGGAATCTTCTCGCCGTATCGTGAATCTAAGTTTATCTAATGAAGTGTAAAGTAGATCCCGGGTCAAGCCCGGGATGACAGTCAAACGCGGAATTATTTTTTAAAAACAAAACGAGACTTTAAATTAATAAAATCAAATTTATGAATAAGAAAATTATTTTGAAAGTGACTGGCATGACATGTGCGAGTTGCGCGCTCAACAATGAAAAGGCGCTGACCAAGACGGCTGGCATCATCACTGCCAATGTCAATTTCGCTTCGAAAAAGGCCATTATAGAATATGATGGTAGTATCTTGGATGAGGTACAAGTGAAAAAAATCATTATTGATAATGGCTACAATATAGAGGAAATCTCAAATCTCAAATCTCAAATCTCAAATGAAATCCAAAAATCAAATGACAAATTTCAAAATATGGAACACCATCATGAGGATGGTGATGTGACTAAAAATAAAAAAGACTTTATGTGGTCGGCAATTTTGACTGCACCATTGCTTTTGGAAATGGTATATAAATTGCGATTTGGCGTGAAAATTTTAGACATTGATTTGATGATGTATATCCATTTAATTTTGGCAACTGTTGTAGTCTTCTATTTTGGTGCGCGTTTTCACAAAATGGCTTGGAAGCAAGCCAAGCACCTATCAGCCAATATGGACACCTTGGTTTCCATGGGCACATTAGTGGCATATTTTTTCAGTCTATGGTTGGTAGTGGAAAAACTTCTATTTAATATTGAAAAAGAGGGCTATTTCGAAGCGGCCGCTATCATCATCACCTTGATTTTGTTGGGCAAATTTTTTGAATCCAAAAGCACTGGGCAAGCTGGTGAAGCCATGCGCAAGTTGATGGAGTTGGGCGCCAAAAAAGCGCGTGTAATTTTCAATGGACAAGAGCGAGAAATGGATATTTCAGAGATTAAAGTTGGAGATATTATTCTAGTGAAACCAAGTGAGAAAATTCCATTGGATGGTGAAGTGATTGAAGGACAGTCGGATGTGGATGAATCAATGTTGACTGGTGAGTCGATGCCAGTAGAAAAGAAAGTTGGTTCGAAAGTATATGGTGCCACAATCAACGAAGATGGTGTTTTGCAGATTCGTGTGACACAAACTGGCGAGGGGACAGTGTTGGCGCAAATTATCAAAACCGTGGAGGAAGCGCAGGGTTCTAAGGCACCAATTCAGAAATTGGCTGACAAAATCTCAGGCATTTTTGTGCCAACTATAATTGGCCTGGCTCTGATCACTTTTGTGGGTTGGTATTTGGCGACTAAAAATTTGTCTTTGGCGATTGTGAATGCGGTGGCAGTTTTGGTGATTGCTTGTCCGTGCGCTTTGGGCTTGGCTACACCAACAGCTATTATGGTGGGTACTGGTAAGGGGGCCAAAAACGGCATATTGTTCAAGAGTGGAGAAAGTTTTGAGCGCGCTAAGGAAATTTCAATGGTGGTTTTTGACAAGACTGGTACATTGACCAAAGGCATGCCAGAAGTGACAAAAATAGCTTTGAATCCAAAATATGATTTTACGGAAGAAAAAATTATTAAGATTGCTGGTTCAGTGGCAAAAAATTCTGAACATCCATTATCACGCGCCGTGACCGCGTATGCAAAAAAGAAAAACATTGCGACAGTTGATTTTGTTGATTTCAAAGAAGTGCGTGGCAAGGGCGTGACAGCTGTTTGCGCTACGCATCAGTCAGTGGTGATGATGGGTAATAAAAAATTATTAGAGGATAGTGGCTTAGATACAATCTGGGCGCAAAGTGTTTTGGATGATGAGAAATTGGGAATTGGTACACGTCTATTTGTGGTGCATAGTGGCAAGGATGTTATTGGCTCAATTATTGTGGCGGATGAAGCACGTGATGAATCAAAAGCTGTCATCGCCAGTTTGCAAAAAATGAATTTGAAAGTTGCCATGATCAGTGGTGACAATCAAAGCACGGCGCAAGCGATGGGCAAGGAATTGGGCATTGAAAAAGTTTTGGCCGAAGTTTTGCCAAGCGAGAAAGCAGCCGAGATCAAAAAGTTGCAGACACAAGGCGAAAAAATTGTTTTTGTGGGTGATGGCATCAATGATGCGCCAAGCTTGGTGCAAGCGGATCTGGGCATCGCTATGGGCAGCGCCACTGACATCGCCAAAGAAGCCGGACAGATTATTTTGATGCAAAACAATTTGGAAAAAGTAGTGCAGGCTATCGCACTTTCCAAAACCACTTTCCGCACCATCCAACAAAATTTGTTCTGGGCATTTTTCTATAATGTCATTGCCATCCCTTTGGCGGTTTCTGGTGTGCTGAGCCCCGCCATCGCCGCCGCTGCGATGTCATTTAGTTCAGTGTCAGTGGTCATGAATAGCTTGCGGATCTATCGGAAATAAAAAAACACCCACAGAAATACATCCTGTGGGTGTGCGAGTTATTCCCCAAGAAGTTACTTGGGAAATGTCCAGATAGCCCTTAAAATTTCCTCATCTGTGTAATCTACTGAGCAGTTGTCAGCAATGTGCCGCAAGAACTTATCAAGTGCGTTTGGAAATTTAATTGCAAAATGTGCGATTAATTCAATAGTCTTTGGATTTGTGATTATTATATTGCGTCCAGTTCGGGCATCTTCTATTATGAAGCAACGTTCCATTTTTCAGCCCTCCGGATTTCTATAGGTTATTGTAAAAGAGCTCAATAAGCTGGCATTGAAGCCCTCTATTTAAAGGCAGTAAATAGCATATCAATTTTGTTATTGGGTGTCAATTGCGAATTTTTTAATTTTTCGATAAAATGCTATAATTATTCCATAATTCTATTAAAAAATTATGCAACTCAAAAATTATAATGTCTATTTCTTTTTCGTAATTCTGATTGGTATAACCATTCTGGCCTATTTTATTTTGAAGCCATTTTTGGTGCCCTTTCTGATTGCGGGCATTTTGGCACATCTGTTTGCTTTCTTGTATAAAATGTTTTTGAAAATTACTCGTCAGAGCAAAGTTTGGAGCTCACTTTTGACTTGTCTGGTGATTGCCATGATAATCTTGACTCCAATTGTGTTTGTGTCTTCACTGGTGGTGAGCGAAGTGCAAAATATTATTGATTACTCTTCGCAAAATAGTGTGTCCGTCGAAAGTGTGGCTAATAATGTTAGTCATAACTTATCTGCGTTGCCCTTTGCCAAATTTATCGCCATAGAAAACATTGTTAGTCAGGAGACAATTGCGAGTGCAGTGCAGAGTTTTTCTCAGAATGCCTTGTCCATTCTACAAAGCACTTATCAAGGTATAGTTAGTATGGTTCTAGTAACCTTTGTAATGTTTTTTTCCTTATTTTATTTGTTGATTGATGGGAACAAATTTATCAAGAAAATTATGCAACTCAGTCCGCTGCGAGATAGTTACGAAAACATTTTGATTGAAAAATTTAATTCCATAACGCGGGCAACTATCAAGGGAACGATTTTGATTGCTATAATGCAGGGCTTTTTGGGTGGTGTGCTCTTCGCGGTGACGGGTGTGTCGGCGCCAATTTTGCTAGCACTGCTCATGACATTGTCCTCAGTTATTCCAGCCATCGGTGCCGGACTAGTTTGGTTGCCAGTGGGATTGTTTATGTTGCTTTCTGGCAATGTTATGTCAGGTATGATTATAATCCTCTTTGGTGCCTTGGTGATTAGCACGCTGGATAATTTTGTTAGGCCAAAATTGGTCGGCAAGGACACTGAGATGCATCCATTGTTAATTTTGTTTTCAACCTTGGGCGGAATTGCCATTTTTGGCCTAGCGGGATTTATCGTTGGCCCAGTCATCATGTCACTCTTCGTAACTTTGTGGGATATTTATTACATGGAATTTCGCACGCAATTGAAAGAATTTAATAAGTAGTTGAATAAAAAGTTTTGTTAGAATTTTATCAAAACATTCCTTTGCACATAGATCCGGTGGCGCTGGCCGTCGGTTCTTTTTCCATTGGCTGGTATTCCATCATGTATTTGTTGGCGTTTTTAGTGGTATATTTTCTGTTGGCTTATCGTATAAAAAAGAAAGAGGGGCAATACAGCGTAGATTTAATTTTAGATTTTATAATGTTCGCCTTGGTCGGGGCTTTGATTGGTGGGCGATTGGGTTATGTGATTTTGTATAATCCAAATTATTATTGGCATAATTTATCGGAGATTATTTCTCCGTATGATTTTGCAACCGGAGAGTTTACTGGAATTTATGGGATGAGTTATCATGGGGGACTTCTCGGTGTAATTGTCGCTACATTGATTTTATTTAGAAAAAATAAAGCCAATATTAATTTCTGGAAATTTGCGGATTTTGCCGTGCCAGCTATTCCGGCGGGATATTTTTTTGGTCGCATTGGTAATTTTCTCAATTTGGAATTGTACGGTCGAGTGACGACAAGTTGGCTGGGTATGCGCTTTCCTTTGTGGACTGGAGCTGGACCATCCTTGCGTTTCCCATCGCAACTTCTGGAAGCTTTTTTTGAAGGCGTGGTGTTGTTTGTGATTCTGTGGAGCTTGCGAAACAAAAGTCGATTTGTAGGTCATTTATTTTCTATATATCTTATTGGCTACGGCTTGGCAAGAATTGCAGCGGAATTTTTTAGGCAGCCAGATGAACAAGTTGGTTACATCGCTGGATATTTCACGCTGGGACAGATTTTTAGCCTCACGATGATTTTAATTGGAATGGGAATCTATTGGTGGCGCAGAAATAAAAAATAATTAATTTAAGATTAAATTTATGACAAAAAAAATAGTTAGCGGAATCGTCTTATTTTTGGTGCTAACGATGGGATTGTATTTTTGGAGCTCAAAAGACGAGGCGAAAAAGGCGGTGGAAACACCAGTGACATCTGACGTCATCTTTTTCTTTGGCAGAGAGTGCTCCCATTGCAAGGATGTTGAGAAATTTGTGTCAGACAACAAGATTGCGGAAAAAGTTACATTCGATTCACTAGAAGTTTGGCACAATGACGCTAATGCCAAAATTTTGACGCAAAAGGCGCAGGAATGCAAGTTGGCTCAAGACAAAATTGGGGTGCCATTTCTTTTTGCCCGTGGCAAATGCTTCGTCGGTACGCCGGAGGTGGAGGGATTTTTCAAACAGGAAATGGGAATTTAATTCCAGATAATTACCCAGAAACTTATCCACAGGCCACTCTCAAAAGTGGCCTGTTTTTGGTTCCAAAAAACCGAAAAAAATGGTATACTTGAGCCATAAGCAGCATATCTTTCGATGAGAGATATGTCGTTGCTCCGTGGAAATATTTTTCATCGCAAAACACTAGTAAAAATGAAAATAAATAGACGCAAAATAAAAATGCTGTGGCGCCAGAATCTGACTAAGTTCAGTAACTTTTGCAATTGGCAAAACATCCAGACCTATTTTTCTCAATCAGCCCGAACACACAGAAAATTGCAACAACTTCGGCACCAAATAATTCAAAAAGAAACACCCGTCAAGAGTCAAGTTCTTGTCAGAAAAAACCAAACAAACAAGATATTTAATTTTGATTCAAGTTTTAGATTAAAAGCTAGAAATTTCAAAAAACTTTTCCAAAACAAACTCCTTCTGAAACGGGCTACGGTTGTTGTCACCATTCTGGCTACTATTTCTATCACCTATTTTCAATTCGCCTCACAATCCCAAGGTGCCAGCTACACTTTCTCCCAATCTGCTTGGTCAACACAAACGGCTAACAATGCCAGTCATCCGACCAACTCCACTGGTTGGAGTGAATATGCAGCCAAAGACGCTGGCATCACAGCTGGCACAGAAGTGACTTTGGCAAACAACGCCTACTCAACTACGGATGATGGCACCTTGACTACCACTGGTTCAGCCACGGGTGGCGGATTTGCCAATGGAGCAAACACCAATACGCAAGTGAGCGGAACAGGTGCAGGCGCGAGTGTGGATTTGGTGACTGGTCTCACTGCAACAACCAAAACTTCGGATACGGATTTTGCTGGTGGCACTCATTCGAGTACACAAATAACTGGCACGGGAGATACGGCTAGTTTGTCGTTGCAAACGCAAACTGCCTCACCTTTCACGCATACTGCTGACACGGATTTTGTGGGTACGCATACGGCCACCGAAGTGACTGGCACTGGCACTCCGGCCAGTGTACAATTGCAAGCTGGACAAACTACGGGTACTTATGAATCGGCTACGATAGATTTAGGAACTTCTGCCAGTATGGCCGATCTGACAACAGCCACTATTTCACAAACCATTCCAGCTGGTGTGACAAAAAATTATGCATGGGGTATAAATGTCCTTGGATCACTTGGTGATAACACCTCTATACAAAGAAATGCTCCAGTAGAAACCAATGGATTAACAAATGTCGTGTCCATTACTAGCGGATCTTATCATTCCCTAGCTCTCAAATCTGATGGCACCGTTTGGGCGTGGGGATATAACAACCAAGGACAATTAGGCGATAATACTACGCTCGGTAAGAGTATCCCAGTACAAGTTAAGGGCGTCGGGGGCGTCGGTTATCTTATTGATATAGTGGCAATCGCAGGCGGAGGCATAACTGGTGGTTCTCCGAATGCTCATTCCCTAGCTCTCAAAGCTGATGGCACGGTCTGGGCTTGGGGATATAACGCTCAGGGTCAGCTCGGTGACAACTCCACTATCTCAAAGCTCACTCCAGTGCAAGTTAAGGGCATCGGTGGCGTTAATTATCTCACAGATGTGGTGGCTATTGCAGGTGGAAATGGCCATTCTCTAGCTCTCAAAGCTGATGGCACTGTATGGGCCTGGGGAAATAATTCCAACGGTCAACTCGGTGACAGCACCACTACCTCAATACTCACTCCGGTGCAAACTAGTAATCTCACCAATGTGGTGGCAATTTCAAGCGCACATAATCATTCGATTGCCCTTAAATCTGACGGCACCGCTTGGGCTTGGGGGTTGAACAGTCAAGGACAATTAGGTGATAATACTGTTTCTCAAAAAAGTGTTCCAGTACAAATTAAGGATATCGGAGGAGTAGGATTTTTGTCTAATGTGATTTCAATTTCAGCGGGATATGAATTTTCCATGGCTCTCAAAGCTGACGGCACCGTTTGGTCCTGGGGAAATAATTGGTATGGTCAATTAGGTGACAACACCACCACCTCAAGACTCACTCCAGTACAAGTCAAGGGTGTTGGGGGTGTTGGTTATCTGACTGATATGAGCAGCATTTCAGCAGGAGGAATGTTTTCACTCGGACTTAAATCAGATGGCACTGTCTGGGCCTGGGGATATGGTCCGGATGGCGAATTAGGTGACAACACCGCCACCTCAAGACTCACTCCAGTACAAGTTAAGGGTGTGGGTGGAGTGGGTTTTTTGACTGATGTGATAGCTATTAAGGCTGGAGATAAACACTCACTCGCTATCACTAGTGGTATTAAATTTCAAATTTCCAGCAAAGATGTTGACTCTGGTTGGGTAGTGGGTGATTATAAGTGGGCACCTCGTCAAGCTGGCTCCTCAAATAGAATAACAATTCCAAATGGCTTGGATGGCAAAAGGTATCTGCGTTACAAGATGACTCTTTCTACGGTTGACTCTGTCTATACGCCAAGCTTGAATGATGTGACGGTGAATTTGGAAAACACAGGCAACTTTACTTCTGGAGCAATTAATTTAGGTGGAGCCAAAAAGTTTGATAATCAAAACTTTAGTTTTAGCACCACTATTCCAGCTGAAATCGCGGGCAATCGGGTGAAAGTTAAATTGTCCAAAGATGGTACAAATTGGTATGGACCAAATGGATATGCAGATAGTTTTTATGATACCAGTTATTGTTCAGTGGCAACCGGAGTTTATACTTGTGCTATCACTGCTGGCACGGCGACTATTTTAAATGACACTTCAAATTTATATTACAAAGTATTTTTATCTTCGCCCAACGCATCTTTTGCACCGACTTTTGATAGTTCAACTTTCAATTATTATGTTTCAACAAGCGGTACCTTTGAATCAGCAACAATTGATTTGGGCGCCAAGGCGGATTTTTCCACAGCTTCATTTTCGCAAACAATTCCAGCCGGGGCGACAAAAAATTATGGGTGGGGACTGAATGGTAACGGTCAACTCGGTGACAACTCCATCACCCAAAGACGCACTCCTGTCCAAACTTCCGATCTAACCAATGTGGTAGCAGTAGCTGGAGGAGATTATCATTCTTTAGCTCTAAAATCTGACGGCACTGTATGGGCGTCGGGAACTAATACTCAAGGTCAACTCGGTGATAATTCTACCACTCAAAGCCTAGCCCCCGTGCAAGTTAAGGGCGTAGGTGGCGTAGGCTTTTTGACTGATGTGGTGGCGATTTCAAGCGGAGCTTATCATTCTTTAGCTCTTAAATCCGATGGCACCGTCTGGGCCTGGGGGTATAATTTTAATGGTCAGCTTGGCGACAACTCCGCTACACAAAGAAACACCCCAGTGCAAGTCAAGGGCGTCGGCGGATCTAGTTATTTGACCGATGTAGTTTCCATCGCTGGAGGATCTTCCCATTCTCTCGCCCTCAAATCCGACGGTACCGTCTGGGCGTGGGGATATAACAGCGTCGGTCAACTGGGCGACACTACTACTACCCAAAGACTCACCCCAGTACAAGTCAAAGGTGTCGGTGGATCTGGCTATTTGACCGATGCGGTAGTCATCGCCGTAGGAAATAGTCATTCACTCGCTATTAAATCCGATGGCACCGTCTGGGCATGGGGAGCCAATGACTACGGCCAACTTGGCGACAATTCTATCACGCAAAGACTCACCCCCATCCAAACTTCTGGCCTAACCAACATGGTGGCAATCGCCGGAGGAGCTGGTCATTCCATCGCTCTAAAATCTGACGGCACCGTCTGGGCCTGGGGGTATAATGGCGTTGGTTCACTGGGTGATACCACTAACACAAACAGACGCACCCCCGTCCAAACTTCTGGATTGACAGGCGTAGTGGCGATTGCATCTGGATACAGACACTCTCTTGCCGTCAAATCCGACGGTACTGTCTGGGCGTGGGGATGGAATAGCAATGGCCAGCTCGGCGACAATACCATTGCCCAATATTATGCTCCCGTTCAAACCTCCGGCTTAACTGATGTGGTGGCAATTGCTGTGGGACGTGAACATTCCTTGGCGGTGAAAGGCGGAATGCGTTTTCAAATCGCTGGCAAAGACACTGATTCCGGTTGGGTGGCGGGTGATTATAAGCCAATATTTCGTCAAGCCAGTGCCTCAACTAGATTTGTAATTCCAACTGACTTGGATGGCAAAAGATATATCCGCTACAAAGTTACTCTGGCTACCGCTGATGTCGCTTATGCTCCGTCACTAAATAGTCTGACCTTGAACTATAATCAATATGCAACTTCGCAAACCCTAACTTCTTCCAAATTTGATACCACTGATTCTGCTAATACTCCAGCGAATATTCAATGGACAGAATCTTTGTTAGCTAATACCGATATAAAATTCCAACTTCGCACTTCCGCGGATGGTTCGACTTGGACACCATGGTGCGGACCCAATGATGGAGTTGCAGGCTCTTGCAATTCAGCAACATTTTTTACTGATCCAACCGGAGCAGAAACTATTGATGATCTCAATAGCGATCAAAGCAATGATCGCTGGATACAATATCAAGTCACTCTGATTTCTGATGGTTCAGTTACACCAACCGTTTCCGATGTCACCCTAACCTATGTCGTCAACGCCACTCCACAAGTCCAGAATGTCACGGCCTCCCAAACGGCGGATGGTATGGTAACCGTCAACTATCAAGTGCGCGACCCAGACACCACCACCGGTTTCACGGCCAATGAAGTGGCAGTGACCTTGCAATATTGCACCGCT
>JAUSNP010000009.1 GCA_030645735.1 Candidatus Moraniibacteriota bacterium | reverse complement strand
GAAAAAGGCGCCCAGACTCGTGCTGTCTAAATTTCTAGCTTACTCGCTAAAATTTTAGGGACGACTTTCCGCTAAAAGGAGCAGCGAAAAAGTTCTTAACGCTCGTGCGCTGAAACTTAGAAACGCACTTCGTTATGGGCGAATTGGTTTTTAAATTTTTAACTTTTATTTTTTGTTTAAAAACCATCACGCACTCGCGGAATACCAAGATACAAATTGAAACTTACGAGCACTAAAAAATGCTGGTCCGGCGCGGGGCAACCGGCATTTTTTTGCGAGAAAGTTGAAAATTTGTCTTGGTATGTAGCTGTGCGGCAGTTTCTTTTCGTCCACTTTCTTTGCTGCCAAAGAAAATGGACACCCAGTTCTTTGGTAAAAGAAGCCTTGATATTTTGTGTGCCAAAAGAAAGTTAACCATGTGGCAACAAAAAACTCACCCTTTCGGATGAGTTCTTTTTAATATAGGAAAATTTATTTGATCGAAAGAATTTCAACTTCTGTCATAGTTTGTCGATGACCGAACTTCACTTTGTATCTCTTCTTGGCTTTGAATTTCACACCAACCACCTTGTCACCCTTTTCAGTCTTGATGATTTTGGCTTCAACTTTCGCCCCAGCCACAACCGGAGTTCCAATCTTGACATCTTTTTCATCGCCCACAAAAAGAACTTCGTCAAAGGTAATCACGCTACCTTCTTCACCTTCAATTTTTTCCACCTTGATCTTGTCTCCTTCTTCGATTTTATACTGTTTTCCGCCTGTCTTGATAATTGCTAGTGTCATATAATTTTGAAAAATACGGCTAAAAACCGCTATTTAAGTTACTTCAGTTACATAGATTAGTATACAGCCAAACCCCAAAACTGTCAAACTATCGGGCTTTAAATTCTTGAATTCATCGCCAAGATATGCTTAGAAACTGGACAAAACCGCTTTTTTAGCATACCATTGAGATATTATGGAAAAGCTAAAAAGGACTATTTTCTTCTGGATTTTGGTGTTGATGTTTGTGATAATCGCCCCAGCGGTGGTGCTGTATGCCAAGGGGTTTCGTTTCGACCTGAGTCGAGGCGTTTTTGTGCATAGCGGAACCATTTCTATCAAATCCAATCCACAAGACATAGTGGTGAGTTTGGACGGCAAGGTCAATGATTCCAAGGCTTTGGACAAAATCAACAATTCCTACAATGTCATGGGCTTGATGCCGAAAGGATATAATTTGTCTATCGGCGCTGATGGCTATCAAACTTGGAACAAAAATATTGAAGTGCACAGCGGCGTGGCCAGTGAATTTTGGAATGTGCTTTTGGTGCGCAACGAATACACCAAAATTGACTACAATACCACTGGCATCGAAAAGTTTTTCATTTCACCTCAAAGCAAATATATAATTTACACTGCCAATTCAGCCAGCGGACTCAGCACCCGCATCCTCGACATCAAATCCAAAGAAATTGTCGGCTTGTTTGATTTTGCTGATTGGAATTTTATCACGGAAGATCGTCGCGAAAACATTGAGTGGACTCCCGAAGAAGATTATCTGAGCGTGCCTGTGCAAAAAACTGAAGATGGCAAAACTCAGTTTGCCTATTTCATCGTTGACCCAAATGCCAAAACTTCTTTCAATCTAAATGAACTCTTGAACAACGATGATATCAGCTATGTGCGTTGGGATCCAAAAGATAAAAATTATCTTTTCTATCTCAGCAACAATTCTCTCTATCGAGTCAATATCACCAACCCAACTGATTCAAAACAAATCGCGCAAGATGTGTCGAGTTTTGATTTGTCCAAGACCAACGTCTATTATTCAGTTATGCCTCATGAGTTGGTTTATAAAAACAACCTAGACGGTTCTGGCACACCCAATCAAATCACTAGCAGTTTCCCAGAAGACATCACGCGCAACTTCCGCTTGATTGCCTATGATGACAGTCGCATCGCCTTCTTAACTCAGAACAAAGATCTCTATCTTTTCAATCAAGGTGAATATGGAACCTACACGCGCAAACTGGGCTATGATATCGAGGGCATCCAATTCTCAGATGATGGCAAGAAACTTTTGTATTGGACCAAGAACGCCATGTCGGTTTATTATTTGCGTAACTGGAATGTTTCACCAGTTCGTGGCGAAAACACTATTGAAGACATCACGCGCTATTCTGAAGAAATCAAAAATATCCAATGGTTCAAAGATTATGAACATGTCATTTTCTCGATTAGCTCAGATGTGAAAATCATTGAGCTTGATCCCATGGATCATCGCAACATCATGAATCTGCCCAAGACCAACTCGCAAATGCCTCTCATAGGCTATAATCTCGCTCAGGAGCGACTCTACTTCGTGGACAGCAAAGATGCCTCCACTAGCCTCTTCTCAATCGTCCTGCCCGAACCAACGCCAATTCTCGGCATCTATACCCCGCCTAACAATTAGACTTCTTTGTCATTCCGGCCTTGAGCCGGAATCAACTCATATTGATTGTTCAGCCTTTTTATTTTTGCAAAATAAAACAGTACGCCATTTTTCTTTTCCCAAAAGAAAAGTGGCAAAAAAGAAAAAGGCCGCACAGCTACATACCAAGACAAATTTTCAACTTTCTCGCAAAAAAATGCCGGTTGCCCCGCGCCGG
>JAUSNP010000008.1 GCA_030645735.1 Candidatus Moraniibacteriota bacterium | reverse complement strand
AAATGGGACTTCTCTCAAGTTTCCAAGCTTAGATGGGGCAAATATACTGCTAAACTATTGCTGATCTATGATGATGGTAAAAGAGATGTGCCAATTGAGGCAGAAGTGAGTTTTTGGGTGGTGCCGTGGAGGATTGTGATTGGAGGGTTGTTGATTGCAATTTTCGTCTTTATCGGAATGAAATCGACTTTTCAGAATTGGTATGGAAAGATCAGAGGACTATCTAATAAAAAGAAAAAATAAATACCCTATTTTGTCATCCCGGGCCTGACCCGGGATCTACCCTACACTTCACTGAAACAAATTTAGATTCACGAGTACAATGAGTGGATTCCGGCTCAAGGCCGGAATGACAGCGATAAAAAAATATCTAACTAGTTTAGATATTTTTTTGTTTTCTGGTATAATCAATGTATAACTTGAAAAATTTATGAAAAAAATAACTGTCTTCGCGATTATTTTAATTTTAGGATTAATTGTTTGTACAAACAATAAAGCTTCAGCTCAAGATGAGGCTAAAGGTTTTTCAATCACGCCTTTTTTTCGTGAAGTGGTTTTGTCTGAAAACAGCCGAGTAGAAAAATTTGAATTAGAAGTAGTCAATAGCCGTGATTTTCCAGCAGTTTTTCGCATCTCAGCGCTGGATTTCGGATCCTTGAATGAAACAAGCGGCGTGGCCTTTGCTGGTTCGCAAGATTTGAATAGCAAATATAATTTAGCTTCCTGGATTAGTTTGGAGCGAGATGCGATTGTGTTGGCACCTGGAGAAAAACAAATCGTGCGTGGAACAGTTGAAAACAAAGAAGTGCTTTCCCCGGGAGGACATTATGCTGCAGTGGTTTTCAAAATGGAAAATGATGGCAATGACGCCATGTCTAATGTTGATCTCAGACCGTCCGTAGCCTCATTGATTTTTGTACGCAAAATGGGAGGTGAAATTTATGGTTTGAATTTGAAAGAGCATAGCATCGCAAGATCTTTTTGGGGTTTGCCAACAGCAGTTCGATTGCGTTTTCAAAATACAGGCAATGTGCATCTTTCACCTCGCGGAACTGTGAAAGTTGCAGATATGCTGGGCAGAGAAGTGAGACGAGGCATAATTAATGAAGAATCTAGCTTGATTTTGCCAGAAACCTTTCGTGTTTTTCCAACAAACTTGAGAAACTTTGTAATAGCATTCATTCCGGGAATGTATAATATAGCAATCGATTATCGTTATGATGGCGAAGAGGGCTTTATGACGCAACAGCAACAAATCTTTGTAGTTCCGATGGCATTTAATATTTTTTTCTTGATTGTTGTGAGCATAATCGGTGTATATTTTGGAATCAGATATAAACTAAAATCAAATGCCAAAACAAATAAACATAAAAAATATCAAAAAAACTAGCAAAAAATCTGCCAAGCCCTCAAAGATCAGTGAGGTTATTGTGAAAAAAAAGGTTAAGGCAGTGAAAAAAGTTGCAAAAAAAGAAAAACCCGCTTTATTTAGACGATATTTGTGGTTGGTTGTGGTTTTTCTAGTTGTAGCGGTTATTGGCGTGGTGGCTTTTCTGATATATTTTTTTAATCGGCCAGTGTCTGGCACAAGTTCAGTGCAAAAAAAAATTAGGTCTGACATTGCGAGTGTTCCTTTTGAAAGATTTGAAACGAAATATCTTTCCTTTCGGCATGCAGCCTCTTTTTTGGAGAAATCACATCAGGTCGAGCCGGATGCGGCCAATGTCGTGTTGGAGAGGGCATTATTTTCAGAAATGGGAGCAAATTCAAAAAAAATTGCCCTGACAGTCGAAAATCTAGTTGGCAGGACAATGGAGGATAGTGGCAACTATAATTTTCGAGCGAGTAATTCAGAAAAATATCAAAAAGAAAAATTTGCACTAGGTGATTTAAGTGGAATTTCTTTTTCGTCTGCTGGCGAGGGCTTGTTTGAAAAAACTTTTTTCATTCCACGAGAAAATTTCTTAGTTGCATTGGCTTTTTCTTCACCAGTACGTGATGATGAAGAGTGGAATGCGGAAATAGAAAATATTTTAAGAAGTATTCAGTGGAAAAAATAATTTTTTATATTCATAATAAAAAAATAATGCCGTCATAGAATTGACAAAAGGCAAAATTGGGAGTATAATAAGAATATAAAGCTTTAAGAAAGCGGGTGAACAACACCCGTTTTCTTTTTGTTTAGCTTAAAAATCAAAACAAATGGGTCCAGGAAACCTAAAAATACTAAATAAATTTATAATTGCACTCATCTTACTAGGGGGATTTTTTGTTACCTTGAAAAGTGTTGAAGCGGCTCCTGGAATCAACAAGCAAATAAATTTCCAAGGAAAAGTTACTAATAGTGATGGTACGAATGTTGCAACGGGTAACTACAACTTCAATTTCAGAATCTACACTGTTTCATCCGGTGGTGCAGCTGTTTGGTCAGAATTGACTAAATCTTTAACAGTGACTGATGGAATCTTTCAAACAAACTTAGGCGATGCTACAGCTCTTCCAGGGTCAGTTGATTTCAACAGTGATAATATTTATTTAGGCATTGAATTCAATGGCAATGGCGAAATGAATCCACGCGTGCAATTTACGGCAACACCCTATGCTTTCAATTCAGATACACTGGACGGAAAAGATTGGACCAATCCGGGAACAATTGGAACTTCAGCCACAACTTTGGCTTTGGCCTCCAACGGAACTTCAGCTTGGACCAACACTTCTGGCAATTTGACCATTTCAACGGCCACTTCTGGCACTTTGGCCGTGACTTCAGCGGGGGCTTTAAACTTGACCGGATCAGGTGCGTCATATTTCAACACAACTTCGGGCAACCTAAACCTTGAAGTGGCTGGAACTGGCACGGCGAATGTGCAAATTGGTGATGGTGGCGCAACTTCAGCTACGCCAGACCTTTTGGTTTTGGATATCGGCAGTGCTGAGCCAACAGGAACTAATGGTGCCATGTACTATTCTACAAATCTCAACAAATTTAGATGTTTTCAAAACGCTGGC
>JAUSNP010000006.1 GCA_030645735.1 Candidatus Moraniibacteriota bacterium | reverse complement strand
GAAGGAACAAGATTTGGGACATGCGGAAAAGGAATTATCCGATTTAAAAATTATATATGACGAAGCACGCGAAAAATATGAAAAAGTGTCAAAAATAGATGCAGATACTACCCCAGCTAGGCTTGCCGTGGATGATATTGAAATATCATTAAAAGAAGAAGAGGGGGTGGCAGTAGAAGAGGTTAAAGACTTTATCGAAAAAGCTAAAAAAGATTGTCGAGAGCTCTTGGACAAATCTTCGGTTGCTTTTGAAAAATATCCTCAACTTAGAGATGCAAACAGATCTAATTATGATAACGCAGTACATTTGTTAGAAACTGAAGTAGTAGATTCAATCAATCTGAGAGATTTACGGAATGATTTTGAAAAAGTGTTCATTGAAATTTGGAAAGATTTGATTGATGTGAAAAATTTGGAAGACCAAGCGGTTTTTGATATGAAAGCTAATGAATATGTTGTTAGCCACGGTCATAAAAAAGCGGTTAAGATTTATGATATGCTAGAATTAAAGATGACGGACGCGCAGGCTGATTTGGAAGAAATTGGACCAAAATCTGGCGAGTCTGTCATTGCATGGACACAAAGATTGACCAAATTTATTTTTAAAAATGCTCTAAATAATTCACTAAGTTAAAATATTATGCCACTCGAACCAATTGAGGAAAAGGATATGGATTTGAAGGCCAAATTTATTGCAGAGCCGGTTGTTGAAAAGCTTGTAGAGGCGCCCATAGAGACGCAATTAATTGCATCTGTACCTGAGGAAAAGATTGAGAGAAAAGAAGGCGCGATGGAAAAAGATGACGCCTATGCGAAAATTCTTTCCAAGGCGCAACAGACAACGCCAGTGGCGCCAATTAAAGCCGAAGATATCAAGATAGACGCTGAAGTGGCTAGTCAGGAACAGGGCGTAGAGGCTAAAGTCAGCAACCTAGTTAATATTGCGATGCAAAAGGGCGTGGTGCATGCAGTCAAAGTGGCTAAACATATGAATGACAATTATATGTTGGATGCTTTTCATGATAAGATGATGATGGATGATTTGCATGATGCGTTGTTGGCCAAAGGTTTGATTAAAAATCTCTAAAATAGATTTTTTGAGTGAAAAATAAAAACAAAAACCCCAGTTAAATAATCGACCTGCAGTCGAATTTAACGGGGTAAATAAAAAATGAACAACTTTGATATTAATTTAATCTTTTATACGGCCTCAGTTGTTTTGGGGGTAGTGAGTGTGTTGAGTGGCGCATGGATGGTGGCGCGCAGTTTCATCTCATTTCGAGCGCACATCAACCAATCTCTGAATATGGATTTGGAGGTTATTCGCGTATCCAAAATAGTGAAGCCGAGAGATGAAAATGATCGCCAAGACGCTTGGCGGGAAGAAATTGGCGCTATGGAACAGCTTTTGACCGCCATTTCAACAATCAAAGATAACAAGGGATTTCTGGCGCGGATGATATATGATGCGCCATACATATCGTTGGAAATTGCCAATTCATCAGCTGATGACGAAATCATTTTCTTTATTTCCATGCCGAAAAAATTTAGAGAAAACATTGAAAAGCAAATTCATAGTTTTTTCCCCAATGCTTCGCTAGAAAAAGCGCCGGATTATACCATCTTTTCTCTGGGAAGTTTCACGGCGGCGGCCACCCTGAAATTAAAAAATAGTTATATTTTGCCTGTCAAAACTTATGAAACATTGGAAATTGATCCGCTAAATTCGATTGCTAATGCTTTGAGTAAGCTCGATACCGAAGCTGAAGGGGCGGCAATTCAGTTGATTTTGAAAACGGCGCATGCTGGTTGGAGATCGGCTGGCAGAAAAGTGGCGCATGAGATGCAACAGGGCAAAAGATTAAATGATGTACACAACAAATCTTTCGCAATGATGATTGGCCGGGGTGCTGGAGATATGGTGCACGGAGCGCTGAATAGCAAAAACAAGGATGGCTCTACATTTTCTAGTTCAGAAACTGTGCAACTTACGCCGGAAGAACAGGAATTGCTCAAGGGTATTGAGCAAAAATCGAGCAAGGCTGGTTTTGAAGTCAACATTCGTCTGGTGGCTTCGGCCGTGACGCAAGAGCGAGCAACTGAAATTTTGGGACACTTGGAAAATGCTTTTTCACAATATGAAAATTCTGACACAAATTGTTTTCAAGTCAAAAGCCGAGCTGATCAAAAAGACTTAGCCTATGATTTCATATTTAGAAATTTCAATCCAGATCAAGCCATCATTTTGAACACTGAAGAGATTGCGAGCATCTTCCATTTGCCAATTTCTGTGACTGAGGGACCAAGAATCAAATGGTTGAAGTCCAACATGGCACCACCGCCATTGGATATCCCGCAAGATGGTTTAACATTGGGATATAACAATTATCGCGGTGTGGAAACTACTATCAAGCTGGGTGTGGGCGATCGACGGCGACATTTGTATGCCATTGGACAGACTGGCGCAGGAAAGTCTAACTTTTTGCAAGAAATGGCCAAGCAAGATGCACGCGAAGGCCGAGGCTTTTGTTTCATTGATCCACATGGTGACGCAATTGAAGACATTTTGACCGCCATTCCAAAGGAGCGCGCGGAAGATGTGATTGTGTTTGATCCATCGGATGTGGAACGGCCGTTTGGTTTGAATATGCTGGAATATGATGAAAATAGACCAGAGCAAAAAACCTTTGTGATTAATGAAGTGTTGGGAATTTTTGACCAATTGTATGACCTCAAAGCAACGGGCGGACCGATGTTTGAGCAATATATGCGCAATGCCATGCTCTTGATTATGGATGACCCAGCTTCTGGCTCAACTTTGATGGAGATTTCCAAAGTTTTGGCCGACGAAGATTTCCGCCGTATGAAATTGGCGCGTTGCAAAAACCAAATTGTGGTTGATTTCTGGACCAAGGAAGCGGAGAAAGCCGGTGGTGAAGCGGCTTTGGCCAATATGGTGCCATACATCACTTCCAAACTCACCACTTTCATTTCCAATGATATGATGCGTCCAATCATTTCTCAGCAAAACAGCACCATCAATATGCGGGAGATTATGGATAACAAAAAGATTTTGTTGATCAATTTGTCAAAAGGCAAGATTGGCGAAATCAATGCACGGCTGTTGGGAATGGTGATGGTAGGCAAAATTTTGATGGCTGGGCTTTCGCGTGTGGATATGCCAGAAGATCAACGCGTTGATTTCTATCTATATTTAGATGAATTCCAGAATGTAACCACGAACTCAATTGCGCAGATTTTGTCGGAAGCTCGAAAATATAAACTAGTTTTGATTTTGGCGCATCAGTTCATCGCTCAGCTCAAAGAAGAAATTTCAAAGGCGGTGTTTGGAAATGTCGGTTCGATGGTGGCTTTCCGAGTTGGTCCGGAAGATGCGGAATTCTTGGAAAAACAATTCGCCCCAGTTTTCAGCGCCAATGATTTGGTAAATGTAGACAATTACAATTGTTTTGCCAAAATCTTGGTGAATGGCGCGCTGGCCAAGCCTTTCAATATGATGACTTATCCGCCAACCAAAGGCAGTCAAGAAATTGCTAACGCCATCAAAGAATTGTCCCGCTTGAAATATGGCCGGGATAAGAATTTGGTCAATCGAGAGATTATGGAACGCACGAAAACAAAAATTTTTGCTGAATAATTGTAAATCTGGTCCTGTGGATAACTTTTGCGCTGGCATAATCGGAAAAAGCAGAAGTGTGATATAATAAAAACATCAAAAAGTCTTAAATAAGAATTCGAGTAAAACAAAATGCTCAAAAATAAAAAAATTCTACTCTCGTTAATATTTCTTTTTTCTTTTACTTGTGTTGTGTATGTTTCTCAAGCAGGAACCTCTGAAACTGGTGCTGGTTGGTTGTGGGGTGGTACAACTGATAATAGTGGCAATCCTACAGGATTCGGTTGGGTGAGTATGAACAGCACGACTGATGGTAGTTCGCAAAACTATGGCGTTAATATTCCTGCAACTGGTGGTCAGCTTTCTGGACAAGCTTGGAGTGAAAATGTTGGCTGGATTGATTTTTCTGGAGCCTCAATTTCCTATGATGCAACTACAAAAATCGGCACCCTTGCTGGCACAGCTAGCATCGTGGGCATCAAGGATGAAAATACCAAAGGCAACTCGGGCGGTTGGACAGGCAATGTTGAGCTCGCTAACTTGAATCCCGATTCATTCCTATGCAACTTAACAGGAACTTCGTATGCTGATAAGGCTAGTTGCGATGTGGCTTGCGTTCAAACTGCGACTTGCAATGCACCCCAAGTGTCTGGGTCTGCAAGTATAGCGTTATATTCAACTGCATTTGATGCGGTCAGAACAACACAAAGCTCAATGTCTTTTTATGATAACAATGTAGTACGAGGCACAATAAATTTAGATGTAGTTGGTTGGGTGCAACAAGTTAATATTGGGGCGCAACTTCGTGTTGTGTCATTTTCTGGCAACAGTATAAATTTTCATAGCACGACTGATTTGAGCAGAACATTGGGTAGCATTGATCTAATCGGAAGCAATATATCAATAAGTGGCACAAATCCTATCGTAAATTTAAAAACCGTATCTGGATCTGGAAACACTCTGGTTTTTAGTAATGCAAGTGGTGAGAATTTGACCATAGCTTTTTCGGGCGATGTATGTCCATTATCAAATACTTTAACTTGCGCGGGCACCCCGTCCACCTGCGTTCGCCCAAGAACTTGCACGCAAAGCTCGGTGTATCACAGTGTCACAGTCAATCCAGATGGTTCAGCGGATGGTTATGCTTGGTCAGGTGAGCTGGGCTGGATAGATTTTTCAAAAATGTCAGTGGCCGTTCCAACCGCGTGTGTGTCGGATGGAAACTTCACATATAGTTGTGGCGTGTCATCATCTTGTGGCGCTTGTGGAGCAACACCGACAACCAACACTTGGTATTGTATGAAGACAGATAATTGTGGAACTACATCAGCTGCTCAGGCTGATTGTATCACTGCTGGAAAAACTTGTTCAGATGTGATTTGTCCAGCGTGTAGCAAAAGAACTTTGAATTGGCGCGAAGTTTCACCTAACTAAAAAGATAACCCCAGTTGAATATGTCCGCCTAGGGCGGAATTCAACGGGGTAAATAAAAAAATGTCCAGAATTATAAAAATAACAATTGCCATCATAATCGCTGTTGCTTTGACGGTTGGTTTTTTGTATGTGAAGTTGAAAAAAGATCAGAAGATAGCTATTCAAAATGCTGCTGTGAAAAATATTTCTGAGAAAGAAAAAACAGAACAAGAAAAAATGCGCGAAAGCATTACTGCGCCAGAAGGCAGTGGAGAAGAAATTAGTCAAGAAGTGTTAGATAGCATTTCAGCACCCAAAAATAGCAAACCAGACATCAGTCAAGAGATGTTAGACAGCACAACAGCTCAAAATAATTAAGAAATAATAAATAATTTTTTTAATATAATAAAAATATGTTGCAAAAAATCAAAAATAGCGTCAAAGAAGTTGGAATAATGTCTACTGGCCTAACGCTAGCGTTCATTATTTTCATCGGACTATCTATTTCCAATGCTTGGGTGGCGCCATCCGCCACTCCGCCAGGAGGCAATCTCGGTGCGCCAATCAACACCAGCAATATTGGTCAAACAAAAATTGGCGGACTAATCCTCAATACTGGCGGAGCTGTAAATGGATTGACTGTCCAAAGTGGGAGCACTATATTAAAAGGCGCCTTGCAAATCACATCTGGCGCGCCAGGCGCAGGTAAAGTTTTGACATCGGACGCAAGCGGAAATGCGAGTTGGGCGGCGTCGTCAGCGACAGGAACAACAAATGTGTATAGTTGTCCAGCATTAAGCCAAATCTGTTATGGTTATGGCTTCTGGAATTGGTCAAGAGGTTGTAATGGACAACTGCAAACTGGTGCTACATGCACTTATGGCGAATGCGGAACGAACTCTACTAACTGTACGCTTGTGGGTAAAATATAAGCTTCGAATTTAGCTCCGAAGGTTCAACCTTCGGAAAGTTAAAAAGCAGAGTTTAAAAACTCTGCTTTTTTGTTGGGTAGATGAATTTTAGTTTATCGCAATAGCTTCAGTAGTGGCATTGTTGGAAATGTAGATAGTATTATTATTTTCACTAATAGTAATGTCAGTAGCGGAATTTATTTTGGGGTTATAATATTGTGCCACTATTTTGTTTTCACCATCCAGATGAATCACGCGGGAATTTTGTGTATCAAGAATGAAGATTGTGCCACTTTGTTCTCCGATGGCAATTTTGCTGATGCTGATTGGTGTGGCAGTTTCTTCAATTGAAAAATCTTGTTTTTGACCACGGAACAATTTCAAAATTCCAGTGTTGTTGGAGATGAAAATATTTTCATTCATTGCTAAACCGTTCGTATTGGAAAGGTCGAGTGTTTCTTTGAGCCAGTTAGTTTTTTCACCAAAACCACCCTCAGCTCGTGGATAACGATAGATTTGATTATTCTTTGAATCCAGTAGATAGATATAGGTCAGATAAGTTCCCATGCCAGTTATGGTGGCATCAACTGGGACAGTCAGGTTGTTGTTTTTGAATTCAGTTGAAATTGGACTGAAAGACATGATTTGCTTGTTTTTGTTCAGCAAAAATATCAAATTCAAGTCTTGCATGCCAGCCACTTGGGCTGGGTTAGTGAATTCTTGTGGAATGGCAAATGACTGATTTTTTTCTAAATCAACTATATTAGAGCTGGTAACAACAAAAATTTTGTTATTCAAGTTTATTGTTTTTAGAATATCATTGCCAGTATAAATTAACATGGGTGTGTCAATGCGCAAAACATTTTTGTCTTGTTCGAGCGGTAAAGGAGCGGGCTTGTTGGCGACGGCCACTTGGGCGGCTCTTTTGGCATCAAGATTGTTTTTTATATTGATGCCGACTAGGGGTACGATAAAAATTAGCACAAAAATCAAGGCCACGTATAATTTTTGTTGATAATCCATTTTACGCAAAATATCTCGTATTTTATCAAATCTTGGCAGAGCTAGACGCACAAGGGAAATGATTTTGTGGTAAATATTTTTGCAAACAAAGATTGCAAGGCGTCCATTTTTTTGTGAAAAAACAACTTTTGCCAAAACGGTTGATTTTTCAATGAATACGGTGGAGGCAGAACCAGCTGTCTTAGCGCGTGCCTTGGCCTGTGTCCGGACGGTTTCAATGATAGATTGATAATCTGGTTGCAGTTTGCGCGCCTTGGATTGTAGGTTGGAAAATTTGGGCAGGCGGATATTGCGTAGAGTGTTGACTGCCAAGTTCTTAGCCATTTTAGCCGTATCAGAGGACAGATTGGCAGATTTCTGTAGAATTTTTTCAGTGTAAGTTGGGCCAGCGTCCTGCGCCAAGGTTGTTTGAAAATCATCTTTGATATAGATATGCCCAGTTTTTTCATCAACAAAGCCAGCTTTTTCATACTGAATCTCTTTTTGCAAATCTTGCGTAATTTGTGCATTTTGTTCAGTCTTTGCTTTTTTTGTTTTTGCAAAAGCGTCTTTGCTGAAAACATTGAGGTCGCGTTTTTGTTTTTGCGGTTCTGGCTGGGCTATTTCTTGTTGATCCTTGAGGTCGGCAATCAAAACAGCGGCTCTTTCCAGTTCTGAGCCAAGGGCAGTTTTCAGAAATTGGACGAAATTTTTGTCGGAGAAACGCAAGGAGCTTTTTTTGATTTCCTCTAATGAGAAAATATCAAAAATGCTGTCCGTAGTCAGAATCAGCTTGTCATTTTTTTCAAGTCGGCCACTAGACACGCTGACAAAAGTTTTCATCGGATTTAGTTCTGATTTGGCTGGCGCCAGCCCTTCACTGACATCTGTGATAGTTTTGGAGCGCAAAAGCAAGGCGCAAGCATTTCCAGCCTGAGAAAGGTGCAAGCTATTTTTTTCAATAACCGCAATTAGCACATTTAATTTTCCGAGCCAGCCAATGTTTTCGTGTTCAGCCAAATTGGATAGAGCTAGATTGGCTTTGTGCAGAGCTGATTCAAGACTTTCAATCGGTCCGCGCTTGGGCTTGGAAAAATATTCCTTCTTGATGATGGAAATTAGGTAGTTGACGATATAGGAAGAATCTTCGGTTGTGTCAGTAACCTCAAAAACCCCGATGAGGGTGCCTAGATTTTGATTGCTGATATTTTCTGGCTCTTGAACGAGAATCTCAACATACGGAGTCATTTGCCGGTCGTTGCAAACTAGAATATTCTCAAATTCTGGTTGAATTTCAACTATTTTATTTTCAGATTTTCTTTTAGTCATAGCTTCTTAGTTTGCTTGTATTGTAGCATAAAAACTGGATTTTCAGAAATCCGGCGGTTTTGAAGGTAGTTTACTTTTTGGGTGGTAGATATTATACTATAAATAGGCATATCCAGACATAATAAACTAATACATAACCCAATGTTAGAAATTCTAGAGAGTCTTTTTGGTTCAAAGGAGAGAGCGAGTTTACTTAGATTTTTTTTGCAGAATCCCGATCAGGAGTATACCTACCTAGAGATAGCTCGCAGGAATATGTTGAAAAATACAGCCAAGAAAGAAGTGGAACGCTTGAGTAAAATAAAATTCATTTTGAAGCACTCCAGAAGAGGTAAGATTTCCTATGTCCTGAATCAAAATTTCAGCTTCTATCCGGAATTGAAAAATTTGATTTCAAAATCAAATGTTTATCCGCAATGCAAAAGCTTGGCCAACATTGCTAAGATTGGCAACATAAAGCTAGCGGCCATCAGCGGCGTGTTTATCAACTATCAAAAGGGCAAGGCGGATATGATTATTGTTGGCGATGACATCCGCCGGGCACGTTTGAAAAATTTGATGGCGAGTCTAGAAGCTGAAATTGGCAAAGAGATTGACTTTGTTTTGATGAGCGGAGAGGAATTCAAATATCGTTTGAATATGCTGGACAAATTTATCCTAGAATTTTTAGAAGGTCCACATGAGGAATTGATTAATAAAATCCCAGGACTTAAACATTTGATTGCGAAGATAAAATGACCTATATTTTGATAATATTTCTAATTTTGGCGGGCGCGGCATTTTTGTTGTGGCTGAATTTTTTTCTACGCAATAGCCAAGGCAACAAAAGTAATGACGCAGTGGCAATTGTGGAACGCTTAAAGATGCTGTCACAGCAAAATGAAGATTTGCGCAATATGGTGGATCGCAAACTGTCAGAAACCCATCGCTCAACCCAATCGCAAATCAACCAGACTATTCAAACCGTGCAGGGCATCAGTGGTCAATCACATAAGCTCATCTCTGATGTAACTGAAAAATTGACTAAACTGGATGAAACCAACAAGCAAGTGGTGAATTTTTCGGCTCAGCTGCAAAATTTGCAGGACATTTTGAAAAATCCCAAGCAAAGAGGAATTTTGGGTGAATATTTTCTAGAAGAAACTTTGCGCAATGTTTTGCCACCCAATTCATACAAAATGCAATATGCCTTTTCTGACGCTGTGATTGTGGATGCGGTGGTTTTCGTGAAAGACAAGGTGGTGCCGATTGATTCCAAATTTTCTTTGGAGAATTATGAGCGGATTTTGAATGCCAAGGATGTGCAGGAAAAAGAAGTTTTTGAGAAAATGTTCAAACAGGATTTGAAAAATCGCATCGACGAAACTTCCAAATATATCAAACCGGAGGAGGGTACGATGGATTTTGCTTTTATGTTTATTCCCTCTGAGGCCATCTACTATGATCTCTTGGTGAATAAAGTTGGCGCAGTGCAGGTCAACACGCGCGACTTGATTGAATATGCTTTCCGTGATAAAAAAGTTATTATTGTTTCGCCAACTTCTTTTTTGGCCTATTTGCAAACAGTTTTGCAGGGCTTGCGGGCGATGCAAATTGAGGAAAGCGCCAAAGAAATTCGAATCAATGTGGAAAAACTAGGCAAGCACATCGTAGCTTTTGAGGATTATATGAAAAAAGTACAAGGCAGTCTGGGAACAACGGTGAATCATTTCAATGTTGCTTACAAAGAATTGGGCAAAATTGACAAGGATGTTTCTAAGATTACCGAAGTGGAAAAAAGTATTGAGCCAATAATGCTGGATAAACCAAGTGTTGAATAAAATGAAAAAATTTAGCCTGAAACATTCCGGGCACCTCATCGAAATCAGCCCGCAATCAAAGGTGATGGAATTCTTGGCGCACGAATATTTTAAAAGCCATATTGTAATCTGGCTTTTAATTTTGAGTTTGGCGTCTAATTTGATCAATTGGCTTATTTTGAAAATCTGGGTCAAACCGGTGGATTTTTCTATTATTTTACATTACAATGTCTATTTTGGAGTAGATTCAATAGGTGATTATAAGCAGGCTTATCTGTTGCCACTTATTGGAATAATTTTGTTTGCAATTAATCTGACTCTTTCAGTATTTTTCTATGAAAGAAAGGAGCGCATCGCCAGTTATATTTTGTTGATGGCAACGCTAATGATTCAGTTGAGTTTAATTGTCGCTTCTGTCAGCGTAATTCTTATAAACTATTAAATTGATGACAAAATTCATAATTCCTTTTATCACTGCCTTCATTCTCACCGCGGTTTTCATTTTTTTGCTGAAATTTGCGGCAACCAAAATTAATTGGGTTTGTCGAAAATCTAGTCGGCACATTCACAAAAAAAATGCTTTCCGATTGGGTGGTATTGCGATGATTTTGTCTTTCATCCTAACAATTTTTCTAAATGCAGATTTATATATAAGTATGCAACTTTATGGCGTAATCGCGGCGCTGTTGATTATTTTAGCAGTTGGCGTGTGGGATGATGTGCGCGAAGTTTTTTGGAAAACTCAGTTTTTTTATCAAGTATCGGCGGCTATCATCATTTTTATTTTTGGCGTACGAATCTATTTTGTAACACATCCGCTGGGTGGTGGCACAATTGACTTGAGTTCTGGCTTGGCCGTCATTTTTTCCATTGCCTTGGTCATATTTTGGGCAGTGCTGATGATCAATTCAATGAATTGGCTGGATGGAATTGACGGCCTTTCGGGTGGCATTTCTTTCATTGGCGCGCTGACGATTTTCTTTTTGAGCTTGCGTCCAGAAGTCAATCAACCACCGGTGGCCATTTTGGCAATGATTTTGGCAGGCTCTTCGTTGGGCTTTCTCATTTTCAATTTCTATCCCTCAATGATTTTGGCAGGCACAGCCGGCTCAATGTTTATGGGCTTTGCTTTGGCCTTTTTGGCAATTTTTGCTGGGACTAAAATTGCCACGGCGATTCTAGTGATGGCTCTGCCGATGATTGATTTTGTTTGGGTGATTGGCGAGCGCTTCAAAAATCGTAAATCTATATTCAGACCAGATAATAATCATTTACATCACAAATTATTGGAATTGGGATGGTCACAAAGAAAAATCGCGCTATATTATTATTCTGTCACTGCGATGATAGCGATTGTGGCTCTCAATACGCGTATGATTGGTAAGAGCATAACCTTGATAGCTACGGTTGTGATTATGGCGATTGCCCTGATTTTCATAAATAAAAAATTAGACGAAAAGAAACAAGTTTAAAATTTATTTTTAAACACAAAACCCCCCGATTTTCATCGAGGGGTTTTGTTATTAGAAAGTAGTAATATACTTAACTATGAGATAAGGAGCAATGAAATTTTTTCTTGATTTATCTTCTAGCAAGAAAAACTATGCTAGAGAGGGAACTCTAACGGCATACTTGTGCAAATTCTGTAATTGTTTTTCGTTCAGATTCTTCGATTTTGCAATCGCATCTTGAATTAGGTCTTTAGAGAATTCTATCGAAGTTCCAATGTGCACGCTTCCTTTGTGGGAAACATTCTTGCGCAGATAGTCCTCAATATAGATTTTGTGTTCTGCTGTTAGGGCTGAGTCTTGGTTCTTTTCTAGAAAATTAGCTAGAGCTCTGCGAGCAAGAACGGTTGAGCCATCTCCCTTTCCAGCCTTTTCAATAAAAGATTTTTCAGTTTCTTGGCTAGATGCAACAGTTTCAGTTTTAGCTGCTGGGGTAGTTTCAGAAATTTTGTCTATGGTAACTTCTGAATTATCGCCAGTTGATTCTTCTTGTTGAGCAACTTCCTGATCATTCTTAGCTGAATCTTCTCCTCGGTTTGAGTATGAATAGATTCCGCCAGCGATAGCAACCACGATTAGGATGCTAATGATGATGCGAAGGTTGTCTTGAAGCCATTGCTTGGTTGAAATTTCTTGATCCATTTCTTCTTCAGTTTTGATTTCTTCTTCCATGTTTGTTTCACCTTCCTTTCTATATTAATTGTTAAGGGGCTTTCGTTGAAGCTTATCTACCTTTTTAGGGTAGTTCCGACCAAATTGTCTCTGTCTATAAATTCTAAACGCATCTGAGCAGTGCGTCAACTAGACAAAAAATGGCATTTTGGGCATAATATCGGGGCTAACTTTCTCTATTAAAATGTTTTTAAGTCTGTCATTCCGGCCTTGAGCCGGAATCTACTCACTGTAATCGCGAAATTTAATTTATTGGATGAATTGTAAGGAAGATCCCAGGTCAAGCCTGGGATGACAATTAAATTTAGAAACGCACTACGCAAGGCGCGGAAAGTTTTTTTAAATTTTTAAATTTAGATTTTATTTAAAATTTTGAGATTTGTGATTTGTTTGTGATTTGTGATTTGGATTTTGTAATTTTAATTTTTTAACTTTTAACTTAGAATCACCCAATGTTTTTCAAAAAGCAAAATAAATTATTTTTTAAAATAGAAAATAAAAAATGAAAGTTAAAAAATTTGCCCTGTGGATAACTTTTTGCTATTGCAAATAAATTTAAATGTTATATAATTTATGTAGTTGAGAAATATTTTTTAATTTTAAAAAATATTCCTGACGAAATAAAAAGGTCGAAACAAAAAAGTATAAAAATAAAACTAAAAATAGAAAGGAAGGTGAAACCCACATGGCAGCAAAAAAGAAAGCAGTAAAAAAAGTTGCAAAAAAAGCTGTAAAAAAGGCAGTAAAAAAAGTTGCAAAAAAAGCTGTAAAAAAAGTAGCTAAAAAGGCAGTAAAGAAAGTAGCTAAAAAGAAAGTTGTAGCAAAAAAGAAAAAGAAATAGTCTTAGATAAACTATCAACTTTTAACTAATCTACTAGAACAAGTATCTTGCTGGTACCGGCAGAATAAGTGTTCCTGAATGATTAACTTAAAAGCATATCAAAAACCCGCTAACATGCGGGTTTTTGATTTTCAGCTCTAACTTTCTTTTGGCAGCAAAAGAACAGAGTGTCCATTTTCTTTGGCAGCAAAGAAAACAGTTCGCCATTTTCTTTGGCGGCAAAGAAAGTGGCAAAAAGAAACCGCCGGCGCCGGCTTGTGCTGTCTAAATTCTCAGATTGCTCACTAAAATTTTAGGGACGACTTTCCGCTAAGAGGAGCAGCGAAAAATTTCTTAACGCTCACAATCTGGAATTTAGAAACGCACTAACGCCAAGGCGCGGATTTATTTTTTTAAATTTTAAACTTTAATTGCACAAACTCTCCACTTGCCAGCTAAGTCTTTGTGGAATTGTGTTTTTGCTTGAGGAAGATGCTTTTTGATAATTTTGGGAAGTTTGGTTTTTTGTTCGGGGCTAATTTCCATGAAACATGAAACATGAAATATATAACACGATTTTAGCTCTGCAATTTGTTGTAATAATTTTTCATAATGATCCAAACCTTCTTTGGCGCTCCAGAGGGCGGACTTGGGTTCAAACTTTTTGACATTGGGCAGGGTGGCGGAATAAATCTCTTGAGAGAGGTAGGGAAGATTAGCCAGAATAACTAAGTTGGTAGTTGGTAGTTGGTAGTTGGTAGGATTTTTTATAATTGGATCTAATAGATTTCCATGGATAAATTTTATTTTGTCAGAAATTGCGTTGATCTTGGCATTTTGTTTGGCAATCTTCAAAGCCTCTTTGGAAATGTCGATAGCAAAAAAGTTGATCATCGGTAATCGGTCAATGGTCATTGTTTTTGCAACTGAGATTATTATATTCCCACTGCCAGTGCCGATGTCACATATCGTGTAACGCATATCGTGTAACGATTTTGCGTTTTGTGTTTCACGTTCCACGTTTTGCATTGCGAGTTCAACGAGCAACTCCGTTTCCGGTCGGGGAATCAGGGTATCCGGCGAAACTTTGAAATTCAGGCCGAAGAACTCTTTGTGACCCAAAATATAGGCCAAGGGCTCGTGTTTGGCCCTTCGCTGGGCAAATGTCTTGATTTTGGCCAATTGGGCGCCTGTGGGCTTGTGTTCGGGATGTGACATCACGAATTCCCGAGTTTTTTTGATTGAATGCGCCACAATCAAATCCAAATCGAGATGATCGATTTTGCCAAAGTATTCTTTTTGCAGGTCACCAATAGTTTCGATTTGCATCTGATTTATGTTACTATGAGCATAGTAAATTACAGGCTAAACAATATCATAACTTCGTGTAACAGACAAATTTATGCCGAATATTCTACAATTATTGGCAGTGATTATGGCTGGCGTGTCGGTGGGTATTGCTGATTCATTGATCAAAAGAATTGCTTTGACTGGCAGTTTCTGGTCAGCGCTCAAAAGCCCATGGATGGCAGTGATTCTGCTTCTGATTTTGGTGCAAGTTTCTTTTTTCATTTTTGTCTTTCGACGTCACTGGGACTTGAGCATTGCGGGCAACATCCATATCGTTTTCTATTCACTGACAATTATCCTATCTGGCCTGCTTATCTTTGGTGAAAAAATCTCCCTGACACAGGGGGTTGGAATTAGCTTGGCAATGGTGGGTGTGGTGTTGATGAATATCTGATATCTATTTTTAAATAAAAAACCGCCTGGAACCATTTAGGTTCTTGGCGGTTCTTGAAGCGGTAAAGCTTCATTTAGAAACTTCCTTGATTTCGGCGCAGAAGGATACGACCAATTTCCCACATTTTTTCACATCCTCTTCAAAGATTATCCAAAGGACATTAGGCCCAGGATCTGGTCCGCCTACTGAGGATGCAACTCCCTCCACAACTCCAGTTCCGTGTTGTGGATGTTTAAAGACTTGACCGTGCACAAAATGTTGCGTAATATCGTTGTGTACAAATTCGAATTTGCCACAGGCCTCATTGGATATGTCGACCTCAAAAGGATTTCCCCAAATAGGTGTAACCAGCTTTTTCTTTCCTCCTGACATTTTTCATCTCCCCAATGTTGTTTCCAGAATTTTAAATTAAATCCTAGAATTTGTGTATATAAAAAATAAGAACTCAAAAGTGATTATTTTTTTTATTTTTATTGTTGCATTTTTAGTTTTCTTTCTTCTTCAGCCAAGGCTTTGATAATTTCATCCAAATTGCCTTCCATGACACCATGAATGTTGCTCCAGTTTTGTTTGATGCGGTGGTCGGTGATGCGGTCTTGCGGGAAGTTATAAGTTCTGATTTTTTCACTGCGGTCACCGGTGCCAATTTGATCGCGTCGCGCGTCGCCCAATTCTTTGGCGCGACGATCTTCTTCCAATTGCAAGAGGCGAGAACGCAAAACTTTCATGGCCTTTTCTTTGTTCTTGATTTGTGATTTTTCATCTTGGCAGGAAACAATCAGGCCTGTGGGAATGTGAGTCAAGCGCACAGCGCTCTTGGTGGTGTTGACTGATTGACCGCCCGGACCAGATGAACAGAAAGTGTCTACGCGAATGTCGTTGTCATCCAATTTGAAATCCATTTCTTCCGCTTCAGGCAAAACAGCTACCGTGGAAGTGGAGGTGTGAACGCGACCATTCTTTTCTGTTTCTGGGATTCTTTGCACACGATGTACGCCGGATTCAAATTTCATTTTGCCATAGACACCGAAACCATTGATTTCAAAAGTGACTTCCTTATATCCGCCTACGCCATTGACATTGGAGTTGAGCAAAACCACACGCCAACCATTTTTTTCAGCCAAGCGTGAATACATGCGAAAAAGTTCGGCCGAAAACAAGGCTGATTCATCGCCACCCGCACCGGCACGGATTTCCACGATGATATTCTTGTCATCGTTGGGATCTTTGGGAATGAGCAATTCTTCCAAGTCTTTTTCGACTTGCTCTTTTCTTTGCGCCAGTTGAACGTTTTCATCCATAGCCATTTGTTTCATCTCAGCATCTTCATCTGCATTGATGAGGCCAGCATTGTCTTTCATATTCTTTTCAATCGTTTCCATTTCTTGAATGAGGCGCATCGTGTCAGCTAACTCCGCTTGGCGTTTGCCAAGTTTGGCCATTTTTGGCATATCAGAAAGCAACTCAGGCGAGTTGAGCTGAGCTTCGATTTCGGCATATTCTTTTTTGACTTCCAGTGCAATCGGATTCATGTTTTTTGTTATTTTAAAATAGTCTGATTTACATTCAAACCTTAGTAGATTATACTTTATTAAGGGTATAAAGTCAAAAAGATTACATTGGTTTGTGAAAATATCTAATTTATTTAATAACTACTTTTATGGAAATACCACATGTGAATATGTATGATAAGCCAAGTAAGAAAGATGCATTTGTAGAAAAGGAGGATTTGCAAAATTTAGTAGCTAGAACTCTTTTAGCAAAGAAAGAGGCGCGACAACTCATTGAGGTTGAAGCAGAAGATAAAGAATCTGCTATGTCGGTAAATAATTTTATTCATGGACGCATAAGCTTACAAGAATTTAATGCTAATGACTCAACGCAATTTGGAATTTTAAAACCAGGGGAGATTGAACTTAGTGGCTTGGATGAAATGAGGGAATTTCTAGCAGATCTATTGCATAATAAGGAGTTAGCTCAGGAACTTGTTGAACACGAAAGAGAACATTTTGATAAGATAATGGAAATTGGTTGGTCGGCAAAATTGTTATTTAGATTCTTCAGAGATAATGACGGGTCGCTTTCTGGTAGGCCAGGAGTTGTGCCAAATATACCAAGGACTGGTGACGAGAATGAAATAAGAAATAAATTGCAGTCTATAATTGAAGCAGTTCATGATGCTAGTGATATGGATGTCTTGGCAACTAAAAAATAGAACTGATTTATGCTAAAGAATATTGTTGATTCTGAAATACTGAAAAACCCTCTGGATATTTTGGCATCCAAGGATATTTTGGCTGTGCTCAAAAAACATTGGGTTGCCAATCATGAAAATCTGATTGACCCAGAAAAATTTGTGGAAGCGTTTTTTGCGGAAATCAAAAATCTTGGATCGAATCGAGAAATCAACAAGTTGTATCAAAAAAAGTTGAAAGAGTTTCGCGATGACAGCTTGGACTTGGGCAAGCCAGGGGATATGTTTTTGGAAATGATTGAAGAGGATTTGCGGGGTGTGGAAACGATGTTGGATTTCGGTTGTGGCAAATTGGCGTTTTTGAAAAACATGGCTGAGAAAAATTTGGAGATCAAAAAATTGATTGGAATTGATTTGAAGAGCCAGCCGGTTTTGAATGGGCTGGACACCCGCATTGAATTTCACCGAAGTCTGAGTGAAATTGTAGATGCGTCAGTGGATCTGGTGACAATCAAACTGGTTTTGCATCATTTGAAAAGTGAGCAGGAGTCGCAGGGGATTTTTGCAGAACTCAGGCGGGTTTTGAAGGCAGATGGGAAACTAATCGTTTTTGAAGAATCTTTTCCGGAGACAAATTGTGAAGTGGAAGAAATCGAAAAATATTTGGCCAAATTCAATTTGCAAATGTCAGAGGTGACCGCTGATTTCTTGCAGTTGTCCCCAGAAGACAAAATAAAATTTTTGTTCATCAATGATTGGTTGATGAATCTACAAAACACCTACATGCCTTGGACAATGCAATATAAATCAATAGAACGATGGCAAAATCTAATTGTCTCAGTTGGTTTCACTGAAAAAGAATCGCACTTCCTAGGTGCCATCAAGCACCGCAAACGTAAACAGGGAATGACGGCCGAATTAATATTTAAAATTTAAAAAAAACTTTCGCCCATAACGAAGTGCGTTTCTAAATTTCAGCGCACGAGCGTTAAGAAATTACATACTAGTTTTCCTTTTAGCGTTCTTATTGGAATTTTAGCGAGTACGCTAGAAATTTAGACAGCACGAGTCTGGGCAGCAGTTTCTTTTCGTCCACTTTCTTTGCTGCCAAAGAAAATGGACAAACCGTAATTTTTATGAAATAAAAATGACGTGTAATCAAAAAACTCACCCTTGCGGATGAGTTTTTTGATATCGAAGTGAGATTATTTCTTGTTTTTTGAAACTCGAGTTGTTTTCTTGACAATTTTTTTAGCTTCAGCTTTTTCAGCCAGCTTCTTGAAGCGATCAACGCGACCAGTTGTGTCGAGTGATTTCTTCTTGCCAGTGTAGAAAGGATGACAAGCGCTGCAAATGTCAACCTTCATTTCCTTGACTACTGAGCCCGTTTCAATAATATTGCCACAAGCGCAAGTGATTTTCGCGTCTTCATGGTACTCTGGGTGGATCTTCTTTTTCATATGTCTACAAAATTACAAATCACGCACAAAACTGTTTTATACGGATTATAGTTATATAATAGTGGTTTAAATTACCTATAGAGTCTAGCATGAGTAGGTGGAATTGACAAGGGGTGAGGGGGCTGATATACTATCTAGGTATAAAAAACACATACTTTTTGGGCCTATTCCTGCCCTTTCTAGCTCAAGCTAAAGAGGGAATAAGGGCTAAATTTAAACAAAAAGTAGCGGTCTCAGTCCCGAGTACTCGGGACGGGAAATAATAAATTAAGGACACAATAAAATGACAGAGGAAAAGAAAACAGTGGAAACTGCTGTAGTGGAACCAGTTTCAAAAAAGGCCAGCGAAGACTATTTCGCTGATTTTGATTTTGCCGGTTTGACCATCGATATGAATTCGATGTTGAAAGCTGGTGTACATTTCGGACACCAAAAATCAAGAAAAAACCCAAAAATGGATGAATACATCTTCGGTACTCGAAATGGTGTAAATATCCTAGATTTGCAAAAGACGGTTGCTAAATTGCAAGAAGCCTCAACTTTCATTGAAAAGATTGTTTCTGAAGGTCAAGAAGTCCTTTTTGTAGGAACAAAAAAGCAAGCCAAGAAATTAGTTGAATCAGCTGCAAGAAAATGTGGATCACCTTTCGTGATTGACCGATGGTTGGGTGGAACTTTCACTAACTTCGGCGTGATGTCAGGCCGAACCAGATTCTTGCGTGATGGAGAATTGAAAACCAAAAATGGTGAATATGAAAAATATACCAAATTTGAACAAATGAAAATTGCTGAGGAATTGGAAAGATTGGAGCGAAGAATGGGTGGAATCAAGAACATGATGAAACTTCCAGCGGCAATTTTTGTAACTGGTGTGATTGAGGATGATTTGGCTATCAAAGAAGCTATGAAAAGAAACATTCCAATCATCGCTTTGGTTGACACCAATGTAAATCCAAACAACATCGATTATCCAATTCCATCCAATGAAGATGCTGTTTCAGCCCTTCGTTTGATGATTGCCTATGTAACAAAAGCAGTTTTGGCTGGAAAAGAAAAAGCCAAAACAATGAAAGAAACTGTAGCTACTGCTAAAACAGAAGCTAAATAATATAACTCGCGAATCGACGCTAATGTGGCTCGAATAATCGCGAATAAAAATTAAAAAATAAGTTCGTAGATTCGCATTCATTCGTGGGTTCGAATCGGTATAAAAAAATGAGTACATTAGAACAAATAAAAAACTTACGCGAAAGAACTGGTGCTGGAGTTGTGGAGGTTAAAAAGGCATTAGACGAAGCGCAAGGCGATGATCAAAAAGCAATTGAAATTCTGAGAAAAAGAGGCCAGGAAAAAGCCATGAAGAAATCTGATCGAGTAGCTGGCGAAGGCGTGATTGCATCATATATCCATTCCAATGGACGTGTGGGTGCAGTTGTGAAGCTTCTTTGCGAAACTGACTTTGTTGGACGCAATGAGGAATTCAAAGCTTTGGCGCAAGACATTGCAATGCACATCACAGCAGCCTCTCCAAAATATCTGAAACCGGAAGAAGTCCCAACTGAATTGGTGGAAAAAGAAAGAGAAATTTGGACAGCGCAATTGGCGGAAGAAAAAAAACCGGAAGATATTATGAAAACGATTTTGGAGGGCAAGGAAAAGAAATTCCGTGAAGAAATTTCTTTGTTGACTCAACCGTTTGTGAAGAATCCTGATCAAACTGTGGGAGAATTGATTACAGAAAAGATAAGTAAAATAGGAGAAAACATTCAAGTTGGAGAATTTTCCCGCTTGGAAGTATAATAGAGACTCGCGAATTGGAAGCTAATGAAAAACGAATGGAAGCGAAAATTCGTGTTGATTAGTTAATAATTCGTATTGAGTTAGTGAGTTTATGATTAAAGTCTTAGTTAGTTTATATTCCTGGGAAAATCCCAAATTATACGCAAGTGATTATAAATTGGCGAAAGGCGATAAGGTTATCGTTGCCACGGAATATTCTAATGAAATCGGAATTGTGGAGGATGTAGAAGTGGACACAAAAGATGAACCGAAAGACAGAATTTTGCGTGTTGCCACAGAAAGAGATCGAGAAGTTTTTGCGCAACAGGAAAGTCAGAAAAAAGAATGCTTGGATGTGTGTCGTGCGGAAATCAAAACCACTGGTTTGGAAATGAAATTGATTGATGTGCGCTTGAGCTTGGATGGCAAACAAATTGTTTTTGCCTTTACGGCCGATGGTCGCATTGACTTCCGTGATTTGGTGAAAAATTTGTCCAAGCAATTCAAGAAATCAATTCGTATGCAACAAATTGGTTCTCGAGATGAAGCGCGAAAATTGGGTGGCTATGGCATTTGCGGTCGGGAATTGTGCTGTGTGAGAAATGGCGGGAATATGCAAAGCATCACTACTGATATGGCTAGAGTTCAGCAAATTGCTCATCGCGGAACGGATCGAATTTCTGGCTTATGTGGACGACTCATGTGTTGCTTAGTGTATGAAGCACAACAATATAAAGAAATGTTAGTAGGTATGCCAGAATTGCATAGCACGGTGAACACGACCGAAGGGAAAGGTTTTGTGATTGAAGTGAATGCCATCACGCAGGAAATCAAGGTGAAACTGGAAACAGGCAAATATGTATCAGTAAAAAAAGAAGATATAAAGTAATATGTTGTATCAAATCATACCTCCAATATTAATAATCCTGAGTTTGGTCGGAATCGTAATTTTTTTTATGAAGAAGGCGCCTCAAGTTGCTAATTTGGATGATTCGGCGATGCTAGACCAAGAAAGAATCGAAATGTTGGCTGAGGCTGGATTTTTTCGTCGAATTATTATTCGAACAAAGAATATCCATTGGAATGATATCAAGCATTTTTTGTTGATTGTTTTGGAAAAAATGACTCGCAGAGCTCGCATAGTGTTTTTGAAATTAGAAAGTCACTCGAAGGATTTAGGCGATTCAATTCGTAACACAAGAAATGGCAATTCGAAACAAATTGAAAAGAATAGAGCAACACTAGAAAATATCGAAGAAGATGATATAATAAATAAGGTTAAAAATTATCAACCGGAAAAGAAAGCTGGTTATCTGAATAGATTGAAAAAATCTGTTTCTTCTGATAAGATTGAGGCTAGCAAAGCCGAGCAGCAGGCAGTTGTGATAAATCAGGAAGAAAAGGTGATTAGACCGACTGTGAGCGACCGAGTGGTGACTCCGCAAGCGCGCACGGAAATGAAAGACCGTTTGGAAGATCTTTTGATTGAAAGAATCGCGGCTAACCCGAAAGACACGGAAGCCTATGAAAGACTAGGGGAATATTATATGGAAATTGACAGTTTGAATGATGCCAAGGAATGTTTCAAGCAAGTTTTGAAATTAGATCCGAAAAATCGCAATGTTAGATATCGCATGAAAAGATTGGAGACAATTATGCACAGAAGATAGAATTTTGTGATTTGATGTTTGGTTATTGGTGTTTTAAAAATTTATGCCGCCTTAGCTCAACGGTAGAGCAACTGTTTTGTAAACAGTAGGTTTTCGGTTCGAATCCGAAAGGCGGCTCTGGGTTGTTGAAAATGGGCAGATGGTAGAGTGGTCAATTACAACAGACTGTAAATCTGTCGACTTCGGTCTACGGGGGTTCGACTCCCTCTCTGCCCACCAGTCACTTCGTGACAAAAACCAAAAAAACAAATAACAAATTCCAAAAAATATCCATGTTGAATTTTGAAATTTGTTTGATGTTTGTATCTTGGAATTTGGTTATTGTAATGAAGTTGCCGTTGTAGCTCAGTTGGTAGAGCACATCCTTGGTAGGGATGAGGTCAGCAGTTCGATTCTGCTCAACGGCTCAAGCGAAATTAATAATTTGTAAATCATATAACGCAAAACGCATAACGCGAAACGTATATCCTATCAATGATTTACGTTCCACGTTCCACGTTCCACGAAAATATTATGGCAAAAAAAGGCAACGACAATCTAGCGAAGATGAAATGCGAAGTCTGCAAATCAACTAACTATTTCACAACTCGTAACAAGAAGATGTTGAAAGAAAAGTTGGAAATGAAAAAACATTGCAAGAAATGCAAGGTTCACACAGTGCACAAAGAAGCGAAATAATCTTTGGTATGTCCATTTGGGCGTGCCCGCCACATTTGCTAGTGAGATTATTTTTACGAATATGATTTTTATAGCTTAATGAAAATCGGAGAGTAGGTATTTTTCATTTCATTGGCAAATGAGGCGGGCGGGTGTAGTTTAGCGGTAGAACGGAGGTCTCCAAAACCTTTGGTGAGGGTTCGACTCCTTCCACCCGTGCTAATATATAAAACGCTCATTGTGAGCGTTTTTGCGTATAAGAAAGTGAGGTGGATAAATGTTTTTGTGAGGCACAAAAAAATATGGCGTAGGATGTGATATAATTGAATTATAAAAAGATAATAAAGAATTATGCTAAAACCAGATAAACAAACGCCAGTTTTGACAGGCGGAGAAGCTAAGGCGGCGGAATATCTAGCTCGTTTTAAAGCTGGGAATTTAACCGAGGGAGAGATAGAACAACTGCCGTTGTCATTTCGTAGTGGAATAGATGTAGAAAGAAATAAAAAGAAGCAAGAAAAAAATGAGCCGGCTTCTCAATCCGAAGACAATGTGGATGGTTTGAATTTGATCCCACCTCAATATGAGGGAATCCCAGCTGAAGTTTTGGAAGATATTTGGATAATTCCAATGTATGTGGATTCGGAAAAAACTCAAAGTGAACAAAAGAAAAAAATATTAGCCATCAAAGCTTTGCGAAATAAAGAGTCGGCTGATCAAATAAAAGAATCAGAAAAGGATGAGGAAGGAGAAAATGATCAAATGGCAGCCGATGAAATTAGAAAGAGGGCGGGTCTTCCAACGCAAGGCCCAGAGGTTCCAACCAATACTGAAGCAGAAGACACCTTTAATACTTTTAGAGTTAAAAATGGCGAAACTGTTGAAGGTGTTTTTTGGTATGAATATCGCAATCAAGAAGCCAAAAAAATGAAAGAGTCTGGGACGCTTGAATGGGGTAAGGAACGGATTTATTTTGATATTCCACTTAAGGATATGATTTTACTTCGTGATTTAGTGATAGATGTCGCAAGCAAAGAAAAAATTGCTATTGCTTTCAAATATTTGGATGAAGCCAAAACATATCCATTTGAAAAAGATGGAAAAGAAACTAGGTTTGTAACTAATTTTGCCAATCAAGAAGATGTGGCACGTCTGATGATTGCCCTTCAGAAAGATCCACGCTACCAGCATATCAAATCCGATAGGGGAATGAGTTATAGCGGAATCAGACTGGATGATGTTGCCGAATACGCTTCGGGCTATCGAGAGCAAAGAGGTGCGTTGGAGAGAATTATGCAAGGCAATTTTGGTTCCGATGATAAATATTCTTTCGTTAGTGAAAGTGGAAGGACGATTGAAATTGATCGTCAAGCTTATGAGGTGTTCAAGAAACAATATGAGGAATTCAAAACAAAGCAGGATGAGGCGGAAAATAAAATAAAAACACTTATTAGAAACAGTTCTGAATAAAAAACAAGACTCTAGCGAGTCTTGTTTTTATTTGTGGCGAGTTTTGCATTTAACGCAAGGCGCGCACAATGGCGATTAGGACGACGGCGCCCAACAAGGCGACGAGAAAGCTGTATAAGTTGAAACCAGATACACCACCTTTGCCGAAGAAGCTCATGAGCCAGCCTCCAAACAAGGCGCCGACGATACCAACAATAATGTCTTGAATTATTCCACTACCAGAACCCATAATCATGGAGGCGACCCAACCAACTAAAGCGCCAAAGATGACCCAAATAAGAATACCCATATGATTGTATATTAGATTAATTAAAGATGATCCTTTCTAGGTCACTTCTAATTATTTAAAACAACCCTTTTATGCTGTAGTTGTAGCATGGGAATAAACAAAAGTCAATCTGTTTAGTTTTGGGCTCGTTGCTTAGACAAAAAAAATACACTTGCATAAAGCAAGTGTATTTTTTTGGTGGGCGATCGGTCTAATTGATGAAAGTCAACGCCGTTCCAGTTTTTCCAGCGCGACCAGTTCGGCCGATGCGGTGGATGTAATCCTCATAACTGCCGGGTAGGTCGAAGTTGATAACATGACTAACATCAGGGATATCAAGTCCGCGAGCGGCAACATCGGTGGCGACCAGAATTTCCACGCGATTATCTTTGAAAAGTTGCAATGATCGTTGACGTTGATAGTGTGATTTGTCACCATGGATTGAATCAGCCTTGAAGCCCATTTTGTATAAAGCGTCAGCTAATTTTTCAGCTCCGCGTTTAGTGCGAGCGAAAATCAAAACTTTTTTGAAATGAGTTTGAGCCAAAAGGGCTCGCAAAACTTCCACCTTGTCTTCATCTTTGCCGACACGCACGATGTCTTGATCAACTTGCGCTGATGTTTCTCGCGATTTGATTGAAACACGCACTGGATCAGTCAAGAATTGTTGCACCAACGCTTCAATTTCCTTGGAAAGTGTCGCAGAGAACAATAATGTTTGTCGTGGGGAAGAAAGAAGTGACATCAAAAGTTTCACATCTGCAATGAATCCCATGTCTAGCATGCGGTCAGCTTCATCGAGTACGATATTAGTGAAGCCTTCCAATTTCAATTCTTTGCGGTTGATAACATCCTTAAGTCGTCCAGGAGTTCCGATGACTACATTGTGTCGAGAGCGCAGTCTTTGAATTTGCGGACGAATATTGGCTCCTCCCACCACTACAACGGATTGAATACGAAGTCCTTCGGTGAAAGCGAAAAATTCATCTTGAATTTGAATAGCTAATTCACGCGTTGGCACGACGACCAAAAGTTTTTGTCGCGGGTCTTGCATAATCTTGTTGATCATTGGCAAAAGAAAGGCGCCAGTCTTGCCAGTTCCAGTGTTAGCTAAACCAATCACATCTTTGCCCTCCAGAATATGGGGGATAGTTTTAGCTTGAATGTCAGTTGGATGCAGATATCCGCGTTTGCCAATAGCATGCTTTAATTGATCATTGAGGGCGAGATCGGCAAAAAGAGTTTTCACTACATGCGGTTCTTCCGGCAGAGCGGCTACGGCTTTGTTGATAAACATCTTGGGGTCAATGTAGGCGCCAGTAAATCCGCCTCTTTTCGGGCGACTGTTGCCACTAAAGCTTCGTGGTCCAGCTGGACGAGCACTGCGGTTTCTTGAGTTTTGAGCAGGTCTACCTGCCGCGGACGGTCCGCGTCGTGATTTGTTGTACATGTTTGTTAAAACATAAAAAATTAAAAATTTTATGTTTCAACTTAAGGAATAGACTAGAACTCTATAAAAGAGCTTCAAAGACAAAGTATTAACATAAAAAGCTAGTATAGCAAGGTTTGGCGAGGTTGTCAAGGGTGGTCAGTAGGTGGTATAATAAAGATATAAAAAATAAAATAAAAATCTTACTATGGACAAAAAATCTAAAATTCTTTTCGCGGTTTTTGCCTTGTTGATTGTGGGTTCGGTGGCGGTGACTTATTGGAAGATAATGGTCAAAAAGGATTATATTATCGAAGCGCAAACTGATTGTGACCCATATGCGGAAAAATGTTTCTTGTGGGAATGCGATCCGGAATCGACTGTAGAAGGTGAAGCTTGCGTGGAAGATCCAGAGGAAAACAGTTGGTATTTTCAAGTGATTAAAAGAAATGCTAGTCGAATTCCATTGTGCGATCCCAATGATGAAGAATGTGATGCGTTGACTTGTGGAGAAAATGAACCAGAATGTGAATATATTTTCTGTGACGAGACCAATATGGAAGAACAATACGCTTCTTCCTGTAATGATCCAATTGTGTATACCGAAGAAAATCCAGTTGAGGAAGAAGAATGCGATCCAGAAGTTGATGAGGAGTGTGTGGTTGAAGAGGAGTGCGATCCAGAGGTGGATGAAGAATGTGTAGTTGAAGAAGAATGTGATCCAGCAACTGATGCAGAATGCGTGGTTGATGAGGAAGTTGCAAGTGAAGATGCGAGTGCTGAAACTACTGCGCCTTGTGACAGCACAACCGCTGATGTTTGCCCAATCAGCTCTGACGCGAGCACGGCACCAGAATTAGAATAAACAATGTAGGGGTGAAACCCCTACGAGATAAAAAATAGTTTTATATGTCTGATTGTATATTTTGTAAAATTGTTGCTGGTGAAATTCCGAGTCACAAAATTTGGGAGGATGATTTGCATTTAGCTTTTCTGTCTATTTTTCCCAACACGGAAGGTTTTTCGGTAGTGGTGACCAAAGCGCATCATCCGAGCTATGCTTTTGACGCGCCAGAAGAAGTTTTGCAGGGTTTGGTTGGCGCGGCCAAAAAAGTCGGCAAATTGTTGGACGAAAAATTGCCCGACGTTGGGCGCACTGGCTTGATGTTTGAAGGTTTCGGCGTCGATCACTTGCACGCCAAACTTTTCCCCATGCACGGCACCAAGACAGACGAATGGCGCAAACACGCTTCCAATGTTGAAAAATACTTTGAAACATACGAAGGCTACATGTCCTCGCATGACTATAAGCGAGCTGATGATGAAAAATTAGCTGAGTTGACGAAAAAAATCAACGGTTGACAAAAAATTTAACGCATGTTATTAATTAGGCATATGAATAATTTCAAAAATATAAACAATCACCCGCGAAATTGGCATCCTAGCAAACTAGGCGGTTTTTGTGCGATTGAAATTATTATGAAATAGATGGATATAATTTTTTGAAAGCATGTAGAACCAGCCTAGAAAGGGCTGTTTTTTTTTAACTTTTAAAAATGACAATGAAAAACTATGAAAAATAACAAGAAAATATTGCTTGTAACCGCCGTGCATGGTGATGAGTCAATTGGCGTGGAAGTTATAAGAGAAATAAACAAAACTAAGTTATGTGGAAAATTTGCATCTATTATTGCAAATCCAAGGGCTTTGAAAAAGAAGGTTCGATTTATTGAGTCTGATTTGAATAGGGTTTTTCCAGGAGATGTAATGGGCAATTATGAAGAAAGACGAGCCGAAATGCTTTTTAAGAAAATTCAAAAATATGATTGCGTTATAGATTTGCATGGAAGTGTTTCAAAGACTGGCATATTCATCATAATGACTAAGTTGAATTTAGAAAATTTAGGACTGGCGTTGCTTTTTAATATCAAAAGAATTTTAATCTGGCCTAGCTCAAGTGCAACCAAGGGTTCTTTGGTTACATTTGCAAAAAATGGGGTTGGCATTGAAATAGAAAGTGGTGAAAAATCAGATAATGGAATAAAAAGAGAATTAAAAAAGATATTATTAGATTTTTTGAAAAACTCCGATAGGAATGTGGATATTGAAAAAGAAATGAAGAATAGAGAATTTTTTAGTGTCATAGGGCAAATTAAAAGAAAAAATAAAAAAACTCTGAAGTTGGAAGATTGGAAAAAGATGAAAAACTTTTACCCACTTTTCGTGGGTCAATATCCAGATCTAGTTTGTTATAAATTAAAAAAGATTAAAAATAGTAATGTATTGTACGAGATAAATAAGCAAAAAATGTAAACTAAATCACGCAGTACTAATTAAATGTATGAATAATTTCAAAAACATAAACAATCATCCGCAACACAATAACCCCAGAGAATTGGGCGGTTTTTATGTGTTTGAAATTTTTTTGAAGTAGAATAAAAAACTTTTTAATACATATGAGCAGCTCAATAACGAGTTGCTCATTTTGATTTCAAACAAAACAACGAGGAGCTAAGAGTATGAAGAAGCACATGTTAATATTGGGAAGAAGTGTGATGGTCACTCGCGCAATGACGCGGAGACTGGCCAAGACATATGAGTTGTGTTTTGCAGAATATCCATGGTGTGAAGTTTTTGCATCAGGTGAGGCTGCGGCTTGGCTCAGGGAGATGATTCGCTATCCAGAAAATATTTCTCTAGGCTGGCAATCATATCTTGGTAAGATTGTCGGGGCAGCATTTGCTTTTCCAGTTAGCCTCAAGAGTGATGTTGTTGTTTTTGTTCCACAGAGTATTGAGGTTGAAGAAGTGATTTATATTGCCGATATCTTTGTGAAAAGGAGTAGTCGTAACTTGGGAATCGCAAGCAAGCTGCATGAGGAGTGTTTGAACATTGCCAAACAAAATGGATTTTTGTATGCAATTGGGCGGACAAATCTCGATTCAAAAATGCGACCCATCTTCGAAGAAAATGGCTATAGAATCATTGGGACACAACGGGTTGTTTCCAGAAAATTCATGGAAGGCAAGATTGTTTCTGTGCCGGATGAGCGTGGAATCTTCTTTCGTACTTTGTAAAAAAAAGGAATCAAGAGTGGGGCGAATAAGTAAAAAATACTTATTCGCCCTAGTATAAAAAATTAAAGAGGTTAAATAAGATGGAAAAGAAAAAGATTGTTGGCATAAAATTGGGTTCAACTACATTGGTGAGTGCGGGAAAAATCAACTCTCAATTGATTGGGCAAGTTTGTAGACAAGTTGCAAAACTTGTGCGAGATGGTTGGGGAGTTTTTCTAGTGACTTCGGGAGCAATTGCGAGTGATGCAAATCAGAATCGTTCAAAAAATTTGCGCTCAGCGGTTGGACAAATACGCATTGCCAATGAATTTCGTTTGGCGCTGGAAAAATTTGGCATCGATGGCGCGCAGATGCTGTTGACCGATGAGCAATTGATTGATGTGTCTAGTCAGAAAACTTGTCTGACAAAAAAGATTATGCAAGAAGCGTTTCTGGTTGATGTGGTTCCAATTATCAATGCTAATGATGTGATTGATAATGAGGAAATTAGGGCTCTCGAGCAATGTGCTGATAACGACAAACTTTTCAAATTGATGTGTTTGTTGGTTGAGGCAGATGTAGCTGTGATTGGTTTTGATCAATTAGGCTTTCTGAGTCTAGATGGTCAAGTGATGCATCGCATCAAAGCTTGTGAAATTGAAAGCATTTTGCAATGTGCCAAGGGCGGTAGTGAATTGGGTCATGGGTCTGATGGTATGCGAACAAAAGTCTTAACTCTAGTTGAATTGGCACGGGCTAGGATGCAAGTTTGTCTGATGCCAGCCAGGGAAGACAATTTCATTTTACGGGCAGTTTGTGAAGAGAGGGATTTTGGAACCAGATTCTATTAATTTAACCAAAAGTGAGAGGCATCGAAATCTTTCGATGCCTCTCCAAGTGACTTGGCAAATGAGCTATTTTGTAATATTATACATATATTAAAGAAAAATTTATGAAACAATCAAAACTGTTTACGAAAACTCAAAAAGATGCCCTGAAAGACGAAGTGAGTATTAACGCTCAACTTTTGATTCGGGCAGGGTTTATATATAAGGAAATGGCAGGTGTATATGCAATTTTACCTTTGGGTCTTCGAGTGGTGAATAAAATCGCTGATATTGTCAGGGATGAAATGAATAAAACTGGTGGTGTTGAGATGCAATCAACGGCGTTGCAAAGACAAGAAGTTTGGAAGAAAACCAACAGATGGGATGATGACTTGGTGGACAATTGGTTTAAGACTAAATTGAAAAACGGAACTGAACTGGCCCTGGCTTTCACACACGAAGAACCGATGTCAAATATGATGACCAATTTTATTTCATCATACAAAGATTTGCCAGTGTATGTCTATGATATTAGGACTGTTTTTCGAAATGAAGCGCGTGCTAAATCAGGCATCATGCGGGGCAAGGAATTTTTCTGGAAAGCTTTGTATTCTTTTTCAAAAAATGAGACGCAACATGATGAATATTATGAAAAAGCCAAGGTTGCGTATAAAAATGTTTTTGAACGAGTTGGTTTGGGCGATAAAACTTTTATGACATTCGCTTCAGGCGGATCTTTTTCCAAATATTCACATGAATTTCAAACAATCAGTGAGGCGGGTGAAGATATAATTTATATTGATGAGAAAAAAGGCATTGCTGTTAACAAAGAGGTTTATACAGATGAAGTTTTGAAAGATCTTGGTTTGGATAAAAACAGTTTGGTTGAGAGGAAAGCTATTGAAGTAGGAAATATATTTTCGTTGGGCCATAAATTTTCCGAGCCGTTCAGTTTGAAATACAAGGATGAGAAAGGCGAGAGTCAGTTGGTTTTTATGGGTTCTTATGGAATAGGAATTTCAAGATTGATGGGTACGATTGCAGAGACGCATCATGATGACAAGGGAATGATTTGGCCGGAAACAGTGGCGCCGTTCAAAATTCATTTGTTGAGCTTGAATCAAAATGACAAGGCACAAGAAATTTATGATGCCTTGACTGAAAAGAGCCTAGAAGTTTTGTTTGATGATCGAGAGGCAAATGCGGGCGTGAAATTTGCCGATGCAGATTTGATCGGTTTGCCATATCAAGTGATTGTCAGCGAGAAAAACATTCGTGACAACCAAGTGGAAATTAAAAATAGAAAAAGTGGAGCAGTTGAATATGTATCTTTGGATAATTCTGAAATAGTCAAATATTTTCAGAATAAATAATCCGAGACAAGTATTACCGCTCCGCTAAAACGGAGCGGTAATTCGTTATAGTAATAGTATGAGTAAAAAAGCAGAAAAGGAAAAAATTGAAATAAAAAAAGTTAAAAAACCCAATATCAATGGATTTTGGGTGCGCCTTTGGATTTTATTGAAGCCTTCACGTAAGCAGATTTTGCGTTTGTTTGTAGTGACTTTTTGTCTTGAGTCAATGCGTTTGGTGGGGCCATATTTCTTGAAGCTAATCATTGACTTGATCACAACTTTTTCAACAGCTGGGATTGAAATAAAACAACTTTTGATTTTCATTGTCGCAATGTTTTTGGCTAACCAGACAACTTCAATTCTGGCGTATTTACAAGATCGAAGGATTTTTAGGATTCTGACTGAATCCGAAGTTTATCTTTATGTTAATGCATTTACTAAGATGGTTTCTTTGGGTTTGGGTTATCATGAAAAAGAAAATACTGGTAATAAGATAATCAAAATCCAGCGAGGGGCGAATAAGATCAATGAATTGATGGGAAACTTTTTTTGGGATGTGGCACCATCTAGTATGCAGCTTTTCTTCACGGTAGGAATATTGTTTTTTATCAGTTGGTATTTTGGTTTGATAGTTTTGGTTTTTGCGACCGTATTTATTTATCTGACAATTGCGATTAATAAGGATGTTTATCCATATCGCAAAGCGCGCTTTGGCATAGAGGAAGAGGCTTCGGGCATGATGACTCAAGCTATCATCAACATCAATGCCGTAAAGTCATTTGTACAGGAAGATCGGGAAATAAATATATTCAGTAAAATTAGAGAAAAGATACGCGTACAAGTTCTATTTGAATTTTGGAAAATTATTAAACAAAATTTGAAAAGAAATTTTGTAATTGATTCTGGTCGGGTTTTGATCATAATTTCCGGCATGTATTTGATTTATCATGGCATGATCACAATTGGAACAATGGTTTTTGTTTACACGATTTCAGAAAAGGCTTTGTTGTCACTCTATCGAATTTCTCGATTATATGATCGCATTATGGAAAGTGCTGAAGCTGTGGATCGATTATATTTTTTGTCTTTGGAAAAATCTGACATTGAAAATCCAGCCAATGGTTTGAAGCCAAAAAATTTGCGGGGAGAAATTGAATTCAGAGATGTTGAATTCGCCTACAAAGACAACGCCTTGAAAGCTTTGGACAAAGTCAGTTTCAAAATCCAGGAAGATTGCGTGACAGCTTTGGTCGGACCATCGGGCGGCGGCAAAACCACGGTGGTGCGCATGATCTATCGCCACTATGATGCCAACAAGGGCGAAGTGTTGTTGGACGGAAAGAATATCAAAGAATATGATTTGCAAGGTTTCCGCAAATTTTTGGCGATTGTGCCGCAAGACGTGGAAATTTTCAGCGCGTCCTTGAAAGATAATATTAGTTATGCCAGACCCAACGCGACTTTCCAAGAAATTCAAGCGGCGGCGCGGGTGGCTAATGCCGAAGAATTCATTTCTCAATTTGCAGATGGCTATGACACGATGGCTGGTGAGCGTGGCATCAAATTGTCTGGCGGACAACGGCAAAGAATCGGCATCGCACGCGCCATTTTGGCCAATCCGCGCATCTTAATTTTTGATGAAGCCACCAGCAATTTGGATTCGCAAAGTGAAAAACTCATTCAAGACGCCATGGACAAAATTTCCAAAAATCGCACCGTGATTTTGATCGCGCATCGCTTGAGCACCATCAAAAAAGCTGACAAAATCATCGTCCTAGAAAAAGGCCGTGTCATCGAATTCGGCAGCCACTTCGAACTGGCCAAATCCGATGGCGGACTCTACCAAAAATTGTTACAATTGCAGCAAGTCGGAGATGTTGATTAAAAATAATTTTTAATCTTTGTAAATTTTATGAAAATCACACTGAGTCAATTTGCGGGGTTTTGCGATGGAGTGCGGAGGGCATTTGAGATTGTGCAGAATATTGATTCGGAAAAGATCAAAAAGCCAGTTTTTGTTTTGGGGTCTTTGGTGCACAATCAGGATGTGGTGAATAAAATAGAGGAGAAAGGCATTGCGAAAATCGATATGCAAACTTTTCTGGATTCCAAGGCTGGAGAAATCGGCACATTGATAATCACCGCGCATGGGGCGGGGCCGAAAATTTATGAGATTGCCAAAGTGAAAGGCATTGAAATCATTGACACGACTTGTCCACGTGTGATCAAGGTGCAACGTTTGGCGCAGGTCTATTTCAATCGAGGCTATACCATCATCTTGGTCGGAGACAGGGATCATAAAGAAGTGAAAAGCATTTTTGAGTGGGGCGGAGAGAAAGCTTTGCTGGTTTCTAATCAAGAAGAATTGCGCAATTTGGATTTGAGCGGTTTGGAAAAGGTTGTGGTGCTCACTCAAACCACGCAGAGCAAGGATTTTGTGAAAGAAGTGGTGGAGTTTTTGAAGGCTAAATATCCCAATGCGGAAAGTCTGGACACGATTTGTTTGGCCACTGATCAAAGACAAGACGAAATCAAGAATTTGGCGCGGGACAATGATGGCGTGGTGGTGATCGGTTCACCGGACAGCGCCAACTCCAATCGCTTGTTTGAAATCGCCACGAGTGTGAATCCCAAAACAATCTTCATTGAGAGAGCTGAAGATTTGACGGACGAGTGGTTTTCTGGTTTGGAAAAGGTGGCGGTGACGGCGGGGGCTTCGACACCAGACTGGATCATTGAAGGCGTGCTAGCTCGGATTGAAAAGTTGTAAAAATGTTGAATTGCCTATATAATAAGGGATAGTTAAATATAAAAAAGTATTGGCATTATGACTAAAATTATTATAGTCGAAGATGATCCGATGATTTCGGAGATCTATAACAAGAAGTTCACTGATTCAGGTTTTGAGGTTTTTGCCGTGACAAATGGCGAGCAAGCTTTGAATGTGGCGCGAACTGAAAAAGTGGATGTGGTGATGACAGACTTGATTATGCCGAAAATGGATGGTTTTCAAGTGATTGAAAGTTTGCGCAATGGCGAGTTTGATCCAAACATCAGAATTATTGTGACGAGCAATTTGAGCCAGAAGGAGGATCGAGACAAAGCTATCGCTTTGGGAGCTAATGGTTTTGTAGCCAAGTCTGAACATAGTCCAAGTGAGCTAGTGAAAGAGATTCAAAGATTGATGGGACAATTTCAGGAGCAACAGAAAAATGAAAGCAGGGCGACTGCTTTGGCAGAGTCGAGCAATGTTCAGAATGATGCTGACAAGAAAAAAATTCTAATCATAGAAGATGAAGAGATTTTTATTGAAATGTTTGGAGAAAAGTTGCGGCAAGATGGTTTCGCAGTCGAGTCGGCCACCAATGGCGCTTGGGGAGTGAAAGAAGCTTTGCGCGACAAATTCGATCTTTTTGTGATAGATATGATTATGCCGGCCATGACAGGCGAAGAGATGATTACTAAACTTAAAATGGAAGATCAAACAAAGAATATTCCAATCATTGTGCTGTCAGCCTCCGTGGAAGGCGATGTGATAAAAAGAGTCAAGGAAATGGGCATAGAAAGTTTTTTCATTAAAACTCAAATCACCCCCAACGAATTGAGCAAAGAAGTCAGCAGAATTTTGAATAAATAATTTTAAAAAAAGTAAATTGAAAATATGGAACGAACGATGATTGGTGAAACGCCTGGACTCATAGGTCAGGTTGTAAAATTGCAAGGCTGGGTCAATATCAGGCGCGATCATGGCAAACTGATTTTTATCGATTTGCGCGACCGCAGCGGCAAGATTCAGATGGTGATTATTCCGGATAAAGAAGAAGCACACAAAGCGGCCAAAGAAATTCGTGGTGAATATATTATTGAAGTTGAGGGATTGGTGAAAGCACGTCCGGGTGGAGCAAAAAATGAAAAACTTCCTACTGGTGGCGTGGAAATTGAAGTAGAAAAATTGAACATAATTTCTAAGCCTGAAGTGGAATTGCCAATTGATGTGTCAACTGAGGATTTGAATTTGAATTTAGACACACTCTTAGATAATCGAACTATTGCTCTGCGCAATGACAAGATAAAATCAATCTTCCGAATCTATTCTGAGCTTTTGCGTAGCTATGCTGAAGTTATGAATCAAGCAGGATTTACGGAAATAAAAACCCCGAAAATTTTGAACGCGGCTACGGAAGGCGGAGCAAACTTTTTCAAAATAAAATATTTTGAACAAGATGCCTTTTTAGCACAAAGTCCGCAATTTTATAAACAAGCTATGGCAGGCGTGTTTGAAAGGGTTTTTGAAATCGGACCGCTTTTCCGTGCGGAACCGCATTTCACGACTCGTCATGTGAATGAATTTATCGGTTTGGACGGCGAGATGGCTTTTGTGGATAGTTTTGAGGACGTGATGGCTCAATTGGAAAAAATAATGATACTTGTGATGGCGTCAATTGCCAAAAATTGTCAGGCTGATTTGGAAAAATATGAGGCGCAGATTCTACCGGTAGAAAAAATTCCGCGAATGAAATTAACAGAAGCTCTGGATATTTTAGATAAAGAATATGGCAAAAAAATGGAAGAAGTTGATATCGATGCCGAAGGCGAGCGAATGATTTGTGATTGGGTTAAGAAGAATCATAATTGCGATTTTGTTTTCTTGACACACTACCCGACCAGTATTCGTCCATTCTATTCGATGCCTAGCGCTGACCCACAGTATACGGAAACCTTCGATCTTCTGTTTATGGGTGTGGAAATTGCCAGTGGCGGTCAGCGAATTCATGACTACAATCAATTGGTGGCTAGCATGCAAAAACATAAATTGAATCCAGAAGATTTCAAACATTATTTGGATATTTTCAAATATGGTATTCCTCCACATGGCGGTTGGGGACTTGGATCAGAACGAATTGTGCAAAAAATTCTTGGGCTTGGCAGTATCAAGGAAGCAATTCTATTTCCGCGCGATGTGAAAAGATTGACACCATAATAAATATTTGAGGCGAAATAAAAATCGCCTCAACTTTTTAATTTAAAATAAAAACAAACGATGCTAAAAAATAAACACAAAGAAAATTTGGACGAAAACAGGTTGCGGTTATCGAGTTTTGTGACTTTTTTGATGGGCTTTTCACAAGCTGTATTGGTCTATGTCATGTCTTCGTATTTTAAATTAGCGACTGGCACAGAAAGTGTCGGAATTTTTTATGGCGTTTCGTATTTGATTTTCTTGCTTATTTTGTTGAATTTGCACAAATTGGTGCGGCTCCTGGGCAAGTCGAATGTTTTTTATTTCTCCGTGTTGCTTAATATTATTATTTCAACCGTTCTGATTTTTACTAATCCATCATTGTCAGGCGTTTTGCTGTTGATGCTGTATATTATTATGGGGCATATTGAATGGGTAGCGTTGGATGTGATTGTGGAAAGTTTTTCGGTGGACAACAAATCAGGTCGGATTCGCGGGCTGCATCTCACAATTCTCAACGCGGGTTTTTGGTTTGGACCGTTTGCCTCAGTGTATGTTTTGGATAAAATTGGTTTTGAGGGAATTTTTGTTTTCGCTCTGATTTTCAATTGCTTCGTGCTTATTTTTGGTCTGTTGGGCTTTAGGAACATCAACCATAGGTTTGAACAGAAATTAAAAGTTCTAGATGTAATTAGAAAAGTTTTAGCTAAAAAGGATATTATGAGAATTTATTATGTTTCTTTTGTATTGGAATTTTTTTATGCTTTGATGACCATCTACACTCCAATCTATCTGCGTGATTTGGGTTATTCGTGGGAAAGTATCGGTTTGATTTTCACCATCATGCTGGCGCCATTTGTGCTGTTGCAATATCCTATGGGTGTCTTGGCAGACAAAAAATTCGGTGAAAAAGAGTTTTTGCTCTTCGCAATTTTTACGATGGCTATTTCAACCATTGCAATCTATTTCATTGGTTCGGGCAGTGTGGTTGTGTGGGCAGTTGTTTTGTTTGTCACTAGAATCGGTGCGTCGTTGATTGAAATTTTACGCGATTCCTATTTTTTCAAGAAAGTGGACGCTTTCGATGTGGACATCATTAATTTCTTTCGCACCTCTTTGCCAGTGGCCTATATCGCCGCTACCACCTTTTCGTCGTTTATTCTTTTCTTTCTGCCAATCAAATTTGCTTTCATTTTCACTGGCCTAGTGGTTTTGTCAGCTCTGTATCCGGCTTTCAAATTGGTAGATAATGGCTGTGAAAATGATCTCGTGAAGGGATAGGGGCGATGCTTTGCGTTGAGAGCAGGGCCTGAAATTAGGGCGCTGTTTTTATTTGAAAAAAAACCGACTAAATGGTATGATATTAGAGTGATTCAAACGCTCAAAAAAGGCTGTGAACGGCTAAAATTACCCCAATATGATATATAACATAAAAACAGATAAATTTGAGGGTCCAATGGATTTGCTTTTGGAGTTGATTGAGAAAGAAAAGCTCAACATCACTGAATTGAGTTTGGCGCATGTGACAGACCAATATTTGGAATACATCAAGGGAGATACGAATATCAAACTGGGTCATTTGGCTGAATTTTTGTCTATCGCGGCCAAGCTGATTTTGATCAAGTCGCGCGCGCTGTTGCCACTTTTGACATTCACTGAGGAGGAGGAAGAAGAAATCAAGGATTTGGCCAAGCAATTGGAAGAATACAAAAAATTCAAAGACGCTTCAATGGTTTTGGGCAGGATGGCCGAAGCTGGCAGAATTAGTTATGACCGAGCCGGCTTTGCAGGTGTGCAAGCGCTTTTCTATCCGCCAGAAGATTTGAATGTGTATGATTTCAAGAAATATTTCCTGTTGGTTCTAAATGAGATTCCGATTATTGAAAAACTGGATGAAGAAGTGGTGCAAGAAGTCATCACCCTAGAAGAACGAATCAATGATTTGCAAAACACTTTGCGCCAACGCGTGGAAATGTCCTTTACTGAATTGACAAGTGGAGCCGAAAATAAAATTGATGTCATATTGTCTTTCTTGGCAATGCTAGAAATGGTTAAACAAAGAATTGTGGATGTTGAGCAAGGAGATTTATTTCATGAAATAATGTTAAAAAATAAAACATCAATTTAAAATTATGGAGAATGCAAAATTAAAATCAGCGATTGAAAGCATTTTGTTTGTCAGTGGTGAACCAGTGAGTTTGGTGAAAATTGCCAAGGTGACTGATTCGACGGTGCCTGAGATTGAAGCGGTTTTGGAAATTCTAAAAGACGAATATGTCGGTGGCAAACGGGGTATTGTGATTTTGCGTAAAGAGCAAGAAGTCCAAATGGCGACTGATCCTGAAAATGCTCAACTGATTGATCAATTGGTAAAAAGTGAAATTCAAGAAAATTTGAGCCGAGCAGGGCTGGAGGTGCTTTCAATTATTGCTTATCGCGGACCGATTACGCGCGTGGAAGTTGAGGCTATCCGTGGCGTAAATTGCAGTTTTACAGTGCGCTCACTGATGATGCGGGGACTTTTGGAGCGAATTGAAAATCCCAAGGATAATCGAGGCTATTTGTATAAAATTTCTTTCGATTTTTTGAAAAAATTAGGCATTGAAAGCATTGATAAATTGCCGGACTATGAAACTCTTTCTAAGGATGATAGAATTGATAGTATAATCGGATCTAATCATATCCCAGAGTCTGCGCCGGTTAGCGGGCAGGAAGTTCTGGATAATAAAGAATAGATGTTGAATTTAGTCATCACATTTTTAATAATGCCATTTGCGCCTCTTTGGTTCTATGGTGATTTGGCTGGAAATTTTTCTAGCAGTCATGAGGCTGTTGTGGAGGCATCTTGTCAGACGGCAGATGTTTGTGGATTGCCAGCGGTGGCAGAAAATCCAGTTCCTTTTGAGTCAAAAGACATTGAAAATCACAGCATTTTTCCAATTAACTCAGCCATGGCTTCAGGGCTTTTTCCGATACGCAAAAAAAATGTGGTTGATCTCAAAGTTTGGGCTGGATCTTCAGTGGTGATTGATGTGGACACTGGAACGGTTATTCACTATGACAATGGTCGCAAAAGAACACAAATCGCATCGCTCACAAAAATGATGACAGCTATTTTGGCAATGGAAAATATCAAAAATTTAGATGAAGAAGTGATTTTGACGAAGGAAGATTTGAATGTGGTTGGTACAATCGTGGGATGTCCAACTAGTATTTTTTGCAATGCAAATCGGATGTATGTGGGTGAAAAAGTTCGTGCCATTGATTTGATGAAAGCGATGCTGATGAACAGCGCCAATGATGCGGCCACGGCTTTGGCAACACACATTGCTGGCAGTCCGAAAAAATTTGTTGAAATGATGAATGACAAAGTTAAGGATATGGGTCTCAAAGATACGCATTTTTGCACCCCCTCTGGCCTGGAAATTGATGGTGAAGAAGATCAATGCTATTCCAGCGCCTATGATTTAGCTAGGATTTCTGCTTATTCCTTAAAATATAATAAGATTTGGGACATTATGAAAATTCCAGACGGAAAGTTTTATTCAACGGATGGGAAATATATGCACGAGTTGAAAAACACTGATATGCTTTTGGAAACATTGCCAGGTTGTGTGGGAGGAAAAACTGGTTTCACGCCCATGGCAGGCAAATCATTGATGCTTGGAGCAGAAGATCCTACTGGCAAACATAAAATAATTTCTGTTCTCCTGAATGATGAACAGCGCTGGGATGACATGCGGACACTGGTCAATTGGGTTTTTGAAAATTATAAATGGCAATAATATTTTAACAAAATATATTTATGGGCTTTGCGCAAATACAACAAATTCCGGTGGTAGTGGATATTTTAAAAGTTTTAGTGACAGGCTTCACCGCTTTTGTCGTGGCTTTTTTGTTAGCGCCAGTGATGACGCATTTTTTATATAAGTATAAAATTGGCATCAAAATCAAACAAAATTCAGTTGATGGTGAAAAATTAACCTTCGTTAATGAGTTACACAAAAACAAAAGTGGCACGCCAACGATGGGCGGAATTTTGATTTGGGTGGTAGTTCTGATTATGATTTTTCTTTCACATTATTTGTTCCCAATTATTGCTAAGTGGACTAACACAAATTTTATCGCACGATTGGATTTTCTGAGCCGCTCTCAAACCTGGCTACCACTTTTTACCTTGGTGACGGCGGGAATTCTTGGGCTGTTTGATGATTGGATGAGTATTCGGGGAATTGGAAGCAATAAAGGTGGTGGTATGCGTTTCATCATGCGATTTGGTTGGTTGATTCTGATTGCCGCTTTGGGGGCTTGGTGGTTTTATTTCAAATTAAATTGGAATTCAATTCATATCCCAGCTATGGGCAATTTTGAGATTGGCTGGTGGTACATCCCGCTGTTTATTTTTGTGATTCTTTTTTCAGCTATCTCATCTAATGAAACTGATGGTCTAGATGGTCTTAATGCGGGAGTGCTTTCAATTGCCTTTAGTTCATTCGCGTTCATTTCTTTTTTTCATAACAAAATGAATTTAGCGGCTTTCTGTGCGGCCATTGCGGGTGCCCTCTTGGCCTTTCTGTGGTTCAATATTCATCCAGCCAGATTTTTTATGGGCGACACAGGAGCAATCGCGTTAGGAACGACATTAGGTGTAGTAGCGATGCTGACCAATTCTGCTATTGCTTTGTTTGTCATAGTTTTCATCTATATCATTGAATCTGGATCAGTAGTTATCCAGTTGACTTCGAAAAAATTTTTCAAGCGCAAAGTTTTTTTGGCAGCGCCAATTCATCATCACTTTGAAGCCTTGGGCTGGCCAGAAACAAAAGTCACAATGCGCGCTTGGATTTTCACGATGGTGACAGCGATGATTGGAGTGATTATCGCGGTGTTGGGAATGGGTAGAGGTAATTTTTAATATTTTTTTAATTTTTTCAAAATTATGGAGATCAAAAGAATTCAGGACATGGATTTGGAGGGTAAAAAAGTTTTATTGCGGGTGGATTTCAATGTGTCTCTTGAAAATGACAAAGTCAAAGAGTCTTTCAAGATTGCAGCTGCTAAAGAAACCTTGGATTATCTATTGAACAAGAATTGCAAGGTGGCGATGATTTCCCATTTTGGCCGACCCGGTGGCGTGCCAAATCCGGAGTTTTCACTTGAGCAAATCGTTTTTGATGCCAAAGAAATTTTGGCCACCAATCTCACTTTTGTTTCGGATTGTGTGGGTGAAAAAGTTACCACAGCTATGGATGATATGTTGGGTGGAGCTTTGCTTTTGGAAAATGTGCGATTTTACGCAGGCGATGAAACTAATGACGCAGAATTTGCCAAACAATTAGCGGAAAATTTTGATGTATTTGTAAATGATGCTTTTTCCGTGTGTCATCGCGATCAGGCCTCTGTCACTGGCGTGACCAAGATTTTGCCAAGCTGTGCAGGTTTTCGCTTGCTAGAGGAGATTCATGAAATGACTATCATCAAAGACCATCCGATTGCGCCAGCAGTGGCGATTATTGGTGGAGCCAAGATTGAAACTAAACTGCCAGTCATCAAGTTTTTTGAGGAAAAATACGATTATATTTTAGTCGGTGGCAAAATTGCCAATGAAGCCATTGACCAAAAAATCGAATTTTCTGACAAGGTGATTCTACCAACTGATTTTGTAGATGACCGCTTGGATATTGGTCCAAAAACAGTGGAAAAATTCAAGGAAATTATTGCTGGTGCCAAAACCATTGCATGGAATGGCCCAACTGGCAAATTTGAAGATGAAAAATACGCCAAGAGTTCCAATGATATTCTGGAGGCGGTCGTCGCTAGTGGTGCTTTTGTTTTGGTGGGTGGCGGAGAAACCTTGGAAATTTTGGAAAAAAATCATGCGATGGATGACATTTCTTTTGTCTCAACTGGCGGTGGCGCTATGCTAGACTTTGTGGCTGGCAATGTGATGCCAGGGATTGAGGTTTTGAAAGCATAAATTATTTGGAGTGTATAAAAAACGGGTAAAAAGCCCGTTTTTTGTTTGGCTATTCCTGTGATATAATAGTCATATAATACACATAATATGAATCGCACAATAAGTGTGAAAAATTAAATCTATGTCAGCAATTAAGAAAATATACGCGCGGGAAATTTTGGATTCCAGAGGCAATCCGACAGTCGAAGTCGAGGTGACACTGGAATCAGGCGTGAAGGCAATGGCAGCTGTGCCATCTGGCGCTTCAACGGGAACTTTCGAGGCTTTAGAGTTGCGCGATGGCGACAAGAAAAGATTCAATGGTCTGGGAGTTTTGCAAGCGGTGGAGAATGTGAATCAGAAAATTCAAAAAGTAGTGCTTGGTATGGAGGCTGGAGATCAGGAGTTAATTGACCAAGCAATGTTAGATTTGGATGGCACAGAAAATAAAACTAATTTAGGAGCTAACGCAATTCTAGGTGTTTCCTTGGCTGTTTGTAGAGCCGCAGCGACGGAGCAAAATTTGCCGTTGTATAAATATATCGCTACTAACTACAAACTACCAACCAAGAACTTAAAAATGCCGATTCCAATGTTCAATGTCATCAATGGTGGAAAACACAGTGACTCTGGGCTTTCAATTCAGGAATATAAAATTGTACCTAACGGCATAAAAACTTTCAAAGAACAATTCCGCGCTGGCAGTGAAATTTTTCATAAATTGAAAGATATCCTGGCTTCCGAAGGACAAAGTGTGGCTGTGGGTGATGAAGGTGGTTTTGCGCCACGCCTTGAAAGCAATTCAAAACCATTAGAGCTTATGAATCGAGCGATTGAGGAGGCTGGTTATAAAAAAGGAACCGAAGTTAATACTGGTATCGACGCCGCCGCTTCATCATTTTTTGACGAAAAAGAAGGGCAATATATTTTCAAACCAGAAAGTAATGGCATCACGCGAGAGATGTTGGTGAACATCTATAACGAATGGATCACAAAATATAATGTAATTTCTGTGGAAGATGGTTTGCATGAGCAGGATTGGGAAGGTTGGCGTGCGATGAATGAGAAAATTGGCGATAAGGTTATGACAATCGGTGATGATCTTTTGGTGACCAATGTGAAAAGATTGGAAACTGCCATCAAAGAAAAAGCCTGCAATTCAGTTTTGATCAAGGTGAACCAAATTGGCTCACTGACTGAAACCATCAATTGCATCAAGCTAGCCAAGAAAAACAAGATGAAGATTGTGATTTCGCATCGAAGTGGCGAAACCACCGATGATTTCATCGCGGATTTGGCGGTGGGCGCGCAAGCGGAGTATATCAAGTCCGGTTCGCTTTCCAGAGGAGAAAGAATTTGTAAATATAACCGACTTTTGAGAATTGAAGAGGAATTGAAAAATAAAAAATAATGTATGTCTGAGCAGAAATCACCCACAGTTTTAGTTATCTTGGATGGCTATGGCATTGCGCCTCCATCAAAAGGCAATGCCATAACCCTCGCTAAAAAACCGACCATTGATCGGTTATTTGAGATTTATCCTTCCAATACATTATGCGCAACTGGGACTTGTGTTGGCTTGGAAGATCACAAAATGAGTGGGTCGGAAGCAGGGCATATGAATATTGGCGCGGGTCGGATTGTTGCGCAAGATTCAAAATATATTTCTGATAGTATCCGAGATGAAAGTTTTTTTATGAACCCAGCTATTATTGGCGCGGTTAAACATGTTGAAAAATCAGAGGGCAATTTTCATGTGATGGGACTGATGGGCAACTCAGACAGTCCGCATGCCGACCCAGATCATTTCAGAGCTATTTTAAAATTAGCCAAAAAACACAAAGTCAAAGAAGTTTTCTGTCATCTTTTTACGGATGGTCGTGATTCATATCCCAAAAGCGCGCTGACTCATTTGAAAAATTTTCGTAAAATTATGGACGAAGAGGGCATTGGAAAAATCGCCACGCTTTCTGGAAGATTTTATGCTATGGATCGAGCGAAAAATTGGAAAAGATTAGCCTTAGCCTATGACGTGATGGTTTTTGGGCGCGGTGAGCAAGCTCAATCAGCGGAAGAAGCTATCGAAAAAGCTTACGCAAGCAATTTAACCGATGAATATCTATTGCCAACTTTTATCACAGAAAATGGAAATCCGGTGGCTAAAATAAAAGCCAATGACTCAATAGTTTTTTACAATTTCCGTTCCGATCGGGCGCGTCAGTTTAGTAAGCTTTTCGTAGCTAATGATCAAAAAAGCATTTTGAGTGATGACATGCCTATCATTGATAAACTGCAGAATTTATATTTCGTGACCCTAACTGATTTCGGACCAGGCCTGGATGAGCACACGGCTTTTCCAGAACATACTATCTCAGCGACTTTGCCGATGGCCCTGGGAAATCTCAAGCAGTTATATATTGCCGAGTCAGAAAAATTTGCGCATGTCACATATTTTTTGAATGGCGGTTACGCGGATCCCGTAGATGGCGAAGATCGAGTGATGATAAAATCCCAAGTAGTGGATTCCTATGCGAAGTGTCCGGAAATGTCGGCGCAGGCGATTACGCAATTTGTGATGGATAAAATTAAAAACGACGCCTATGATTTTATCGCAATTAACTATGCCAATGCCGATATGGTGGGGCACACAGGTGATTTGAAAGCGACCGTGGAGGCCGTGGAAGTGTTGGACAAACAAATTGAAATTTTGTCGAAAGAAATTTTGGAGCGCGGTGGAAATTTGATTATCACGGCTGATCATGGCAACGCGGATGATATGATTGATTTTGACTCGGAGCAAATCAACACTTTCCACTCAAAAAATCCAGTGCCATTCATTGTGATTGGTGAAAAATTCAAAGATAAGAAAATCAAAAAAGGTAAACTGGGCAATATTGCGCCAACTATTTTAGATATTTTGGGCATCAAGAAACCGAAAGTCATGAAAGAGAGTTCATTATTAGGATAACTAAATAATTTTTATTTTATGAAAATAATTTGTATTGGCTCATCAACTAAGGATATTATCTTTCCCATCACGGATGGTGTGGTGATTGAAACACCGGAAGATCTGGAGGCGCAAAGAAAGATCGTTTTTGAGTTGGGCGCGAAATATCAAGTTACACAAGCTCGACATGAAGCCATCGGCGGGTGCGCGGCTAATGTGGCCTGTGGTTTGGCACGCTTGGGAGTGGAAACTCTTTGCTGCACGCGCGTAGGTCAAGATCAAGCTGGTGATTGGATCAAGGAGGAATTACAGAAAAATGGTGTGGACATTGATTTGGTTCAGGCTGGTGATCATCACTCAGATTTGTCGACAATCGTGGCGCACATTCCGAGCGAAGACCGCATTATTTTTTCTGATCGTGATTCAAATGAAAAATTAGAAATAGATTCTGATGGAATGAAAAAAGTTGGCGCGCAATGGATGTTTGTCAGTTCGCTCAATGGCAACGCACAGGAAAATTGGGAAAGCAAATTGGACAAAGTTTTGCAATTGGCCAAAGACGAGAATGTAAAATTGATTTTCAATCCGGGACAAAAAAACCTCAAGAGCGATGTTGCTAAAGTCATGGCCACGATTGTGCAATCGGAAATGGTGATTGTGAATAAGGATGAAGCATTGGAGATTGTAGAAAAGGTCGGTGAGTTTTCAATAGAAGAATTGAACGACGAAAAGTTTTTAGCTGAAAAATTGAACGGATTGGGCGCAAAAATTGTGGCTTTGACTGATGGCGCGCGTGGCGCTTGGGGACTTTCTGGACAAGAATTTGTGCATGTGGAGGCACGCAAAGAAAAAGTGGCCGACACTTTGGGTGCCGGTGACGCCTTTTCGAGTGGTTTCATTGCGGCGCATCTGAAAGAAAAAAGTTTGCAAGAATGTTTGAATTGGGGAATCAGCAATAGTAGCAGCGTGGTGCAAAAATATGGAGCGGTGGAAGGATTATTAAAAGAAAGTGAAATTTAAAAATAAAAAAATCACCACGCGCCGATGAGACTGGCGAATGGTGATTGGTCGAGCAAAGGGGGTCTTCTAGTTCCTCTTGCTCAGAGATAGATCTGTGGCGCAGTATACTGCCGTGCTGGCCAGCGTACCAACGGATAAGATTACTCCGAGCTTTGTGAAGCTCTCGGAGATCTTGGCCAACTCGTCAATGTTCAAACCGACGAGCAAGGCCCCTGCCAGCATACCCAGGGCCGCCACGGCACTGATGATCATCAATGTTTTCATGGTTTCTCCTCTCCGAAATTTTTTCTACGGCCTCGGGAGCGGGCAGTTGATTTAATAAAGAACTACTGATTTGCAATAATAGCACAAAAATATAAAAAAGTCAATAGATGTCTAAGCTATATAAAATTTTGCTTTAAATACGCTAAAATAAGCATATGTCGAAACTAAATAAATTATTCAATCCTCAATCCATCGCCATCGTCGGCGCTTCGCAGGAGCGAGGCAAGGTGGGGAATGTGATCACGCGAAACATTCTGGAGTTGGGCTATGCTGGCAAGATTTTTTTGGTCAATCCGAAACATGAGAAACTTTTTGATCAGCGCACTTTCAAAAGCTTGACGGATATCACTGAGAAAGTTGATTTAGCTATCATTGTTTTGCCATCGAAAATTGTGGTGCCAGTCATTCGTGAGGCGTCAGACAAAATCAAAAACTTTGTGGTGATTTCGGCAGGTTTTTCCGAAACTGACGCCGAAGGCAAGGCGCGCGAAGAAGAATTGAAAAAGTTGGCTGAGGAAAAAGATTTGAACATTTTGGGACCAAACTGTTTGGGTTTCATCATTCCAAAATTGAAACTCAATGCTTCATTTGCGGGTGGCATGCCACAAGCTGGAAACATTTCTTTTGTGTCACAATCGGGTGCATTAGCAGTGGCAATTATGGACATTGCGCGCAAAGAAAACATCAAGTTCGCCAACATCATTTCTGTGGGCAACAAGATGCAACTGAGCGAAGCAGAAGTTTTGGAATATTTGGAGAATGACGAAAGCACCAAGGTCGTGGGTATGTATTTGGAGGGCATCGAAAATGGTCAGAAGTTTATTGAAGTGGCTTCACGCGTTGCGCAGAAAAAACCCGTCGTGATTTTGAAAGCGGGCAAAACTGAAAAAGCGCAGAAGGCTATTTCTTCCCACACGGGCGCGTTGGCCGGCAGTAATGAAATTATGGATGCGGTTTTTGAAAAAGCCGGCGTGTTGCGGGCGGAAAATTTGGAAGAATTTTTTGCTTTGATTGAAACTATGTCAGTGGCAAGCGCGCCCAAAGAAAAAGGCGTGGCTATCATCACCAATGCGGGCGGCCCAGGGGTTTTGACCACGGATGCTTTTGGCGGCAAGACGATTGAATTGGTGAATTTGAGCGAAGAAACAAAAAAAAGTTTGCGGGCTTTTTTGCCAGCGGAATCATCGGTGGAAAATCCAATCGATCTTTTGGGTGATGCGATGGAAGATCGTTATGAAAAAGCTTTAGAGGTTTTGGAACAGGATGAAAAAATTGGCGCAATTTTGTGCGTGCTGACAGCGCAAGATCAAACTCCAGTCGGGAAGATTGTCAGCAAGATTGTGGAATTCAAAAACAGAACCAACAAAATGGTGGCGACAATTTTTATTGGTGGCGAAAGAGTGGAAAAAGAAATTGCCCGACTGCATGAGAATGAAGTGCCGAATTTTGTTTTCCCAGATGAGGCCGTCAACGCACTGAACGACTATTATGTCTGGAATGAAAATAGAAAAGAAGTCGTGGCTAATCGGAAAGAATTTGTGGTGAACATTGCGCGACAAGCAGAAGTTTCCAAAATAATTGCGAAAGTCAAAAAAGAAAAACGCACGGCTTTGTCATTTTCTGAAGCCAGCGATGTAGCTAAAATGTATGGCATCGCGACGCCAGCGGTGAGCAATTTGACAGTGGATGATGATTTGCCGGAAATTGCTAAATTCTCAGTGGTGATGAAAGTGGATAGTGACAAAGTTTTGCACAAGACTGACAAGCAAGGCGTGATTTTGAATATCAAAAATCAAGAGGAATTGCAACAGGCGCAGGCGCAAATGAAAGTCAATTTCCCAGGAGAAAATTTGATCATTCAAGAAATGTTGTCTATCAAAACCGAATTGATTATGGGCATCAAACAGGATAGTATATTTGGTCCGATTGTGGTGTATGGGTTGGGTGGGATTTACACCGAAGTTTTCAAGATGGTGAATTTTTTGGTGCCGCCATTGAATCTGGCTGAAATAAAAAAATCATTGATGCGCAGTAAGATCAAATTTTTATTCGAAGAAACGCGCGGACAAAAAGCGCACAATGCGGATGAGATGGCGCAGATGTTGTTGGGGGTGTCGGAATTGGCGCAAGAAATTGCAGATATCAAAGAGTTGGATATCAACCCAGTGTTGATTTATAATGACGGGAAGAGTGCAGTGGCGGTGGATGTGAAAATAATTGTCGGATAAATTAAATATTATAGCAAATTTATTTCCTCAAAATTAAACTCGAGCACTAAATTTTATTGCTGAAATTTTCCCTCAATCAAATGACGGCCATAGGAAAATTTCAGATAAAATTTGTATTCTCAGACAGGAATTTTTCGGAAATAAATTTGCTATTTTACATATACAAGAAATGACAAATAAAATCTGGCAGGTGAAGGAGAAGTTGGGTGGGGTGAGTGCTGAGTTGAAAGAGAGATTTCATCCAGTGGTTTTGCAATTGTTGGCCAATCGTGGTGTGGTGGGTGAGGAGACTTTGGAGAAGTTTTTTGATTTTGACTATGACAAAGATGTGCATGATCCATTTCTTTTCGCTGATATGGAAAAAGCAGTGGCGCGGATTTTGTTGGCCAAAAAGAATTCAGAAAAAATTGCTATCTTTGGTGACTATGACGCGGATGGCGTGACCGCAACATCTTTGATGTATGAGGCGCTGACGAATGTGGGTTTTGAAAAAATCATTGCCTACATTCCAGATCGACAAACGGAGGGCTATGGCATGAACGAACCAGCTATTGAATTTTTGGCCAAGGAAGGCGCGACGCTCATCATCACGGTGGATTGTGGCATCACCAATATTGCTGAAGTGGAAAAGGCTAGAGAACTAGGCATCGAAGTGATCATCACTGATCATCATTATGTTCCGAAAATTTTGCCTCAAGCTGTGGCAATCATCAATCCGCATGTGGAAGGTTGCGGTTATCCTTTTGAGAATTTGGCTGGCGTGGGCGTGGCTTTCAAACTGGCGCAGGCCGTGCAGAAAAAAGTGGATGACTCGAAGATGGAACAGTTGAAATGGTTGTTGGATTTGGTGGTGATTGGCACTGTGGCGGATTGCGTGCCATTGGTTGGTGAGAATAGGGTGCTGACTAAATATGGTTTGGTAGTGTTGTCCAAAACTCGACGGGTTGGACTTTTGGAAATGTTCAAGGTGGGACGCATTGCGATTGATGAAAATTCTGTGCCAGACACGCAAAAAATTGGTTTTCAAATTGCGCCCAGAATCAATGCGGCCGGAAGAATGGATCATGCTAGCATTTCCTATGAGTTGATGATTGAGCGTGATGTGGTCAAAGCGCGTCTGATGGCACTGGAGGTGGAAGAAAAAAATAAAGATCGACAAAAGGTAACCAAAGAAATCACGCGCGAAGTGCGTGCCTTGGCGGAAAATTCTTTCAAAGACAAAAAATTGATTTTTGCTTCCAACGAGCATTGGCAGGTGGGAATCTTGGGACTCATTGCTGGGCGCGTGGCTGATGAATTCAACAAGCCGACGGCGGTCTTTCAAAAACAAGGTGATCAATTTGTGGGATCATTCCGTAGTATCGATCAAATGAACATCATCAAAGCTTTGGAAAAATGCTCCGAACTACTCATTCGTTATGGCGGACATTCGCAAGCGGCAGGCGTGCAAGTTAAGTATGAGAACATGGAAAAGTTTTATGACAAACTTTCTGGTTTGATTGAAGAAGAATTGGTGGGCTTGGACATCACGCCAACTATTGAAATTGATTTGGAAATCTCACCCGCGGACGTGAATTGGGATTTGGTGGATGCCATCAAAGCCTTGCAACCATTTGGTGAAGGCAACGAAGAGCCGATTTTCTTGATGAAAGATTTGCTGATTGATGATTTGAAAACCGTGGGCAATGGGAGTAAGCATTTGAAATTGTCTTTGCGTGCGCAAGCGAGTCCAAAAACTTTTGAAGCTATTGGTTTCAGCTTTGGCGACAAATTCCTAGACTTGAAAGTAGGCGACAAGGTGGATGTGGTCTTCAATTTGCAGGAAGATGAGTGGAATGGCAACAAAAAGATGCAATTGGCATTGGTTGATTTGCGACTAAAAATAGGTTAAAATAGGAGTATGAGTCCCGCACTAACTTTCCAAGTTGTGTGGGCTAGTTCCATGGTTGCGCATGAAATTAATTATTTGTATGTTTTCAATGTAATCTCAAAAATTGATTATGTTGGAAAGTTAGTGCGGGATGAATGAAAAAATAGTTATGTATACCGACGGCGGTTCACGGGGCAATCCGGGGCCGGCTGGTATTGGGGTTTATATAGAAACGCTCGGCAAGAAATATGGCGAGTGTATTGGAGTGAAAACCAATAACGAAGCTGAATATATGGCTTTGATTTTTGGCTTAAAAAAACTTAAACAACTTTTGGGCAAAAATTCCAAGCAATCGAAAATTCAGTGCTATCTAGATAGTGAATTGGTGGTGAAGCAGTTGAATCATGAATATAAATTGAGTGATGAAAGGATTCAAAGATTTTTCATCGAAATTTGGAATTTGATGTTGGATTTCAAAACCGTGGAATTTGCCCATGTCTTTCGTGAGAGAAACAAAGTGGCGGATGCATTGGTGAATCAAGCATTGGACGCGGAGCAAAATAAATTATTTTAGTAATAAAAAAAATCATGAAATATAAAAAGAAAATAATTTGGTTAGTTATCATCGCGGCGGTGATTTTTAGTGGTTACAAACTTTTTGCTCCCAAAGCGCCGACCACAACCTACACCACAGAAGATGTGGTGAAGGGCAATTTGACACAGACTGTTTCTGTGACTGGCGAACTCAAATCAGATGAGAGTGTTGGTTTGTCATTCAAATCATCGGGCAAGATTGAACAGATGAATGTTGAAATCGGTGACAAGGTGACCAAAGGTCAACGCTTGGCTGTGATTGAAAAAGGTGTTTTGAATGAACAATTGCGACAAGCGCAGGCGGACATCAAAACACAGAAGAACACTCTAGATAATATGAAAGGTAATGATGTGTATTCAAGGGACCAACGTGTTGCGCAAAAAGCAGTGGTGCAGAAATTTGAGGCGGCGCGTGATGCGGTTTTGCGACAAATGCGTGATGTAGTGATGGTGTCCCCAATGGATGGCACAGTAGTTGAGAAAAAAATTGATCTCAATGAAACAGCCGTGATGAATGCAACCGTGCTGACAATTGCCAATCCGGACAACTTATTTGTAGAATCAAATATTCCTGAGGCAGACATTGTGAAAATTGCCACTGAGCAAAAGGCCTTGGTGACTTTTGATGCTTTGACTGAAAAAGACATTTTCACTGCGACAGTCGTCGAAATTGACCCAGCTTCAACAGTGATTCAAGACGTGGTGTATTATCGCGTGAAATTGAAATTGGACAGTGCGGATGCGCGACTCAAAATCGGCATGAGTTGCAATGTGGATGTTTTGACAGCGCAAGCTGAGGATGTTTTGATGATTCCACAAAGAGCAGTTAAGACCGAGGGTCTACGACAATATGTGGAAGTTTTGAAAGCAGATGGCGTCTCTGTTGAAAAGGTGTATGTTGAAACTGGTTTGTCAGGCGACAATGGTATGGTAGAAGTTTTGAATAATTTGAAAGCAGGGGAGAAGGTTGTGACTTTTACGAAAACAAACTAGGATGACAAGTCAATTAATCCAAGTTAAGAATCTGTGCAAGACTTATGAGAATGAGGGGGTTTCGACGCGGGCGGTTTGCGGTGTGACTTTCAATGTGGCAGAGGGAGAATTTGTTTCAATCATGGGGCCGTCGGGTTCGGGCAAATCAACCTTGATGCAAATGTTGGGTTTTTTGGATCGCGCCACGGGCGGAGAATATATATTTCAAGGTCAAAATGCCAACGGTTTTTCGGATGATGAATTGGCGGAGATTCGCAACAAAAAAGTCGGTTTTGTTTTCCAGACTTTCAATCTGTTGCCACGCACCACGGTTTATGAAAATGTGGAGTTGCCGCTTTTGTATGATGGCGATGTCTCAGGTGACAATTCAGCCAAAGTCTTGTCAGCTTTGCGCAGCGTGGGAATGGAACATCGCAAGGATTATTTTTCCAATCAATTGTCTGGTGGTGAGCGACAACGCGTCGCCATTGCACGCGCTTTGGTCAATGACCCCAGCGTGATTTTTGCCGATGAGCCAACCGGCAACTTGGACTCCAAATCCGGCACGCAAGTCATGAAAATTTTGCAAGGCCTAAACGACGCTGGCAAAACCATCATCCTCGTCACTCACGAAACCTTCACTGCTGAACACGGCAAGCGCATCATCTTGATGAAAGATGGTGGTATCGTTTCCGACAAAGAAATTACTACACGTCGTTTTGCAATGGACGGAGAACTTTTAAAGTAAATTAGAGATTTACGAGCTATGCGAGTCTTGGATCCGGTTAAAATTTCATATAGGAATTTGGTGGCGAATAAATTTCGGTCGTTTTTGACGGTGCTGGGAATTATTATTGGCGTGGCGTCGGTGATTGTGATTATGGCGATTGGCAGTTCGGCGCAGACTTTGATTTTGGATCAAGTGTCGGGTATCGGTTCAAATTTGGTGGGAGTTTTGCCTGGTGCTTCGGATGAAAAAGGTCCACCGGCACAAGCCTTGGGCATCATCATCACAACTTTGAAGTATGAGGATTTTTTAGCCTTGATGGACAAGAAAAATGTGCCCGAAGTTGAAACGGGCTGTGCTTATGCGCAAGGCGTGCAGACAGTGAGCTATCAAAAAAATGATTTTTCTTTTTCAGTGATGGGCGTGACGCATGATTATATCAATGTGGAAAATGTTGAATTGGAACAAGGCCGTTTTTTTGTACCAGAAGATGATGTGAGTCTTTCGCGCATTGTCGTGTTAGGTGCGGGCGCTAAGAAAGATTTATTTGGTATTGATGATGCCTTGAATAAAAAAATCAAAGTGAAAGACGAGAATTTCACAGTGGTAGGAGTGTTGAAAGACAAGGGTAGCGCAGGGTTTGGCGTAGGTGGTTCAAGCGACGCGATTATGATGCCACTCAAAACGGCGCAAAAAATAATTTTGGGCATCGATCATTTGTCCTATATCCGTTTGAAAATTGCCAATCCAGATGAAATTGCGGCGGCTAAGGAGGATGTGGCCAAGACCATGCGCATTCAGCACGATATCAAAAATCCCAAGGATGATGATTTCTCGGTGCGCGACACCGCTTCAGCTTTGAAGATCATTTCCAACATCACGGATATTTTGAAATATTTTTTGCTGTCAGTTGGTTCAATTTCATTGCTAGTTGGCGGAGTGGGGATTATGAATATTATGCTTATTTCAGTCAATCAGCGCATTCGTGAGGTTGGGTTGCGTAAAGCCGTGGGAGCTAAGAATGGCACAATCATGTTGCAGTTTTTGATTGAATCGGCCACGATAACCCTAGCGGGTGGCATAATCGGCATTGTCTTGGGTATTGCGCTGGCGTTTATAATTTCTACGGTAGTGACGAATTTTATGGGTTATGACTGGCAGTTTATTGTTTCCGGACAATCGGTCTTGGTGGCGACATCGGTTTCAATTGCTATTGGATTCATTTTCGGACTCTATCCAGCTCGCAAAGCTGCTAAAATTTCGCCAATGGAAGCGCTTAGATATGAATAAATTAAAAAAATGTCATCCCGGGCTTGACCCGGGATCTGCCCTGTGTTTCATTGAATTAAATTTAAATTCGCAATTACAATAAGTAGATTCCGGCTCAAGGCCGGAATGACAAGAATCATATTATGCATGAGATAGTAACTTCAATTAAATTAGCTCTCAACAATCTGCGCGCCAATGTTGGTCGGACGACTTTGTCGATTTTGGGTATTGTGATTGGCGTGGTGGCGGTGATTGTTGTTTTGTCATTTGGTTTGGGCGTGAAGGGTTATATTGTTGGTCAAATTGAAGCCTTCGGCACAGACATCATTGCTTTGGAAGTCAAGGTACCGCAAGTAAGCAAGACTTCAACTAAGAATATCCAAGGCAGTTCGAGTGGTTCAGTGACAACTTTGAAAATTGAAGATATTGAGGCCGTGGGAAAATTGTCCAATGTAGCGGGCTGGTACGCGGCTAGTATCGGACAGGCTATTGCGAGTTATGGTCCGGAAACCAAGCAGACGATGCTGTATGCGACTACTTCACAAATTTTTGATATTGATCAGCAGACGAAATTTGCTGGTGGAGTTGGATTTACTGACGAGGAGGATAAAAGTTTGGATCAGGTGATTGTTTTGGGCAGTGCGGTCAAGACGGCGCTTTTTGCTGATGAGAATCCAGTTGGGAAAAATATCAAGCTCAAAGGTGCCAATTATCGTGTGATTGGCTATCTGCAAGAACGCGGGGCGACAGGCTTTTTCAATTTCGATGAATTGGCCTATGTGCCGATGCGCACCTATCAGAAAAAAATTGCTGGCATTGATTATGTCCAATCTTCGGTTATAAAAATGAAAGACAAGGCTCAAACTGATGCGACAATCGATGAAGCCAATGGATTGATGCGACAACGACACAAAATCACTGATCCCAACAAAGATGATTTTGCCATCACTTCCATCACGGAGGTGGCTGGCATTTTGGATAAAGTCTTTTTGATTGTCAATGCATTGTTGCTTTCTTTGACTTCGATTTCTTTGATTGTAGGCGGGGTGGGAATCATGAATGTGATGTATGTTTCGGTCACTGAGCGAACAGCTGAGATTGGTTTGCGCAAAGCGGTGGGTGCCAAAAATTCCATCATCTTGAAACAGTTTTTGTTTGAAGCGATTTTCATCACAGTCATAGGCGGATTGGTCGGAATTGCGTTGGGAGCCGGTTTGGCATTTTTGGCAAGCAAAGTCGCCCACAACTTTGGTTTTGCTGTGGACTTTGTCGTTTCGGGTTATTCAGTTTTGTTGGGCGTGGGTTTCTCGGTGGTCACAGGTGTGCTTTTTGGACTCTATCCAGCTCGCAAGGCTTCACTTTTGAGTCCGATGGAAGCCTTGCGCAAAGAGTAACAATATAAAAGCTATAGATATTCAAGTTGCATTTCGAGTAGACTTATGATAATCTCCTTTTAGAACAGTACTTTTCTAAGCAGGTAATTGAGTCGTTTATGCGATATTAATTTAGCGGGAGGATGAATAATGACACTGGAACACATTGGAAACAGAATCAATGGAATCAAGGTTGCATTGTCAAAGAAGGATGGTGTTGAGGCATCGGGGCTTAGGGAGGGTCTTTTAAAGCAGTTTGTCCGAGATATCGCTAGTGGCGAATCTAAGGGCAAGGAGGTTTTGGACGGAGCAAAAATGATCGTTGAAATATTGTAAACTCAACGAGCAGGGCCTATGCAGTAAACCGCAGTCTAGGGAAACCTTGGGCTGCGGTTTTTAAATACAGAAGACCAAATATTACGCAATAGAAGCAAATGGGGCGCAAGTTGTGGCGCTTTTTTGTTTGTGCTAATCTAAAAGTAGTTTGGAGTCGATAAATCCTAGTAAAAATTCAAATTTATGGATGAGGAAATAAAAACTGAGAATGAGTCAGTGCAGGAAGCAGAAGTTGAAAAAATAGAAAAAGTTGCCGAAGTTGATTTTTCTGAAGCTGAAATTTCTCCGGAAGAAATTGAGCGCAAGAAAAAAACGGATCGCTATATTGAATTTGGATTGTTGTTTATCCTTGGAATCCTAGTAGGTATTGCCATTAAAACAGAAGCCACGCGTCGAGTTACAATTGGCTATGATGATTGGCAGATGAAAATTGTCAAACAAGATGTGGATTTCAATCAAATGCAACTGGAGGTGGCGAAGAAAAGCATTGAGCAACAAACAACTGAAAATCAACCAGCTGAATAATCAATTTAAATTAGATAAATCAAATAAATTTTATGGAACATAATAACGAAGCAAAAATTAAAAATCTAATCTCAATTGTGATTTTGTTGGCCGGACTTTTTGTGGGCAGTCTTTTCGTGGATGTGGCGCAAGTTGTGCGGGGTGGCGGTTTTTCTGCCAAAAATCTGAACAAGTCTGACATCTTCGAAGCCAATGGCAAAACCTGGGTAGCCTATAGTGAGCCAGCTATGAACGTGAAAGTTTTGAGTGATGATGCGTGCGTGGCCTGTGATCCATCGGAAGTGTTGGTGTGGTTCCATCGCGTGTTGCCAACTATCGCAGTGGAGGAAGTGGATGCCAACAGTCAGGACGGAAAATATTTGATTGAGAAATTTAGCATCAAAACTTTGCCAGCGTTTATTTTTGACAAGGGATTGGAAGAAACAGAATTTTTTGCGCAAGCCAATGTTTTGTTTGATCAGAAAGAAGAAGACTATGTTTTGAAAACTCAAGAATTGGGATTGGAACCAGGGAAATATTTGCAAACTCCGACTGTCAATGAAAATGATGCGACTTTTGGCAAAACAGACTCAGCCGTCAAAGTGGTGATTTTTTCAGATTTCCAATGCCCATATTGCAAGCTTATGTGGAGCACGGTGCGTGAAACGATGAAGGCCTATGGCGAGAAGACTTTGTTTGTCTATAAGCATTTGCCACTTTCTAGTCATCCACAAGCCAATAGCGCGGCCTTGGCTGCCTCTTGCGCTCAGGAACAAAATAAATTCTGGGAATTTGGCGACAAGCTCTATGCCACGCAGGCTGAATGGGGTAAAACCACCGGCACACAAAAATTCAAGGACTATGCTCGAGCGCTCAAGTTGGATACCAATAAATTCAACAAGTGTCTAGATTCAAAGCAATATCAATCTGTCATTGATGCCAACAAAGTTGAGGCGGACAGTCTGGGACTTTCTGGCACACCAGCCACTTTCATCAATGATCAACTCAAAAATGGCGTAGTCAGTAAAGATGACCTGCAAGGCACAATTGATGAAAAATTTGGACAATAATCTAGCTTTTCATATAAAAACCAGCTTATTTCAAATAAGCTGGTTTTATTTTGATTAGTGTTGCAAGAAAGCCTTTAGGCTGGTATTATTTACATATGGAAAAAAACTTGGAAAATCAAATAGATGAGATCTTGAGCCGTGGCGTTGCCGAGGCTATCAATAAAGACAGTTTAAGAAAAAAACTACTTTCCGGTGAAAAACTGAGAATAAAGTTTGGCATGGATCCGACTAGTCCAAACATTCATATTGGCCGGGCGGTTTTGCTTTTGAAATTGAAAGATCTGCAAGAATTGGGACATCACATCATTCTTTTGGTGGGAAATGCTACTGGGGTGATTGGCGATACTTCAGACAAAGACTCAGAGCGACCAATGTTGGTTCAAGAAATGGTAGAAAAAAATATGCAGGCCTATGCTGAGCAAGCCGGAAAGCTTTTGGATATGAGCAAAGTTGAGGTCGTATATAATGCAGATTGGTTGAACAAATTGGGATATCGTGAAATTGGCGAGCACGCTGATTGTTTTTCTTTGCATGAATTTATTTCGAGAGATAATATCAAAAAAAGATTAGACGCTGGCAAGCGAGTTTCTTTGCGAGAAGTTTTGTATCCGTTGATGCAAGGCTATGACAGTGTGGAATTGCGAGCGGATGTTGAATTGGGCGGACAAGACCAGCGATTCAATTTGTTGGCTGGTAGAGTTTTGCAAGAAAAATTTGGACAAAAACCACAAGACATTTTGATGACCAACATTATTTCTGGAACAGATGGTCGAAAGATGAGTTCAAGTTGGGGAAACACTATCAATCTTTTGGATGACTCAAATAGTATGTTTGGAAAAATAATGAGCATCCCAGATTCTTTACTGCAAGAATATCTAATCCATTGTACCAGAATTCCAATGGAAGAAGTCGAAAAACTCTTGCAACTGGAAAATCCGCGGGATGCTAAAATTGTTTTGGCGCAAGAAATTGTGAAGATTTATCATGGAGAAATTGAGGCAGAAAAAGCCAAGGAATATTTTGTGAAAACAATTTCGAATAAGGAGCTACCTGAGGAGGTAAAGGAGGTAAAGGTGGATAGGGAAGAAATTAAGGTGATTGAATTTTTAGTATTGGCTGATTTGGCCAAGAGTAATGGAGAGGCGCGTCGAAAAATCGAACAAGGTGGATTGGAGATCAATGGCACGCGTGAATCTGACTGGCAGAAAGTTTTGACGAAATCTGATGACGGCGCAGTTTTGAAAGTTGGAAAATTTGGTTTTGCAAAAATTGTTTTTTAGATAGAATATTTCTTCGGTTGTTTAAAAACTTAAATTTTTGAAACGGAGGTGTGACGTGGCAGAGCTAGTTATGAAAAGCGAACTAGAAAAGCCACATCCCGTGGCTTGGCGTAAAATTCCATTTGATAGGCATGAAGCTGAGGAGCATGCAATCAAACGCGGGCTAACTCGATACTCGGTAGTTGAGGAAAGCGGTGTTCATGTTATTTATGTTGAATATGGGGAGGAGGGGATAAGTGACTAGGTTTCATCTATTTGGAATTTGTTATTATTTTAAGATACTGCCAAGTATCAGAAAAATGAAAAACAGAGCTAGAATAAAGTTGCACAAAGGAACAACTTTATTATGTAGGATTTTGCTTTTTTAGGCCGTCGACCAGTGTGTTGACGGCCTTCCTATTTTATTGTGCTGGTTTTGACTTTTTGCCCATTTGAAAGTAGAATTAGAAGAGGAAAAGAATCGAAATGCAATAGAATAAGAAATTTTATAAATTGAATGTTTTGCTTTGAATGAGGCAAAAAATTTGCAAAATAAGTATGAAATATAACTACAACTGGTTAAAAAATATTTTAGGCCTAACAAAATCAACCCCAGAAGAAAAAGGGGAAGATTTGGCTGTGGATTCTTCTGAAATTGAAGGCTTGGAAAAACAGACCCAGAAATTTGATGGCGTGGTGGTGGGTAGAATTTTGGAAATCGAAAAACATCCTAATGCTGACAGGTTGCAGGTGACAAAAACAGACATCGGAGGAGAAATTTTGCAAATTGTCTGTGGCGCGCCGAATATTCAAGTTGGTCAGCTTGTGCCAGTTGCAACGGTTGGAACAAAATTGTCCAATGGGCTTGAAATCAAAGAAGCCGAAATTCGCGGGGTGAAATCTTTTGGAATGCTCTGCGCAGCGGATGAACTTGGGTTGGGCTCGGATCACAGTGGAATCATGGTTTTGGATGAAAAGGCTGAAGTCGGAATGAAATTTGTAGACTATATAAATAATTTATCAGAATAAATAAAAAAATATGCGCAAGATTGTTATTGAGGACAATGATGAAAAAAAGTTAATAGAAGAATTGAATAAAAGAAGTGATATAAAAGCCGAGCGCATAAAAAGATTTTTGGCTTTGCCGGACCTTACAAAAAAAGAACATTCACCGGTGAAAATTTTATTTGATCAAATAATAAACTTACCAAGATTTGAAGGCTTTGATATCGTTGAATTTCCAAAAATCATAACCGTCGAGCAATGCTTTGATCTTTTGAACGCTCCGAAGGATCATCCAAGTCGAGGAGAAACCGACACATATTATTTGGATGATGTGCATATCTTGAGAACGCAGATGACAGCTTTTTGGTCTTTCTATTTGAAAGACAAAGAGGTTTTGAAAAAATTGGAAGAAGAAGGTGAAATCAAGGCCTTGGCTCCAGGAATTGTTTTTAGAAAAGATGAAATAGACAGGCATCATTTTCCGGCTTTTCATCAAATTGATGGATTGTTTATTTGCAAAAAAGACAAAAAAATTGTCACTCAGCAGGATCTAAAAGATGTTCAGATTGATTTGGCCAAGGGGATTTTTGGATCAGACATTGAGTATAAATTTTTGGAAGACAATTTCCCATACACAGTAGAGAGTTTGGAGATGGATATCAAATTCAACGGAGATTGGATGGAGGTCAATGGTGCTGGACTAGTTAGCCCGGTTGTTTTGAAAAACTTTGGCCTAGATCCAGAAGTCTACAATGGTTGGGCTTTTGGTTTTGGAGAGAGATTGGCAATGATAAAAATGGAAATACCGGATATTCGAATTATCTGGTCGACTGATGAAAGAATCACAAGTCAATTCAAAGACATCAACAGTAAATTCAAAGAGGTTAGCAAGTTTCCCGCAACTACTAGAGACATTTCATTTGTCATTAATAAGGACATAAGCCTCAATAATTATTATGAAATCGTTCGAGATTATGCGGACAATCTAATTGAGGAAGTGAAGCTTTTGGATGAATATGAGAATGAGGAAAAGTTTGGTGCGGACAAAAAGAGCTACACCTTTCGCATAACCTATCGTTCATCTGAAAGAACTTTGACCAATGAAGAAATCAATGAGATCCAAGCAAAAATCCGCACAAAAACTGAAAAGGAATTGAATGCGGAATTAAGATAAATTATAATGCGAGAAATTTCTAAACAATTTGATTTCAAGGAGCGCGAAGACGCGATATATAAACTCTGGGAAGGGAGCAGTTTTTTCAACCCGGACAATATCAAGTCAACTAAAAAATATTGCAATGTTTTGCCACCACCCAATGCCAATGGTGAATTGCATCTGGGACATGCTAGTGGCTATACCGTGATGGATATCTTCGGACGTTTCGAGCGCATGCAAGGTAAGAAGGTTTTATTGTTGCCAGGCAAGGATCATGCTGGCATCCAAACCCAAGTGGTGTTTGAACGAAAACTCAAAGCCGAGCAGGGCATCAGCCGCCATGAGATGGGACGGGAAAAATTCTATCAAGCTTGTTATGATTTTTGTATGGATCGTTCGCAGTATATGCGCGCGCAAGAAAAGAAAATTGGTATCAGTGCAGATTGGTCACGTGAAAAATTCACTCTTGATCCAGCAGGCCTCAAAATTGCATTGGAAACTTTTGTGCAGATGTATAAAGACGGCTTAGTCTACAAAGGGCATCGCATCATCAATTGGTGTTCACGTTGTGGCACGGCTTTGGCTGATGTGGAGGTGGAGCACAAAGAACAAGCGGGAAAATTATATTATATTAAATATCCAGTCAAAGATTCCAAGGAATTTTTGACCGTGGCCACGACGCGTCCAGAAACCATGCTGGGTGACACGGCGGTGGCCGTCAATCCGAAGGACAAGCGATTCTTGAGTTTCATCGGACAGAATCTAATTTTGCCATTGCAGAATCGGGAAATTCCAGTCATCGCTGATCGGCGCATCGATATGGAATTTGGAACTGGCGCGGTCAAAATCACGCCAGCGCATGATCCATTGGATTGGCAAATCGGCAAGGATCACAAATTGGAAGAAATTTCTGTGATTGATGAAAAGGCCAAAATCACGGCCAATGGCGGAGAATATGAAGGATTTGATGTTTTAGGAGCGCGCGCTAAAATTGTGGTTGATTTGCAGACGTTGGGATTTTTGGAAAAAGAAGAATCTTTGGCAAACAATGTTTCGGTTTGCGAGAGATGTAAAACCGTGATTGAACCATTGATTTCCAATCAATGGTTTGTGAAAGTTGACGATGAGAAAATTTCTCTCAAGAAACAAGCCTTGGAATTGATCAAGTCTGGCAAGGTGGAAATTTATCCAGAAAATTTCAAGAAAATTTTGATTCAGTGGTTTTCCAATTTGCAAGATTGGTGCATCTCGCGACAAATTTGGTGGGGTCCGCAATTCCCAGTTTGGTATCGAGAGAAGTCGAAAGTCGAAAGTCGAAAGTCAAAAGTCAATGGGGAACAAGAAATTTATGTTGGATTGGAAAAACCGAAAGGTGATGGCTGGGTGCAAGATGAAAATACTTTCGACACTTGGTTTTCTTCCAGTCAGTGGCCATATTCAACCCTGGGATATCCAAATGGCAAAGATGCAAAAAATTTCTATCCAACTGACGCCATGATTACTGGGCGCGACTTGTTGTTTTTCTGGGCAGCGCGCATGTTGATGATGGGCAGTTATCGCACTGACAAAACACCTTTCAAAAATTTGTATTTCACCGGTCTAGTGCGTGATAAAGATGGGCAGAAATTTTCCAAATCAAAAGGCAATGGAATCGACCCGATGGATATTATCAATAAATTCGGCGCGGATGCTTTGCGTTTGAGTTTGGTGATGGACATTGCGCCAGGACAGGACTCAAGATTGTCGGAAGAGAAAATTGAAGGTTTCCGCAATTTTGTAACCAAGCTGTGGAACATTTTCCGTTATTGCACCCAAGCAGATGAAAACTTTGCCTTGGTAGAAAAAATCAGCAAGAAAGATTTGAAAACTTTGTCAGATAATTGGATTGTGTGCGAACTCGAAGAAACGACAAGGAACGTGACTGAGTTTATGAAAGACAAAAACATTTCTTTGGCGCAAGATACTTTGCGCAAATTCACTTGGGACAGTTTCGCAGATTGGTATGTGGAAATTCACAAGTTGGAAAAAAACACCAAGGTTTTAGGTTATGTTTTAGATAAAATTTTGAAATTGTGGCATCCATTCACACCATTTGTAACTGAGGAAATTTATCAACAAATGTTTGATGGTCGTAAAATGCTGATGATGGCGCAGTGGCCGAAGAATCCAAAAAAATGTATCGATACGAAAGTGCAGATTGATTTTGCTGATTTGCAAGAATTGATTGCCAAGATTCGCAACATTCGTTCCAGCTATCACATCGACCCAGTCAATTTGATCGAGGGCTTTGGCAAGAAAAAAATAGAAAAAGAAATCATCGAAAGATTGGCGCGAGTCAAAATTGAAACCGGCAAAGGCGTGAAAGCAAAAATGATTCAGGTGGCAACAAGGAAAAGAGCTTTGCAACTCAACATTGCCAAATCAATTGATATGGAAAAAGAGCTCATCTCGATTGACAAGGAGATTGTGAATTTGGAAAATCTGATTGCCAAAAATGAAGGCATGCTCAAAAACAAAAATTTTGTAGCCGGAGCGCCGAAAGAGATTCTTGAGGCAACAAAGACTAGAATAGGCGAATATATGGACAAATTGCAGATTCAGAAAGAGCTTAAAAAGAATTTGAAGGCGATTTAGTGGCTTAGATAAAGCAATACTTGTTTTCAATGATTGACAAAGTCCTAAAAATGAATTATGATAAGAAGTGTTTTTTAATAATTGAATTGGGAATTTTCAAGGTAAATTGAGAAATCGCCTCGACGTCAAAGTCGAGGAGGAAAGTCCGGACATCAACCATTGCTTTGCAATGGATCGGTAGCGGGTAATACCCGTCTAGGGTAACCTACGAGGTGCGAGCAGAGACGCTGTAATTCGAAAGGATTGCAGATTCCGTATAAAAGCGGAATAGTCTTCGAAATAAACTTAGGGCTTGCTCTGAGTGAAGTCGAGGAGTGAAACGGCTAAATCCTTACCTAGATGCAAGGTCGTACGCCAATGCGAAGCATTGTGAATTTCATGATAGTGTTTCGATGAAGTTTATAGTGTTTCGTATTGGCGGGTACTGCAAGAGCCAATCAGCAATGTTTGGCCTAGATAAATGATTTCTTTCAACAAAATCCGGCTTATAGATTTGCCTTGAAAATCCTCAATTCAAAGAACTCGCGAAGTAGATGCTAATAAAAAACAAATCAGCGCAAATATTCGTGAAAATTAGTTTTTAAATTTGTCTTAAATTAGTGAGTTTTACTATGAAACGATCCGAATTATTCTTTAGCGGTCTGCAAGTTCCAATTGATTTTCTGATGATAGTACTGGCTGCGGTCAGTGCTTTTGCTGTGCGTGAATTGCCAATGGTTTTGGATTATTTTCAATTAAAGTCATTGACGCTCAATGGTGTATATTTAAATGAATATATAAAAATAGCTCTGGCTACGGCGCCGTTTTTTATTTTGATTTATGCCGTCGAAGGGCTGTATGATATTCGCGTGACGAGAAAATTTTGGAAAGAAGCTGCGAAGATTTTCAGCGCCACTTCCATTGGTTTGGTCATTATTATTATTTTGATATTCCTGAAACGAGAATGGTTTTCTTCGCGCTTTATAATTCTAGCTGCCTGGCTCATGGCAGTGGCTTATGTGATTCTGGGAAGATATATTTTGAAACTTTTTCAACAATGGCTTTTGAAGAGTAGAGGTATTGGCGTGCATCGCGTTTTGCTTATTGGTCGCAATGGCAAGATGGATACGATGGCCAAACTAATCAAACAGAATAAGAATCTAGGTTATCGCATTATCGATCAGATTGAAACGGCGCATTTGAAAGTGATTAAAATAATTCGCCAAGAAAAAGGGATCGACGAAATAATTTTATGTGAACCATCAGTGACGGATGATGATCAGGCAAAATTAATCGATTATTGCGCGCTCAATAATATCACATATAAATATATGCCGACCACCCTGCAGACTTCTAAATATGAAGTTGGTGTCCTAAATGGCGAGCCATTGATTGAAGTGAAGCACACGCCTCTGGATGGTTGGGGTAAGATTTTGAAGAGAACTTTTGATATTGTCGCTTCTGTAATTGGAATTGTTTTGACTTCGCCGATTATGATTCTAACAGCTCTGGCAATTTGGATTGATAGCAAGGGCCCAATTATTTATAAAAATGAAAGAGTGGGCAACGATGGCGCAAGCTTTTTTGTGTACAAATTCCGCTATATGAAATGGGATTGTTGCGTGACTCGTGAAAACCCGAAAGTGAACGAAGCTTTGGAATTGGAAAAAGATTTGATTGAAACGCAAAGTGTTCGAAAGGGGCCATTGTATAAAATCAAAAAAGATCCTCGTAAAACTAGGGTTGGTGGTTTTATTGAAAAATTATCGATTGATGAATTGCCACAATTTTTCAATGTTTTGTTTGGCTCGATGAGCTTGGTGGGACCACGTCCGCACCAACATCGAGAAGTGGAAAAATATATGGATTACCACAGAAGATTGTTGACTATTAAACCTGGCGTGACAGGTATGGCGCAAGTTTCTGGTCGTTCAGATTTGGATTTTGAAGACGAGTATAAATTGGATTTATATTATATTGAAAACTGGTCGTTGTGGCTGGATGTGCAGATATGTCTCAAAACAATTGGAGTTTTGTTTGGAAAAAGAAAGAATTTTTAATAGAGGTTTCGTGTTCTTTGAATAACTTAGTTGAGACTTCTCTTGACGAGAGATTTTTATCAAAAAATTTTGCTGAGGGGGTTGTGTATGGCAAGAGTGCTTGAAGAGATAGTAGCTTCCTTGGATGACAACATTAAGGAAGCAATTTTTAACTACAGCACTGGCAATAATCCAGAGGATGTCAAATATCTTTCTGGAGAGTGGGCAGAAGGGATCATTCTGGTTCATACCTTAGAAGCATTGCGTTTTTGCCGGCGTGTTTGCGATGATGTGAATGTGGCAATAGTTGCTACAAAACTTAATGAGAATCCGTGCTTTTTCTTCAGTAAGAATTCAACAGCGGGAGGAAGTTATGCAGATGGCGAATTGTGGCAGTTCGGATGCCTCACCTGTCATCCTGTTGTTGGGTGAGAGGATTGAGAAGCGTGATTTGGTTGCGGACATCATAAGATTGCTTGGCGATGATACTATGCAGGCAATCTGCGAGTATCAGAAGCATAAACAGGGCATCGGGCAGCTATCCCAAAGGCCATGTAGTGATTTGGTGAAGTTTCGCATTGTCACTGTCCTTGCGGACTTCAGTTTCAATGTCGGCATACCTGAAGTTAAGGGGGCTCAGTTTTTTGCGGATAAGTTTAATGACAATCCGCACTATCCCGATTGTCCGGTGACTGAGTGATTGGGTGTGCTCGAAAAATCGAGTGAGGGAGGGGGGTTTAAATCTAGCCAGATTTGAATCCCTCTTTTGTTTTTCAAAAAAAGTTTTTGAAAATACCTTTGACAGTTTACATAATAATGTTATACTGAGAATACAAGTTAACAATTACAAAACCTACAAATTAGATCCTCTGAATAATATCAGAGGGTTGGGTCTAGTTTATCCCGAGAACTCGGGAAAGGTGATTTTTGCATAGAGTGAAAATTCGGCATCCTCCGTAATCATGGGATAATCAAAGTCGTTCATGTCAAATGAACAGAGTTGATGAGTGGAAACAAGTGCTGGCACCTTTCTGGGTGTTTTTTTGTTTGGAAAAACTAAAAATAGTTCTTTGGGAGGTGGAGAATGAGGTATATAACCTGTGCGTGTGGTGAAAGAGTTTATCTAGTGGATGATAAATATTTTTGCACAAAGTGCAATAAGGAAATAAAACCAAAATCTACTAAGGGGTGGGGAGGAGGGTAATGCTGTTGCTCGGGCAAGGCTTGCAGATTAGCTAATCTGCAAGCCCTTTTTTAATCAATTCAGTTTTGTTTGTTCAAAACTCGAAAAAAAGGTAAAATAGAGAAAAGATTCAATTTATGCGCATAGCTTTAGTTCACGATTATTTGGTTCAATATGGCGGAGCGGAAAGAGTGCTGGAATGTTTTACTGAACTTTTTCCTGATGCTCCAATTTATACTTTGGTGTACAACAAAGAGTTGATGCATGGTGTTTTTGCTGACAAAAAAATCAAAACTTCTTTTATTCAAAAATTGCCATTTGCCAAAAGGCATCATCGGATTTTTCCGCAGTTCATGCCCATGGCGATTGAGCAGTTCGATTTTTCCAATTATGATATTGTGTTGTCAGATTCTTCTAGCTATGCCAAAGGCATCATCACCGGGCCAGACACATTGCACCTGTGCTATATGCACACCCCGATGCGCTATGCGTGGGATGATTGTCAGAAATATACCAGTGATTTTGATTTCCCCAATATTGTAAAGAAATTGGTGCCGTTTTTTATGAACTATATTCGCATTTGGGATCGAGTCAGCGCTGAACGACCAGATAAGATCATCGCCAATTCAAATTTTGTAGCGAAAAGAATTAAAAAATATTATAAACGCGATAGCACCGTCATTCATCCGCCCGTGGATGTAGAAAGATTCTCAGTCAGTAACGACAATGACGGGTCATTTCTGATGGTGGGTAGGCTCGTGGCCTACAAACGACATGACATCACCATCAAGGCTTTCAATAAATTGGGGCTTAAGCTAAAAATCATTGGTCGCGGTCCAGAAATGAAAAGATTGCAGAAATTAGCTAACTCAAATATTGAATTTTTGGGTCGTGTGCCAGATTCGGAATTGCCGAAATATTATGCTAAATGTCGAGCCTTTTTGTTTCCACAAGAGGAGGACTTTGGAATTGTAGCAATGGAAGCACTGGCCTCTGGCAAGCCGATTGTGGCCTTCCGAGGCGGAGATGTGGTGGAACATGTAGAAGAAGGCAAATCAGGCATATTCTTTGAGTCTCAGACCGTTTCAGACATTGTGTCAGCTATTCAGAAGTTGGACGCTTTGCAATATGACCCAGAATATAGCCGAGAAAAGGCCAAAAAGTTTGACAAAAGCCTATTTAAGGCTAGAATAAAGGAATATATCGAAGGTGAATATAAAAAGTTTAAAAAATTAAATTGAGGCCAGTGTAATTTGTATTTTTTAGGATTAGTAAGAAAAATCCAAAATCCAAAATTGCAAATCCTAAATAAATCACAATAACTAAAATCCAAAATTTAAAAAACTGTTTTGAATTTTGAAAATTGCAATTTAGAATTTATTTGGTATTTGTAATTTAGAATTTATGATTTTAATGAATATGGAATTAAAAGAATATCTAAAAATCTTCAAAGACAACTTTAAGTTATTTGTGTCCATTGTTGCAATTGTTATTCTGGGAACTTTTGCCTATTTCACCTTGAAGCCGATTTCATTTTCAGCTTCATTAGCGCTAAACATCACGCGTAGTGGCTTTCAACAAACCGCCGACTATCGCTATGATGATTTCTATCGTCTGCAAGCGGATGAAAAATTTGCGGAAACAATTGTGCAGTGGCTCAAGAATCCACGCACAGTGGCGGATGTGCTGGACAAGGCAGGAATGGATTCGGCTAGCTTGAGTTTGCGCCAACTGTCAAAAACTTTTGTAGCAGAAAAACTTTCTTCACAAGTGGTATCAGTTTCTTTTTCAGTCAAAGATGAAAATGCAGCTGAGAAAATTTCTTCAGCGGTATTGGAAGGTGTGACTAAAAACACTGAAGCCTTGAATCAGAATCAAAATGAAAATACTTGGTTTGCGGTAGTGGCGCAAAATCCAGTCATCGTGCAGGATCGAGTTAGTCCGCTTATTCTGTTGCTAGCTTCGTTGGCAATGGGAATATTTTTGGGATTTTGGATTATCATGTTGCGACATTACTTGAAATAAGAATTGAAATAGAAAAAATATGGCACGAATCGGAATTGATGTCAGATGCTTGGCGGAAGGTCGGCGAACGGGAGTGGAAGAATATACTCGCAATCTTTTGCAAAATATTTTCACTTTAGACACGCGGGATGAATTCGTCCTTTTTTTCAATTCCTTTCGCTCTGCGAAAGCGGATTTTGCTTGGCTTGAAAAATATCCAAATGTGTCGTTGCGAAAATTCAACTATCCTAATAAGTTGTTGAATTTTTTGTTTTGGTATTTGAATTGGCCGAAAATTGATCAGCTGATTGGCGGAGCGGACATTTTTTTCATGCCCAACATCATCTTTGGCAGTGTGAGCCAAAAAACTAAATTGATTTCCACTATTCATGATTTGTCGTTTGAGCGATATCCGGAAACTTTTTCTTGGAAAAGAAGATTTTGGCACATGTTTATCAATTCGAAAAAAATCTGTCAGCAGTCTGACAAAATTATTGCGGTTTCCAATTCAACCAAAAATGACATCGTAAATTTATATAAAATAAATCCAGATAAAATTTCAGTCAGTTACAACGGGATTTCAGAAAAATTTCAAATTGTTGACCGCAACAACGAAAATTTGATCAGGGTCAAAGAAAAATATAAATTGCCATATAAATTTATTTTATATCTGGGAACCATTGAGCCGCGCAAAAACATTTCTGCGATTATTCAAGCTTATGCGCAATTGCAAAAAGATGCAGCTGAGGCTGGCCAAGCTGAGATGGCAAAATATAAATTGGTGGTTGCTGGGTCGCAAGGATGGCTGAGTGATGACATCTTTGCAGAAATTGAGCAGTCTGATTGTAAGGATGATATTGTGGTGGTTAAATTCGTGGAAGAAGATGATAAGGAATTTGTTTTGAATTTGGCATCCTTGTTTGTTTATCCATCCAAGTTTGAAGGGTTTGGTTTTCCGCCCTTGGAAGCGATGGCTTGTGGCGTGCCAGTCATTACCTCTAATAATTCATCCTTGCCAGAAATCGCTGGCCTAGGATCAATCATGATTGACCCAGATAAACCCGATGAAATCTTTTTGGCTATGAAAGAAATTCTCAACAATAGAGAATTGCGCAACTCCCTGATTGACAAAGGCCTCATCCAATCCAAAAAATTCTCTTGGACAAAACCAGCTGAAGATTTTTTGAAGCTGGTCAATAAAATATGAAACAAAAAACAGCTTTAGAAATTTTGAAACTTGGACACAATGTTTTTTTGACGGGTCCAGCCGGCAGCGGTAAGACCTATTTGTTGAAACAATATATTGACCATCTCAAAGAGCGAAACATTGGCGTGGCTATCACAGCCTCCACTGGCATTGCTGCTACACACATGAATGGCCAAACTATTCACAGCTGGTCGGGTATGGGCATCAGTGAGACTTTCACGGAAGCGGATTTCAAAAAACTCAAAAGTCGTGCCTATCATCAAAAGCGTTTTGAAAAAACTCAAGTTTTGATTATTGATGAAGTTTCAATGTTGCATGCGCATCAGTTAGATATCATCAACAGTATTTGCAAAAAATTCAGAGAACCATTTTTGCCGTTTGGTGGATTGCAAGTCATCTTGTGTGGTGACTTTTTTCAGTTGCCACCCATCACGAAATTTGGTCAAGAAACTTTTTTGGTCAATCAATCGGATGCTTGGGAAGAGATGCGTCCAAAAGTTTGCTATCTGGAAGAACAACATCGACAAGAGGATCGGCAAATGTTGAAAATTTTGAGCGACATTCGTTCGCGGTCTTGTGATGAAAAAACTATGCAACTTTTGACAGCGCGAGAAAACAAAGTCATCAAAAACAAAATCACCCCAACCAAACTTTATACGCATAATGCCAATGTGGATGTGATCAATGATTTAGAATTGCAAAAAATCAAAGAAGAGCCACGCACATTCAAGATGACTTGCACCGGAATAGAATATATCGCCAACTCAGTGAAGAAGGGTTGCTTGGCGCCGGAAACTCTGGTGCTCAAAAAAGGTGCTGTAGTGATGTTTGTGAAGAACAATTTTGAAGCTGGCTATGTCAACGGCACTTTGGGTGAAGTCACGGGCTTCACGGCCAAAGGCATTCCAATTGTGCACACCATGGCCGGCAAGATGATCATTGCCACACCGGAGAAATGGTCGATTGAAGAAGATGGTTCGCCGCTGGCCACCATCAGTCAAGTGCCATTGCGCTTGGCGTGGGCCATCACCATTCACAAAAGCCAAGGCATGACCCTGGATGCCGTGGAAATGGATCTGAGCAAGGCCTTTGAATACGGCATGGGCTATGTGGCCTTGTCGCGCGTCCGCACCTTGGCTGGCATCAAACTGCTCGGCATCAATTCGCGCGCTTTGCAAGTGAACCCGAAGGTCTATGAATTGGATAAAAAATTAAAAGAGCTTTCACAAGAAAATGTTGTTGAACATAAGTTAGCCAAAAATAAATTAAAATAGAGACAAGTTGTAGAGGACAGTAAATAGAGTTAGAATATAAATGCATAAGTTAAAAAAGTTTTTATAAAGAGTATGTTGATTTCAGGAAGAGTATTGTCTGAAGAAAGAAAGGGGGAAATTATTATTTTTTTCGAAGCTCTTTTATGGGGGTTGTTTCCAGTTATTACAATTCTTTCTTTGCGAGATGTCCCGACTATGTTGGCGCTTGCTTGGAGTACACTTTTTGCAGCTATATTTTTTGCGATTATCGTGTCTATCAAAAAAGGTTGGCAACAAATTGGAGACAGGGACGCTTTTTTTGATATAATGATGGCGACATTTATTCAGGGAGTCGCTTTTTACTTGCTTGTTTTTTTTGGACTTAGATATACTAGTTCTGGTAATGCAAGTTTGATTGGTTTGAGTGAAATATTTTTTAGCTTTATTTTTTTCAATGTTTGGCGAAAAGAATGCATTTCTGTGGCACATATCGCCGGAGCAGTGTTGATGATTTTGGGTGCGAGCATTGTTTTTTATCCCAACGTGCATGAGTTTAGGCTGGGTGATTTGCTTATTTTGTCAGCAGCCTTCATCGCGCCATTGGGTAATTTCTTTCAAAGAAGAGCGAGGAGAAAGGTAAATAGCGAAACCATATTATTTGTTAGAAGTTTAATTGGAGCGGTTGTTATATTTGGTGTGGCTTATTTCGCTAAAGTCAGTTTTGCAATGGTGCATGCCGAAAGAACTTTTATATTTTTGGTAATCAACGGGTTTTTCTTATTGGGACTTTCTAAATTTTTATGGATAGAAGGAATTCATCGGATTAATGTTGCTAAGGCTGGCGCTATCGGTGGAATCTCGCCATTGCTAACATTATTTTTTGCCTGGGTTATGTTGGGTGATATACCAACTAAATTTCAACTACTTTCATTTATTCCAATGTTTTTTGGGATGATACTGTTAAGTAAAAATAAAAAACAATGAAAATTAAAAAGATTATCATTGATTTTGATAGTACTTTTGTGAAAAGCGAATCATTGTGTGATTTAGCGGATATTGCGTTGCAAGGAAATCCACGCAAAAATGAAATTGCCAAAAACATTGCGGATATCACTGATCTTGGAATGGAAGGAAAAATTTCATTTCCACAGTCTTTGCATATGCGATTTGCAGTTTTGCCAGCGACGAAAGATCATTTGCAGGAATTGGTGCAATATTTGAAAGACAATATCTCGCAATCTTTTTTGGAAAATAAAAAATGGTTTCAAGAAAACTCAGAAAATATTTTTATAATTTCCGGAGGATTTCGTGATTTCATTGTGCCAGTGGTGGCTGAATTTGGAATCAAGGGTGAAAATGTATTGGCCAATGATTTTGTTTTTGATGAAGCTGGGAAAATCATTGGATTTGATGAGCGAAACTTTTTGGCGATGGAAAATGGAAAAGTTAGACAATTGGAGGCGTTGGCGCTGGACGGTGAAATTGTGGCTATTGGGGATGGCTGGACGGATTTTCAAATTCGAGAAGCTGGCATGGCTCACAAGTTCATTGCCTATGTGGAGAATGTTTTTCGCGACAAGGTTGTTTCTCAAGCTGATTTTATTGCTAGAGATTTCAATGAGGTTGTGACTTTTTTGAATATGTATAAATAGGATAATTTCAAGCGTTTCTACGGAGGGAGATAAGCTCCTTTTTTTGGCGTTTTAGTGGTATAATTGGACTATGAGGATTGGCATTGATGCGCGCTTTTTTGGGATCAAACAAAAGGGCTTGGGGCGCTATACACAAAAATTGGTAGAGAATTTGGAAAAGGTTTCGGTGGGTGACGGGAACGAGTATTTTGTGTTTCTCAAAAAGGAAAATTTTGAAGAATATCAGCCCCAGAATCCCAATTTCAAAAAAGTTCTAGCTGACTATCAGTGGTACACTTTTGCTGAACAAATATATTTCCCTTGGACTTTGTATAAATATAATTTGGATTTGATGCACTTCCCACATTTCAATGTGCCGATTTTGTATTGCAAGAAGTTTGTAGTGACCATTCATGATTTGACCTTATTGCATTTTCCGACTGTGAGGAATAGCACTTTGCATCCAATTTTTTATCGTTTGAAATTTTTAGCTTATCGCATGGCTATTAAGTTAGCTATTACACGCGCTAAGCGCATTGTCACTATCTCGCAATTCACCAAAAAAGATATCATAGAAAACTATGGCACGGCAGTAGAAAATAAAATTTTTGTGACCTACGAATCAGCCGAAGATCATTGTATGTTCAGCGCTAAAAATGCGCAAGAAATTTTGCAAAAATATGGTATAATAAAACCATATCTGATTTATGTCGGCAATGCCTATCCACACAAAAATTTGGAGCGGTTGGTGTTGGCTTTTGCTCAGGTTTTACAAAAAAATAGCGATTTGCAATTGGTGTTGGTAGGTAAGCGGGATTATTTTTATGATCGTTTGCGCAACTTGATAACTGATCAGAAAATCGGCAACATCATCCTGCTGTCAGACATTTCTGATCACACATTGGACTTGTTGTTTCATCAGTCATTGGCCAATGTTTTCCCGTCACTCTATGAGGGTTTTGGTTTGCCACCCCTAGAAGCAATGAGCAAGGGCGTGCCGGTCATTTCTTCGGATCATCCATGTATGCGAGAAGTGTTGGGTGAAAGCGCGCATTTCTTTGATGGTCTCGACATGACGGCGATTGCGCGGGCAATGCAGGAAATAATCAGCAACAATGAACTGCGCGCAGATTTGATTAAGAAAGGCTTTGAACAAACCAAGATTTATAGTTGGAAAAAAATGGCGCAGGAAACCCAAGAAATTTACAAAAATGTTTTAAATTGATGCAAAACAAAAATCGAAATAAAATAATCCCACAGATGTTTGATGTAAAACCAGTCAATGCGGCGGGTGATTTGGATTTGGAAAAAATCAAACTAAGTGGTGCGGTTTTGCAATTTGAAAGAACTGAAAAAGTTGCAAAACAGAAAACTGTTCCACTGCAACATGGTGGACAAAATTTCCAAGATGTCAGGAGAAGCGATGGTATCGTGCAGAATGTTATAGCAAAGCCAAAGGAAGAGCAAATGGCGATGGTGTATCGTTTTGGTGAAACCTTTCGGTCAGACAGCGTACCAGTAGTTTTTAAATCTGAATACCAAGCTCCAGAGCCAGCCGTGCGACGAGAAAGTGTACCAGTAATTGCGGAGATTAAAAAAGTTCCGCAGGAATCAGTTGTATTTGATTCTGAATATTTTATGCCACAAGAAAAATCCGCACCAGAGAGGATGGTTCTGCATGAAGAAGTGTCGCTCTATCCGGAATTGGAAAATGTGCAAAATGTGAATGTGGAATTTGCACAGAAAAGTCAAATAGACAGTGAAATTTCACAGAATAATTTTTTTGAAAGAATTGATGAATATAAGGAACAAAATGAAATTCCTTGGACTGAAATATTCACGCTAAATAATTATAAAAAATTTGCTTTTTCCTTTTCTGGCATGGCGACCATCATTTTCGTTTTGGTTTTCGGCATTGGATTTTTCAATCGTGGCATGAAAATCAAATATGATGTTTTGGGTACGGGCAAGGATGCTTATGCGAATTTGTCGCTGGCTAAGGATGGTATGGCGGGTAAGGATTTTGCCAAATCAAAATTTGAATTCAATGAGGCCTATGATAAATTTGGCGAAATTTCCAAAGATATTGATAGTCTGGGAAAAATTTTGGTGGAGTCTTCTCATTTCATTCCAGGTTTGTCTAAAATTTCTTCCGGCGCGCACATTGCGCAAGCTGGCAAGGATGTGTCGCGCATGGGAGTTTTGGCTGGAGAGATTATGCAATCGGCGGATGGCATTAAAAATCCTTTGGACAAGAATAGCGAGCCTGTTTCTTTTTTGAAGATATTCCAAGATGCGGATAACAATTTGCAAGAAATCAAAACTCTAGTAGATGACTTGCAAGATAATTTGGACAAGGTGGATGTTTCTGATATTCCAGAAGCACAAAGAGCGCAGTTTGTGGAGTTGAAAGGTAAATTACCAGATGCAAAATACTTCGTGTCTAATTTTCTGGATAATAGTAAAATTTTCATCGATGTGCTGGGTGGCAATGGTCCAAGAAAATATCTTTTTCTTTTTCAAAACAATCAAGAGATGCGCGCTACAGGAGGATTTATTGGAACCTATGGCCTGATGGACATTTCCAATGGCAGCATCAAGAAATTTTTCATTGACGGAATCTTCAATCCAGATGGACAATTGCGAGCACAGATTATTCCACCAGCGCCAATTCAAAAAATTTCCGCGGCTTGGAGTTTGCACGACAGTAATTGGTTTCCTGATTTTCCAAAATCGGCCGAAAAGGCTGCTTGGTTTTATGAAAAAACGGGTGGGCCTACGGTGGACGGCGTAATCACGATGACCCCAGTGGTGATGCAGAAACTTTTGGCAGTAACTGGACCGATTGAAATGCCAGACTATGGCGTGACAGTGGACAGCGAGAATTTCATCGAGCAAATTCAATATGAAGTGGAAGTGGATTATGATAAGGAATTGAACGAACCGAAAAAGATTTTGGCGGATTTAGCGCCGAAAATTTTAGACAAAATTTTCACGACGAAAAATTTTGCTGATATGGCCAAGACGATGAATGTCTTGATGCAAAGTTTGAATGAAAAACAAATTTTGATTTATTCAAAAAATTATGACATTGAAAAAATCTTGTCGCAAGCCGGTTGGTCGGGCGAAGTTTTGAACACGCAAAAAGATTATCTGAGCATAATCAATACTAATATAAATGGTTATAAGACGGATGGCGTGGTGGACGAAACCATTTCGCACAAAGCTGAGATTCAATCTGATGGCTCAGTGATTGACACGGTGACGGTTAAGCGTCATCATAATGGAGGTAATTTGGACAAGGAATGGTGGAACAAAGTTAACGCGGATTATATGCGCGTTTATGTACCGAAAGGCTCAACTTTGATTTCAGCGCAGGGACAGACCCGTGAGTTCAATACTCCGCCGTTAGATTATGCGGCGTTGGCCTTCAAACATGACGCGCAAGTGCAGACAGAAGAAGATTCAATTGTAATTGATGAAGAGAGTGGCACGCGAGTTTATGAAGATTCCGATAAAACCGTGTTTGCCAATTGGATTTATGTCAGTCCGCAGGAAACAGTGGAAGTGACATATAAATATTTATTACCTTTCAAAATTTTCTCAAATTCGACTTCTGGCACGGCGGCGGATAGCTATTCATTGCTAGCGCAAAAACAATCTGGCAGTGTGGGCAGCCAGTTTATTTCACAAATTATTTATCCTGATAATTTAAAAACAATTTGGAATTATCCAGAAGATGCTGTTCGAGAAGGCAACTCTATTAAAAAAGAAACTGATTTGAAAACAGATAAATTTTTAGGCGTAGCGTTTGTTAAGGCTCTGTAACTAAATAAAAATATGATTCAAAAACTTTTTAAAAATAATTTCCTTATGAATTCTCGGCCGACTGAGTCGGTGATTTCAGCTGCTTTCGTAATTACGGTAGCTGGCTTATTGAGCAATCTCTTGGGTCTGGTGCGCGATCGTATGCTGGCTTCAACTTTTGGCGCAGGCGACACACTGGATGTCTATTATGCGGCTTTTCGGGTGCCAGATTTGATTTACAATTTGTTGATTTTGGGCGCGATGAGCGCGGCTTTTATTCCAGTGTTTACGGGACTACGCAGTCAAGATAATGATGAAGAAGCTTGGAAATTGACTAATGGCATTATGAATCTAGCCTTGCTGTTTATTGTGTTGGTTTCTGCTGTGTGTGCGATTTTTGCGCCATTTTTGATGAAACTGCTTACGCCGGGATTTTCACCGGAAAAAATTGAAAGCGTAGTGTTGTTTACGCGCATTATGTTTTTGAGTCCGATTCTGTTGGGCATCAGCGGGATTATGGGTGGAGTGTTGACATCTATGAAGCATTTCGTAGTCTATTCCGTGGCGCCACTGTTGTATAACATTGGAATTATTTTTGGTATTGCAGTGTTGGTGAGATTTTTGGGACCAGTTGGTTTGGCTTGGGGCGTGGTGTTTGGCGCTTTGATGCACATGTTGTTGCAATATGTGACGGTGCGAAAATTGGGCTATCAGCACAATTGGGAATTTGTTTCAGCCTGGAAAAACAAGAATGTGCGCAAAGTTTTCACTTTGATGTTGCCGAGAATGACTGGCATTGCTATTAGTCAGTTCAACTTGATGATCATCACGATCTTTGCTTCAACTTTGGCTGCCGGTAGTTTGGCTGTTTTTAATTTTTCCCAGAACTTGGCCAGTGTGCCATTTAGTGTGTTTGGTATTTCTTTTTCCATTGCCGTTTTTCCAACTCTAGCGGCTTTGGCAGCTAAGGATGAAAAAGAAAAATTTGTGCAAGCATTTTCGGAAACTTTCCGTCAGATTTTGTTCTTCGTTATTCCGCTGAGTGTGTTTATGATTGTGTTGCGGGCACAAATTGTGCGAGTAGTCCTAGGTGCCGGTAAATTCGATTGGGAGGACACCATTTTGACTTTTCAATGTTTGGGAATCTTGGCTTTTAGTTTGTTTGCGCAAAGTGCAGTGCAACTTCTCGCCAGATCTTTTTATGCTTTGCAAGATACAAAAACCCCTTTTTACATTGCTATTGTGGTGGAAGCAATAAATATTATCACAGTGGTTTTGCTGATTGGTCATGTTCAGATTTTGAGCTTAGCTATCGCTTTTTCACTGGCCAATATTGTGCAAATGTTTTTGTTGTTGTTTTTCTTGCGCGCGCGTTTTGATAATCTGGATGACAAAAATATCATCAAATCGCTTTCTAAAATTGCGGTGGCTTCAGTTGTGGCGGGTGTTGGAATTCAAATTACAAAATACCTAGTTGCTTCCTTTGCAAATCTCGACACTTTCGTGGGTGTTTTTGCGCAACTAGTCATTTCACTAATCGTAGGCTTTGCCATTTTCATCGGGATTAGCTATCTACTCAAGCTGGAAGAATTCATCTTGTTCCGTGACTCCTTCACTCGCAAGATTTTCAAAAACAAACAAATCATCCTCGAAAGCACAGAAGAGGTAAGTGGGATTTAGGAGTTTATTCATAATTCTTGATTATTCTGCGATTCTAGGCTAAGCTAGATATACTATGAATCAGAAAAATGTTCGAAATTTTGCCATAATCGCGCATATCGATCACGGGAAATCTACCTTGTCTGATCGTTTTTTGGAATTGACAAAAACCGTGGAAAAACGCGATATGAAGGCGCAACTATTGGACCAAATGGACTTGGAGCGCGAGCGTGGCATCACCATCAAATTGCAACCCGTGCGAATGAATTATGAATTGGATGGGCAAAAATATGTTTTGAATTTGATCGACACTCCAGGACATGTCGACTTTGGTTATGAAGTCTCAAGGTCATTGGCCGCAGTGGAAGGCGTGGTGCTGTTGGTGGATGCCACCAAGGGCGTGCAGGCGCAGACTTTGTCGAATTTATATCTAGCGATTGAGCAGGGTTTGGAAATCATTCCCGTGGTCAACAAGGTGGATTTGCCCAATGCCGATGCGCCGAAAGTCAAAAAAGAAATTATTCATGTTTTGGGTTGCAAAGAAGAAGAAATTTTTGAAGTGTCTGGCAAGACTGGTTTGGGCGTGGATAAACTTTTGGAAGAAATTGTGCGCACAATTCCACATCCGCGAGGCGACGCTGAAAAACCTTTGCGCGCTTTGATTTTTGATTCAAAATATGACACCTATAAAGGCGTGGTGGCCTATGTGCGAGTTTTGGATGGTCGAGTGAAGCGTGATGACGAAGTGACGATGATGGCTGGTATGGCAGATAGTGATGTGGTGGAAGTGGGATATTTCAAGCCAGATATGCAAAAGTTTGATCTTTTGACAGCAGGCGACATTGGTTATTTGGCGACGGGTTTCAAAAGCGTGGAGTTTTGCCGCGTGGGTGACACCATCACCAACACTCTGATGTATGAAAAAGATAAGCGCGCCAAAACCAATTTGATCACGCCGTTGCCAGGTTACAAGAAAGTGACCCCAATGGTGTATGCGTCTTTCTATCCAACTGAAGGTGATGATTATAACTTCATGCGCGACGCATTGGATAAATTGAAACTCAATGACGCCGCTTTTGAATTTGAACCAGAGTCGAGCCAGGCACTTGGCCGTGGTTTTCGTTGCGGATTTTTGGGTATGTTGCATTTGGAAATCATTCAATCAAGATTGGAACGAGAATTTGAAATTAGTCCAACCATCACCACGCCCAGTGTTGTGTATGAAATTGAAGTCAAAAATAAACCTGGGCGCACCAAGATTTATTCAGCCACGGAAATGCCTGATGCTTCAGTTTTGGACAAAATTTATGAACCCTATGCTAAATTAGATGTCATTTCGCCAGCTAACTATCTCGGTTCAATTATGGAAGTGATGCGCAACACGCGCGGACAATATGTGAATACGGAATATATCGATAGCGAAAGAATCATTTTGACTTTCGATTGTCCACTGACGGATGTGATTACGAATTTGCATGATGATTTGAAAAGCGCGTCTTCGGGCTATGCATCACTCAATTATGAAATCAGAGACTATCGACCGAACGATTTGGTGAAGATGGATATTTTGGTCGCTGGTGAGAAATATGAAGCTTTTTCTCGCATCGTGCCGAGAGAAAAGGCGGTCAGCGAAGGCAAGGCGATTGTAGAAAAATTGAAAAATTCAGTGCCGAAACAAAACTTTTTGATTATTTTGCAGGCAGCCATTGGTGGAAAAATCATCGCGCGTGAAAACATTCAGCCCTATCGCAAGGATGTGACAGGCTATCTATACGGCGGCGATGTAACGCGAAAAAATAAGCTTTTGGACAAACAAAAGCGCGGCAAGAAAAAAATGAAAAGTCTCGGCAAGGTCAACATTCCATCGGATGCTTTTTTGGCGGTGTTGAAGAAATAAAAATATAATACAAATCTACGAATGTATGCGAATGATGCGAATATGCAAATCACTTCTAATATAATAAAAATAAAAAAATATGAATAAAAGCAATTTAGTATTTTTGGACACAGAGACCACTGGTATTGGCGCAGATGGGCGATTGTGTCAGGTGGCCTATTCATTTGCTGGCAAAGAAGTTGAGGCGCTTTTCAAACCGCCAGTGCCGATTGAAATTGAAGCGATGTCAGTGACGCATATCACCAACAAAATGGTGGCTGACAAAGAATCTTTCGAGGGCTCACAGATGAAAACGGATGTGGAAAACATTTTTGCTGGCGACAATATTTTGGTGGCACACAATGCGCAGTTTGACGCGGGGATTTTGAAACGAGAAAATATTGAGATCAAAAATATTATCGATACTTTGAAAATCGCGCAACACTTGGATGTGGATGGCGAGATTCCGAAATATAATTTGCAATATTTGCGTTACTATTTTGATTTAGAAGTCGAGAACGCTTCAGCGCATGATGCCTTGGGAGATGTGCGGGTTTTGGAACGACTTTTCGAAAGATATTTTCAACAAATGCTAATTGACCTTAGCTCTGAAGAAAGAGTTTTGCAAGAAATGATGGAAATTTCCGCTCGTCCGGTTTTGATCAAAAAATTCAATTTTGGAAAATATATGGGCGAGAAGGTGAGTGAAGTGGCCAAAAAAGACGTGGGCTATTTAGCATGGCTTTTCAATCAAAAAGTGATGGCGCGTGAGAATGGCTTAGAAAACGATGAAAATTGGATTTTCACCCTGGATAAATATCTAAGTCCAAACAAGTTGTTCTAATAGTTGTCTTGCGAGGCAAAATTTGCTAAAATAACCATATGGTTTTAAATGAAATTTAAAGTTGTTTTTTATGAGTATAAAAAAGAGAACTAAGCTGATGCATAAGCTTTGGGTGGTAATTTCCATCTTGGCGGTTTTGGCGATGATTGGTTTTACAGTCGCTCCAGCCTTAATGAATATGTAGATTATGCGCGACAAAATAAATATCAGTCCAATTTTGATAAAAATCGGTTTGCTGGTGGGAGTGGTAATTCTGGGATTGGTTATTTTTTCAATCTACAAAGAAACACAGCAGAAAAAACAAAAACAAGACATCATCAATGCTTTGATAGAAGAAAAAGACCGCATCAGTCGAGACAATTCCATGCTACAAGAAAAATTGGCCTATTATGGAAGCAGTGATTATGCTGAAAAACAAAGCAAGGAATTGAACAAGCAAAAGCCAGACGAACACTTGATTGTGGTGCGGCCAAATATGGTTAAGGAGAGCGCAGTTGAACAACCCGTCAGAATTAGCAGCCCAGAAAAGAAAGAATCTTTGCCGAATTATCAAAAGTGGTGGAATTATTTATTCAAATATTAAGTATATAGTCACAATGGAAAAAAATATCAAACTAAGCACAATTATCATATCCTGTCTGGCTATACTTTTGGCGTTTGTTTTGGCGATGGCAATTTTGTTCTATGGTTTTGGCATGCGCAATTCAGCAGTAAGCAAGGCAGCTAATTTGTTGCATTTTCCAGTGGCGATTGTTTCTGGAAATGCTTTAGTGGTCTCTGGTGAATTGGCGGACAATTTAGCCTCAGTCAAAAAATTCTATGAAAATCAAAATTTTTCGGACATTGGCTATCGAGTTGATTTTGCCACAGCTGATGGGCAAAAGAGACTGAAAATCAAAGAAAAAGATTTGCTGAACAAATTGATCGAAAATAAGATTATTGAAAAATTGGCGACGGACAGAAATATTGTTATCAGCAAAGCTATGGTTTCACAAAATGTTGATCGGGAAATTTCGCAACTGTCTAATGGAGGAACGGATGTGTCCAAAACTATGCTTGATTTGTATGGTTGGACAATGAGTGATTTTGAAGACAAAATTGTGCGACCGGATATGTACCGCGCTGAATTGGAAAAAAATATGCGTGAGAATGATGCGGATTTTACTAAGGCAAAAAATAAAATAACCCAAGCACAAACGGAATTGAAAAGCGGCGCAGTTTTTGCAGAGGTGGCCAAAAAATATTCGGAAGGTGAGAGTGGGCGCAATGGCGGAGACTTAGGTTGGTTTACAGCTGATCAAATGATGCCGGAAATTGCTACAGCGGCTTTCATTATGAAAAAAGGCGATCAAAGTGATGTGATTGAAAGTTCCATTGGATTTCACATTGTCCAAGTGGATGATAAAAAGACTGAAGATGGCATAGATAAGGTTAAGATTAGCCAAGTTATAGTGCGTCAAAAGGATTTTGCTGATTGGCTGTTGGAACAAGAAAAAAATATGAGTGTTTTGATTTTGCTTAAAGATTATCGCTGGAACAAAGAGACGGCCATAGTTGATTTTGTGAAGGCTGATATGCAAGATTTTGAAAAAAATCTTGATACCAATTCGGCTGGAGATATTTCCGTGATATTTTAGATATCAAATAGAGGTTAAATAATTAATTTTTTAATAAAAAATATATGTCAAAAGCAGTAGTAAATGAAGACCTTTGCATCGGATGTGGGACTTGTGAGTCACTTTGTCCAACAGTGTTCAAAATCGAGGATGGAAAATCTAAGGTTATCTCCGAGGAATGTGGCGATTGCAATTGTCAAGAAGCAGCTGACAGCTGCCCAGTGAGCGCAATTTCAGTTGAATAAATTGATTTGATATTTCAGAAAAAAGACCTGCTATGAAAATGCAGGTCTTTTTTTGTGGCAAAGTCATGAAATTTGTTTTTGCCACGGGAAAATGATATAGTAAGGATATTAAGTAATAAGAGCCTGTTCAAAATCTCACCGCTTATTTTAAAAACTAATATATTGCTTGCCTGCTAAAATCTTCTAATTTCGACTGCAAACCCTTCAAAGCTCGTCAGGTTATCTCGATAGCCTTTCTCACTTTTCATGGTTTTCGCTCGAAATTAGAAAATTTTATCTAGGCATGAGATTTTGAACAGGCTCTAAATTTTTCGGATGTTTCTACGATTACAACCACTCTTGCAAAGCCTCATTTTTCTCCTTGGTTTGGAGTTGATTTTGTGGAAGGAAGATTTGGTAGTTTGGATAATTTTGTCTTTGCTTGTAATTTCGGCCTACGGAGCCAGAAAAATTGGCGGTAAATGGTTTTTCGCGGTTTTGCCAATTTTCTTCACCTTGTCTTCGGCAGCACTTTTATATCTAATAACCCTGTCTTTTGAAGAACAAATTTTTATATTCCTAGCCAGCGGTATGTATTATTTGGCGCTTTTTGGCGCCTATCGATTGGGATTGTATGCGGGCGATCAAACAGCCAAGGGTATGAATATGGCCGCTATGGCAGCCACGATTTTCTTCACCTATTCAGGCGCTTACGGCTTGTATCTGAATTTTTTCGTACCCCTCTATTATTTGATGCTAGTGTATCTGGTGGTAACACTGTTGGTGAGTTATCAATATTTTCTAATTATCAAGCCAGATGATCGAAAAACCGCCTGGATTTATAGCTTTCTGTTGGCATTGGTGATGGCTGAACTTGTTTGGACGATGAATTTTTGGCCATTTGGCTATTTGACGACAGGCGTGATTGCCCTTATACTATACTATGTTCTGTGGGATCTCGTGCAGAGTTTTTTACTCAATTTATTGAGCAAAAAGCGGGTAGTGGCTAATATGATTTTTTTCTCAGTGATAATTAGTTTGGTGCTACTGAGCGCGAAATGGTTGCCAGTGGTATAGCCAAAAGTCCATAAAGTTTTTAAAGTTAAAAAAATGACAAAAAAAATTACGAAAAAAGTTATCTTTATTCTAGTTCTAATGGTTTTTGGTGGATTGGGTGGCATCATCGCGGATCGCTATTTTTTTCCATATCTCAGCACGACCAAGTTTTTCTCGCAATATGAATTTTTGAAAAAAGGCTCAGAAGACATCACCATTATCAACCGAACGGAACAATTGACAGTCAAAGAAGAAACTTCCATCAGCAAAATCGCCAATCAAGTCTCGTCTTCGGTGGTCAACATTGTTTCCTATACCAACAAGGATGCTAAGAACGTGACTGCGAAAAAAGCCGTGGCTTCCAAAAATGGCACCGGCGTGATTGTGACAGGCGACGGTATGATTCTGACTTATGCTTCGGCTATCAATTTGGCGGATTCCAAATATCAAGTCATGACTTATGACGGCGCAGTTTATGAAGCCAGTCTTTTGGGCGTTGATAGCTATAGCAATTTAGCCTTCTTGAAAGTGAATGCCAACAACCTTTCCGCGGCTTCCTTTGCAGATTCCAATAGCATCAAAGCGGGTGAGAAAGTGATAACTATCGCCAACAGCTTTGGCTCATATGCAAATCGTTATGCGGCCGGGCTTATTAGTGATTTCAATCCAGAATATAATTTGGCGGGATTGGCCATATCATCTTCTGAAAAATTGGAAGGCGTCTACGAAGCTGATTTCAATTTCCAAAAATATTTCATCGGCGGACCAGCTGTGGATTATAGCGGACAAATTGTGGGCATGGCTGGTGTGGTTGAAAAAAATGGAGCGTCAAGTTTTTTCTTGATTCCTTCCAACAAAGTTAAATTGGTGATTGAACGCGCGATCCGAAAAGAACTGGAAGCAAATCCAGTGCTGGGCGCCTACTATATACCACTTTCCAAAACCTATGCTTTGGAAAATAATTTGAGCGTGGAAACGGGGGCATTGATCTATTCCGCTTCCGGCCAACAAGGCCTTGCTGTCATTGCCAATTCTCCCGCCCAAAAAGCTGGACTCAAATTGAATGACATCATCACTGCAGTGGGGGAACAAAAAATTACTTTGGAAAAATCTTTCTCAGATTTGCTCTATCAACACAAAAAAGGCGAGCAAATTGAACTGACAGTTTTGCGCGATGGGCAAGAAATGAAGGTTGCGGTGCAGTTGTAGCCAAAGCTGCTCTAAAAATAAAACCAAAACAAACACACAAAAAACGCCTTGTTAACGCGTTTTTTTGCGTTTAAAAAATTATGCATTGACAAAAATCAGCCTTTATGATAGTCTGTAATATCTCAGAATTTTAATATAATTTAAGTAATAAATAAGATCTCAGTTGAATACGCGCTATAAGGCGCAATTTAACGGGATAAATAAATGTATGAGTAAAAAAACTTTAATCTTCGTAGCAGTGCTTGCAGTGTTGGCAATGACATTCGCGGTGAATTTTGTGTCAGCGGATAATATTGAGATTGATCTTGATAACACTAGCACCAATACCAACACAAATACTGCTACAGGTGGCAGTGCTTCTAGCACGGCAATTGCTACGGGTGGCAATGCGACTGCTAGTGTCGGTGACATCTCTGTTGATGGTGGTTCTAGCTCTGCTACAGTGGGTGCTGTATCTGCTAGTTCAACTGGCGGGTCAAGCTTTACATCGACAGCTAGTACTGGCGGATCAAGTAGTTCAAATACAAACTCGCGCATAAATACAGAAGTGGAAATTGTTCGTGAAGATACTAATCATGACGGCAAAATTGATCATCGCGATAAAAAGGTGCGTAGGGTTGTATATAAGAAAAGATTGCCAGCTACTGGAAGTGATAGTCTTGTGTTGGCGTCAATCGCTGGCCTAGCTTTGTTTGCTACAGTTGTAGGTGTGAAGAAATTTGCAACTCGCACAAAATAATAAATCGTTTCATTTATATAAAATGAGCAAAATACTGGTTAAAATCAAACAGTATTCCAAGAGGGCTGCGCTTATCGCCAGCCTTTCTTTGGCTGTATTCATGGGGGCATTCTATCTGGTTAATTTGGATTTTTCTTTCTTGACTGGAAAAACAACTCAGATCACAGGGTCGATTCAAAAGACTCAAACTGATGATGAATTGCAAAAAAGAATTGGCTCAACTGAAGTTGGTTCGATTGGGTTTGTCGATTGGGCCAGAGCCAACAATCTAACCGGCGCCAACATCTATGACGCTGATGCGGATGGCGACGGCCTAGCGAACTATTTGGAATATACGCACGGCACGGATCCGAACAATGTCGACACTGACAAAGATGGTTTTTCTGACAAACAGGAAATTGCCAATGGCTATGATCCAGACGCACCTGGAGATTCCAAACCGATGGTAAACATTCAAATTGAAAAAATCGGTGTGGAGGCGCCAATGGTTTGGTCATTGAGCAATGATGAAAAGAATATGTTGTCGGAATTGGAAAATGGCGTGAGTCATTTCTTCAAGACGGCCGCTCCAGGACAAAATGGCAACGCGGTCATTTCTGGCCATTCTAGCAATTATATTTGGGCCAAGGGAAACTTCAATCACATCTTCAAAAATCTAAATGATTTGGAACAAGGCGATACAATCATTGTTAGATCTATGCAAAAAAATGGCAAAATAATTGTGAATCGTTATGCGGTGGGCGACAAATTTGTGACCGTGCCAGACGATGAGCGAATTTTTGCTGAGACACAGAATTCATCTTTGACACTTTCCACTTGTTGGCCGTTGGGCACAAACTTCAAAAGACTCATCGTGAAAGCAGAGTTGATGAAATAACATTTATTTGTCATTGCGAGCGACTGAAAGGAGTGTGGCAATCCCTTTGTTCTATGCACTGAAACTTGAGATTGCCACACAGTCGTTCTGCGGCGGAACTCATTCGCAATGACAGTGATTTTATTAAGCATAGCCATTCGGAGGCTCAAATTGGCTCAAAACAGCCTAGCCATTGACAAAAACCAAAATTTTTGCTAGAATACGAGGTTCCTTAAAGTTCTATCTATGTTCGATTCAGTGTCGGTCGTTTTTTGACGGACGCTGTGAAATTATAGATTTTTATGTCCCTTGACAACCGAATACTCAGTTATGAATTCGGATGATATATATTGTAGTGAAGAATTCGCCGATTGCTGATGGACCGCCGTAGGGGTGTGTTCGCGCAATCGTGCCAATAAGATTTCAGGAGAGACACCATGAAAAGGATGCAGATTTTTGTAGTGATGGCTATGGCGTTGTTGTTCTCTGCTAATGTATTCGCCGGCGATGTCGGCGATGTATCGGGAAGCGGAAACAACATCGGTATTGGTCTGGACAATACCAGTACCAATACCAACAACAACACCGCAACCGGTGGCGACGCCGAAAGCTTGGCTATCGGCACTGGCGGCGACGCCGATGCGACCATTGGCGACATTGCTGTTAATGGCGGTGGGCAACATGTCAATACTCCGCGCCAGTTTCTTGCGGCGCCGGGGTTTGTGACTGGGATTATTCCAGGAACAGCTCCCGAGAGTGGAGAATGGGCAGAATATTGCCCGAGCTCCGAGCCAGTTTCAGTCGAGAAGATTAGGCGCGCCAAAGGGGGTACGGGATTTTTTCATGACTTGTTCAAGGGGCGAAAGTCTTTGGACATCACGGAAATTTCCGAACCGATTGATCGTGAGGTCAAAGAGGTGCAGTGCCTGCCTTGGCCAAAGGATGAAAAGTGGAGTACTGCTAGCATGACATTGGCGGGCGACACCAGAGCTCCGCAGGCTCGGGTTGAGGCGTCTATTGAGGACGCTTGCGTGAATCTCGGATTTCAGTATTATGCAATCCGTGGTGGACGCCAGCATGAGACGGCTACTTATGGTAACTCATTAGGATTGTCAGCAGCGGCCTCGGAGGTTGGTTCTAAAACAGGAACAGCAGCCGCAGTTGGCGGTCAACTCGGAAATAATCGAGTGCGAAATGAGAGATACTGGGAAGCTGAGGCGGTTTGTCTCAGTGACGAGTATGCAGCGTTTCTGGTCACATCTCCGCCTGTGAAGGCTGAGAAAAAACCGCTGGCCGATGAAAAGCCGGTTACATCCACGCCGCTGGCTGACACTCGTTCTGAGGAAAGGACGATTAATGTCAATGTCACTTGCAAGAGTGAGCCGGCACTTGCGACAACCACACCCGCTGTTCCGCCGCCTGCGAAGATTGCGGAACCACCGTGTTCAAAATGCTCCAACGAAACAATTACCAAGTTCAATGAGTTGCTCAAAAAGCACTCAGACGAGATTGATGGTTGTGATCGCTGGTCTTTCTACAACATGACTAAGCGGTTGGAGCGTGCGCATGATTATATCGAGCTGTATGCTTGTACGCGTGACGTGAAATATCTGCGTCTGGCAGAAAATGATTATCAGATCGCAGAGAGCAATCATCAGTTGGGATGGGACATCTCCAAGCATCAAGTAGAGGCCGACAAGCTTATGGCTGACGGATATATGACTTGGGCGGGAGTGACCTATGTTCTGCATGGCCAAAATGCGTTGAATGACTTTGTGGTCAGAAAGCGCATCGAGGACGGAAGGAAAGTCCCAACCGAATTCAACCCGTAACCAGGACGGGCTTCACGCGAAGCCCGTTCCAAAAATTTTTCAGAGGTGAAGCACATGAAACAAATAATGGTAGTGTGGGCAATATTGGCAACGTTGTTTGTGCCGATTATGGCGCAGGCTTTCACAACTGCCGGTGAAGTGGCAGTCAAATCGTCTGGAGTCGCCGAGGGTTATTGGGCGACAGCAGATGAAATGAAGTCTTTCAAACGGGAGGAGAGTCACAAAATTTCGAAGTTGCAGAAAGATTTGTCCGCCCTTGCCAAAAAGCAGGCGGCTACCGACGAGGGAGTTGCGAAGCTCGACACACGAGTCAAAGGCGTCGAGGATGGTCTCGCGAATCACATCAAGAGTGATGAAGATTATCGCGCGGCCACCGATAGCGCCTTGGATGAGCTCAGGGCTGAAGATGCGACTCTCAATACGGGAGTCACTGAGGCCAAGGCCAATGCTTCCGAGGCCAAGAATAACGCATCCAGTAGCATTGTCTGGCTGGGGTGGCTAGCCTTGCTGGTGCTGGTAGGGTTCGTCTATATCGGCTTGGCAACCGTCATGGGGTGGAAGCCATTCCACAAACACTAAGATTTTGGCTAAGGTTGGTTTAGGAAACCACCAGGCCAATGAAGGGCAGAAGTCTATTACGACAACTGCCCTTTAAATTTGGAAAAATTAGTTCTGTAGGGGTGAAACCCCTACAGGAATGTTTGGTGGGTTTGCCTATTGACTTTTTTGGGCGGAGTGCTAAGCTATGTAATCGAGTAAATTATCATAATTTTTCAAATAATATGGACATGCGACAAACATTCAAAGCAGTGACTTTTTGGCTCGCTACCGTGGTAGTGGCAGTGGTGTTTTTTGTGGTTGCGATGGGAACAAACAAGACTTTTCAAGTGGAAACGGACATCTTGCTGTTGCCAAAGAATGACTGGACAGCGCGCAATATTGACCAGATCATTGGCAATGCTAAGCAGATTCCGATGTCGTTGTCTTTCTATGATAAGCTGTTGGAAAAAAATTCTGACATTGAAGACTCAGCATCACAATTGGCAGATGCCCAAAGAAAGTCTGCTTGGAACGCAATGGTTTCAGTGGAACAAATTCGTCGAAGTGGAGTGGTGCGAGTCAAGACTTTCAATGATGTTCAATTGCAAGCTGAAATTGTAAACAAACAAACAGCAGCGGACTTGATTTTTGTGATGGGTAAATATTATACGATGGAGGATTTGGGCATGAAAAAGATCGATGGCCCAATCGTTTCCGCAGTTACAAAAAAAGATTCAGTTGCAAAAGTTGCAATGATCAGTTTGGTGTTGGGGTTGTTGGTGGGATTGTTATTTCAATTTTTACTAACTTTGTTTGCAAAAAATTCAGATGGGGAAGATTTGATGGTTGAAGAATTTGTAGAACAACCTAGAGAAATGGAAGATGAAAAAAAATCATTCTCGTTTCCAAAGTTTTCTTTTCCGGATTTTGGACAAGCTTTTGGAGATAAAAAAACTCTAGATTTCAATATTGAAGAAGAAGCTGCTTTGGTGGCTCCGAAAATGAATGAGTTGATTGGCGGTGAAAAGAAAGCCGCTGCGCCAGCCAATTTGCCAATCGCCGAAGAAGATTTTTCTTTCAGCGCGACACCTGCGCAACCAGTTGAAAAAACTGAATCAGCCGAAATGATTGTTTCTGACGCGGTAGCCAAAGACACCACTCATGAAGCCACTCCAGAGGAGGTCAAGGAAAGATTGAACAAGCTTTTGAGTGGAGGAATTTTTAAATAAGCTTTTGAGTGGATTCCGGCTCACCCGCCTCGACTCGCAAAGACGATTGCTCGTCGAAGCGAGGCGGGAGGCCGGAATGACAATATAAAAAAACCGTTTTGCGCAGGCAAGGCGGTTTTTTTGTCAAAAAAGCTGATTTGAGGTAAAATGGGGAAGCAGTGAATTAAGCAAAATAAGCCTAAAATATATATGGAAATCATAGAAACAACGCTCAAAGGTGCTTACATAATCAAGCCCAGAGTTTTTCAAGATGAACGAGGCTTTTTCATGGAGACTTATTCCGAAAAGGATTTCAAGGCCGCTGGAATTGAAGCGGATTTCGTGCAAGATAATCATGCCATGTCAGTCACCAAGGGTGTGTTGCGTGGCTTGCATTTTCAATTGGGAGACGCGGCGCAAGCTAAGTTGGTGCGGGTGACTAAAGGCGCGGTTTATGATGTGATAGTTGATCTGCGCAAAGATTCAGAAACCTATGGCAAGTGGGAAGCTTTTGAGTTGACGGCTAAAAACTTTTGGATGCTGTTTGTCCCACGCGGGTTTGCGCATGGTTATTGTACTTTGGAAGACTATACTGAATTTCAATATAAATGCGACAATTTTTATGCGCCCACGCAAGATAGTGGAATTGCCTGGAACGATCCCGATTTGAAAATCTATTGGCCGATTGAAAATCCGATTTTGTCAGAAAAAGATCAGAAGCAACAGTTTTTTAGAGATTTTAATTCACCGTTTTAATTGCAGAGTCCATAAAGTCGTAAAGTCCATCAAGTCCGTCAAGCAAAATGCTTTATAGACTTTATAGACTTTCAGCTTTATAGACTATTTTTTATGAAATTATTAGTCACAGGTGGCGCAGGTTTTATTGGTTCAAACTTTGTGCATTATATTCTCAAAAAATATCCGGATTATCAGGTGGTCAATTTGGATCTTTTGACCTATGCTGGAAATTTGGAGAATTTGAAAGAGCTTGAGAACAATCCAAATTATAAATTTGTAAAAGGGGACATTGCTGATTTTGAATTGGTGAATAATCTCGTGAAAGATTGTGATATAATCGTGCATTTTGCGGCTGAATCACATGTAGATCGTTCAATTCTGGATTCAGAAGAATTTATTCGCACCAATGTGATCGGCACACACACGCTTTTGGAAGCCGCAAAAAACAACGGCAACAAAAGATTTCATCATGTTTCAACGGATGAAGTTTTTGGCGCGTTGAAAATGGATGATCCAAAATTCAATGAAAAAACTCCCTATGATCCACGCAGTCCATATTCAGCTTCCAAGGCTTCATCAGATCATTTGGTGCGAGCCTATTTTCACACCTATAATTTGCCAATAACAATTTCCAATTGTTCCAATAATTATGGACCATATATGTTTCCAGAAAAACTTTTCCCATTGTTTATTACTAATCTGATTGAAGATAAAAAAGTTCCATTGTATGGTGATGGCATGAATGTGCGTGATTGGCTCTATGTGGAAGATCATTGCGTTGCGATTGATGCAATTATTCACAAGGGCAGAATTGGCGAGACCTATTGTGTGGGAGGTGATGCGGAAAAGAATAACAAGGAGATTACTTACAAAATTTTAGAATTGATGGGTAAAGGTGAGGATATGATCGAATTCGTAAAAGATCGTCCAGGACATGATAGGCGCTATGCAATTGATTTTTCTAAAATCAAGAATGAATTGGGATGGGAACCAAGTGTGAGTTTTGAAGAAGGGCTACAAAAAACAATTGAATGGTACAAAAACAATGAGGCTTGGTGGAAAGACATCAAAAGCGGTGAATATGCCAAATATTATGAAAAACAGTACGGGAAATAAAAAAATCCTTCTCAGTCTGACAACGACAGAGGGTTCAAATTGGAGGGAAAAAATTGAAGAAATAAAATTATACAATTTAACGGAGATATCTTTATTCCTCACTAACCTAGCTGTTGAAGATCGGCAGGAGTTGTATAAAAGGCTTGAAGAAACTCCTTTGCGCAGTGTGCCGCATGTCCATCTCAGAGGCGATATGACACTTGCCGAAGTTGATTATTTGGTTGAAAGATATGATGTGAAAGTTTTCAATATACACTCCGCAACAAGTCAATATCCATTGGTTGATAATTTTTCAAAATATGCCAAACGGATTTATGTTGAAAATTCAATCGTTGTGCCTACAGCCGATGAGCTGGCATTTTATGGCGGCTTCTGTTTGGATGTTAGCCACTGGGAGGATTATATTTTCCAGTGTGGGTCGGATTATGATGTAAAAAAAGATGTAATAATGAAGATATTGGAGAAATTTCCTGTTGGTTGCGCGCATATCTCAGCTGTTAATCATCCCAAAGAAGACCCACATCTCCCAGGCAATGTGATATGCTCAGATCATTGGTTGAAAGACCTTTCCGAAGTGAATTATATAAAAAAATATTTACAATATCTGCCGGATATTATCAGCATCGAATTAGAAAACTCGTTTAAGGAGCAACTGGAAGTTAAAAAATATCTTGAAGGAATTATTAATGTTTAAATAAAAAAAATAATATGAAAAAAATTCTAATAATTGGCGCCAATGGTATGCTGGGGCAAGAGCTCGTCAGAGTTTTCAAAAAAGATTCTGACTATGAGGTTGTGGCGTGGGATCGCGGGGATATTGATGTGACTTCAGAAAAAGAAGTGAATACAAAAATTTCCAAGTTGAAACCAGATGTGATTATCAACTCTGCTGCCTATAACGCAGTGGACAAATGCGAGGAAGACAAAAAAGAATTAGCTTTGGCGAAAAAACTGAACGGCAGTGCGCCAGGCTATTTGGCAAAAGTGGCCCAAAAAATCAAAGCCACATTGGTGCACTATTCGACGGATTATGTTTTTGATGGTCAACCCGAAATTCCAGAACCAAATGGATGTTCACATCGCTGTTCAACTTGCAGTCTGCATGAAGATTTTGTGCCACAGATCGGTTTTGATGAAGAGGCGAAACCCAATCCGATTTCCAAGTATGGCAAAACAAAATTGATGGGCGAAAAAGAAGTAGCCAAAAATTCCAAGAATTTTTATATTATCCGACTCTCAAAACTTTTCGGTAAGCCAGCTACTAGTGAGGGAGCTAAGCGGAGTTTTTTTGATATAATGTTGGAGGTGGGTAAGAAAAACAAAGAAGTCAAAGTGGTGGATGAAGAAACGAGTTGTTTCACCTATGCGCCAGATTTGGCTCAAAAAACCAAAGAAATCATCGAGGCGGAAAAGCCATTTGGCATCTATCACATCATGAATGGCGATGCTTGCACTTGGTACGAAGCTGTTCTAGAATTGTATAAGCAGACTAAAGTGAAAACTAAAGTCACTCCAGTTCTGGGTTCAGAATTTCCCAGACCAGCAGCTAGACCGCACTATTCAGTTTTGCTCAACACGAAATTGAATCCGATGCGGAGTTATAAAGATGCTCTAAAGGAGTATTTAAAATCAACTAAAAAATAATAAATAAACTGTCATTCCGGCCTTGAGCCGGAATCTGCTCACTGTAATTGCGAATCTAAATTTAATTCAGTGAAACGCAGAGTAGATCCCGGGTCAAGCCCGGGATGACAATAAAAAATCCTATGTCAATATTGAAAAAACAGGATTCAAAGGTGTATAAAGCGATCCAAGGAGAATTGAAAAGACAACGCGAGGGTATGGAATTGATTGCGTCAGAAAATTATGTTTCTGAGGCGGTGTTGGAAGCAATGGGTTCAGTTTTGACCAACAAATATTCGGAAGGTTATCCCGGAAAAAGATATTATGGTGGTCAGGAATATATTGATATTGTGGAACAATTGGCCATTGATCGAGCTAAGGAACTTTTTGGAGCAGAACACGTGAATGTGCAACCATTGTCTGGCGCGCCAGCTAATATGATTGCCTACAGCGCCGTGTTGAAACCAGGCGACAAAGTTTTGGGTATGGATTTGTCACATGGTGGACATTTGACCCATGGTCATCCAGTGACTTTGTCAGCCAAGATTTATAACTTCGTGCGCTATAAAACTGACAAGAATGGCAAGATAGATTATAAAGAATTGGAGAAGATGGCTTTAAAAGAAAAACCACAAATGATTTTGGCAGGATTCTCAGCTTATACTCGCCAATTGGACTATAAGAAATTCGCGGCCATTGCCAAAAAAGTTGGAGCCATCACCATGTTTGACATTGCGCATATTGCAGGACTCATTGCGGGCAAGGCTTTGCCAAATCCAGTTCCATATTTTGATATTGTGACCACCACCACCCACAAAACTTTGCGTGGACCACGTGGAGGCATGATTATGTGCAAAGAAAAATTTGCCAGCGCAATCGACAAAGCCACTTTCCCAGGTTTCCAAGGCGGACCACACGAACAAATCATTGCCGCCAAGGCGGTGGCTTTTGGTGAAGCTTTGAAACCATCTTTCCAAAAATATGCCAAGCAAGTGATTACCAACGCCAAGGTTTTGGAAATTGAACTCAAAAAACATGGCTTCAAATTGATGTTTGGCGGCACCGACAACCATATGGTTTTGGTGGATGTTTTTGGATCAAAGGGTGTGACTGGCAAAGAAGCGGAGAAAGCTTTGGACAAAGTTGGCATCACCTTGAACAAAAATATGATTCCCGATGATCCGCGAAGCCCGATGGATCCAAGTGGCGTGCGCATCGGTGTGCCAGCTATCACTAGTCGAGGTATGAAAGAAAAAGAAATTCGCAAAATTGCTTTGTGGATCACACAGGTGATTGAAAATCACACTGATGAAAAGAAGTTGCGAGAAATTCACAAAGAAGTGATCACCTTGTGCAAAAAATTCCCCCTATATAAAGGCTTGAAATAAAGATATTATCTAATCAAATAATGGCTTGAAAAAAGCCATTTTTTGTATTGTCAAAACATTGACTGTATAATTTACTTATGCTAAAATCGTACATTGAAAGGTGGCCCTTGATGGTTCATTAAAAAATAAGAAGCAAAGCTTCTTTATTAAAAATATTAAAAAGATACCCAATATAATGAGGGGGATGACCGTGATCAAGCTAGAGATGGATTTGCAAATCAAGACGGCTTCAGGAGAGCTTTCTGTTTGGAGGACTTTGGACGGAAAAGTTTTCTGGAGTTTCAAGGAAGAAGGCGGCGGCGGTTCAATTATTGTTCCGTATGCCTTCATTGACCAGCAATTTTATGTTGGTATGCTTTTACAACATCGACCCAATCAAGACGGCTGGACACTCAACATTCCACGAGGGGGAAAAAGAAAGGGAGAAACTCATATGCAGGCTGCGGAACGTGAGTTGGCTGAAGAGCTAGGAATTAGCTCATCGAGCTTGACGATCTTGGACGGTGACCCCATGAATCCTAACAGTACCCACTTTAAGACAAGTGGAGATGATGGCGTACAAGTATTTGCTTGTGAACTTGATTCAAATCTAATTATTTTCGATGGCATTCTAGGTTTGTACAAAATTGACCCATTTATTGTTTGTCGCAATAAGTCGATGGATGATGAAGGGGTTGAAGATTGTTACCTATTGCCCTGGAAAATAGCAACCAAAGTTGGTGATATGTTTTCCCTTGCTGCAATCTCCAGATTGCTTGCCAAAATTATTTAGTGTGTTGACGTGGCCGGCAGGAAATTTCGCATTCGCGAGAAATCCTGCCGGCCTTTTTTATTTTGCTAGAGAATATGTTAGAATATCTAAAGAAGGATATTTTTCAAAAATATCTATGTAATTTTTTGTTAAACTTATGGGAATTGAATCTGGACCAATTGATCATAAAGAGAAATGGATAGCTAAGCCTCCCAAAGAGGTTATTGAGACTGTTGGATCTATGCCAGAAGCGCTGGCGAGTAAGGATCTAAGTCGGATTCAGGAGATTTTGAAAAACCCTGGTTTGTGGCGGGGTGCTATGTTGAATCGGGAAAATAATAACCAGAATTTGCTTCTTTTGCGGGCTGGTTTTGACCGGATGTTTGAAGAAGAATTTGGAAAGATGGACGACATATATTATGTAGATAGCGGAAAAGTTTTGGATTGGATTCACAAAATCGGTTGGCCGGAAAATATTTTGAACGAAATGATTGGCTTGGCCTATTATACGCGCGATGAATTGCGATTTTTCAGGTTGATAAATATTGTTTTTGCAAATGAAAACAAATTTTCAGATCCGTCAGTTTATACAAGGGCAATGCATGATTTGGCTACTTGGCAATCAATGGTTGAGAAAAATCCAAATGCAGCTGTTGAGACGAATAAAAAAGTTGTTGGATTGGCTAGGGAAATAGGGGATCAAGTGCTAGAGGCTAAAGTTGGCTTTGGAATGACATATAATAGAGTATTGAAACCCAAAGACAAGGCGATTGCGTTTGAAAAATATCAAAAAGTGTTTGAAGAGAATGGTGATGAGATTGAGGCGGCTCGAGCCATGAATGAGGCGGCTGACGCTTACACAAGTTTAGCAGAGCGACAGTTGAAAGAATCGAAAAAAATAATTGATTTTGATAATCTGGATAGGGCAGAGTTTTTAGCTTTAGAATCCTTGAAAAAATCCCACGATTTGGGAAGCTACACCAATGCTATTATTCGGGCGCACAAAGTTTTACACAGAATTTATGTTTTACAAGGCAATCTTCAAAAAGCTGAAAAATACCGCAATGAAGCTGATATTATGGAAAAATTACCTAGGATTAAACAAAAATAGGCTAAAACAAGACCTATTTTTGGTCTATTGACTAAAATCACTTTACATGCTAAACTGTTGGGAAGTTGATTTTGGAACTTTTGTTCCTGATTAGCTTTGCTCTTTGCAGTAAGTCAGTAGGTCGGTTTTGGGAATGGGTCCTGCGACCTTACCCTACTGACAACTTCAGCCACTATAATTAAGTAGTGGAGGAAGGGAGGATTATTATGACAGGAGTCAAGCAACAGCCAGTAGAGTTTGGGGATCCTGAAGGCTTTCTTGCATGGTTTGCCCAGGGAGGTAAGGTGGTAAAAATTGACCTTGGACCAAAGAATTGGGCACTCCAGGTTGGGCCCAGGCTTGAGGACACAAAATTTTTGTCGCCTTTCTATAATTGCGCGATTGAATCGCGGCCTCCGTATGGCGCCTGGAAAGTGTGTGGATTCAAGCTCCCGTTTGGTGGCGAGCTGGTGTGTGGCGTGGTTAATTTCGCTTTTGACGCCAGCAATAAGCCAGTGATGAGCAGTCGTCGTCGGACGACGGAAAACGATGCCCTACCAGACGGGCATATGATCGTGGGCGTGATTGAGGCCACGCCCGACAGGGTCGAGGAACCATCGGCCGTGACTATCAGCGTCGCGGACACCGAGAAGTTCAAAAAACTCAAGGCCGACGAATGGCTTGAGCTTTACGACACTGTCCGTGACGGCGTCGAGCGCGAGGCGGTCATGGCTCTGCGTCGCTGGCTCAAAGCCAACTAACATCAATCAGCCTCTTCTGCAGAAGTGTGTTTTGCCCCCGGCATCCAGTCAAATCTGGAAGCCGGGGGTGTTTTTTTGTAAAAATACGCATTAATTTTGTTTTGCATTTTTCCATATCCCATGCTATCCTATTTTTAAGGGGGATTTGAGTGTTTTTGGCTCAAATAAGGCATAATTGTCAATATTTGGCTCAAAGCGTTGAATTGACCCCAAAACACTTGCTTTTTTTCTAAATATGTGCTAGTATACTAGGTTGTGATTTTAAACAATTAAGTAAAAATATTATGTTTCTAACTCCAAAAACAAAGGTTTGGGTGGTCATGAGCGCAATGATTGGTATTGTTTTATTGATGCTTTGCACGCCATTTCTAATCAGTTCTGGCACAGGAATAGTTCCACGAGAAGTTGTGCAGGCCGTATTTTTGACGATGGAATTTTTCGCAGCTATTTTTCTGTTGAATGAGTTCAATCGTTTGCGAATCATCATCAAAGAAAAAGAATCTGATTCAAAGATTTTGCAAAAAATTGAAGAGGATGTACACAACCTATCATATTTCAAAAGTGCTACAGCCGGTATGAAAGGAATTATTCTGGCTGGCGGAACGGCCACCAGACTTTTTCCGTTGACCATCACTACCAGCAAACAACTTTTGCCAATCTATGACTATCAAATGATTTTCTATCCATTGAACACTTTGATCAGCGCTGGCATCAAAGATATCTTTATGATTGTAAGTCCAGAAAACAGTGGACCGTTTTTGAATTTGCTCGGATCAATTTTCAAAGAATATGGCATCAACATATATTTCGAAGTGCAAAAAGTTCCCCGTGGTTTGGCGGACGCTTTCATCCTAGCCGAAAAATTTATCGGCAATGATAGTGTGGCCTTGGTTTTGGGCGATAATATTTTTGAAGATAATTTTTCTGAAGCCATTAAAAACTTCAAATCAGGCGGTCATGTTTTTGCTAAAAAAGTTTCAGATCCAGAAAGATCAGGCGTAGTTAAATTTGATGAAAATAACAAAGCTGTGCAAATTGTGGAAAAACCAAAAGAATGGATTAGTGATTATGCTATCACAGGATTGTATCTTTATGATAGTGAAGTTGTGAAAGTGGCGAAAAGCCTTGCGCCGTCTGAAAGAGGCGAATTGGAAATTGTTGATTTGCATAATTTCTATTTGAATAAAGAAAAATTGAAAGTCACCGTATTTGACGGAGAATGGTTGGATGCGGGAACATTTGATTCTTTGCTGGAAGCTGGTAAAATAGTAAAGGATAAAGGTATCTCCGCCAACTTTCATCCAATCATCAAAGATGCAGTTAGAAAGTTCAATGAAGAGATGAAGACACGGTTAAAAAGAAACCTAGAAGCCTACAATATCTTCTTGCGTGAAGAGCAAAACAAGAAAGTTTAGGTTTAGTTTGAAAAAAATAAAAAATTATTTTTAAATTTATACAATATGAAAATCAAAAAAGCTATTTTGCCAGTTGCTGGTTTTGGAACAAGATTTTTGCCAGCCACTAAGGCGCAACCAAAAGAAATGTTGCCTGTCATTGATAAGCCAGTTATTCAATATTTAGTTGAAGAGGCAGTGGCTTCTGGAATCGAAGAAATCATTTTTGTTACTGGGCGTGGCAAGAGAGCAATTGAGGATCATTTTGATGTTTCATATGAACTCGAAGATACTTTGGTAGAAAAAAATAAGCAGGATCTTTTGGAGGTTGTGCAAAAAATTTCTGGTCTAGCTAAATTTTCCTATGTGCGTCAATCCATGCCGTTAGGCGATGGGCATGCGCTTTTGCAAGCGGCACATTTGTTGGGTGATGAACCAGCTTTGGTTATTTTTGGAGATTGTTTGTATGATAGTGAGATTCCAGCTTCAAGGCAATTGATGGATGTTTTTGAGAAATATGGAGACCCAGTTATCGGGCTTAGCGAAGTTCCTATGAGTGAAGTTTCAAAATTCGGTGTGATTGATGGAGTGAAAATTGATGCAAGCACGATTGAAATCAAAAAAATTGTGGAAAAGCCGAAGATGGAGGACGCGCCATCAAATCTAGTTGCGGTCGGTAAGTATATTATAACCCCGGAGATTATGGATGTCTTGAAAAATATGAAAACTGGTAAATCCGGAGAAATCCGATTGGCTGATGCTTTTGAAATTATGTTGGAAAATAATCGCCCACTATATGGAAAGATTTTGGATGGTGAATGGCTGGACACAGGAGATAAATTCAATTTTGTTAAAGCAACAATTAAGTTAGGCATGAAGCATCCAGAAATCGGAGAAAAATTGAAAGCCTTTTTAAAAGATTTGAAAGTATAAATGAAAATAGCAATTCAGGTTGCTGATCTTGATCACAAGCGCATCGACGGAACTCGCGTCTATATTCTCAATTTGCTGAAACATTTTGGCCAATTAGATTCTGACAGCGAGTTTTTGTTATATCATAAAAATGATTTCAATCTAGAACTGACTCCGCCTGCATTTTTCAATTATAAAATCATTCAAAAAAACTTTCCTTTTTTGTGGACCCAAATTTGTTTTGCGGCAGAGTTGTGGAAAGATGCGCCAGATGTTTTGTGGATGCCGATGGCAGCTTTGCCGTTGGTGCGTCGCAAGAATTTGAAAACTGTCATCACAATCCATGATTTGGCTTTCAAATATTTTCCGCAATATTTCACCAAAAAAGATTTACGCAAGTTGAATTTTTTTGCGGACTATTCAATCAGAAATTCTGACAAAATTATTGCCGTTTCGCAATCAACCAAGCAAGACATCTTGAAATTCTATCCAGAAGTCGCAGCAGACAAAATCAAAGTCATTTATCACGGCTTCACTGAGGGAGTTTTTTCGCAGCCGCGTGATTTTTCGGAAGAAGAAAGAGCTAAAAAAGAAGCGGGAATTGTGGGTGATTATATTTTATATACGGGCGCCTTGCAACCGCGAAAAAACATTGAAAGATTGATTGAGGCGTATGACGCCTATAAAACTCGCTCAAAATCGAGCATTAAACTGGTTTTGGCTGGAGAAAAGGCCTGGCTCTGCGAAAATATTGAGAAAAAGGCCAAGCAAAGCCCATATAGTGAGGACATTGTGATGCCCGGTAGGCTCAAATTTTGCGATATAGGGCACTTGTTCCGGGGGGCCACTGTCTTTGCCCACCCCTCGCTTTATGAGGGTTTTGGCATCACGGTTCTGGAAGCCTTTGCGGCAGGCGTGCCACTTTTGACCGCGGACAATTCATCCTTGCGAGAAGTGGGTGGCGACGCGGCAATGTATTTTGACGCTGAGAATGTTTCTGAGATGAGTGAACAGATGGAGCGGCTTTTGACGGATGAAAAATTGCGCGCCGAATTGATTGTCAAAGGCAAACAGCAGTTGCAAAAATTCTCTTGGGAGAAATGCGCCAAGGAGACTTTGGAATACATAGAGAGTCCTTAAAGTCCGTCAAGTCCATAAAGTCAAAAGCTCCAGTGCTTTCGGACTTTTGACTTTAAAGACTTTATGGACTTATTTTTCTTCTTGAAAAACTCTAATCAAAAAATAGCTAATCACAAAGAGTGTGATTAGAATAAAAATATTCAAGTATATATTGAGCTTGAGCAGACTGTTGAAAAGCAATAGCGCGCAGATGATAAGTAGAGACGCGATTAATCGCGTCTCTACTATTTTTTTGTTGGTTGCGTTTTCAGGCGCCTTGATGATTTTTCCAATCGCTGTGATAGCTAAAATATTCACAAGAATGGCAATTACAATTTTGTAGAGTCCAATGTGGGAGGAAATGATTCCTGGCAATGCACCTTCAGCCAGCAGGGTAAGCATGAAAAATGTTAGCATAACCAATAGACTATCATTGAGAAGTTTGTATAGAATGACTACTTTTGGTCCGGCACTGAATTTAATTTGTGGGAACATAATTGTTTTTTACGCGATTAAATATGCGGCTGAGAGTTAGCAATAAATTGTCGCGGGTGACATCTTTTTTGAATTCAATGTTGACAGTATCGATTTGAATGGCAGAGCTTGATTTGGCAAAAAATTCATAGTCACTGCCAAGCAAATTTTGCATATTGGCAATTGGAATTTCACAGGAATATGAATTGGCGCTGAGCGCGTCTTTTTTGAGCAGGCAGGAATTTGTCAGACTGAGACTATCGCGTGAAACCATGATTGGATTTTTCTTGAGCCAGGAAGCCACGACATTGGTTGAAGGCAAGAGTCTTTTTTTGCCATCTTGAATCAAATAATGATTGCCACTTTCGCTGGTCTTGAAAATTGTACCGTTGGAATGCAAGCTGGCTATGGTGAAATTTTTCTCTTTGACATAGAGGGCGATTTCTTCCGGACTGACTGGAATGACATCTTCCCAGGCATAGCCCTTGCTAAGAAAGGTTTCAGGACTATCGACGGGCAGAATATTTTTACCGTTAGTAATATAAATTGTGTCACCATATGACAGGATCGAGCCATCGGCAAAACCAATCAAATTATTCGACGGCTTGAAGGTTGATAGAAAGCTGGTATCTTTCACGATGGCTTGATTGGAATCATATTGGCTGAGGAAAGCGTTGGCGCTGATAAATTTTTGTAAGTGTTCGCTTTGCAATAAATAATATTCATCATTAACTCTAAAAAAAGTTTTGTTGGGATATTGCGCTTTGGTGATGGAATCACCTTTTTTGTTATAATTGATTTCAATTGGTGTGACCTCTCGAAAAGCTTCTGGCGCATAACCCAGTTCAGTCACCAAATTCGGCTTGGCAAACTTATGCATCTTGCCATTAAAAACTATATAATAATTTCCTTCGCTTTTGAGGAGCGTGCCATCCTTGAAGCCCATGATGGCTCCATCTGGATAGAGAAAAGCTCGAAAAGATTTTTTAACCAGAACTGAACCAGATTGAAGTGGTGCGGATTTTTTATCCAGGGAAAAAGTCACTAGCGCTTTAGAAAAGAAATCAAAGAGAGAAGCATTGAAATTCAAAGTTGCATTGGCGGGCAATATTCCTTTTCCGGGCACAAGCTTGGTGTTATCATGCATATCATAAATATTGTTGCTTTTGGCAAAGGGCTTGTTAAAATCAAATATGAAATAGGAGGTTGGAAAAAGAATGCGGATAGCAAAATAGGTTGCCAAAGAAATGGCGGATAAATAAAAAATAACCTGCAGGATGCGGTAGAGTCGAAGATTTTTTTTGTCGAGTTTGATGTGAGCGGTTAAATCCAGAGTCATAATGTTCAAAGTCCGTAAAGTCCAAAGTCCGTAAAGTCGAAAGTTCCTATAACTTTACGGACTTTATTGACTTGATGGACTTTTGACTAATCTCCTAGTTTTTTAATAAATAAATTTTACCATAAACTGCGTTATCTTGCATTTTTGGCAACTCGATTGGCGCGCTAAACATTTCTTGTTTCTCGCCGGTCTTCAGGCTGAGCATTTTGTTTTCAATTGAATAATCTTGAACAGGCACTAGTCTTTGCAAAATTCCGCCTTGACGGTAGAAGTCTAATTTGTTGTCAGGAATGATGAAATAGATGGCACTGAATTTTTTCTGATCAATCTTTGCCAAATCTTTGGGATTGAAAAAATAGACTGCTTGTTTGTCGAACAAGAAATTCAACGGCCCAGTCATCATTGACCAACCATCACCGGTGGCATCGCGATCAACTAAAATCAAGTCTGATTCAACAAAGTTTTCGGAAATTTTTTCAATTTGTGGCAACAGATTTTTGTCGGGCGAGATTGTCAGAAAGGGCACAAAAACCATCAGGTTGGTGGCAATGAGCAGGACTATAACAAAATAGAAATACATTCTTTTCTTGAAGAAGTGATCAAAAAACCAAACGGCATAAAGAATGCTGACGGGAATGATGGAAAAAACAAAGCGGCGCAACATCCAAGGATGATCAGCTGAAATGCTGGGGTGTATGATGTAGGCAAAGGTTGGCAGGATAATCAGAAATGGCACCAAAATTTCAAATTTTTTGTGGCGCCATAAATAAATAAATCCGATGATGCCAAATAGCAAGAAATTGAACAGCGCGTAGGCTGAGAAAACTTTGAGCACATAAAAGGAGGTGGCCAAAAATGGCACAGAATCTGCTGACGAATAATCTTTAAGTCCAGAGCCCAGAGAAATGAACGGACTGAGGATGCCTTTCAACATTGAATAATATGATGAGCTATCAAGTGCCAAGTTGAAAAAATATAATACTAAAAACCCGCCAGCAACGAGCAGAATTTTTTTGCCAATTACAACAAAGAATAGATATTTCCAATCTTTGTATTTGATGAGTAGCATTGCAGTGACGACCGCCAAAAATCCCAAAGCCTCTACGCGAGTGAAAACAAGCAGAGTGAAAGCGGTCAAAGACGCTAGAAGATAAAAACGCGACTTATTTTTAGTAAACAGCACGAACTCATAGATTCCAAACCAAGTCAGCATCATCGCGAGGTTTTCACTGAGCGTGAATTTGAAAAACCAAGCAAAAATAAAAGAGCTTAAAATCAGAAGAGTTGCCATGATGGCTGAAGAGGCGCGCAAATAATAGCGGGCGACTAGGTAGAAAGAAAAAATAAAAATGGCAAAGGTGATGCTGTTGGCCAGCACGAAACCATTGAGACCTATCAGGGAATAGAAAATTGCTAACCAAGAAATGTAGCCCAGCGGAAATTGTGTGGAAAGGTTGCCCTGCGCAGTATAATGAAAGCCAGGGAAATTCAATGCTGGTCCAGCGCCATAGATTTTGAAAAATTCTTGGGAAGCAACTGAAGCAAAAGACAAATGATGATTTTGCGCCAGGCGGATAGCAGCTTCACTGAGTGAGCCTTGGTCGCGTCCGGAAAAGATGGTCGGCGTAGTATAGAATGAGAAAATGAAAATCGAAATCAAGGTTAGGATGAAAATCAGAAAAAAACGAAAATTGATGGCAATCTTGGTCTGATTGAAATTGATCAAATAAGCTAGGAATATAATACCCAAGAGGATATAACTAACTAAAATTGCATTATAAAAAATCCCTAAAAGTGAAAGGGCCAAGCCAAGCCATCCCAAGCCTATCCAAAAAAGGACAAAAGCCGTGAATAGCTGGAATTTATCTAAATTTACCTCGGGTATTTTAAATTTGATCATTGGTGTAATTATATAGCCTAAACAGCCTTTTGCCAAACGAGAATTTATGGGGTAGAATTAGTTGGCAGAGTCAAAAGTTCATAAAGTCCACCAAGTTCGTAAAGTGTTGGATTCCGTACTCTTTTGACCGTATAAACTTTAAGAATTTTATAAACTTTATGAAAATTTTAGTCGTTGCTCCAACTCCATTTTTTGCTGATCGCGGAACCCACATTCGGATTCTAGAAGAAGCGCTGGCCTTGGAAAAATTGGGCAATCAAATTACAATCGCCACCTATCATATCGGCAAGGACATTCCAGCTGAAATTGATACCAAGATTGATGTCCGACGAATCAGGCGACTACTTTTTTGGTATAAGAAGCTGGAAGCTGGTCCAGATTGGCAAAAAATTATTTTGGATTTGGCGCTTATTAAAAAAGTTCTGTTTTTAGCGCGTACGCAAAAACCGGATGTGATTCATGGTCATTTGCACGAAGGTGTTTTGATTGGCTGGATTGTGCAGAAATTGCTTTTTTGGCGCGACATCAAATTGGTGGCTGATTTTCATGGCAGTCTGACAGGCGAGATGGTTTCGCATGGTTATTTGAAAAAAGGTTTGAAATGGCTTTTCAGAATTATTGAAAGATTTATCAATGGTCGGGGTGATTGGGCGATTGTCAGTTCTTGGGAGGGCTTGGAGCCAATCAAATCAGCTAGAGGCGGAGAGGGTGCTGAAGTGATGCTAGACGGAACAAGTCTAGCGAGTTTTAATTTGAAACAAAGCAAGAGCGAGTTGCGCAGAGAAATGGAAATTCCAGAAGACAAGTTTGTGGTTGTATATTCTGGCGGTTTGGTGCCCAACAAAGGCGTCGCTCATCTTTTTGCAGCCATCAAGCCGACAGTGGAACAAAATCCGAATGTGTTTTTCCTGATTGGCGGTTTTCCAGATCAACATGTGAGAGAATTTGTCAAAGAAAATCAATTGGAAAAATTTGTTCGCGTGGTGAGTCCTTTGAACTATTTTGAATTGCCGAAATTCAATTGCGTGGCCGATGTGGCAGTGGATCCCAAAGACACGGACACCAATCAAGCCAGTGGCAAGATGCTCAATTATATGTCAGCGGGTTTGCCGGTGGTATGTTTTGACAAAGATAATAATCGCAAATATTTGGATGACGGCGGTTATTTCTGTGAATCAACGGCTGCTGGCATTGCAAAAGGCATTTTGCATTTTGCGCAAAATCCACAAGAAGCGCAGGAAAAAGGCGCCAACAACAAAAAGCGCGCCGTGGATTTCAGCTGGGAAGCTTCGGCGGAAAAGATAAATGAGATTTATAAAAAGATAACAAATTAAAAGTCGACTAAGTCCAAAAGTCCATAAAGTTCATAAAGTCCATAAAGCATTGTTAGCTTTCGACTTTAAGAACTTTCAGACTTTACGGACTAAAATTTTTATGAATTTATTTTTAATCAAAATCGGCAAGGCCTTTACTGCGATTAGAAGAGATGGAATCCTGGTAGGCGGTCGTCGCGTGTTGAATTATTTTGCAACATTTTTGAAAACAATATCCACTTTTAAATCTGGCGATGTGTTGTTTATTACAGGCGGTGTAGGTGATAGCGCGAAATATCGAGCCTACAAAGTTGCCGAGGAATTGAATTTTCATGGCATCAAGGCTGAAGTGATGATTCAAGACAATCCATTTCTGGCATTGTTTGCCAGTAAGTTTAAGGTTTTTGTTTTTCATCGCACCCTCGTCACCCCGACCGTCAAGAAATTGTTGGAGCGAGTGAAAAAACAAGGCAAGGAAATTATCTTTGAAACAGATGATTTGGTTTTTGATACGAAATATATGCACGCCACAGATATGTATAAAAAAATGAGTTTCTTTGAAAAGAAACAATATGCAAAAGGTGTGGGCGAAGAAATTTTGAGGGATGATTATGTAAAAGTTTGCACCACCACGACAACCTATTTGGCGAAAGTTTTGGAAAGTTATGGCAAGAAGGTTTTTATTGTGCCCAATAAACTCACCGAATATGATGTGACTGTGGCAGAAAATATTCATAAAAACCAAAAACCAAAAACCAAAAACCAAAAAAAGATACGCATAGGTTATTTTTCTGGCACAATGAGCCACAATAAAGATTTTGCTACAATCACGGAGGCGTTGATGATAATTATGGAGAAATATCCGCAAGTCAGACTTGTATTGGTGGGGCCACTGGAAGTTGAAAATGCTCTGAACAAATTTCAAGATCGAATTGAACAATTTCCCTTGGCGCCTTGGGAGAAACACTTGGAAAATATTAGCAAAGTGGATATCAATCTAGCTCCACTTGAACCAGGTGATCCATTTTGTGAAGCCAAATCGGAATTGAAATTTTTTGAAGCTGGAATTCTAGGTGTGCCGACCGTGGCCGTGGCCAACCAGACATTTTCTGAGGCTATCGCTGATGGAATTGACGGCTATGTAGCAAAAACAACGGCTGAATGGGTTGAAAAATTGGAAAAGTTGGTTGTCGATGCTAATCTTCGAGAAGAAATTGGCAAAAAAGCTCAAGAAAAAACCATAGAAAAATACACCAACAAAAATAGTCATAACGAAGAATATTATAATTATTTAAGATCGAAGTTATAAAGTTCATCAAGTTTATAAGGTTTTTTAAAGTCGACACTTTACGAACCTTTAACTTTACGAACTTTATGAACTAAAATTTATATGAAAGTATTAGTCACGGGTGCAGCAGGTTTTATCGGCAACTATGTTTCACGAGCATTGATTCGCCGTGGAGATGATGTAGTGGGTATCGACAATTTCAACGAATATTATCCAAGACGCTGCAAGCAATTTAATGTTGATTTGATAAATATTTTAGCTGGCTTGCCGATTGAAACTCCATTGGATGAAATCCAAAATGTTTTTGAAAAGATGGAAAGTTACTATCCGAAACCAACTGGCAAGCTTGGAAGCTTCAAATTCTATGAAATGGACATTACGGATGCGGAAAAGGTGAATGAAATGTTTAGGACTGAAGGCATTGATGCTGTCATTCATTTGGCGGCTTGGGGTGGCGTGCCGATGTCAGTACAAAAACCAGTGACCTATGCCAATGTTAATGTGGTGGGAACGGTGACCTTGCTGGATGCCTGCCGAAATTTTGGCACCAAGAAATTTGTATTCGGTGGATCTTCATCGGTCTATGGCAATCGCGATGACAAAAAAGTTTCAGAAACTGATGATGTGATGCATGCCGTTTCTCCTTATGGCGCCACGAAAGTTTCCGGAGAGGTTTTGTGCCACGCAGCTTCGGTGGTATATGGATTGGATGTGTGTGTGGACCGAATTTTCGGACCAATTTATGGACCATTGCAAAGAATGTATGGCATGTTCATGCAACGCGCCATCAATTTTGCCTACAATGGGAAAGAAATTTCTATTTATGGTAGCAAGGGATTAGACACAGCTAAAGACAGCACTTATATCGATGATCAGGTAGATGGTTTGTTATTACTCCTAGATCACAAGACGAAATTTGATGTGTTCAATATTGGAACATCTGATCCGCAGCCGATCAGACTTTGGCTGGATATCATTGGCAAGGTTTTGGGTACTCCGGTGAAATATAAACTAGTAGAAAGTGACAAAGGAGATGTAGTTTCTTCGGCTGATATTAGCAAGGCCAGGGAGATGCTAGGCTATGAGCCAAAAATGAATATGGAAGAAGGTGTTAGAAGGCAAGTTGAAGTCTTTCAAATGATGCCAGAGTGGTACAAAACAATGGATAATGTATAAGACAGTCAAAAGTCCATCAAGTCCATAAGGTTCATAAAGTCTATCAATGCAAAATATAAAAATAGAAAAATTTGAGGATATTATTGCTTGGCAAAAGTCGCGCATGCTCACTTTGGATATCTATAATATTTTTAAATTGAATAGGGACTTTTCTTTTAGAGACCAAATTCAAAGAGCGGCAGTTTCGGTGATGAACAATATCGCTGAGGGGTTTGAGAGAAAAGGTGATAAAGAATTTAAACACTTTTTATTTATTGCCAAGGGCTCGTGTGGCGAGGTTCGTTCCATGCTTTATCTATCTTTGGATCTAGGCTATATTAAAGAGGAGGAATTCACAAGATTATATAATTTATCATTTGAAATTTCTAAGATGCTTTCTGGTTTTATCAAAAAGCTAGACCAATAGCTTTCGGACCTTAAGCTTTTGAACTGTATTAAAAAATAAGACCGATGGCTTTATGGACTTTAAGCTTTACGGACTTTATGGACTTCTATATGAGACAACATGAGAATTACAAAGAGCTAATTTGGATGCTAGCCAAAACCGATTTCAAACTGCGCTATCATGGCAGTGTTTTGGGCTATTTATGGGCGCTTTTGAAACCGCTTTTGACTTTTGCGATTTTGAATTTTGTTTTCTCTTCAGTTTTCAATCTAAGAAATGTCGATGGAACAGATACCTATTCTTTGCAACTTTTGGTTTCTTTGATGATGTTCTATTTTTTTGCTGAGGGTACCGGTGCCGGCATGAATTCGCTGTTGAGCAAATCACAATTGGTGACCAAAATTTATGTTCCGCGTTGGACCATCATTTTGGCTTCCACTATCAACGCCACCTTGATATTCCTAATGAATCTAGTCGTGATTGTTTTCTTTTTCGCTCTCAAGGGTTTCATGCCAAGTCTTGCTGCCATTGGCGTATTTCTGCTGTTCTCAGTTTTCATTTATATTATAATCCTGTCTTTTGCTCTGATAACGGCACCACTCTACGTGAAATTCCGTGACCTTTCCATGATTTGGGAAGTGCTTCTCATGATCATCATGTATGCTTCACCCATCATCTATCCTTTAGTAACTTTGCCAGTTAAATATCACACATTGATTCTGCTCAATCCTTTGGCCTTCATCATCCACTTCACCAAAGAATCTTTGATTAATAATCACTTCGCCAGCTCCACTCAATACACTGCCTTTATCTCCATCGTGCTCGGCGCTTTCGCCTTCAGCATCTGGTCCTACCGAAAAATGGCTCCACGGATCGCGGAGGACATCTAGCTCTGTAGGGGTTTCACCCCTACAGAATCAGATGGGCTGTGGATAACTTTGGGTCATGATGAATTCTTGACACCTTGTCAAAATAATGAGCATCTAGTATAATTTAGGTGTGAAAAACAAAAATACAAGACGCACTGTGATAGTCGCTAGAAATTTTTCAGGATATCTGAGAGCTTTTGTGTTGTGCGATATTTTTATGCCAATCGACCGCGGGTAACTCCGTGGTTTTTTAATATCTAAAAAAATAAAAAACAAACAAAAACATGCACAAGACAATCAAAAACATGGGTGTCATAATTTTTATCGTTATCTTTGCCATCAGTCCTTTGCGGATTGATCTCATGGCTTTGTCGAAAAATATTGTAGCTGGCGAAGTTTTGCCATTGGAAGATTTGTATATCAGTGAAAACACCACTTGGAACAATAGTACGGATTTATCTAACTATGGAAACATTTATGTCAATTGGGGCGTGACTTTGACTATTGAAAAAGGAACGCAATTAGCTTTTCGTCACTTGTCCATCAGTGGAAATGTCATTGCTCAAGGCACCAAAGAAGAAAAAATCAAATTGGCTGGAATCCCACTGACTTTTGAAGAGGGCGGAGCATATAATCCGCGTTGTTTTATGTCGCCAACCGCCACGATTGAATTCAGCGCCCCAGGGGATTATGTGGACGATCCAGAATCTATTTTTGAATTTGTCGAATTTTCTCAGATGGGTGATGAATTTTCCTATGACACGGACAGCTGTCCTGGCTTGGGAATGAATAACGGCCTCAAGGATATGTTTTTTCCAGTAGCCTACGCGGCGCCTGTGAATGAGGCTGCTCCAGCTATGACCCTCTATTCAGGCCGAGTGAAAATGAGCAACTGTGATTTCAAAAACAATGCCTATGCGGATATAAAAGTTGAGACGGAATATGGCGAATGGAATTCACAAAGTTATTTGTTCATAGAAAACTCCAATTTCCAAAACAATTCTCAAGACACGGCTGTCACAGCCAAAGTCACAAAGCCAGATGTATATAATGCACTTTTTGAAAACTGTTTCAATGAGTGCAAGCTGAATTATCCAGATGACTATGGAATCTATGGTCCGATTTGTGGTGGATATTGCACCAATGTCGCAGGCAGTGACCCGAGCTTTCATGACAAAACCAAAGTTCTTTTGAAAAGCAATTGGTACGGCGATCCAGCCGGACCTGAAATTGAATCCGCGCCAAATGTAGGCGGAGAAAAACTAATTGGCGACTATACTTCAGAAAGTTGGAGCGCCACAGAAATTGAAAATTCTGTGCCATCAGTAACAGCCAGTGGCGCATCCAACGTCCTTTTCTTGCCAGGATTGGAGGCGAGTCGGTTGTATACTGATGGAGTGATTGGAACAGAGAATCAACTTTGGGAACCTAATCGCGATGCGGATGTGGAAAAATTATTTCTAGATAAAAACGGCAAAAGTCTAGATCCAGATGTTTATACAAGAGATGTTTTGGATGAGGTGAATGTATCGCCACTCATTGGGCAAAAAAATATTTACAATTCATTTAAGGCTGATTTGGAAAAATGGAAAAATGATGACAAAATTATCAATGATTATGTGGCTATGCCATATGATTGGCGATTGTCACTGGAAGATATTTTGACTTCTGGAACATTTGATGGGAAAAATATTTCTTATACCCAAGCGTCAATCTCGCCATACATTGTGCGTGAGTTGAGACGATTGGCGGAAACTTCCAAAACTGGCAAAGTGACCATCGTAGCGCATTCCAATGGTGGGCTGTTGGCAAAAGCGTTGACCAACAAATTGGGAGCAGAGGCTGAGAGTCTGATTGACAAGATTGTTATGGTGGCCGTGCCACAAGTCGGAACGCCACAAGCAATTGGTGGAATCTTGCATGGCTATGATCAAGGCTTGCCTGCAGATTGGTTTCCCTTGCTGCTTGCTCCAAAAGTTGCTCGAACATTAGCTAATAACATGCCAAGCGCATACAATCTTTTGCCATCAAGCGCATATTTCAATGGAAATGGCAGTTCAACGAGCACACCAATGATTTCATTTGAAAATGGATCACTTACGCAATCTTTCATCAATAAATATGGCAATGAAATCGACAACCCAACTGAATTGCATGATTTCCTTTTGGATTCTGAAAGAAAAGTTTCAGCTGATTCAAATGATGTTGTCAGTCCAAGTTCAATCAATGCAAAACTGTTAGGTAATGCTGAAGATGTGCATCAAGCACTAGATGACAATTGGACAGTGCCAGCATCAATTTCTGTTTATCAAATCGCTGGTTTTGGCGAAGAGACGCTTGGAACAATCAAATATTGGACAGGCATCGAATGTTCGGAGGTGTTTGAAGGCAAATGTCTCGCATATCGGGACAAGATTCAATATACTCCGGACACAGTGATTGATGGCGATGGTACAGTGGTGGCGCCAAGTGCGTTGGCGATGAGTGCAAATGAAAATGTGAAGAGGTATTGGGTAGATTTGGATGATTATAATATTCCCGTTGTCAGAAGCATAGAGCATGCGGATATTCTAGAAGTTTCAGAATTACGAAGTTTTATTAAAGATAATATTTTAACTCAATCATCAACATCTTTTCCTCAATTTATTTCAGATTCAAAACCATCAAATAGTTCCGAAAAGCGTTTGCATTATATCTTGCATTCACCTTTGGCACTGTCAGCTCATGACACCTCTGGCAATGAAATCAGTGCTTCAGTTTCGACCATTCCTGGGGCAATATACAAACGCTTTGGCGAAGTGCAATTCATCTCTTTGTCAGCCTCTGTGGCGCACACAGTGACGCTGGACGGCTTGGCCGAAGGTTCATTTACCTTGGAGATGCAAGAGGTGGAAAATGACGCGGTGGTGGCCAAAACAACTTTTGCCGGAGTTCCTTCTTCTGACAAGGCCAAGGTTACTATGGAAGTGATTGATGGGACAATTCAAAATGCCTCACCATTGGCAGTGGACTTTGATGGAAACAGCGTCATTGATTTTTCTTTGCAACCGAAAGTCGGCGAAACAGTCATGCAACCCACAGCAGATCAAACCCCGCCAGAAGCCAGAATATTTTTTGACACTCAGACCAATTCAATGAGAGTTGAAGGCATTGACGAAAATCCAACCACAGTGACTTATGTCACCTCCGCAATATCCAAAAAGAATTCAAAGTATAGCGACAGAGAAAGAGAAAATGAGAGATATGTTGGCAAAATGACCACAGCCACAATCACTGATCAAGCAGGAAATGTCACAATTCTCAAATATACAGAAAAATTCGTAAGCCATGATCGCAGGGTGGCTGTTGAGCTAAATTCAATTAGCTATAATGGCGTGGTGACCAAGCTTCATGATACAATGGCAAAGTACAACTGGAGCTTAAATAGAAAGGGCGCGACATATTCGATGTTCGCCACTAATCTGCGCACATCTTCTAGTGCCATCGAATCACACTATCGACCAAAGCAAAATGTCACAATGATTATGACTAGACCGCAAGAATTGCATGATGACAGGGATGATGACGATGATGCTGATAGGCGAGCAATCAAACAGAAGTTGGTAGGGTTGATTGTTCCTGAGCTAACAACCAAACAAGGCATAGTCGAAATTAAGTATTAATTCTTTTATTAAAAAATATGAGCAAAAAAAGTGTATTATGGATAAGTGGGATAGCAGGGGGAGCATTTGTGTTTTTATTGCTCGCGCTTCTATATAATTTTTGCGGAGCATATCGGGGTATTTGTAAGGAAACTTTTGGTTTTATTGTATATCCTTTTTCTCCTCTTCCGTTTGTTTTTCTCCTCTCTCTCATCACCTACAAAATGCGTGACGAAGTTTTTCAGGCTTGGTGGAGATTTGCCCGCTGGTTTGTGCCGGTGATTATGCTGGTCACTTTCTTGATCAACTCTCAAGGCCGAAGTGGTGGCATGGGCATCAGCGGTGCTATATCCAGCAGTTTCAACATGCTGATAATTGGCATTTTCTACGCCGTCTTCATCGTAACCTCCCTAGTCAAAATCATGTCGGTTTATAAAAGTAAGAAATAATGTAGGGGTAATGTAGGGGTGAAACCCCTACGGATATAGGAAATAAAAAGTAAATAAGGCTTGATTAACTTGTTTAATTATTAAGTGTAAAAATATGAGTGATATAGGGCCGGATCAGTTTACGGTCAATATTATGATTTTGGCGCTTGTTTTGTTCGCAATATCCAATGCTTTGCTTTTTGTTTTCATGCGAAAGTTGGCTTTGATTATGTGGGGTTCAATAGCATTTAATATTCTAGTTGCATCTGTGTTGTTGACTTCAACTACTAACTTTTCCCGCAATAGTATTGTTAGATTTATAATACTCATTGTTTGGCCTGTAATAGATACAATTTTCATTGCAGGGGGATTGTGGAAGGGATTTAAAAATTACAAGCCAAAATTTCTAAAAGAGCATATCTGGCTAAATAGAACAGCGTTTCTTTTTCTAATCATATGGTTGGTTGGGCTATTGGTTTTGACATTGCTTTTTGCTTGGCTGGTATTTATAATTTTCACGAGTTTTTAAAAAAAATAATAATGTGTGGGTAACGTAGGGGTTTCACCCCTACAGATATAAAAATAAAACAAAAAAGATGGGAAATTTTTCTTTTGAGTTTGTAAATGGAGAATATTATCATATATTTAATCGCGGAGTGGAGAAGCGAGATATTTTTTTGGACAAATATGATTATTCAAGATTTCTTAAATCAATAAGAGAATTTAATCAAATTGAGCCAGTCATTAGTTTATATATAAAAAGTAAAACAAACTCTGTAGGGGTGAAACCCCTACAGAATGATGCATTGGTTGAGATAATTGCCTATAATTTACTTCCAAATCATTTTCATTTCATATTAAAACAGTTGAGAGATGGCGGTATATCTGAATTTATGAAACGCATTAGCGGTGGCTATACAGGATATTTTAATCACAGGAACAAAAGAAGTGGTTCATTATTTCAAGGAAGATTCAAGGCTGTGCATGTAAATAGCAATGAATATTTATTGTACCTGTCAGCTTATGTTAATGGCAACAATATTATTCATAATTCAAGAGAATTTAGATCAAGTTTGAAAAACTACTTGGATGATAGTGTTGAAAAATTATGTAATTCAGAAATTATTTTAAGTCAATTTAAAGACAGGAGTGATTATAGTGAATTTGTTGATATAAACGCGAAAGAAATAAATCAACGCAGAAGTGAGATGAGAAGATATTTGCTGGAAGAGTGATCTGTAGGAGGGAAACCCCTACAGAACCCCTACAGAATTTGAGGATTTTTGAACAATTCGGTGAAAATATGCTATGATTGGAATATTATGAAGATCTTGATAACCAACAACAATCTAACTAAGCGCACTGGAAGTGAGTTGTATGTCAGAGAGGTGGCTGAAGAATTGATGCGTCGCGGGCACACCGTGGCTGCCTATAGCACATTTGTGGGCGCCTTGGGTGAGATTATGAATCAAGAGGGAATCCAGACAGTTGATGATTTAGCAAAACTTTCTTGGAGGCCTGACATTATTCATGGACAACATCATTTGGACACTATGACAGCTCTGACGTATTTTCCAGGTGTTCCAGTTGTATATTTTTGCCATGGCTGGAGGCCTTGGCAGGAAACTCCGCCACTTCATCCGAGAATCATGGAATATGCAATAGTTGATTTGTTGACTTTGAAAAAATCTATTGAGGAACATCATGTGCCGGAAAATGATATTCGTTTGGTGCATAATTTTGTAGATTTGGAGCGTTTCAAACAGCGGGAGTCTTTGCCGGAAAAACCTAAAAAAGCTTTGATTTTCAACAATCGCGCTGGTGAAAATAATTATGTCTCATTGGTTCGCAAGGCTTGCGACAGAGCTGGAATTGATTTGGATGTTGTTGGTTTAGCTACGGGCAATCAGACTGATAAGCCGGAAGAGGTGCTGGTAAATTATGATTTGGTTTTTGCAGTCGGCAGAAGCGCTATTGAAGCTTTGGCTGTTGGAGCTGCGGTGGTGATTTGCAATGAGCACGGCATTGGCCCAATGGTTACAGCAGACAATGTAGAAAGATTGTATAATTTCAATTTCGGAACATCAACTATGTATGCTGAAGTAGATTCTGAATTGATTTATGAGGAAATAAACAAATATGCCGCGGCTGATTCTGCTGAGCTGACCAAAAAAATTCGATCAATTGTCAGTATTCAAAAGGCAGTCGATGAAATTGAAAAAATTTATGCAGAGGTATTGAAAAAATATAAAAATACTAAAATAAATCCGGAAGATGAAGCGCATGCCACATCAGAATATCTCAGAAAAATTTCAATTACGCTTAAGCAAAAATATTACGAATTAAGTAAGTTGCAATAATACACAAAAAATCGGAGTTCGACTCCGTTTTTTTGTGGAAAGTTTTTTGCGAGGTTAGAAATCTAGCGTGTTGGATTTTGGTTGGTTTTCAAGTGAGTCTTCGAGGATGCGGTTTTGGCCAAGTGGGATAATAACAGCCATTTTTAGGGATTTCGATCTTCCGTTGAATCGCTCCGCTCAAGAATTTTATCAGTGACTGTGTTTATGCATGATTCTTGTATGTTTTTGTCGGTTATTTTTTTGCATTCTTCGAAATCTTTGTTTGTAATACCAAGAGTTTTGTGGCAATAGTCTTTTTGCAATCCGGATTTCTCAGAACATTGAGTGTTATTTTCAGTAGAGGAGGATGAACTGCAGACTTGTAGGCAATATTCTTTGTCGGAAGTGCTTTTGAACGCGGAGCATTCATTTAGACAATCTTGCTTGGTGATAGTTTTGAAAACATCTATTTGCTCAACTGGGATAGATCCATCTGTTTGTTCAGTGTCATCGGAAATCTCTGGACTTGCCTGATCATTGGGATTAGTGTTTTCTGTTGCGGTTGAATCATCCGTGGAGATATTAATTTTCACGGGCGTGACCGGCTCATCTGTAAAATAACGCTGTTTTATGATGGGAAAGGCAAAATAGGCAAGTACAATTAAAGCACCTAGGAACAGAACGCTAAAAATTTTTGAAGATGTTTTCATAAAGATTTAATATGCCGAAGTTATTCCTATCCCAGTGTAATAATATTTCAGAATTCTTTGCCAATCCCAATGGAAGTCATAGGCAAGTGTGACGGAGCCATGCGCGATTAGACCTTTCATGTGATTTCCACTAGCAAGAAGGTCACTGGTACTTTTGTAGGCATTATTCCAATAAGCCCCATTGTAGTCGCCATACGGATCATCAACTGGTTTCAGGTAAGGATAGAGATTGAGATCTAGCGCTCTGGTTCTTCCGTCACTCCAAGAGGAATAGGCCGTGAGAGCAGTCTTGCCTTGATAAGTGATGATTTTACCGCTGGTTTCTTCAGCTGCCTTTTTTATCGTGGGATGAGATATTTCATAGTCATAGCCGTTGTATTTTTGTGAGGAGGGAGTTGAAACCAAATCAAAACCTAGTTGGTTGTAATATGTGATTAGTTCTGTTTTACTTTTTCCGTAAGTTCTGAAAATGCTCACCATCACTTTATTATGTTCGGTCACATTAGCAAGATTCAACTCTGCCATGCCCCAAGTGTAGTGTTCGAGGGGCAGTTCGTTGATTACCCAGATACGCTTAGTCTCACCATCTCCATAGATGGCATTGTTTTTTGAATTATCCGTGTAGCGCAATTCTATTTTTCCGCGATAGTGGTTGTAGTTGCTATATTCCGGTGTTGGAATTGATGGGCGATGGGCATCAAATATCATATCAGTGTTGTTTCCGTCTGCCGATTCAAAAATAATTCTATCACCCATGTTTGTCAGTGGAATGCCATCATCGGTACTATAGACCTGCAGATTGCCAGCGCTTTCATAAATAGCTCTTGTTTGCTGAGTTGATATGACAGTGGCTATGATGGTTCCGTCACCCTTTTTTATGACATAGTTCTTGTTAGCAGTGATCTTAAAAGGTTCTCCAGTTGAGCGTATGTCATCTCGAGTATAGCTCCAAAGTCCAACAGAAATATCTGGTCCAATATTTGCTGGGCATGCTAATTCAATTCCAAAATTGGGAGAAAGAATATCAACTAAGCCACCATCCCACAGACTATCTCCATTTATATCTAAGTACCAATTGCCATTTCTAAAGATGCCGATCTTGGTTTTCCCGTCACCATTCCAATCGCCAACAATAGGAACATCTCCAGACAACATGCCAAGTTTTCCAATAATATCCTTATCATATTCAAGTTTGCCATTCCCGTCGCTATCTAAGTACCAATTGCCATTTCTAAAGATGCCGATCTTGGTTTTCCCGTCACCATTCCAATCGCCAACAACTGAAATCGCAGAACAGGATGCGGCTGCTGAGACACTTTTGGCAGACAGCAAAAACGCAAAAATCGCCAAAGTAATTATAATTTTTGTATGTATTTTTTTCATAATTTCATTGGTATTATAGCATGATAAGTCCATAAAGTCGAAAGTCCATAAAGTTAAAAAGTATCTGAAAACCCGGCTTGATAGGGGGTAAAAAATGTTGTACAATAGAAAAATGGATAAAGATATTGCTATTTCAGTCAAAAATGTCTCAAAAACCTTCCGCATCCCTCATGAAAAGGTGACTTCTGTGCGTGGCGCGGTCACGGGTCTTTTTAAGAGTGGCGGTTTTGAGGAATTTCAAGCATTGGACGATGTTTCTTTTGAAGTGAAGAAAGGTGAGTTTTTTGGTATCATTGGTCGCAATGGTTCAGGTAAGTCAACACTTTTGAAGGTTTTGGCTGGCATCTATCAGGCCGACAAAGGAAAAGTGGAAATAGACGGCATGATTTCACCATTTTTGGAATTGGGCATTGGTTTCAATCCCGAGCTTTCTGGACGAGATAATGTATATCTAAATGCAACTGTCTTAGGAATGACCAAAAAACAGATTGATGAAAAATTTGATTCAATCGTAGCTTTTTCAGAGTTAGAACGATTCATCGATCAAAAATTGAAAAATTATTCTTCTGGTATGCAAGTGCGTTTAGCTTTCTCAGTTTCTATTCATGCTAATCGTGAGATTTTGCTGATGGATGAGGTATTGGCAGTAGGAGATTCAAATTTTCAGAGTAAATGTCTGACGGAATTTAATCGTTATAAGAAAATGGGTAAAACGGTTATTTTAGTGACGCACGATACTGGCACGGTGCAGAGATATTGTGATCGAGCAATGCTTTTGCGCAACGGAAAAATTGTGAAAATTGGAAAGGCTGAAGAGGTGGGCAATGCTTATGTTTATGAAAATATGTCAGATGAGGAAAGGCGAATGGAAGAAATTGAAAAACAGAAAATCATTCAAGCGGAAAAAAACCTGAAGAATATGAAGGGACGGGAGTTGGAATTTGAAAAGAAAAGAATCGAATTGGAAAAAATAAAATTGGAGGAAGAAAGAAAAAATAAAGTCGCAGAAATAACCAACATTGAATTTTTGGATAAGGACGGAAAAGTAAAAAATGCTTTTGAAACAGGTGAATCAGTGGATATAAAAATTTATTATAAAATTAATAAGGAAGCTAATGGTGTTAATATTGGCATAGGCCTTTATGGAATTGAGAAAGACGAAAGAATTTTTAGTTATAATACTCAGATGGATAATTTTGAAATTGGCAATAGGAGCGACTATATCGTTTTGCATTTTGATAGTATGCCGATATTAAAAGGAGATTATTATTTGAACGTTGCTTGCTTTGACGATAGCGAAAAAATTTACTATGATGTGAAACAAAAATATAAAGAATTAAAAATATTTGCAGTAGGATTAAAAGCTAAATATAGAGGCCTTTGTGATATTAAACATGAATGGCTATTAAAATAATTCTAATAAATAATTTTTTAAAAATATGTTTAACGATAAGATTTTATTAATAACTGGTGGAACAGGGACTTTCGGAAATGCAGTATTGAAGACATTTCTAGAGTCTGATTTAAGGGAAATAAGAATATTTTCTCGAGATGAAAAAAAACAGGAGGATATGCGAATAGCATATAACAATGAAAAAATCAAATTCTATATAGGTGATGTCCGCGACTATCGCAGTATTGAGAATGCAATGGAAGGCGTCGATTATGTTTTTCATGCTGCGGCCTTGAAACAAGTTCCGTCCTGTGAATTCTTCCCAATCGAGGCTGTCAAAACGAACATACTTGGAACTGATAATGTTTTGGAAGCTGCAATAAATAAAAAAGTCAAAAAGGTTATCGTGCTTAGCACAGACAAAGCCGCCTATCCAATCAACGCAATGGGCATGACAAAGGCTCTTATGGAAAAGGTGGCAGTTGCCAAGGGGCGCAATTTGAGAAAAGACGAGACAGTTATATGTCGAACGCGCTATGGCAATGTGATGGGATCACGCGGTTCAGTCATCCCATTGTTTGTGGAACAGATTGAAAATGGTGGACCAATCACTATTACTAATCCGGATATGACGCGTTTCATGATGACTGCGGAAGACGCAGTGGATCTGGTTTTGTACGCATTTGAGCATGGGGAGCAAGGCGATTTATTTGTGCAAAAAGCACCAGCCGCCACAATCGATGTTTTGGCAAAAGCCATCAAAGAATTGAAAAATTCGGATGTTAACATCAAAAACATCGGTACGCGTCACGGAGAAAAATTATTCGAAGTCTTGGTGACAAAGGAAGAAATGGCTAGTTCAGCTGATTTAGGAGAGTACTATCGAATATTTCCGGATAATCGTACCCTGAATTATACTAATTATGAAAATGCGGGTAATGTTGAATTTGATAAAATAGACGAATATAATTCGCACAATACTGAGCGACTAGATGTCGATGGGATGAAAAAAATATTACTTAAATTGGATTTATTCAAATAAAAACAATATGGATAAAAAAATATTAATTCTAGGCGCAGATGGCATGGCGGGGAATATGATTAAAACTTTTTTGGAAGAAAAGGAATATGATGTCTATGCTACAACCAGAAAAGAAACTATGGAGAAAAATAGTTTTTTTGACGTTCTCGGAGATTTCAAAGAGTTGGAAGTGATTATTGATAGAATAGAACCAAATTTTGTTATAAATTGTATTGGTGTTTTGAATCAATTTGCAGAAGATAATAAATCTGGAGCAGTGCTTATCAATTCATTTTTGCCTCACTATATTGATTCGCTTTCTGAAAAATATCAATTCAAATTCGTTCATATCAGCACTGACTGTGTTTTTTCAGGAGAAAAGGGAGATTATGGGGAAACTGATTTTGCAGATGCCACATCTTTTTATGGAAAAACCAAGTCTTTAGGGGAAGTGAATAACGAAAGAAGTGTAACATTTAGAACTTCAATTGTTGGGCCAGATGTCAATGAAAAAGGCCTCGGGCTGTTCAATTGGTTCATGCAACAAAAAGGCGAGACCAAAGGTTTTAGCAAGGTAATTTGGACGGGTGTAACTACTTTGGAATTGGCCAAGGCAATTGAAAAATCTTTTGATTGGAATGTCACAGGGTTGTATCATTTGGTGAATAATGAGAAAATAAACAAATATGACTTGCTCAATTTATTTAAAAAATATATGAGCAAGGATATTGTCATCAAGGAAGACAGTGCATATGTGAGCAATAAGAGTCTGATTAATTCCAGAACCGACTTTGATTTCCAGATTCCAACTTATGAAACGATGATTGAAGAGATGTCTGAATGGATCGACAACCATGAAGAAAAATATAAGCAAATTATTTTAAATAAGCATATCTAAACTTATGAAAAAAAAGGTAATGGTCATTGTTGGCACGCGGCCGGAAATTATTCGCCTGGCGCTGACGATTCAGAAAATGGAAAACTTTTTTGAGGTTGTTTTTGTGCACACGGGGCAAAATTATGACTATAATCTGAACGAAGTTTTTTTTAAAGATTTTGATTTGCGAAAACCGGATTATTATTTGGAAACCCCTGGCGAAAATTTGGGTCAAACGATGGGTAATGTGATTGCAAAATCGTATGAGGTGATGCTCAAAGAAAAGCCTGATGCGCTTTTAATTCTCGGTGACACCAACAGTGGTTTGGCGGCAATTTCCGCCAAGAGACTCAAGATTCCGATTTTCCATATGGAAGCTGGCAATCGCTGTTTCGATTTCAATGTACCGGAAGAAATCAATCGGAAAATCATTGATCATGTGAGCGATGTTAATTTGGCCTACACGGAAAATGCTCGGAGATATTTGGTTGCTGAAGGCATGAAAAACGACTTTGTGTATGTGACAGGCTCACCAATGACCGAAGTTCTGCACGCATATAAGGAAAAAATTGAGCAATCAAATGTTTTGGAAAAATTAGACATTACAGAAAAAAAATATTTCGTTGTTAGTTCACATAGGGAAGAAAATTTAGATGTTGGGAATAATTTTGAAATCTTGGCAAATTCTTTGAATGCGGTGGCAGAAAAATATCAAATGCCAATTATCTTTTCAACACACCCGCGGACTGCTAAAAAAATAGCTGAAAAAAATATCAAATTCAACGATTTGATTAGGAATGTTGAGCCATTGGGATTTTTTGATTATGTGAAATTGCAGAAAGATGCCTATTGCGTGTTGTCGGATAGTGGAACGATTTCAGAAGAATCGGCAATTTTGAATTTTCCGGCCGTTTCAATCAGAACAAGCCAAGAGCGGCCAGAAGCACTGGATGCTGGCAGTATCGTGTTGGGCGGAATTGATGCGGACAATATGTTGAGTGCCATCGAAATCGCCGTCAAGACACATTCTGCAGAAAGAAAAAACCTCGTGAAAGATTATCAGGATAATAATGTTTCAGAAAAAGTTATAAAAATAATCCAAAGTTACACCAATATTGTTAATACAAGAACATGGGGAAAAAAAGCGAGTTAATTAATAAAAAAATTCAATGCATATAACTAATTTTTTTAAAAAAAAGGGCTTTAACAGATTAGGGAAATTATCTTCAAATGTAGCAAAATTGGTAGAGAGTTCTACGAGTGCTCTTAATCAAATGGTAAATCAAAAAAAAGATAAACAAAGTATAGAAGTTGAAAAAAAAATGGTATTAAATGAGGAACAGATAGGTGATATTATTGAGGTGATAAAAGATTGGGCAACTACCGGAGATAATTCAGATAAATGTTTAGAAAATAATTTTTTACTTGTACCAGTACATTTTTACCAACCAATACCAGATATAAAAGAACTTGAAAAAAGAAAAGCTTGGGACAAGGTGAGTGCGCTAAGCGGAATTAAGTTCGATGATAATGTTTTTTTAAATAATTTAAAAGAACTTGCAAAATGGGCAGATGAGTGTAGGTGGAGTGAGGATCCAACTAGCGATCCTAGGGAATTTTATTTAAATAATAGGTGCTTTTCTTATGGATGTGCTTCTGCTTTGCATTCTATGATAAGGGAAAATAAACCCAGAAGAATAATTGAGATTGGCTCTGGTAATTCCTCGAAGATTATTCGCGAGGCAGTAAAATTAAATGAAAAGGATGGATTTAAATGTGAAAATTACACAATTGTAGATCCATATTCTTTGGTAGATTTAGATGGATACCCTAATTGCACTACGGTACTAAAACAACCAGTAGAGCTACTTAATCCAGAGTTTTTCCTTGGACTTAAAGAAAATGATATCTTATTTATTGATTCTTCGCATGTCTGTAAGGCAGGAAGTGATGTTAATTTTGAAATACTCGAAGTATTACCTATTTTAAATAAGGGAGTGATTATTCATTTTCATGATATAGATTTACCTCGCGAGTATTGCAAGGCGTTGTTTACAACGCCAACCTTTAGAATGTTTTGGACTGAGAGTTACCTTTTGCAAGCTTTTTTATCGTGCAATAAGGATTTCGAAATTATATTGCCTAATGCACACATCAGCAGAAATTATAGTGATTTACACAAAGAATTATTTTTCCATGGAAAAAATGTGGCATTCTGGGGTTCAAATGGCTTTTGGATTAAAAAGATAAACAAAACTACCTTATTGTAGATAATTTGTAACACAATGATTATGGTAACAATTAATTTCAATCCCTTAATATCAATAGTTATACCAGTGTATAATGGTTCAAACTATGTGAGAGAGGCTATTGACAGTGCGCTTGCCCAAACATATAAAAATATTGAAATTATAGTTGTTAATGATGGTTCGAAAGACAATACTGAAGAGATAGTTAAATCATATGGGGATAAGGTGCGATATTTTTCAAAAGAAAATGGTGGAACTACGACAGCATTGAATGTTGGGATAAAAAATATGAAGGGTAGCTATTTTTCATGGTTAAGCCACGATGATATGTATTATCCAACTAAGATTGCACGGCAAGTTGATGAGTTGAGTAAGCTGGAAAATAGAGACACTATCATAATGTCTGATCTTGATGGTATAAATGAAAAATATAAAAAAATATATCAGACTGATTACGCAAAACATATAGACAAATATCCTCCAAGATTAAAATCAAATATTCATCCAGTTATTTATAATCAAACTCATGGTTGCACGTTGCTAATACCCAAGGTGTGTTTTGATACGGTTGGCTTGTTTGATGAAAGTCAGTTGGTTGCTCAAGATTTTGAATTTTTCTATAGAGCCTTTTTAAAATTTCCTCACAAATTAATATCTGAAGTGTTGGTTACGGCTCGCGATTCTTCAAAGAGGCAAGGAATCCGGAGTAAGAGTCGTGGTAATGAGGAATACAGCGCGTTATTTATCTCAGTAATAAATAATTTAACTGATGAAGATATAAAATTACTTGCTTCAGATAAGTTGACTTTTTATCATGATATGCGTGATTTCTTTCAGTGTGCAGAATATAGTATAGCCCTAGAATATATAGAGAAAAAAATAGTGAAAAATTTACAAATTTCTTCCTATGATTTAATCGGAAATAAGTTCAATGGCTATGATTTACATCTGGATTTACGTAAAAACGCAATAGATTCTAAACAGTTAGTTTTATTTAAAGAGTCTGATGATTTCAACACATATGCTTATGATTTCAATACTAAAGACGCTACAAAGGGCTTGATACAAGAGAGAATATTTTTTGAATCGGATATTGTGCATCTGCATCTAATTCACAACATTATAGACTTGAATTATTTGCCGATTATGACTAAATTAAAACCTACTATTTTATCATTGCATGATCCATTTTTTTTGGGTGGCCATTGCGTGCACCATTTTGATTGTAAAAAATGGCAAGTTCATTGCAAGGACTGTTCATATATCAATGAGCCATTTGTACTTGATAAGGATATTAGTGCATTAAATTTTGAATTAAAAAAGCAGGCTATTCAAAATTCACAAATTACGGCTGTCGTAGCATCAAATTGGATGAAAAATAAAGTTGAACAATCACCAATTTGGCAAGGAAAAAAGGCTTATTTACTGCCATTTGGTGTTAATCAAAAATTGTTTGATGCTGTAGATATTAAATTAGCAAAAGCAAAATTTAACATCCAGGAAAAATCAATTACTATTATGTTTAGAGCTGATGCTGGCTCGTACAAGGGTCTAGATATAATAAAGCACGCCCTAGCGCGACTAAAAAATTTGAAAACAATCACATTAATTACTGTTGGACAAAAAGGGTTGTTAAAAGGATTTGAGGATAAATTTAATATCATCGAATATGGCTGGATTAAAGATGATAAATTGTTGGCAAGACTATATCAGGCTTGTGACATATTCCTAATGCCTTCTAGGCAGGAAACATTTGGCATGATGGCAATTGAGGCTATGAGTTGTGGCAAGATGGTGTTGGCACTAGAAAGTGATGGCTCGGCATTACCCGAGGTTGTTAATTCACCAGGTTGTGGTTTAGCGGTTAGTGAAAAATATTTTGCAGAAGAGTTGCAAAAATTGATTGATAATCCTAAAGAAATTATTGAGCGAGGTAAAAAATCCTTAGAGTTTGCGAAGGAGAATTATTCCAAAGATATTTATGTGAAAAAAATGATTAGTATTTATGGTGAAGTAATGTCAAATCATCATCTTGATAAAAGCTCTGAATTGATTTTGCAACAATTAAAAAAGAATACAACCACGGGGTTAATATGCAACGATAATACAATTGAATCAGGATTTAGCAGGGAGTATTTAAAGTGGGAATTGTATATTTGTTCTCATCTTCCTGTATCCACGGTGTTTAGAAATAAAAATCATATTCCTAAAAAAATCAGAACTACTTTTAGAAAAGCAATGTTTAATTTATTTAAAATTATTTATTATAAAATTTATAAAAAAATGTAAATTTTAAAATGAGGTAAATGATTTTTTCTACAATATGCAAATAGTTCCAAAAAATAAATGTTCTGGATGTAGCGCTTGCTATAGTGTTTGTCCAAGTGGAGCAATCTCAATGCAGAAAGACATTGAAGGTTTTTTGTATCCTATTATCGATGAAGTAAAATGCACAAGTTGTAATTTATGCAGAAAAACCTGCCCTGTTCTCAATAAATACATCAAAAAAAATCAAAGTGCAGATCCTGCCTGCTATGCTGGGTGGAGTAAGGATGAGTTTATTAGGAAAAATTCTTCGTCAGGAGGTCTATTTTCCATTATCGCGAAATATATTTTCAGTAAGAATGGTTTTGTTTGTGGAGCTGGATTTGATGCTGATAACAAACTGAGACATGTAATAATAGCTGACGAGAATGATTTGCCTAAATTGCGAGGCTCAAAGTATCTACAAAGTGAAATTGGCGACATATTTTTGGACATCAAAAAACTGCTCCAAGAGGATAACTGGGTTTTGTTTGTGGGAACCCCATGCCAGGTTGCTGGACTTTGTGCTTTTTTGCAGGAAGATTATGAGAAATTGGTCACTGTTGATGTGATGTGTCATGGCACTCCTTCGCCATTGGTTTTTGATAAATATATGAAAGATGTTGAGAAGTTAACTGGCGAAAGGGTTAGAAAAATAGAATTTCGAGACAAATCAACGGGATGGAAAACATACAGTTTTTCAATGAATGATGAAAATAATAATACAATCCATAAAGAAATAATGAATAATGGTGATGTCTTTGGAAGAGGATTTTTGGGGAATTTATATCTTAAACCTCTATGTACCAATTGTCCATTTGCGACACTTCCGAGGCAATCAGATATAACATTGGGGGATTTTTGGGCCATAGGTAGTTATAAGAATGAATTGGATGATGATAAAGGCACCTCATTGATTTTAGTAAATAGCGCAAAAGGGGAATCTGTTTTTAATGAAATAAAAACTAAAATAATCGCAGAGAAGGTTCCTCTTGCTATAGCTCATCAGGGGAATCTTGCATTGAGTCTGCCATGCGATAAACATCCCAAGAGAGAAGAATTTTTTGAAGAATTATTGATGCATGATGGTAATATTGGAGATTTGATATCCAAGCATCTGAATAATGAAGGTGATAAAGTGAAAAATTGCGTGGGAATTTTCAATATGCGACTCCCTAGCCGTAATTTTGGTGCAACATTGCAGGCATTTGCATTGTGGAAAAGTATTGAAAATCTTGGCTATACTGCAAAAATAATTAATTATATTTCTGAAATTCCTGAAAGCAAGGAGGATAAATTATGCGCGATAGGATTTTATAAATTTAGAGAAAATTTTATCAAAACGACACATGTATGCAAGACCGATAATGATTTGGTTAAATTGAACGAGCAATTTGATACTTTTGTAGTCGGCAGTGATCAAGTCTGGAATTATAATTATCTAAGTAATGTATTTAAGAATGATATTGGAAAATATTTTTTAAATTTTGTCTTTCCTTCAAAAAATATCTTTTCCTATGCACCCAGCTTTGCTGAGACCCATTGGAAAGGAACAATTGATGAGATAAAAAAAGTTAAGGATGCACTAACGAATTTTTCAGCGATATCTGTACGTGAAAAAGAAGGTGTTGATATTTGCAAAAATATTTTTGGTTTTGATGCGCAATGCGTGTTAGATCCAACTTTTCTAATAGACGAGAGTGGATATCAGGAAATAATAAATGATGATATTATCGAGGAGCACACCGAAAAATATATAGCATATTTTAGCTTAGATGAAAAATTGGAAGAGGCTATAAAAATAAATCCATTCGTGACCAATGTTATTGAAAAAATGAATGGCAACCTCTTGAACATTAGAGGCATAGAAAAAGAAATATTTGGTAAAAAAAGATTTGTATATCATAGTGTTTCCCATTGGTTGAACTATATTAAGAATAGCGAATTTGTCATAACCGATTCCTATCATTGCGTAATATTTGCAATCATATTCAAAAAGCAATTTATTGTTATTGCTAGAGATTATGCTGGAAATAATAGACTTGAAAGTTTACTGACTACCTTAAATATTAAAAATAGGTTTCTAAAAAGCATAGATGATATTACAAATTTGGATATTTATAAAGAATTGATTGATTATAATATGGTGCATAAAATCTTGGATATTGAAAAAGAAAAGTCTCTAAAATTTTTAATCAATAGTTTAAAAATAACTAAGCCTGATTGCAATAAGGTGGAACTTTTAGAGCGAGAATTGATTTTAAGCAAATTGCATAGTCCTGATAATATAGTATTGCAATCTGAGAAAGCGCAATTGCAAAAAGAAAACAATAATTTGCAAGATGAGAAAAAACAGTTGCAGTTACAGTATCAGCATGTGCAAATGACTTACGATAGATTAGCAAGTTGCAGGGCAGTTCGTTATGGCAATAAAATAAAAAAGTATCTTAAGAAAATAGGAATGAAATAAATTTTCTAGTCAATTAGTTATATTTATTTAAATTTAAGTTGATGATAAAAATTAAATCCAATATCGAATTATTCAGAATAGTGTTATTCTTGATGGTTATTTCAATACATGTAACAACTATGGGGCTCGTTCTTAAAAGTGGTGGCATGCAACAGAATTCATTTCCATGGTATTATGCATCACTAATGAGGATTTCTGTCGCTCCTGCTGTTATTGGTTTCATTTTAATATCGGGTTTTTTGATGGTGAATAAAGAATTTAATATTAAAAAATATTTTAAGAAATTAGGAGCACCTTTTTTAATATATGCACCAGCATTGTTTTTGTTTGATTATTCGACCATTCTTCCGATACATGGAGATATTTTTAAAAAAATTATTTTTGTCTTTGGTGATGTCATCTCTTTGGTAGGTGCTTTTTATCACTTATGGTACATCGTGGTCTTGGTTATTTTAGCATTATTCATTCCTTACATAAATAAGCTCTTATTGTACTGTTCAAGGAAGCAGCATTTGTATTTATTCCTTTTGCTATTATTTGTTTCCACAATTAATCCTACAACATCGTTGTTTCTTGATAAGCACTTATTTACTGGATTATTGGGAGTAAGTTCTCGCATTTTTCTTTTTATTGCGATTTATGTTGTAGGCGCTTATTTTGGTAAATATGAAATTAAGGTTAAAAAACAATTTTTTTTATTGGGTTATATGATTATACCTATATCTATATTTGTATATTGTATTTTCAATTCCAGTAAGACCACGCTTAATTATGTGGAATTATCTTCTTTGTTTATTGTTATTCAGGGAATATTTCTGTTTCTTTTTTTCTATAGATTGAAATTTAATAGTGAAATTATAAATTATATTGGTGGCTTAGTGTATGGCGGATATATTATACATGTATTTTTTATTACATTTTTGCAAAAATTTTTACCGTACACTATATTTTTTGGTAGTAAGTATTATTTTTTGATTGATTTATCTTTTATTTTTCTTGTTGCGATAGTTGCTCTTGCAGTGGAAGCGTTGCGGGTAAAATTGTATTTTATTTTAACACCTTTTATTCTAAATATAGCGGATATATTACGATTTAAATTTAAGAAAATAGTGATGATTGATAAAACTACAAATTAGAATATTTACAAAATGTTGCAATCTAATAATCAAAAATTTAACCCATTAGTTTCCATAATTATACCAGTTTTTAATGGTGCTAATTATTTAAGGGAAGCCATAGAAAGCGTTTCTGCTCAGACATATGTTAATATTGAGACTATTATTGTTAATGATGGATCAACTGATGATACGGAAAAAATCGCTAAATCTTATGGGGATAAAATTAGATACTTTGCCAAGGAAAATGGTGGAGTATCTTCGGCTTTGAATTTAGCTCTCAAAGAAATGAAAGGCGAATATTTTTCGTGGCTTAGCCATGATGATTTGTTTTTGCCTAATAGGCTTGAAAAGCAGATAGAAATTCTAGCAACCCTGAAAGATAGGAATGTTATATTATATTCAGATTTTGAATTCATAGATGAAAATGCAAGGAAAATAAAAACAATGAGATTGGATCATAAGATGCTGATGTCCAAACCCGAGTATGCCTTGTTTCATGGCCACATAAATGGCAACACATTGCTAATACCAAAGAAGGCTTTTGATCAATATGGTTTTTTTGATGAGAAATTGAAATGTACTCAGGATTATGCAAAGTGGTTTGAAATGATGAAAACATATAAGTTCATTCATCTCCCAGCGGTGTTGGCCAAATATAGAGTTCATAAATCTCAAGCTTCCAGTATAAGTCCAAAAGTTGTTGTTGAAGGTAACGCTTTATGGATCAAGATGATGCAGGAATTGCCAATGGAAACAAAAAGAAGACTGGAGGGAAATGAGGCAAATTTTTATAAAAAGATGGTGTTTTTTTTGAAGCAAACTCCGTATACAGAAGCGATGAAATTTGCCAACAAAAAAGCTAATGAGAATAGGTTGAAAAATAATAAATCAGAAATTGATTATTCAAAGGCATGGCATATCTCTGATAACAATGAAATCAAATCTAAATTGCAGTTTATGTTATTTTCTCCAATAAAATTTTTGAAAAAATATTTAGGTTAATTCGGTATGAATCAAAAAATAAGGTTATTTTTGAAAAAGAGCTATTTGTGCTTGAATGACAAAACGATCAAGACTCGTTTCTTTTTTGACGGAGAGTATGCCAGATGGGAAAAGTTTAATGCAGATAGAAAGACAACGGCCAGTTTTATAGAAAAAAATGCAAAAGAGCAAAAGATTTTTTATTTGGTTCCGGGGGTGAAAATTTCTGGCGGAATTGCGGTTGTATTTCAACATGCAAATGGATTGTTGCAAAGAGGATATGATGTCAAGATCTTGTCGCTCAATAATAGCAACGATGGGAGTTGGTTTCCAAATCAAGAAGTGGAAATTCTGCCATACAGCCAAACACAAGAGATATTGGAGAGTGATGAAGCGGATGTGTTGATTGCGACCGCCTATAGCACAGCATTTTCAGTGGATATGTCCAAAGCAAAAAGAAAACTATATTTTGTGCAATCAGATGAAAGTCGTTTTTTTCCAGAAGATGCGGAATTAACTAAAAAAATAAAAAAAACATATGAACTCCCGTTGGAATATGTGGTGGCGGTTTCTTGGCTTCAGGAATGGCTGAAAAAAGAATTCGGACAAGATGCTCATTGTGTGCCGAATGGTCTGGATTTGAATATGTTTCACAAGACGGAAGCCATTGAGCCGAAAGCCAACAAGATTCGGATTTTGATTGAAGGCGGAATCAATATTTCATATAAAGGCATGGATGATGCTTATGCGGTGGTCAAGGATTTGGATTGTGAACTTTGGATAGTGAGCAACAATGGAAAGCCTAGAAGAGATTGGAAATATGATAGATTTTTTGAAAATGTTTCTTTGCAAGATATGCCAAAAATATATTCTTCCTGTGATATCTTGTTGAAAATGAGTAAGGTGGAAAGTTTTTGTTACCCACCACTGGAAATGATGGCCTGCGGAGGCGTGGCTGTGATTAGAAGGGTAACTGGCATTGAGGAGTATGCTGTTGATGGTGAAAATTGTTTGATAGTGGAGGATATTGAAAGTGCTAAAAAAGCAATTGAGAGATTAATATCTGACGAATCTTTGCGAAATAAGTTGATTACAACCGGACTTGAAACTACTAAAAAATGGGATTGGAATAACTCGATTGATTTGTTGGAAAAAAGCATCATTAAACATTAAAAATCGGAGCTAAGCTCCGATTTTTTTTAGTGTATCTTTTTATATGATATACAATTCAAAGTAGCGTATCTATATTTTCTCCCACGGAAAACCATCTTTCCCAAAATGTCCATATGCTGCGGTGTTTTGAAAGATGGGTGAGCGAAGATTAAGTGTTTTGATGATGGCTTGTGGGCGGAAATCAAAAGTCTTTTTGACAATTTCCGCGAGGCTTTCACCTTTTTCATTCAGCGCTTCAACCATAAGCGGTTCAGCTTTTCCAATAGCATAAGCCACGCTGACTAGGCATTCTTTGGCGTGGCCTTGGGCTACCATTTGCTTGGCGACAAAGCGCGCCATGTAGGCGGCACTGTGATCAACTTTCGTGGAATCTTTGCCGGAAAAAGCGCCTCCGCCGTGTGGCACTAAACCGCAATAGGTGTCCACCATGATTTTTCTGCCTGTGAGTCCGGTGTCTCCTTCAAAACCGCCTTGCACGAATCGGCCAGTTGGATTGATAAATATTTCAATTTCAGAGATATCTCCGATAATTGGAGTGATGACATGTTCAATGATTTGTTTGCGAATTTGCGCGCTGTCAATATTTTCAGCATGCTGGCAACTCACTAGCACGGAAGATATTTTTCCATCCTGCACGCTGATTTGTGTTTTTCCATCTGGTCGCATCCAAGAAAAAGCTGGATTATTTTTTCGCAGTTCTTCCAGTTTTTTCGCTAGTGCATGAACTTGCACCACCGCTAGGGGCATAAACTCTTTAGTCTCATCGGTTGCATAACCATACATGATGCCTTGATCTCCAGCCCCGCCCGTGTCCACGCCTTGGGAAATGTCTGGTGATTGTTTGACGATTTTCACCAAAATATCCAAATCTTGATCGTAGCCAATTTTCTTGTATACATCTCTAGCTATCTTAGCGAAATCAACATCGGCGGTTGTTGTGACCTCGCCACCAATAAGTAGCGTGCCATGACCGCCAAAAGTTTCCACCGCCACGCGACTCATTGGATCAACTCTCAGACACGCGTCCAGGATAGCATCGGAAATTTGATCACAGACTTTGTCCGGATGACCAGAAGTAACGCTTTCCACAGTGTATGTTTTGGGTTTGTAGAACATAAATTTAACATTAAAAATAAAAAAATCTCCTTCATCGAGAAAGAGAAAATAAAAAATCGACCATTTATCTCTTCTCGGAAAGCGCTAGCAAGCCGAGCTGGAATTAGCACCCTTTCCCGAAAGTCATTTCGAGACGGTTGCTGGATGGGTCAGTGAGCCAGTGCTCTACCATCGCTCTTGATAAATATTTATTAAATTGTAAGGTAATACAATTATAGCACACCCTTCCAAAAGTATGCTATAGCTTGTCCATTTATCTACGGTTTATATAAAAGTAATTTTAATAGCGATAGCGTTCCGGTTTGTAGGGACCGTCAATAGAGACATCAATGTAATCAGCTTGTGTCTTGGTCAGTTTTGTCAAAGACACGCCAAGGTTTTTCAAGTGTAGTCGTGCCACTTCTTCATCTAGTTCTTTTGGTAAGGTATAAACACCGATTGCATATTTTTTCTCCCAAAGATTGATTTGTGCCAACACTTGATTAGTGAAAGAAGCACTCATCACAAAGCTTGGATGGCCAGTTGCGTTTCCGAGATTCACTAAACGACCGCGGGAAAGAAGTACAATTGCATGTCCGTCTGGAAATACGAATTTATCCACTTGCGGTTTGATATTTATTTCTTTGATGCCTTTGTATTTCTCTAACTTTTCAACTTGAATTTCATTGTCAAAATGTCCAATGTTGCAGACAATTGCCTCATCTTTCATTTGTTCCATATGTGAGACAGTGATGATGTCCCGATTTCCAGTAGTGGTCACATAGATATTGCCTTCTGCCAAAGATTCTTCAATCGTTTTAACTTCAAAGCCCTCCATAGCTGCTTGCAAAGCACAAATAGGGTCAATTTCTGTCACAATAACTCGCGCACCGAAACCGCGCATGCTTTGTGCGCAACCTTTGCCAACATCGCCATAACCACAAATAACAGCAACCTTGCCGGCCACCATAACATCCGTCCCACGCTTGATTCCATCAGCCAAGCTTTCGCGACATCCGTACAAATTGTCAAATTTACTTTTCGTTACAGAATCATTCACATTGATAGCGGGGAATAGCAATCTTTTCTGTTCAAACATTTGATAGAGTCGATGCACGCCCGTAGTTGTTTCCTCGGAAACACCTCGCACATTTTTTATAATCTTGCTCCAGAAGGTCGGACTTTCGCTATAAATTCGAGCTAAAATTTTCATCAACTCTTTTTCATCTTCGCCCTTGTTAGAATAATTTTTCTTCAGAATTTTTGGATCTTTTTCAATTTCCACGCCCAAATGCAACATCAAAGTTGCGTCACTTCCGTCATCTACAATTAGATTCGGACCCTGACCACCATCAAATCTAAAAGCTTGTTCCGTGCACCACCAATATTCCTCTAATGTTTCACCCTTCCAAGCAAAAACTGGAACTCCAGTCTGAGCTATTGCCGCTGCCGCGTGATCTTGGGTTGAAAAAATATTACAAGAAACCCAACGCACCTCCGCACCCAATTCAACTAGTGTTTCAATCAAAACGGCGGTCTGAATGGTCATATGCAGACTCCCTAGAATTCTGGCTCCTTTGAGTGGCTTTTTTTTGCCAAATTTTTTTCGCAATGCCATAAGACCAGGCATTTCTTTTTCCGCAATTATAACTTCTTTTCTACCGTATTCAGCTAGGCTGATGTCTGCAATCTTATAATCTTGTTTCTTTTCCATGTCGTTTGTATTTACTAATTGATTTAATATATTTTTTATCTAAACGCGCGCCAACACTAGCAACAACTAAAGCTGAAATGTGACTGGCTATTTCTCCAGCATCTTGTAAGTCTAATCCATTTATCAGGCCATGTAAAATCCCTGCGGCATAGGTGTCGCCGGCTCCGTTTGTGTTTACCATATCAACTGGATATGGCTGGATATTGAAAATTTTCTCACCTTTTTTGATTAGGCTTCCTTTTGCTCCCAATTTTACTACTGCGATATCGCAGGCTTTAGCTATTTCATGCAAAGCAGTTATTGAGTCATTTTTACCAGTAAATGCAACGGCCTCAGCTTCATTTGCAAAAACAACATCGATATGTTCTTTAACAATGCTTTTGAAAAGTTTTCTATTTCGTTGAATGAGTCCGACATCAGAAAGATCAAGTGAAATCGTGACATTGTTATCTTTTGCGATTTTGATTGCATGCAAAATTGCCTGACAGGTATCCGAATTTTCTAGCTGATAGGCTTCAATGTGCAATATCTGGCTATTTTTAATTTGATCTTCTTTGATATGTTCTTTTTCAAATCTCAAAGCCGCGCCTAGGTGGGTTGCCATTGTTCGTTCTCCATCTGGTGTAACAAAAATAATCGCATGTCCGGTTGTATCGCTAGTATGGCATGTTAGATGAGAGACAATGCCTTCATTTTTTATTTCCGTCTGATATGTTTGCCCATAGATATCCTTGCCGATAACCCCTAGGAAAGATGTTTTATTTCCCAGAGCACTTGCTCCTGAAAGCGTGTTGGCCACGCTTCCACCCGGTGTTATTTTTTGTTTGATGTGCCCAAACTTTTTGAGCATATCTCGGCTTTCTTTTGCAGAGATCAAATTCATCGATCCCTTCTTCATATTTAATTCACAAAACATAGTCTCCTCAATATTTATTACAATATCAAGCAGGGGACTGCCAATTCCGAGAATATCGCAGTGCTTCTGGCTAGTGATTTTTTTAGTAATTTCCATAATATCTAGTTTATCATAATAACTGTTAAAATCCCATCAAGTCTCAATTCTCTCCAGAGTCGTCCTAAGTAAGCTGGATAAAGCTTGCGAGCAGGATAAGATACAAAGGCACAGGCAAGATACAAGTGCTAAGCAAGGTACAAATTCCAAGATACAATATAACCAAGCAAGTTGCAAATCACAAATTCCAAGATACAAGGGCTACGCAAGATACAAGTTCCAAGATACAAAAGCCAAGTGCTGAGCAAGATACAAGCGTCAAGCGGGGGTGAGAGTGGCTGTATTAAGCCATAAAAATCTAGTATTGACAATCGTCTATCAATCGTCTATAATTAGACTATAAGACATGAATAAGAATAATATGTTTGAGCCTAAATACACGATTTCTAATCGATTATTGGCTAATATCAAGAGAATAACTGAAATTATTGCCGACTTAAACAGCCGGACTTTTTCAGGTGTAGTTTTGGCAGAATTGGAAAAAAGAGCCAGGGAAATTTCAGCCTTTTCATCAACTAGTATAGAAGGCAATCCATTGCCGCTAACTGATGTCAAAAGAATTCTGAAAAATAGACCTGAGCATGTTCGCGATAGCGAGAAAGAGGTTCTGAACTACAACAAGGCGCTGGTTGAATTGAACAATTTGATTGAGCAAGAGACACATGATTTTGATTTGACATTGGTTTTAAATATTCAAAAAACTATAACACAAGACTTGATTGAAGAGTATCGTTGTGGTCGATTGAGAACCGAACCAGTTTTTGTCAATGATCCTCGGCTTCGTCAAGTCGCGTATCTTCCACCAGAACATTCTGAAGTTGTGGAGTTGATGGATGAATTGTTTGCTTATATTGGCAAGAATAAAAATATAATCGATCCATTGATTTTGGCTGGAATTTTCCATAAACAATTTGTTATTATCCATCCATTTATTGATGGCAATGGGCGAACAGCTCGTTTGGCAACTAAGGTATTGTTGGCAAAGATGGGGCTCAACACTTTCAATCTTTTTAGTTTTGAAAATTATTATAATCAAAATATTAGCAAATATTTTCAAGAAGTCGGCCTACTAGGCAATTATTATGATATCAAGGATCAGATTGATTTTACTTCTTGGCTTGAATATTTCACCGATGGAATTATTGATGAACTGCTTAGGGTTGAAAAAGGATTGATTCAACAAACTTCCTCACCAGAAAAAGAGCTGAAAGATTATCATCAGAAAATAATTGAATATATAACAGCGCATGGCTATATAGCTGATCGTGATTATTCCAAACTAACTGACCGGGCCAAACCCACAAGGAACCAAGATTTTAGAAAATTGATAGATCTGGGTATTATTGAAAAAATGGGCAAGGGCAAAGCGACCTATTATAAGTTGATAAACTAAAGGTTAGAAAAAATAACACTTGTAGTTCATAAATCTCAAATTTGACAGATTATGACATGTATTTCGTATTAGTTCATAGTTCACAGTTAACTATGAACTTTCTAGACAATATCAAAAATCGGAGTCTGACTCCGATTTTTTTTTGTACCAAACTGCCTAGCTAGGCATTATCTGGGTTTGGCTATATAATTATAGTATGGAAATTATCAAAAAATTCATTTCGCAAAAGCCGAGTTATCGTCCAATTGCCATGGTTAGCATTGTTTTGTTTGCGCTGGTGGCGGTGGCGCTTTCGTTGTATCGGTCATTCAATCATGATGAATTTGAGGCTATCCATTCAGGTTGGAAGATTTTTGCGGGTGAGAAGATTTATGTGGATTTTCTGCAACAGCATCATTTCATGCTGTACTATGTCTTGAGTGATTTGATTGCTATTGTCGGCGAAGGTGTGAAGGCCATCATTGCTTCCAGACTCTTGTCTTTGGCGATGGCTGTTGGGGTGGCGGGACTTGTGTATCGAATTGCCAAAATAGCCTATGACAAAAATGTTGCACTCCTGAGTGTGTTCTTTTTGTCTTCGACAGTCATTTTTTTGCAGAAGATTTTGGAAGTGCGACCGGATGTGCCGTTGGTGTTGTTTGAACTTTTGGCGGTGTTTTTTCTTTTACGATTTTTTGAGACGAAAAAACTTTGGCAACTCTTGCTGAGTGCCACGGCTTTGTTTGTGTCTTTCTTGTTTTTGCAAAAAGCGGTGTTTTTGATTTTTTTGATCGGCTTGATTTTTTTGTATAAACTTTGGAAAAAAGAAATTGCGTGGAAAGACTTTTTGATCTTCTGGGGAATGATGGCAGTTTTTTCGGGAATATTTATTTGGTATGTTGCAGTGACTTTCACTTGGTCGGAATATTTTTTCCTGAACTGGTTGATCAACGCCAATTTGCTCAACACTTTTCCGTTGTATAAATATCTGTTGATTTCAATGGAACAAAACCCGTTGGTGTGGATTTTGTTTGTGGTGGGGATTGTCGAGCTGGTTCGCAGGAAATCTTTTAGTGTTATTGCTTTTTTAGCGCTGGGGATGTTGAGTTTCATTTTTGCGACGAAATCACCCTTCCCGCAATATTATTTGACCTCGATGCCGTTCATCGTGATGGTTGCAGCGGCGCAATTTGTGAAACTGTTTGAGTGGAAGAAGCAAGTGGCGATTTTCTTGATGTTGGCAACAGTGGCTGGTTCATTGGGCGTGTTGGGGTATGTCAGCGAAAATAACAAAAAACAATTGCAAAAAATTGATTATGTTTTGTCGATAACCAATAAAAATGATCGCATTTATGATGGTGATGCTAATTTCAATGTTTTTCGCAAAGACCTGGATTATTTCTGGTTTTCGACGAAACCAAAAACTGGCGTGCTGACTTCATATCGCCTGATGCGGGAGTATGATTATAATGCCTATACTTTGATTGATAAGTTCAAGCCAAAAGTGATTTCCAATTCATTCATCAAAATAAAAAATCCAGCCGTGGCGGACAACTATGCAAAATCTCCTGCCTATAGCGATCTGTATATTAGAAAATAATTTTTAGTTAAATGAACTATGACAGATAAAAAAATCGCCGTTCTCGTCCCTTGCTACAACGAAGCCCAGACCATTGCCAAGGTGGTGGCTGATTTCAAGCGAGAAATTCCGCAAGCGGAAATCTATGTTTATGATAACAATTCCAAGGACGCCACTTTTGCCATTGCCAAAGAAGCTGGTGCGATTGTGCGCAAAGAATCGCGTCAAGGCAAGGGCAATGTGGTGCGTTCGATGTTGCGTGACATCGAAGCCGATTTTTATGTTTTGATTGACGGAGATGATACCTATCCAGCTGAGAGCGTGCAGGCACTTTTGCAAGAAGCTGAGTTGGGCGCGGATGTGGTGGTGGGTGACCGATTGTCTAACGGAACTTATACTAGAGAAAATAAAAGAGATTTTCATACTTTTGGCAACGGCTTGGTGCTTTTTCTCATCAATCATTTGTACGATGTGAAATTGAAAGACATCATGAGTGGTTATCGGGTTTTTTCGCGACGCTTTGTGAAAACTTATCCAGCTTTGTGCGAGGGTTTTCAACTGGAAACTGATATGACAATTTTTGCTTTGAGTCGGAAATTGAAAATTCAAGAAGTTCCGATTATCTATCGTGATCGGCCAGCTGGCAGTGAATCCAAGCTCAACACTTTTTCAGATGGCTTTCGGGTGCTGACAACCATTTTCAATCTATATCGCTATTTCTATCCCTTGCGCTATTTCAGTCTGGTGGCAGCAATCTTTTTCTTGGTGGGTGTGTCATTTGGCATCCCAGTGGTGGTTGAATTCATTGAGACACGCTTCGTTTCCAAGGTTCCTTCGGCTATTTTGGCCTCTGGTTTGATGGTGCTGGCGATTATCAGCTTCTCGAATGGCTTGATTTTGGATTCAATCAACAAATCAGATCAAGAGGAATTCGAAAGACATCTTAAAAAGCGCTAAAATTTGAGCATTTGGTTGTCCACAGGTGGATTTGTGCTTGTGTTGCCAATAATTGCAAATTGGCTTAAAATATAAAGGTAAATAAATATTAGAGTTTATTCATGATCTCAGGAGATTGTAGATAAGCTTTTTAAAAAAACATGGAAGAAAACCCGTATTTGTCAGTTGTCGTTCCTCTATACAATGAGGAGGGAAATGTAGCGTTGTTACACCAAAGAATTAAGGATGCATGTGTGGCATTGGGGAAGAGCTATGAAATTATTTTTATTGATGATGGATCCAAAGACAAAACTGCGGAGGAAGCAGTTGGTTTGACACCTTTGAAATTTATTCGTTTCCGCAAGAATTTTGGTCAAACTGCTGGATTTGATGCTGGCATCAAAGAAGCTAAGGGTGAAATTATTATTACGATGGATGGTGACTTGCAAAATGATCCTGCCGACATTGGTTCACTTTTGGATGAGATGAATAGAGGCGGATATGACGTGGTTTCCGGTTGGAGATTTCATCGCAAAGACACTTTCATGAAGAGATTTTTTTCTCGCGGAGCTAATGTTTTGAGAAAAATTTTGATTCAAGATAAAATTCATGATAGTGGATGCAGTTTGAAGGCGTATAAACGAGCTTGTTTTGCGGAAGTGGATTTGTTTGGTGAAATGCATCGTTTCATGCCGGCTGTTTTGGAAATGCAAGGCTATAAAGTTGGCGAAGTGATTGTTTCTCATCATGCGCGTGTGCATGGCCAAACTAAATATAACTGGAAACGAGCTATCAAAGGTTTTGTAGATATGGTTTCAATTTGGTTCTGGAGAAAATATGCCAACCGGCCATTGCATTTGTTTGGCGGAGCTGGCATCGCTTTTTCTGTAGTTGGCACATTGATTCTTCTATGGATGGCTGTTGAAAAAATATTTTTCAATGCTTCTTTATCCGAAAGAGTTTGGCCGCTTATGGGCATCTTCTTTATCCTAGCTGGAATTCAATTGTTCATTTCAGGACTTCTTGCTGATATCTTGGTGAAAAATTATTACAAGAATCAGAATCGCATGAATTATTCAATCAAAGAAATAACTAATAACTAAGTCAAAAGTCCATCAAGTCTATAAAGTTCATAAAGCAGTTTTTTTTAAAATTGGCTTTACGGACTTTCGACTTTACGGACTTTAAGAACTAAACTATATGAAAGTTGCAGTAATCGGAACAGGCTATGTTGGTTCAGTGACAGGCGCATGCTTGGCTGAAATGGGCAATACTGTTATTTGCGTAGATAATAATGCGGACAAAGTGGCTCAGTTTTCGCAGGGCAAGGTGCCTTTGCATGAAAAAGGTTTGGATGAATTGGTAGAGCGAAATTTGGATAACAAAAATTTGCGTTTTACGACTGATTTGAATGATGCGCTTCGAAACAGTGATATCATTTTTATTGCCGTGGGAACTCCGCCAAATGAAGATGGCAGCGCAGATTTGAGTCATGTGGTAACTGTGGCGCAATCCATCGGGCAATTGATGGATCATCCTTTGATTGTGGTGGACAAATCTACTGTACCAATCGGCACAGCTGAGATGGTGAGCAACACCATTGCGGAAGAACTCAAGAAACGAGGCGCGGATATTAAATTCGATGTAGTCAGTAACCCGGAATTTTTGGCCCAGGGCACAGCCGTTAAGGATTTCATGGAACCAAGTCGAATCGTAGTGGGTGCGGATGATCCGAAAGTGCTTGAGACGATGCAAGAATTGTACAGTCCATTTATGCGAAGAGAGGGTCGTTTTTATGCTATGGATCCCAAGACTGCGGAAACTGTGAAATATGCTTCAAATTGTTTTTTGGCAGCTAAGATTTCAGTCAATAACGAGTTGGCTAACATTTGCGCGCGAGTAGGTGCTGATTTTGATGATGTGCGTAGAGCTATGGGAGCTGATCCGCGCATCGGTGAACCGTTTATGTATGCTAGTCCTGGTTTTGGAGGCAGTTGTTTTCCCAAAGATGTGCGCGCGCTGATTAAGATTGCCAATGACAATGGTTATGAGGCTAAGATGTTTATGCAAACCCTTGAAACTAATAATGAGCAAAAGCATATTTTGTCTGATATGGTCATCACTAATCTTGGTCCGGATTTGACTGGCAAGACTTTTGCTATTTGGGGCTTGGCTTTCAAAGCTGGCACGGATGATATGCGTGAGTCATCTGCCGTGGATATTGTCAATGATTTGATTGGCAAGGGTGCAACTATCAAAGCACATGATCCAGAAGCGATGGGCATGGCGACACAGCCGGAATATTTTGGCAACAATCCGAGCATCAGCTATTTTGATAGTAAATACGAAGCTTTAAATGGAGTGGATGGATTGCTCGTTGTTACTGAATGGAAAGAATTCCGCAGTGTGGATTTTGATGAAATGAAAAAGAGAATGAAGGATGCAGTAATTTTTGATGGACGATTGCTGTATAATCCAAAGAAAATGAAAGAATTGGGCTTTGACTATAAATCAATTGGACGCAATGTCTAAAGTAAGACCGATACGAAACTACGAATGTTACACGAATCTACGAAAGTCTAAATCAAATTGATTATGAAGGTTTTGTTTTTCAATTATGAATATCCGCCATTGGGTGGCGGAGCAGCGAACGCCACGGCCTATATCTTGGGCGAGTTTGCCAAAATTCCAGATTTGGAAGTTGATTTGGTGACTTCTTCGATTGATGAAAAATATCATCTAGACAATATTAGTGAAAAAATTCGCGTGCATCGCTTGCCGATCGGCAAAAATTCCAGCAATCTGCATTTTCAATCGCAAAAAGATTTGCTGGTGTATTCGTGGAAAGCTTATCAGTTTTCCAAAGAACTTATCAAAGCCAATAAATATGATTTGACGCATTCTTTTTTTTCCATTCCATGCGGATTTTTGTCGATGCTATTGAAACGCAAATATGGCTTGCCTTACATTGTGTCATTGCGCGGTTCGGATGTGCCTGGGTATAGCGAAAGATTCGGTTTGGCTTATTATGTTTTCACACCTATCATCAAATATGTCTGGAAAAAATCAGACGCGGTGATTTCCAATAGCATTGGACTTAAAGAATTAGCGCTCAAGGCTAAACCTGATCAAGAGGTTGGTGTTATTTTCAATGGCATTGATATTGAAAATTTCAAGCCGGATGCAAGCAAAAAACCAGCTGACAGATTTATCATCACCCCTGGCGCTTCACGTGTGACCAAGAGAAAAGGTTTGGATTTTTTGATCAAAGCGGTGGCGCAGTTGTTGCCGAAATATCCGCAGATTTTTTTGAAGGTGATGGGGGATGGAGATGAAAAGGAAAATTTGACGGCAATGGTGGCCGAAATGGGATTGGAGAAAAACATACAACTCATTGGCCGCGTGCCACGCGAAGAAACCACGCCATATTATCAAGAGGCCAGTCTGTTTGTGTTGCCATCTTTCAATGAAGGTATGAGCAATGCCATGTTGGAAGCTTTGGCCTCTGGTCTTCCGATTGTAGCTACTGACACGGGTGGAACCAAGGAATTGGTCACGGAAGGTCAAAATGGCCTGGTGATTGAGATGGGTGATGCAGATGATATGGCGGAAAAAATTGAAAAAGTCATTTCCAATCCGGAACTATGTGCAAAGATGGGACAAGAGAGTCGCAAGGTGGCCGAGACAATGAGCTGGGGTTCGGTGGCGCGACAATATTTTGAACTCTATCAAAAAGTTTCTAAATAAATGAAAAAAATTACTAAATTTATTATTAAGCTCGCCATTAGTTTGGCGTTTTTGTTTTGGCTTATTTTCAAAATCAATTGGCAGGAAGTTCTGGCGCTACTAAGTAAGATTGAAATAAAATACATCGTTTTGTATTTTATTGTTCTGGTTGCCGGAATTCTTGTATCGGCCTATAAGTGGAAAAAATTAGCCGAGTTCAAAGGCATTCATTTGCCCCTGCGTGATTTTTTCAAATTCTATTTAGCTGGAACTTTCATCAATAATTTTATGCCATCTTTCATCGGTGGCGACACTTTTCGCGCCTATCAAATTGGCAAAGCGGAAAAGAAATATACCCAAGCTGCTTCATCAGTGGTAGTGGATCGCTTGACCGGACTTTTTGGAGCGATGCTTTTGACTTTGTTTTTTTCGCTGCTCAATTATAGAATAATCAGCACTAAATATATTTTGTCGGTTTTGAATGCGGGTGTGTTGGCGGGAGTGATTGTGGTGGTGCTGTTTTTTGTGACGCGCAAGATGCAATTTTGGGAAAAACTGGCTTTACACAAAACCAAATTAGGCCAGTATGTGCCGGAAAAAGCCTCAAAATTCATGCTAGAAATGGCTCATTATCATGACAATTCAGGCGTGCTGTGGCAGGCTGTGGCAGGCTCAGTGGCCTTCAGTCTGATTGGGCTTGCAGGAGCCAATTTTGTGCTATTCTTGGCTCTGGGAGCCAAAATAGGGCTTCTGGACTATCTATCGGTCATCTTTTTGATCAGCATCGTTTCATCAGCCCCAATCAGCATCAACAACATCGGCGTGAAGGAATGGGCCTATGTCACATTCTTCGGCTTTTTTGGGGTCAGCTCAGCCTTGGTCATCACCGTGGCCATCCTCAGTCGTTTCCTCCAAATGCTCTTGAGTTTCTTAGCCCTACCGGTGTATTTGAAGAATAAATAAATTAGAGCAAGTTTCAGATATAAAAAATCGAGATGAAAATTCTCGATTTTTTAATAACTGTCATCCCGGGCTTGACCCGGGATCTTCTTTTGGTTCATGCAATAAATTAAATTTCACGATTACAGTAAGCAGATTCCGGCTCAAGGCCGGAATGACAATATATATATTCTGTTAGTATTTTTTCACAATCTTAATAAAATTGTCTGGGCGGTTTCCAATTTCAATTTTCCAGATTGGATTGGGATCTGCGTAGTATGATTCAACTCGGATGCCGTTGGGTCGATCAATCCATTTGGCGCTGTTTTGCATGTATCGGATTTGTCCGCGACGCGTCATGACATAGTAATCGATTGAATAATTGCCAGTTTCCAAATTGTAGTCGGTGATGCATTTGCCAACAAAAAATTCACAGACACCGTAGTAGTCTGCCCAGACAGTAATGTTTTTGGCATCGGGCATGGCGTTGAGATATTGGGTGGCTTCATAACCGCCATAACCCCAAGCATCGGAAATCAAATCCTTTTTAGGCAACAGCGAACTGGTGTAGTTGAAATAGAAAGGCTTGATGGAAAACACAATAGCCGAAGAAAAAATTATCAAGGCAAGCGTGATGGCAATGTTCAAATTGAGAACATTCTTGATTTTGATTTTTTGTGTCATTTGCCAAAGTCCGAGGCCACCCAAAAAAGCAATCATTGGATAGAGGATAATGCTGTAGCGAACAATAGAGGTGATGCCCATAATAACTGAGGCGATGTAATAAATCAGAATAAAAAATGTGGCAGAAATAACCAAGAAAGCCCCAGATGATTTTTTAGTAAAAAAGGTTTCGAGCCAAATAAATAGCGCGGCTAGCAAGGCGATGGGGGTGATGGAAAAAACCAGTGGATTGAATTCAAAAAGAAATTTTTCCCACAAGGTGATGAAATAACCATAATCATCAATATATTTCAATTCCTTCACATCAAATGGCACCACCTCGAAGAGTTGCCAATGTTGAATCACATTGCGTCCGACAATCAGGATGACAAAAATTGAAAAAACCAGAGCCAGTACAATTTTTGAAATGGCGATGAGTGTTTGGGAATATTTTTTTAGCCAAAACGAAAGAGCGCTTTTGAAAGCAAATTGATCAAATAAAAATATTAGGGAAATAACAGACATTATCCAGATGATTGGTTGCATAGCTCCGAAGCCCAGGGTCAAGCGATAAAGGTAGATTGGTTTGACGATCACAGCGGGTAGAAAGATGGCAATGACAGCGAGCGCGCCAATGGCAATGGCTGCCAAATTAAAAATTTGTGAGATGAAATATTTTTTGATTTCTGCCCGAGTGTATTTTTCGCAGATAAATAGGTAGTAGAAAAATATATTGAAAAAGAAAAATGGCAGAAGAATGTTGGCAGTGTATTTGGAAAGCATAGCTAGGCCGACAAAAAGCGCTGTCAGAAAAACAAATTTTTTCTGATTATGTTTCAGAACAGCTAGATAGGAAAAAATCCCCGCCGTGCTGAATGACCAGAACAAAGCATCAGGATTGATGATTTGCGAGATGCCAATGAGAATGGGGGAAAGTGCCATCAAAATGACGCTCCACAAAGCAATCCAAACATTGCCCGTGACCTTTTTGATAATCCAAAATAAATATAGCAATAGAAGGCTATTGATAATTAGAATTGGCAAGCGAAAAGCAAAATTGATATTTTCAGTTCTGGCAACATCAAATGTTCGCAGATCCGCATCAACTTTGGCGGTATGATTAGCTGGATCTTTTTCTGCGAGGAGTCCAGCACCTGAAAACATGGCCACAGTGATGCCGGGTTTGTCGTTGATGAAGGTTTTTTTGAGATTGAAATCACCTAGAGCCTGCCAATATTGCGGAATCCGTTCATAGGTCCAATAATGTTCATCGGCCGTCACAAATTTAGTCAGATGATGAAAACCAAAGGCAAAAAAAAGTCCCACAGACAAGATAAGTAGAAATAGGATAGATATTTTTTTATTTGGCATATTACTTTTTGATGGAATTAGTTTCAACAATTTTAACGAAATTATTAGGTCGACCACCCAGTTCTATTTTTTGTACAAATTTTTCACTGTTGTAGATATCCAGAAATGAGGCGCCATTGATGAAAATCATGCTACTCATTTTGGTAGTGCGACTTTTCCGACCAGAAGAAACAACGAAATAATCTATTTTGCGAGTAGCGAAAGTTTTGGCCGAAAGCGCCGAATGACACTTGCCAACAAAGAAAACGCAGACGCCTTGCTTGTCAGTCCAAATGTTCAATTCTTTTGCGTTAGGCAAAGAATTGAGATAATGAGCGGCTTCATAACTGCCTTCGCCCATATCCTTGATATCGAGATAATATTTTTCGGGCAATAGAACCGAAGCATAGCTCATATAGAATGGCTTGCTTTGCCACAGGGAAGCGAAAAGCACAATTAACAATCCAACAAAAAATATAATTTGCTTGAGGAATATTTTTTGAGCGCCATCATTTTTCTGCAAAATAAAAATTCGAAAAAGCTCACTGCCAGCAATGCCCGCAATGATGAAAATGATAGGAAAGATGACGATTTGATAACGAATGATGGAAGCGACATGCGATGCCACGGCGCCAAGATAGTAGGCGATGATAAATAGCATCAGATAGAATGCAGTCAGGACAGATTGTTGGTTTAATTTAGTTTTATTCTGCAAGGATAAAATTAGAAAGACGATTATTGTTAGTAGAGCAACAATAGAAATTCCAAAAATCATTGGATAGAAATTTGACAAGAAAAAACCAAGCGCGCTAGTGGCGGCAAAAGACGATTTGGGAGAAGCGAGGATATTTTCAAAGTCAAAAAATTTCATGCCGAGATAGACATTGGCGAGGGTGGCTAGGATAGATGCCAGAAAAACACTGCTGATGCCAACAAACAATGTTCGTTTGAATTTCACAAAAAAATTAACAATCGCGCTCATTAGGAAACTTTTCAGAGCCAAAAGATCTAATAAGATAAATCCTAGGACACTGGCGAAGAAAGGCCAGAGTGGTTCGAAAGCTTGGCTGTAAATTGTGCCAATCAAGACTCGGCTTGGTTTTTCCCAGACACCTGGATAACAGGCATAAAAAATCGCAAAAGACAATGCAACGAGCAGGCCATAATTTAGCAGATGTTTTTTGAGATAGACATAGAAAGATTCTTTGACATATTTTTCGTGGTTGAAAATATATTCAGCGAAGATGAGGGCGAGAAAAAAGAAATAGAGAATGTTGGCAGTATATTTGGTGAGAATGCCAAGGCTCAAAAAAAGCGCGCTCAAAAAAAGATCGGCCTTGCGAACAGTCTTGAGATAAATCAAGTAGGTTATGATAGAAAGTGACACAAAAATCCACAAAATTGAATCAGGATTGATGATTCTGGCATTGCCAAGCATAATTGGAGAAAGTCCAATAAAGGAAATGGACAGGAGCGCGCTGGATTGCCCGATTAGTTTTTTGAGCAAGAGATAAAAAATCGGCAGTGATAGGATGACAAAAAGCCAAATTGGAAAGCGGAAAGCATAGTTGAAATTTTCAATAGCTTTTTCAGATATGATTTCATTGTTAACCCACGGCATATTTTCAAAATATTGCGGATTTTTTTCGAAAAAAAGACCAGTGCCAGACAGCATGGCGACAGTCAACCCTGGTTTGTCACTGACCCGACTGTTGTACCAATCTCTTTCGCCGACATTTTTCCAGAAATCCGGAATGCGGTCAAAGGTCCAGAGCGGTTCATCAACGATAGCCATTTTGCCAATATGGTAATTGCCGAATAACAGCGAAGTCAACATAATGGAAAAAATTGCGATTGCAATTAGCACGGAGCTTTTTGTTTTTGGCTGAGTATTTTCAATTAGGGTCAGTTTGTCGCTATTCAAACCATGCAAAACGATAAACAATGCTAGCGCTAGAGTATAGATGGCGCTGGCTATGCCAATGTTCGGACTGAGTTCGGTGGTTTTTTGCAGGCCATATATGAAAACAATTTCCGTGGGCAAATATAGAATTAGAATTTTTTGCAGAAGATTCAGTAGATTGAATTTGTTTTTGAAAAAATAAAAACCAATTCCAACGGCGGATATCGACAGATACACAAAGTAGGTTAAGTTATGACTGAGTGAATTTAGAAATAAATGGAAGACAGCTTCTTGAGAAGCAAGAAAAAATAGAGAATTAACAGCTAATACGGCGGATAAAAACAAAAAAAGTAGGTTGGTTTTGTCTCTCAGGAACCCTCGCAATTGATTTGACATGGCGTTTGATTTGTTATGGATTATGTAATAAAATAGAAGTAGCTCATAAGGCTTATTTTACTATAAATTAAGGAAAAAACAAAGTGAATAACTATTTCAAAAAGTATTGGTTTGTTGGGTTGATTTTGGCTATTTTGGCGCTGGGAACCTTTCTGCGCGTCTATCATTTTTCCGATTGGTTGCATTTTGAATTGGATCAATCTCGCGACGCCATTGTGATTGATTTGGCCGTGGAGGAAGGGGCATCGAATTTGCCACTTTTGGGGCCCAAGGCGGCGGGTTCATTTTTGCGACTCGGACCAGCTTTTTATTATTTTGAATATGTAAGCGCCAAGATTTTTGGCAACACCCCGCCAGGCATTGCGACAGTCAATTTGATTTTTTCTATTTTGACCCTGCCAGTGTTTTATCTTTTTGTGCGCAGATATTTTGATCGAAAAATATCCGTGGCACTTTTGGCGGTTTTTTCCACTTCGCTGTTTTTGATTATGTATTCGCGTTTTGCGTGGAATCCGAACAATTTGCCATTTTTCATTCTGCTGACTTTTTATGCGCTGTTGCGCACAGTTGATCCCAATGAAAAAAGGAAGGGTTGGTGGGTAGCATTGGCATCAGGCGCAATGGCTATCACCACCCAACTGCATTTCGTGGCGTTTTTGGTAGTGCCAGCAGTGACGATGGTATATCTTCTAATTAAGCGACCAAAATTGAGATTGATTCATTGGTTTGCGGCAGTCTTGATTTTTGTAGTTCTATATATCCCGCCAATTGTGAATGATTTTGGCACAGGCGGAGCGAATATCAAACAATTTGCTAAAGTTTTCACTAAAAAATCCACCAAAAATGACAATTCGTTTTTTGAAAAAGCCGTTCGAAACTATAAAGAAAACTCCCTGAGTTATTTGTTGTTGGTGAGCAGTTATCAGGAAGCTGAGTTGCCCAAAGTTAACCACAAAGTTGTTCCCGCGGTTTTGGTTTGTGATGAAGATTGCAAGAATGGCACGCCGATGGGAATTTTGTCGGTGATTTTGTTTTCGGCTGGCATAATCTTGCTGGCGTATAATTTGATAAGAATTTGGCGCAAGGAAAACAGTCCACAGCGAGATTTTGTCATTTTGGTTTGTTTGTGGTTCGGCATTTCTTTTGTAGCTTTCACACCGATTGCCTATGATTTTGCGCCCAGATTTTTCTTGATAGTGGCGGGATTGCCGTTTATATTTTTGGGATTGATGTTGCAATTTTTTGGCCAGATTATCAAAAATAGGCGAACCGCGTTGGCTGTGTTGATTGCGATTGTGGCCATTATTTTGTTTTCCAATTTGCGCGAAACCCAAGTTAGATTCTCAGAATTGAGTAGGGCGCCATTTGAAAATTTCAAAATTAAAACTGACAGGATTCTTAAGGAACAAGAGCGAGTGACTATGCTTCAGCAAGAAATCATCACTGACTACTTGGAAGAATTTCACAAAAAGAATGGTTTCCCAATTTATTTGGATAGTGATCCTTTCTATCGCCGAGCTTTTTTATATAACCTAGAGCAACGTCAGATTCCGCGCGATGATATGCGCACCAATAAAATATATCGTGATAGTAATTATTTCTTAATCTATCCATCCGGAGCAAACTTGGATGCTGAACTAGACGATTATACTGGAAAATTCGATATTGTAGGCCAAAAAGAATTCGGTACGCTTTTGGTGATGAATTTGATACCGAAAAAAGAATTTATTACCACTGACAGTCAGGAATTCAGACCCAAGGGCAAGCCACAAAGTGGACCAAATGTGCCAGTGCGTTTTCGTTGGGAGGAAATCTTATCTGAAACTGGTGATGAAGAATAATTATTATTTTATATAAAAATGTTAGACAAAAAAAGGTTCTTTGCTATCCTGTTTCTAATAATCTTGTTGGGTGGATTTTTGCGCATATATAAATTGGGCAATTCTTCGTTTGTGGCGGATGAGTTTTTGGATGTGAATGCCAGTTATGGCTATTTCAAAACGGGCGATTGGCATGCATGGGATTTCAATTTGGGCGCTCCGGCTGAGAGAGTGAATGACCCCAGTGATGAGCGAGCTTGGGCCTATCGCTGGCAAATGGCGCAACTATACAAATTCTTTCCACCTACTGAAGCCACAGCTCGCGCGGTGAGTGTTTTTTGGGGCATGATTTCTATGGTGGCGATGTATCTAGTGGCAACTAGTTTCACCAAAAAACGTGCCGTTGGCCTTTTGAGCGCAACTTTGTTCGCTCTGAGCGTTTCGGGCATCATTTTTGATCGGCATGTGCGGATGTATGCTATGTTTTTTCCAATCTTCCTGCTGTTTTCATGGTCAACTTTCAAATTCTTGGAAAGAAAATATGAGGGCGATGTGGCTTGGATAAAAAAAATTAATGTTGAATACGGATTGAATTTGATGTATTTGGTGCCGATGCTGGCGCTGGGAGCGCTGAGTTTTCATTTGCATCAGCTCACCGCGAACATTGCTATTGTTGTCGCAGTGTATCTTGCGGTGCGTTTGGTGAGTGTTTATCGCAAAACAAAATCATTGCAAAATAAATATGCGGTGATGCTGGCCATGGCTGTGGCCGGATTTGTTTTGGTTGAAATTTTTGCCAAAAACTTGATAGATAAATTTTGGGTAACTTTAGTTTTTTTCACGACACATTTCAGTTATCTAAACATTGTTTTGCGTGATTATAATGATGTGCTGATTGCGATTGCGTTTGCGCTGTTGGGAATTTATTATTTGGTCAAAACCAGATTTCTGGGCAAGGAGGCTTTGTGGCTGTCAATTTCATTTTTTGTGCCATTGCTATTCGCAATTTTCATGTGGCGCAGAAATGTCGGCGAGCAATATATTTTCTTCATCCAATCTTTTGAAATGATTTTGATTGCGGCGGGAATTTATTCAGTGGCCGTTTTCTTTCAAGATAGTCTATTACAATACAAGAAAAAACCTTTTTATATCGCGAGTATCATTGCTTTCTTGATTTTGCCAAACTATGCTTATTTCTTTCAAGAAAACAATGTTTACAATCAAACATCGCGTTCAGAAAATCCAAACTATCGCAGTGTTTTCACCTATTTCAAGAAAAACAAAAAACCGACTGATGTTTTAATCACTCGGGATTTCCGCAACTATTATTGGAGTGGACAAAAGGTTGCAACCTTTGATTTTGGTGGAGAATTGTCACAAGAAAAATTCAGCCTAGCAGAGTTGCAAAAAATCATGAGTGAAAATCCATCGGGCTGGTTTATTTTTTCGGGCAATGACAAAGATTATATTTCTGAAGCGGTGCAAGAATATGTTGAGCAAAACTTGGAAAAAATAAATGCCATCGCGGTGCGCGGTGACATTGGTGTGTATCGTTGGGGAAATTAAATTACTGAATGGCTTCGCAGGCTTTTGTCATCCCGGGCTTGACCCGGGATCTTCTTTATCTTTCACTAAGATAAATTTAGATTCGCGATAACAGTAAGTAGATTCCGGCTCAAGGCCGGAATGACAGCTATGAAAAGTTTACGCGCTTGGTTCCGTTCCAGATAATTCTTGCTCAACTTCAATGACTTTCTTGCGACGAATAATATTTTGGAGGATTGCAAGGTCCTCCTTTTTGATTTCTCGCAAAATCCAAAGGAAACCAAAATAAACACCCAAAAGAAGAATAGTTTCAAGGATAAATAGTTTGGGACTAAGTGGAAGGATTAGGGAGAAAATATAAATATGGAATCCAGCTAGGGCCACGCGCAGAACACTTCTCATCTTGTATGCAACGCCGAAATCACGTTTCAGATAGTAGAGCATAATGACCATGATGACAAATGAAGCGACGGAAGTGGCGATGGCCGAGCCGAGGATGCCATATTTGTGGATAAAAAAATAATTCAAAATCGAGTTGATGGCCAGTCCGATTGAAGCAATCCACATCACAAGTTTGGTTTTGCCAGCGCCGTTCATAGCGAAACTCAAGACATAAAAAAGTGTCAAAAATCCGACGCCAAACACGAGGACTGACATTGGCACAGCTCCCGCTATGTATTTTTGGCCATATAGCAATTGTAGTGTTGGCAAAGCAAAGATGGAAAGCAAGATGATCATTGGCACGAGCAGAATCAAAATTATGCGCAATGCTTGAGCAAGGATTCTAGTTGTTTCGCCATGATTGTTTTGCGCGGTGGATTTTGACATCATTGGCAATAGAAAAACCGTCATGGCATAGAAAATGTAGTAGGGGATGCGTCCGACGGTGAGTGAAGCATTGTAGATTCCAGTCAAAACATCATCGCGCAAAATCGCTTTGACCATATATAGATCAATGCTGATGAGTAGCTCATAGGCTAAAAAGAAAATCACTACTTGCCAGCCATAGTTGACCAATTTTTTCCAATCGAAGTCAATTTTAGTGGATGCAATTAATGCAGATTGTTTTTTTAGTTCTGGAGAGATTTTGAATTTATCAATCAGAAAAGCAATTGCAAAAACGGAAAAAGGCGCAATGACATAGCCGGAGATGGAACCCTTGAGACCGAAAATAAAAGCCAAGCCGACCACAAAACCAATGCGCATCACAGAGCGAATAGTTTTGAGGGTAGCTTGGGTGTTGAATTTGTGCAAGCCAGTGTAGTAGGAAAAATAGAAAGATGCCGCAGCGAAGGCTGGGATAATCAAAGTTGAAAAGCGGAAGAGTGGCGCCAAGCTTGGATCGCCCAAAGCCTTGGAAATCAGACCGGCAGAAAGATAGAAAATTACCGTAATTGATCCGACGATGAGCATTTGCAATTTGATGGCTTGCTTTTTTATTTTGAGAACCATTTGTGGATCTGACTCGAAAATCTCGCTGATGTATTTCGCCATAGCAGTTGGGATGCCATTGCCAATCAGAACGATGACCATGGTGGTCAAAGTCACAATCAGGCCATATCTGCCATAGTCTGCCGGACCCAAAACGCGCCCCAGAACGCTGTGAATGATAAATCCTGACAAGTTGAAGATGATTTCTGAAACAGTGACCCAGAGGGCTGATTTGGCGATGCTAATTGACATAAGCTTGATTTTATTGATATGATTATTTGCAGTAGTTGGTTGTTTTTTTATTTCACTCTTTTCAAGCGGAGGCAGTATGACTTGTCCAGATTGTGGAGAAAAAATGAAACTCAAAGGCAGTACCTATCAATGTCCTTGTGGAGTATCGCGAAAAAAACCTTCTCGTGATGTGACCACTCGCCGGCGAGGCGTCAGTGATCCACTTGGTGGCGGTGATTTAACCCAAATCTTTAGATAATTCACAACGTGAATATTTGGGTTTATGGGCCTAGGCGCTTTTAGCTTAGGCCCTTTTTTATTTTATCAAAAACTATCTCTTTATTTTCTGAGGCGTCAATGATTTGCATATTCCAATCAGTAATTTTTTGTTTGAATAACCCAGTCTTTTTTTGCAAATATTCAAGGCCTTGATCGGGCTTTCTTTCACGTTGCATGATTTGTTCAGGAGATATGTCCATATAAAAAGAATTCTGAATTTCGAATTTCGAATTTCGAATCAAGGCCGAATTTTTAATGTCAGAATTTTCAAGATAGTGAATATTTATGACTGTATCGTAAAAGAATCGATCACTCAGGAGATAGTCGAATTTCTCCTTTTCTAATTTTTTGAGGAGTTTTTTGAAACGGCAGATGTCGATGCGTAGGAAGATTTTGCGCAGTTGGATTTGCAACCAATTGGCCTTGATGACGCTTTTGGCTTCGGTGGGCTTGATTTGACATAGGCCTTTGATTTTGCAAATCAGGCAATATTTTTTCTTGAAATTGGCTAGTTTTGTGGCTAGACCAAACTCGATGGCATGGAAATAAAAAACCCGCTGACCTTGCGATTCTAAATATGCTTGCAAAAGTTTGATTTGGGTCGATTTGCCTGAGCCATCTACGCCGGAAATAGTGATGATTTTCATAAAATATTTAACTTATTACATCAAAATCATAGCATAAAATAGGGTGGGGAGCCAGTCTGGAGTACTTGCATTTATTACAAGAATGGGCTAGTTTGATAATAAGAACTTTTACAATAAAATGAAAAATTAGAATTGGGTGATGGTAAATGTAAAAAACTAGCTCTAATCACAATTCAATATGGAGGCGCGCCATGTCCTTTTGGGATGTTAAAGAAGAGAAAGAAAATGCTAAGAAACCAATAATAAGGATTAAGGTCGGTGGAAATAAAAACTTCAATTGCCCAGCCTGCACTACACTCATACATGCTGTTATGTTTTGGGTGACTAGCTGCGATAATTGCGGGCAAGAAATTGCTGTCTGCAATATGTATGGGCAATGTGACATGAGTTCGGCCAAGTTAAGAATCTGAATGAGGGGGTTGAATTATGGCACGAAAAGCGAAGAAAGTTGCTTTAGCATTTTGTGGTCATCCAAAATCTTGTATAACTGCGGGTGGAATATGTCTAGGCTGTACCATTTTGCATGGCGGAGACATAGAGCAGCACAAGACTGTGACAAGAAAAGCCCCAAGATTTAAACCGGACACAAGTAGCGACCTTAGAAGGCAGTTTGGGCTATAAGGATGCATTCATCTTGTGTAAAAAGCGGGAGTGTGAACCTACATTCCCGCCCAATTCTAATTTTTTATGAAACTTCTAGTACATTAAAACCGCCACTGGTTCCATCTTGGCCACGGCTTTGACGATTTGGTTGGCTTCCATGCCAGCGATAACTTCCTCGACATCTTTGTAGTATGAACTGTCTTGCATGACCACGCCTTTGGATTTGGCATTGAAAAGTTTGACTTGACGTTGTTTGAGTTTGTCAAAAAGTTCAGCTTTGTTGTGCGTCGCATCTGCCAAAGGATCTTTGCGACGACCGGTGCCATGGCTGGCTGAGAAAAAACTAGATTCATTGGCGTCAGTACCGGCGCAAATGTAGGCGGGCGTGCTCATGGAAGAGGGAATGAAAACTGGCTCTCCAGTTTGGGAGAACAATGGATGATTCATACGCGCTGGACCATTAGCCCTCACGGTGCCATTGCGGTGAATCCAAACATCTTTGCCAAAATGATTCTTTTCGCGATGCACAAAAACATGGGGCATGTCATAAAGCATATCCAGCTCTGGATTTTTGCCAAGAACTTTTTCAATTGCCAAATCCAACTGATGATTCAAAATTGAACGATTGGCATAGCCTTGATTGGCAGCGGCATTGTGCGAAGTCAAAAAGAGTTTGCCTTCCAAACTTTGGTCATCGTAGGCAAAATATTCTTTGCTGTCCTTGAAACTTTCAATTTTTTTCCACAGCGCTTTGAATTCTTTTTTATAATCAGTTTTAAATAAAAACTTGCCAATTTCCAAAATAATTCTTTGGCTCAAATGCTCTTTCCTTTTTGGAGTGTATAAGTATGACGCGTATTGTCCTAGGAGTCCTGAGCCGGTATGCAACAAGAAAATATATTGTCCGGTTTGCAATCCGAATTTTGTGGCAATCTCTTGGTTTTCAATTTCGGTGATTTTCATCAAATCCAAAAAGTGATTGCCGGCAGCGCCGAGGATACCTAGGCGATATTGTCCGATGTGCAAAAATAACTTTGGAATGGCATTGAGGATTTCTTTTTCAGTGGGAATTTCGGAAAAAAAGTTGCCACCTTCAAAAGCGTTTTCAATTTCATTTTTGGTGCGAGAGCCAAAAAATTCCCGCACGGGTGCGATGCCTTTGCGACAGATGTCTATGATTAAAGAATAGGGCACTTTGGTGCCAACGTATGTCTTGGTTGGGATGACGCCAATCAATTCTTGAAAAAGTCGGTCGATGTTTTCTGGGGTCAAATCTGCGTCGGTGAGATTGGTCTTCAAAAAGCGCATGCCACAATTGGGGGCGGTGTCATTGATTTGGGGCAAAAGATGAGCCTCTGAGGCCATCACGGTGCCAGTTGGGTTCTTACGGCCCTTTTTGCTGTGCACGTCAGACATGGCAGCCACATGATGAAAAGCATGCGGATCAGAGGCTACGCCTTCAATTTCGGCCAAAGTGGCATCATTGGGCATCAAATCATCAGAGACATGCAAAATAGCCGGCACTTGCATGGCAGGAGTTTGAAATTGTTTTTTGTGAGGGGAGAGGTTGTTGATTGAATAAGTCATAATAGGACTGATAAGACGAATTAAGAATTAAAAATAAAAATTATAGTTCGGTGTAAATTTTTTCGTAGATTGAGGCGACTTTTTTGATGTCGAAATTTTCTTCACAGAATTTGCGTCCGCCTTTGCCGAGAGTCGCTCGTTTTTCTGGATTGTTGTAGAGATCAAAAATTGCATCAGCCAATTGTTGTGAATTGCCTTTTTCAATTGTGACAGAATTGGTTTCATTGGCAAACTCCTTGAGAATCGGTAGGTCTGAAACAATCACGGGCTTTTCACAGGCCATCGGTTCAACTGCGGCCAAAGGCACATCAAACTTGCCACGCATATTTTGGACAGGGAAAATAACAATATCTGACAAATTATAAATAGCTGACATATCAGAAAATGTATCAGCGACAATAGCTACGTCCATCGCGTTATGTTTTTTTAGTTCTTCAAGCACCGCATCTCTTTTTTTGATAGCTTCACTGTCATTTTTCAGTCGACAGGCTAAAAATATTTTGATCTTTTTTTCTCTAAAGACCTCAACGTTTTCTGTGATCATTCGCACGATGTCATCTGTTGCGCCTAAGCGAATATATTCTCCGGGATAGGTCACTACAAAATCTTCTTGTGTAATTCCAAGCTGTTGAAGTATTTCTATATTTTTTGGTTTTGCTGAATAATATTGCAAATCAATTCCTGGATAGACTCGTTGCACATTTTTAAATCCCAAAGAAGCGAGTTTATTTTTGGCATAATCAGAATAGGTGATAATTAAATCACCAAACATCAAATCTTTCAGATCCGAATCAGAATACAAATCTTCGCGCAAAGTTGCTATGGTTTGGATGATTTTGGTAGTTTTCTTTTTGCCAGCATTCACAAAATGTTTTAATAAAAAAGAATTTTGTTTGGTGGGTGTGAAAATATAATGCAAGATGTCAAAATCATTTTTCATTTTGCGCAAATGTTTGATGAGGCGCAGTTTTTGAAAATAGCTGAAATCATTGGAGGTGTAAATGGGTTTTTGTTGAGCATTGGGAATTTCAGCGATCAGGCCATTAGTCAAAAGATTCAAATCAAAATTAGCTACACTTTTGGCGAGATAAAAAGCAAAATTCTTAGAGGCCTCATCCCAAGGTGGGGCGATTGGGCGAGTGACTAATAATATTTTTTTAGGGTTGGACATATTTTTCAATTGTCATTCCGGCCTTGAGCCGGAATCTGCTCACTGTAATTGCGAATCTAAATTTAATTCAGTGAAACGCAGAGTAGATCCCGGGTCAAGCCCGGGATGACAGGCTATGTTAGTTTTTATAAATTTCTTGTGTAGCATCTCCAGAAGAAACACGCACGGTCATTTTTTGATCAGCGGCTATTTGGGACAGGCTAATCTCTTTTTTCTCTCCCGTTTGAATTTCAACATTACCAGTCTCAACTTTTTCTTTGCCAGCTAAAAGCTCCCAATGGAAATTTATGTTGGCAGAAAAATTTTCAATAGCGAAATTCAAACTGTCTGATTTTGGTTCAACAAACGATAGCGCATACCAATTCTTGTTGTATGTCGGGTCATTGTATCTGGAATCAATGGAAAAAAGATAGACCGAGCTGGCTAAGAAGAGAACAATGAAAAACAAAATGATTTTAGTTTGTTGTCGCATATTAGTTATTTTTGTAATAAATATTTATGCCAGTGCTGGAATAGACTTGATCAAAATTTTTCAATTTCAAAAATTGCGCGCTATCAAAGTTCGGATTGATGGCGATGAAATTGGTGTTGGTGTCAGCAAAACAAGTCTTGGCTTCTGGGCTGTCGGGTGTGGAAATCATATTGAGGGTGCACATTTCGCGTGGCTTGGTTTGGTCATCATAACGCTTGAAGTAGCCACGGGATTGTGGATATTTGTAACCGCGCATCAAGATGATTTTCATCCAAGAGTCAGCGGTGATGTAGTTGTGGTCTTTCAAAATCTCATCATCAGTTGTGGTGTGTGTGGCTAGATAATTTGAAGCGTTGAATGTTTGGGCAAGGGGACTTAAGTCTTCCTTGTTTTTGAAGCTATAGGCCGAATCAGAAATTCCATCTACCAAAACAAAAGTGGCGATGACAATGAAACTAACTTTCAAAAATTGATTGGTTTTGTTTTTGAAAACAAAATAAAATGTGTAGGCACTGAGGATGGCGAAAGGATAGGAGAGATAGTTGCCGATGCGACTGCTGGGTAGATTCACTAAAAGGAGATTTGGTTGGGTGGACATGATGAAAATCATAATGGCCCAAGCGGCGATAATAGTGTAGCCAAAATTTTTACGCTTAAATCCGATGGCTAAAACTAGAAGTCCTAGGAAGCCCAAGGCGATGCGCGCTTCGCCAATGGAAGAACGCAAGTTGGCAATGGTGAGGCCAGCGCGAGTTTCTTTGCTGGGCGCACCCACAGCGGTGTCCACGGCGCCACCTTTTATGTAGTTGGGCGTGAAAACCCAAAAGAAAAAAATAAAACAGATGGCCAATGTGGCTAGGACCTGCGGAGAAAAAACAATTTTGAATAGTGAGGCAAAAATATTTTTTAAATTCTTAAAATTTAAAATTAAGAAAATTGCAACGATTAAAGCAAAAATAAATAGGAATATAAAAGCCGTCAAATGGTGCGTGTAGAGCAATCCGAAAGTTGAGAAAAAGGCCAAGGCCAAAAATGTTTTTGATTCACTGGAAACTTTTTCATCAGCTTCAAAAAAACTGAAAGCGCGATAATAAAAATAGAGCGACATTGGCAAAAGTAGATTGCCAAGAATATTGCCAACTACGCCACCACTGACAAATTTGGCTTGGGGTGAGCTCACAGCATACAGGACTCCCAAGAATAGCAATGACAAGATAGCTACATTTTTTTCTTTGAAAATGCGCAAAGTCAAAATGAAAACCATCAAGATACTGAGCAAATTTACTAAAAACAGAATCACAATTGGGAAAGCTGAGAAGAAGTTGGCACCACTCAAGGTGGCAACGGTGGCAAAAATGATGTGTTCACCGATGATGAAATCTGGCATACCGTCATAGGTTGGCAACTGATGATTTTCCACCATCCATTTGGCCCAATACATATGATGTCCCATGTCAGTGGCGGTCGGAAAAACGGTGTCAGTCAAATAGGCAGTTTTAATAAAAATGCTCAAAAAAATCAAAAGCAGAATGAGAATGAATTGATTTTTGGAAAAAGAAAATAATTTATTGTCTTCGACTGAATCGGAGAATTTTCTAAATTTGAAAATAGCTAGACAAATCAGAATGAAAGCTGCAATGCCGATGATAGATGAGAGGCGAGTGATGGCAATATCGGCTTTGGAAAAGGCGAAAAAAATAAAATCCACGCTGATGATGCTCAGGCCAAAGGAAATTATGAATTTTTCCAAAACGCTCAATGTTTTGCTGCGACCAAAAATCGTCAAAAGCAAAGAGTAGCCCGGAATAAATAACACAAAAACTAATGTGAGATAAAATAATATTTGATTGCCGATTGTTTGTAGCATATTTTTGTAATGTCATCCCGGGCTTGACCCGGGATCTATTTTACATTTCACTGAATTAAATTTAGATTCACGATACGGTGAGTAGATTCCGGCTCAAGGCCGGAATGACAGAGTTTATGTGATATTTTTCTTATTGATCACTTTCTCAATTTCATCTAAATATTTTTGCGCAATCTTTTCCCAACCAAAATTATCAATGACAAATTGTCGTGCTTGTTGTCCAAAAGCTTTGCGGGCTGTGTCATCTGACAAAAGTTCATTGATTTTTGTGACATAGCCTGACGCGTCTTCTGGTTCAATCAAAAAGCCGTCTTGACCATCTTTGATGGCGTCTTGCAAGCCTTCCAAACGCGAAGCAATGACTGGAATGCCACAAAAAGCTGCTTCAATAACTGACAAGCCAAAGCCTTCCATATCACCAGCCACTTTGATGTTGGGTTGAATGAAAAGATCGCAAGTGTGGAAAAGCATGTCGCGCACCGGGTCGCCCATGTAGCCAATCATTTTCACGCGTTCGGATAAATTGTTTTCTGTGATAGCTTGCTCAATATTTTCTCGATCAGCGCCGTCACCTGCCACGATATACAAAATATTTTCCGGCAACTTCGGCATCACATTGCGCACAAACCAAGCCACGCCTTTTCTTCTGGCCAGTCTGCCAGAAGTCATCAAAACTTTTTTGCTTTCCAGTTTTCGTCCAAAGATTTTTTTAATTTCTGACCAATTATATTCCGACTGAAATTTGTTGGTGTTGACGCCATTGGGAATGAAAACCAATTTGTCTTCCGCGATGCCTTTTTCTTTGGCTACGCGAACTGTTTCGTTGCCAACACAAACAAGTTTGTCCATTTTGGGGATGAAAAAATTGACCCAGAATTTTTGGTAGCACCAATTCTGGAAAGTTAAATCCAATCCATGCACTACAACAACTACAGGTTTTCTATAAATGATTTTCAATATCCAGCCCATGTGTGCTAAGAGGGCATTGCCCAAAAGGATGACATCATATTTTGGCATCAGAAAAAGACTCTTTACGAGAGCGTAGGGCATCCAAAATGGCAAAAACTTCTTGCCTCGTCCGTTGGCAATGGTTTTGACTTCCGCAATTTCTCCTAGCCAAGTGGAAAGTTCAAAATTCTGGTTTTCCACGCCACCAACAGTAGGCGGATAAGCGTGGGAAATAAATAAAATTCGCATAAGTATAGTGCTGTCATTCCGGGCTTGACCCGGAATCTGCTCACTGTATCATTAATCTAAATTTATCTCAGTGAAACGCAGAGTAGATCCTGAATAAAGTTCAGGATGACAGGGTTAATTTACTATCTAATTCTACCTTAAAACAAGTTAATTTTCAAGCTATCTGTGGGCTATGAAAAAATAAAAAAACCTCTGCAATATGGACACTACATTTCCTCAGCTGGTGCTGAAAAGAAATCTTTTCTGTTCGCTCGCCGCTACTAAGAAAAATCCATAAATTAGAGGTTTAGCAAAACTTCAGTGCTTGTGGCACTTGAACAGCCCTTGCCAGTCTGACTGTTCTGTTGCGAATTAGGCTAGCGCAATGATTCTACCATCTTCGATGGCGAATAGTGCCGTAATCTCGAAGAACGAATTTTTACCAGAACTGAAGAATTTAGCTCTGAGACAAATTGCTCCGGCATTACATGCTGACAGCTCGACAGATATGCGGTTGCACGCGTCAAATGCTTTTCGCAAATCATCATTTCTGATGGCTTTGCTTTTAAATAGTTTACAATCAGAAAATAATTCAAGGTTTGAATCTGCTGGAGTCAAATTGATGAGTATGATTCCATTTGAAAACTTCAATGCAGACTGCATTCCCAAGGAGGTTTGCAATGCGTAATTTCCTTGAAGTTTACCTTTGAGGTCTCCTGCAATGGTGATAGTTAATTTTTTAAAGTTCATGATTTTTCTCCTTTGAGATGGGTTCACTATGACCCAATTATACGATGCTGGCACTGATTTCAGCCAGATTAATATTATATACCTATTTTGCAAATAAGTCAATATAGCCGATGTATTTCGGCTTAATTAAAGCTTTGTATAAAAAAGTAAACTACTTTTTATTATTAAACTTATCCTTCTTCCACTGATACATCAATTCTTCCGTCAATTGACGTGAGGATTTGATCATGTCAGCAATCAGGGCGAAGACGACAAATTGCAGTCCAACTAAAAACAAGGCAATGCCGAAAATTAGGTAGTTTCTATATTGAGTGATTTTGAAATCAGGGAAATAGTTGTATAGGAAAATTGCAAATGAAATCAGGGAAAGGAAAATCAAGAATAGCCCAGGAATTCCAAAGAATTTCATTGGTCGCACATCCCGCACGGCCTTCAAGATGATTTTGGTGGAGTTGTTCACAAATTTCCAAAGTGATTTGGTGATTTTGGCCTCACGGTGGTCGAAATAGGTGACTTCAATCGGCACCCAGGCCAGTTTCAAATTTTTGCCAATCGCATCGATGATAGTTTCTTGAGTGTAGGTGAAATGCACATTGGTCAAATTCAAGCGCAACATAGCTTCGCGATTGTGCGCACGGAAACCGCAAGTCAGGTCGTTAGTTTTGTAACCTAAGAAAAAGCCGATTACGCTGGCAGCAAATTTATTTAGATTTTTTCTAACCCACGGAATGTTTTTGGCGGCAATTTCACCAAAGCGATTGGCGATGACCATGTCCACATCACCTTCCAAAATCGGAGTCAAAAGTTGCGGAATGTCATTGGCATTGAATTGTCCGTCAGCGTCAATGTTGACCATCAAATCAGCGCCGTTTACGAGTGAACTTTCCACGGCCTGCTTGAAAGAATAGGCGAGTCGGCGATTGGGTTTGTAGGAAACTACGATATCTGCGCCAGCTTCCTTGGCAACTTGCGCGGTGGCATCAGTAGAGCCATCGTCTACCACTTGGATCAATTTTTCCGTGATGACAGCGCCTTTATTGGTATAAAAATCAGCCTTGAAGCTTTCTTTGATTTTGGCGATGGTTTCACCCACAATACTTTCTTCGTTGTAGGCTGGAATGTTTACAATTAGTCGCATTAGTTTGCTTTCTTAATGATTAGTTCTGGATTGACGCAATTGAAATTGCATTTGTCAGCGTTATCAATGCCATTGTGAATCACATTGTTTGTACAATCCTTGATTTTGGCTTGGCAAGCTTCTTTGCTAGTGGAGAAATATTCTAAATTTGGTTCATAGCCAAAGTAGCTCATTATGAAATAGGCCAGTGCAAGCATCACGACGATCCAGACGATTGATTTCAATAGGTCAAACATAATTTATTTTTTATTAAATTAGAATTTATATTCACTGTCATTGCGAGCGACGAAGGAGCGTGGCAATCTCATATTCAATGCATCAATGCTTGGGATTGCCGCGGTCGTTCCGAGGCGGAACTTCCTCGCAATGACAAGGCTTCACATTATTTTTATTATGGCAAAAAATCGACCAAATAGCAAGTCAAGCTTCGATTTCTCGAAGCTTGATGGTGTGGTCATTTAAAAAGATAAAATTATATTTTTATCGTCCAATACCTTTATAAATAATACCGAGTTTTTTGATGGCGTCTTTGTCGAGACAGTTCTTGCCGTCGATGATGACTTTGATGCCGTTTTGTTTGAAAAGTTTCGGATCAATTTCTTTGAATTCTTTGTGGTCGGTCGCAATAATCAAAGCGTCAACTTTTTTCAAAAGTGCGCCGAGAGTTTTGATGCTGGATTTGCCCAAGATGTGCGGATCGAAAGTGTCATATTTCACACCATGTTCTTCCAACAGGTCTAAAATTTTGAAAGTTGGAGATTCACGCGTGTCATCTACGTTGGCTTTGTAGGAAATTCCTAACACGCCAATTTTGGTGCCTTTCATGGGCATTTGCAATTCATTCAAGGCGTCTTGCATCAATTCAGTCGTGTAGGCTGGCATAGAATTGTTTATTTCTCGCGCAATTTTCAAGAATTTGTGATCGAAGCCAGATTTCTTGGCGCGCTCAATCAAATAATAGGGATCAACTGGAATGCAATGTCCGCCGACTCCGCAAGCAGGGAAGTGAGGCATAAAAGCAAATGGTTTGGTCGAAGCTCCTAGGATCACATCTTTTACATCAATACCGAGCTTGTCGAAAGATTTGGCTAGTTCATTCACGAAAGCAATATTGATGTCGCGGAATGAATTTTCCACAATTTTCACCGCTTCCGCTTCACGAATTGATTTCATTGGGCGGATGTTGCCATCCACGATGCTTTCATAAAATTTCACGGCGATATCAAGACCGGTTTTGTCGAATGATCCAACCACGCGTGGGATGTTGGTCACATTCCATTTTGGGTCGCCTGGATTGATTCTTTCTGGGCAATGCGCGATGAAAACATCTTTGCCCACTTTGAAACCAGCTTCTTCGAAAATTGGTCGGATAACTTCTTCGCTGACACCAGGATTCACCGTAGATTCCAAAACTACCAAAGCGCCTTTTTTCAGATTGCGCATCACAGCTTCGCTAGCACCAATAACTGGAGTCAGATCTGGCATATACATAGAGTCAACCGGAGTTGGCACGCAAATCAAAATGATGTCACACTTCTTGATGATTTTTTCATCAGTGGTGGTAGTCGGTTTGAATTTTGGCAAATTGTCTTCTAAGAATTTTTCTTCAATCGGACTCTTGCCTTTGTTGATCAAATCAACTTTTTTCTGATCTCTTTCTAGTCCATATGTCTCATAGCCTTTTTCTACGCAACGCACGGCCAATGGCAAACCAACATAGCCCAAGCCGACAACGCAAACTTTCTGTGTTCTTTTTTCTGACATACGATTAATTTAATATTTTTTATAATTAGTAGCTATCCAGACTGTCTGGGTAACTAGATATTATTATATGATACTGAGCGAGGGAGTCAAATGGCATAAAAAATAAAAAATATGCTACAATATAGTCATTATGAAAATTGCAATCAACGCCTCATTTGCCCGCAAGCCTGGAAGTGGGATTGGGCAGGTGACAATCAATTTTTTGAAGAAGATCGCTCAGAAAAAAACGAGCGATGAGTTTGTGTTGTATTTGGAAGAGGATCTGCCGAGAGACATCAAATTGCCCAAAAACTTCAGCAAGAAGATTTTTTTGCCAGCTTGGAAGAGGGATGATTTGATTCGCAAGATTTGGTGGGAGAAGTGGAGTTTGCCCAAGATGGTCAAGCAAGATGGCTGTGAAGCTTTGATTTCGATGTATCAATGTCCGACTATTTTGAACAAAAACATCAAGCATGTGATGGTGGTGCATGATTTGATTCCCAAGTTGTTTCCAGAATATCTGAACAATTGGCGCAAGAAGTTGTATTGGTCATTGACTGAAAAAGCCATCAAGCGCGCCGACAGGATCTTGGCTGTGTCATCGCGCACCGAGAAGGATCTGATTGAACATTTGGGAATTGATCCACAAGAAATCTCAGTGAATTATATTGATGTGGATGCAATCTACAAAAAAAAGGTAGAGACGAGGCATGCCTCGTCTGTACTGAAAAAATATCGTTTGAAACCTGGCTACATATATACTGGTGGAGGATTGGAGGTGCGCAAGAACACCGAGGGCGTCATTCGCGCCTACAAATTTTTGTTGGAAAAAAATGCCAATGAACATTTTGTACATGAATTTCCCAAGCTGGTTGTTTCTGGTAAGATGATGCCGGAGTTGGCGCCACTTATCACGGATGTGCAAAAGCTGACCAAGGAATTGAATTTGACCAAACATGTGCGTCTGCTGGGTTTCGTGCCACAAGCTGATTTGCCGTCACTATATAACCAATCGGTGATGTTCGTTTACCCATCACACTATGAAGGTTTTGGGATGCCAGTTTTGGAAGCCATGAGCGCAGGCACACCAGCCATCACCTCCAAGCATTCTTCTTTGCCAGAGGTTGGACAAGACGGAGCTTTGTATTGCGACCCCAAAGATGTTTTGGATATTGCGATGGTCATGAAAAATCTTTTGTTGCATGCACAATTGCGTTTGGCGTTGGTGGTGCGTGGCAAAGAGCGAGCGCAATATTTTTCCTGGGGCAAGTTCAGTGCTAAAGTTTTTAATGTGGTTAAGAGTTTATAATTTTTTTGTCATTCCCGACCTGATCGGGAATCCAGTCGTGCATTATTAAGTTTCTACACTAGATTCCCGTTTTCACGGGAATGACAATGCAATAAATAAAATGTTTCTAAAAAATAAAAATCAAATACTCCTGCTAATTACCAATGTCGCTTTGGTCTTTTTTGCCATTATGCTTTTCAATCTGAATGTTTTGCCATTGCGTTTGGAAGATTTCATTTTCTTCGCGATTTTGACTTTGCTTTTGACACTCTATCGTCCCGGCTGGGGATTTTTGTTGTTTGCCGGGACAAGTATGTTGGAAAATATCAATTTGGCGCCAGTGGAATTGGGCATAGCTATTCGTCCGTATCAATTTTTTGGCGGGCTGACAATTTTGGCCATCATCATTCGCTTGGCGACCAAACGTTTGAATTTCAAATTAATTAGATTAGCTTGGTATGATTGGGCAATGATTGTGTTTGGCGCCGCCAGTTTTGTGAGTGCAATTTTTGCTAGCAACAGAGGAGTGGGCTTGAAGCAATCAGTGGTTTTGACATCGTTTATTTTTTTATACTTCCTCGTACGCAATTATATTCAGACATCAGAAGATTTGAAAAAAGTCATTCCATTTTTCTTGAGCTCGTCGGTTGTCGTAGTTTTGTATGGCATCTGGCAAAATATTCAGTTTATGCGTGGCGCAAGTCATTTTGAAGTGATGCCAGGGAGACCGAATGGAACTTTTGCGGAAGCGGATTGGCTCGGCATTTTCCTAGTTCTTTTGTTGGCAATTATTTATACTATTTTATACCAAAACACTGTCATTGCGAGGAGGGAAACGACGAAGCAATCTCATACTGATACACAAAGGCCTGAGGAGTCTCAGAAAGAGATTGCCGCGCTCCTTTCAGTCGCTCGCAATGACATGATCATATTTATTTTTTTGACACTAATTTTTATAGCACTTATTCTCACTGTCTCAAGAAGCGCTTGGCTGGGAGCAGTGGGAGTGACTATTCTTTTGTGGTTTGCGGTCATCACTCGATTGAAATTGAATTTTAGGGAGTGGCAATGGAGAGAGGCTTTTTGGATGAAAATCAAAGTGATATGCGCATTCATGATTGCTGTTGTCATGGTATATTTTTTCCATCTGACCAATTTTCAATTAGCTAATCGTGTGCAAAGCACGGGTGGGTTGCAGAAGATAACCATCTCTTGTTTGGAAGAAAAAAGTTTTGATGCGCAACCACAAGAACTTAGCGATCTAGAAACAATAAATTGTAGGCATATAAATTTGGAAGAAGTTGAAACTGAAAAATCAGCTGGTCATTTTGTGACGGAAGTTTTCCGAAGGGATCCCAATGTGAATGTGCGATCAGAAATTTACAAAAAATCTTGGAATTTGATAAAGCAAAATCCAATCCTAGGAATCGGTTGGGGCAACGTCAGTTCATACTTGGGCACCGATGAGCGTGGAACTGGACTCAATGCCAGCAACATCTTTCTGGAAATTTGGTTGGGTTCTGGTATCATTGGTCTCTTGGCATTTTTGGCAGTTTGGCTTTGGATTCTTGGCAAATCCGCGCGCGACTTTTTCCTGGCCAAAGATTCACAGAAATTCTTGCCACTCTTCATCCTGCTCGGTTGGTTTGCTTTGACTATTCCAAATCTCTTCAACTCCGGAATTATGCTGGGATTTTTGTGGGTGTTTTTGGGAATAGCTTTTATTAGTAATGAGAAATAAAATTATGAAAATAGGAATTTTTGGAACAACCAAGGCTAGTGATAAAGAAATAATTAAAAAGGCGAAAGAAATTGGCAAATTGATTGCCATTAATAATCATACCGTAGTAACGGGTGGCACAAGCGGCTATCCTCATGCAGTAGCACTTTCTGCAATTAAAAATGGTGGAAAAGTAATTTCATATGCCGTTGGGAAATCCATGTCGGATCATTCACAATTTCATAATGTTGATTTATCAAAATATGCCAATGTTATTTTTCAAAAAAAGTATTTTAATAAAAAATTATTAGGCATTGATAATTATCTGAGGTCTTTGGATATGTGCTTAAACATTGACATGGCAATAGTTATTAGCGGGAAGGTAGGCACAATGTACGAGGTTACAATAACTAGTGGAATGTCGAAGGACATGTATGTTTTAGAGGGAAGTGGGGGCATAACAGGGCATACAATAAAAGAATTTATTAAAGAAGGGCATAAAACTAAATCGAAAATAATTTTCTTTAATAATCCGGAAGATTTAAATAAAGTATTGGCTTAAGTAAATTTTATGAAAATAGCATTTGATATTAGGTTGATTGGTAGAAAACAAACTGGCTCAGAAGCCGTCTTTTTCAATCTAATTAAAAATCTTTCCACGCTCGATACGAAAAACGAGTATCTCCTACTAACTGACAGAAATCCAAATAGCGACGAGTTATTAGCTACGGAGATTGCGCGATTGAATCTGGCAGAAAATTTCAAAGTGATTAGCTTATGCGAAAATGGTACCAATAAGTTTTTTTGGAACGCGTGGATTCTGCCGAAATATTTGAAAGCCAATCTGGTGGACATCTTACAGGTGCAATACATCACGCCATTTTTCATTCCCAAGAATATCAAGATTGTGACAATTGTGCATGATGTCTCTTTTAAAGTTTTCCCACAGATGATTAAAAAATCTGATTTGTTTTTTTTGGACAAATTGATCCCAATGAGCTTGAAACGCGCCGACAAAATTGTGGGTGTTTCACAATTCACTATTTCAGAGATAAAAAAGTTCTATCAAATTCCAGATGAAAAGCTGGACTGGATTCACAACGCCGTGGCAGATGGTTTCGCTGAGAATATTTCAGCAGAGCAATTGGAAATAGTTAGGCAAAAATATTCTTTGCCACAAAAATTCATTCTATATATCGGCACCTTGCAACCACGCAAAAATCTGCCAGCCTTGATTGAAGCCTTCATCAAAATCACGACGGAAAAAAGAAAAGATTTGAAATTGGTTTTGGCTGGTGGTCGCGGACACAACTTTGACGCACGCATTGATGAATTCATCAAAAATTATGGATTGCAAGACGAAGTGCTGTTGCCAGGTTTCATTGATGAAGCAGACAAGGCTGCGATTTTCAAATTGGCACATGTCTTTTGTTTTCCATCCTTGTATGAAGGTTTTGGCATCCCAATTTTGGAGGCTATGACATTGGGCGTGCCAACTTTGGCCTCTGATATTCCACCACACCTAGAAATAACCGAAGACTCAGCACTGCTATTCGATGTGACCAACGCCGACGACTTCTCCCAAAAACTCACCCGCATTGTCTCCGACGACGCCTTGCGCTTTGATCTGACCCAAAAAGAGCTCCTCCAATCTGCCAAATTCTCTTGGCGTCAGACCGCAGAAAAGATGTTGGAGATATACAATAATAGTAAATAGTAGGAATTAATTTTTCAAATCATGAAAATTCAAGAATTCGTTATTGAGCCAAGATATAAAAAGGAGAATGGTTTGTATATCTTAGACATTAACAGTATTAAGATCCCTTTTGAAGTCAAGGACATTTCAGTTGTTAATATTCCACCCAAACAATTTGGCGGAAATCACAAACATCCAAGGCAAGAAGCTTTTGTTGGAATCGGCGAAGAGCTTGAGTTGATTTGGATGGATGGGAATAAGAGGATGACTAAGAAGATGAATCCTGAGGGGAAAAACATTCTTTTTGTGATACCATCTGATTTGGGTCACGCAGTTGTTAATAATTCAAACAGTCAGTTCGGCATTCTGTTGGAATACGCAAGTGATAGTCAAAAAGATGTTCAAATTTGTCAGATGCTATAAAAAGCTTGAAATATAGGGTAAAGTGAATGGGGATTGGAATCGATTGACACCAAACGTAATCAAAAGTAAAATATATACTATGTCTGCCATATATGAAGCAGACGGTTTATTATTAATTTTAAAAAGAAAAAAGTTATGCTAGAGGCAAATTACAAACCTAGTTTTTTCAAAAGAAGATGGGTTAAGGTTTCGATGATAATTATCGCAATCCTCGCTATTGGTGGAGGCGTTTTTGCTTGGAAGGCCGGGAGTCTTTTGAACAAGATTTCTGATGGCAAAGGCGGAATGTTCTCTAGTTTGATTCATTCATTGCCAGGAGTGTCAGAGGAACTGGAAGGCGAGAAGGATGGGCAAGTCAATATCGCGCTTTTGGGTATGCGTGGTGAAGGCGTCGCAGGTGGCGGACTTTTGGCTGATACGATTATGGTGGTGAGTATTCGACCGGTGGACAATAAAATTTCGATGATTTCAGTGCCGAGAGATTTGTATGTGACTGTGCCAGGAACACAAGACCAACAAAAAATCAACGCCGTGCATGCCTATGGTGAACAAAAAGGTAAGGGGCAGGGTATGCAGGATATGAAAAAAATCTTGAGCGAAGTGACCGGACTCAATGTGGCGTATGCGGCTAGTATTAATTTTGAGGGCTTCAAGAAATTGGTAGATAATATTGGCGGTATCACTTTCCATTTGGACGCGCCGTTTTCTGAAACGATGCAATTCCGCGGTTTAGAACAACGCTGTGACGCCATTACTTATACTGTGCCATCTGGCAATGTGGAAACCAAAAGAATTCAAAGAAAGAATGGAACCTACTATGCCAATCCAAAGGTTTATCCTTTGTGCTATGCCAAAGAAATTAAAAAAGAAGAATTGGAATGTGGTGGGGATTTTGCATTGCCAGCTGGCGATGTCACGCTCAATGGTGATCAAGCTTTGTGCCTTTCCCGCTCTCGTGTAACATCTAGCGACTTTGAAAGAGCCAAAAGGCAACAATTGATCATTCAAGCTATCAAAGACAAACTTTTGAGTGCTGGAACTTTGACTGACTTTGCGAAATTGAATAAGATTTTGAACGACTTGGGTGACAACACCCGCACTGATATGCAAGCTTGGGAAATGAAGCGATTCTACGACTTGTATCTAACAATGAACAACCCACAAATCTATCAGAGAGTTTTGGAAAATTCCGAAGAGGGCTTCTTATATAATCCGCCGGCTAATGGCGCAGGTTATATCTTATTGCCGATTGGCGACAATTATGACAAGATTCGTGATATGGCTAAAAATATCTTCACGATGCCAGCACAATCAGATATTAAACCAAAAATATAATCATTAAGATTATTCTAAAATGGAACTTTCTATCATCGTTACGCACTATAAAAATCCAGAACTTCTTAAGACTTGCCTTGAATCGATAACACAAAATGTTAGCCTGTCTAATTATGAAATTATCGTTTCAGATAGTGAGACGGAGGAGCGAACCGAGACGATGATGAAGGAATATTTTCCAGAGATCAAATTTTTGCCAGCCAAGGAAAATGTCGGTTTCAGCTTAACAGTCAATAATGGGTTGGCAATTGCGAAGGGCAAATATATTTTGATTTTGAATGGCGACATTATTGTCAAAAAAGATTCAGTTGAAAATCTTTTGGATTACATCAAAAATAATCCAGATGTCGGTATTGCTGGACCGCAACTTCTGAATTTCAATGAAACATCCCAGCCCTCAACCTTTAGGTTCTATACGCCATTGACGATTGTATATCGCCGAACTCCATTAGGCAAGCTTAGTTTTGCCAAAAAACACTTAGATAAATTTTTGATGAAAGACTTTGATCATCAAAGTGTTAAGGAGGTTGATTGGATAATGGGTTCTGCGCTGATGACTAGCCGTGTGGCAGTGGAAAAAGTCGGACTGATGGATGATCGTTTTAAATTATATTTTGAAGACACTGACTGGTGTCGCCGATTTTGGGAGCAAGGGTTAAAAGTAATATACTTCCCTGGGTCGCAAATGTTTCACTATCATGGTCGGGGCTCAGCTGGCAAGAGTGTTATTCAGTCATTGCTTTCAAATCGCTTGACCTGGATTCACATCGCAAGCGCGATTAAATATTTCTTAAAATATTCAGGCAAAGAAATTCCCAAGCACAATTAAATAAAAAATAAACTGAATGATTGACGAACAAGCGCCAAAAACAAATCCGGAAGAAAAAAATCAAAATATCTTTTCGAAATACCTTTCTTTTTTTATAATCCTATTTCTCCTAGTTGGAGCTTTTGGGGTTGGCTACGCTAGTGGCAAAAAATCTGCCGATGAATTAGTGCTAAATCAAACTCATCCGATTGGCTCAACAATTGTGACCAACAAATTTTCCACCGGCAAGGACAGTGTGGATTTTGCGCTTTTTTGGAAAGTTTGGGACACTCTTAGTGAAAAATATGTAAACCAAGACTCGCTAGATGCGCAAAAATTGGTTTATGGCGCTATCAGAGGCATGCTCAAAGCCACTGATGATCCATACACGACTTTTTTTGATCCCAAGGAAACCAAAGAATTTGCGCAAGACATTGGAGGCAGTTTTGACGGCATTGGAGCGGAGTTGGGTATCAAGGATGATGTTCTGACGGTCATTGCGCCACTAGATGGTTCGCCGGCACAAAAGGCAGGACTAATGTCAGGCGACAAGATTGTTAAAATTGGCGACAAAACTACGCAAGATTTGACCATTGATTCTGCTGTTGATTTGATTCGTGGCAAGAAAGGCACTGAGGTGAAGTTGACAGTTTTTCATAAGGGTGATCAAGAGACTAGAGAAATCACGATTGTTAGAGACACAATTGAGGTGAAGAGTGTGAAAGTTGAATTTAAAGAAAACGGCATTGCCTATTTGAAAATAAATCAATTTGGAGAAAAAACTGCCAAGGAATTTGACTTGGCGATGAATCAAATTATTGCACAGGGTTCCAAGGGAATCGTTCTGGATCTGCGCAATAATCCTGGGGGGTTTTTGGATAAATCAGTTGAAATTGCGAGTCGATTCATTCCTAAGGGAAAAATCGTAGTGATTGAGGAAGATGCGGTTGGCAAAAAAGATAATTTATACACCACTGGTGGCGACAAACTAAGCACAATCCCGTTGGTGGTTCTAATTAATGAAGGCAGTGCTAGCGCTTCGGAAATTTTGGCTGGTGCGTTGCGTGATGATCGTGGAGTGCAACTGATCGGCAAAAAATCATTTGGCAAGGGTTCAGTGCAGGAACTCATCGCTTTGCCCAACAAATCGAGCGTCAAGGTCACAGTGGCGAAATGGATGACCCCGAATGGCGATTACATCATGGAAAAAGGCATCACGCCTGACACAGAAGTTGAATTGACCTTGGAAGATTTCAAAAACGAAAAAGATCCACAGCTAGACAAGGCAATGGAAATTATCAAGGGTGTTGTTGACAAAACCAATTAATTACGGTATTTTCTTAATACGCAATGACTAAGCTTTGTACAGGATTAGCGCTCGTCTACCCAACGAGTATAAATCGAATTATCTGCTATCATGGCTGACGGCATAAAAAAGATAAATTGATTTCGCTACCCTCAGGGCTTAGTTGTGCCAGCCGATTCCATGTATTTATGGGTCGGCTCTTTTATTTGCCACACTCCAAATTTTTGCTATAATAGAGAAGTTAGAGATAAGATCAAATCTATGAAAATAATCCTACTGCAAGATGTGAAGGGTCTCGGCAAGAGAGGCGATATCAAAGAAGTGTCCGAAGGGTATGCGCGGAATTTTTTGTTCGTGAAAAAACTAGCGGAGATTGCCACGGGATCAGGCGTGAAAAAAATCGAAGTCATTAAAAGCAAACAAAAAGAAAAAGAACAATTGGATTTGGAAAAAACTCAAGAGTTGGCTGATCAATTGGATGGGAAAAGCGTGACGCTTTTAGTCAAAGAAAAAGACGGCAAACTTTTTGGCGCCGTGCATGTGAAAGATATTTTGAAAGAATTGAAAAAAGAAAATATTATCCTGCCCGAAAAATCAGTCGTGTTAGAAAACCCTATCAAGGAACTAGGTGAATATGAAGTGAAAATTGAGTTGGATCATGGGATAGAAACAACGGTTGCCGTTTTGGTGGAGAGCGCAAGTTAAAGTTTTTTGTAAAGAAATTTTAGGCTGTTTGCCTGTTGGCAAGCATGATTTAAAAATATTATATGAAGTCGCAGGGGAGGCGACTTTTTCGTTTGTAAAAAAATAAACAAATTTAAATTATATTTCTAAAAAATTATGAAAAACCGAAAGTACATTTTCGTGGTTGGGGGAGTGATGAGTGGGGTGGGGAAAGGAATTACAACTTCGTCAATCGGAGCGATTCTAAAAGCTCGTGGTTTTGCGGTGACAGCTTTAAAGATTGATCCATACATCAATGTTGATGCTGGCACGATGAACCCAACGGAACATGGCGAGACTTTCGTGTTAGATTCTGGCTTGGAGACTGATCAAGACATGGGAAATTATGAGCGTTTCATGGAGTTGACTTTGCCATCAGAAAATTATATGACCACTGGCAGTGTCTATGAGACGGTTATTCATAAAGAAAGAAATTTGGAATATAAAGGTAAGTGCGTGGAGGTCGTGCCTCACATTCCGATGGAAGTGATTGATCGCATTGAGAGGGCTTCTGAAAAAGCCAAGTCAGATATCACTTTGATTGAGGTTGGTGGTACAGTTGGTGAATATCAAAATATTCTTTTCTTGGAAGCAGCTCGCATGATGAAAATCAAATATCCCGATGATATCATTACGGTGATGGTTAGTTATTTGCCAATTCCTTCCAAGGTTGGGGAAATGAAAACCAAACCAACTCAATATGCTGTGCGCACATTAAATGGGGCAGGCATCCAGCCTGACTTTATCATTGCTCGTTCCGAGACATATCTTGACCAGAGAAGAAAAGAAAAAATCGCGATGTTTTGTAATATTCCGGAACGCGACGTGATTTCTGCTCCAGATATTGAAAGCATTTATGAAGTGCCAATCAATTTCGAACGTGATGATTTCAGTCGGTTGATTTTGAAAAAATTGGGCTTGAAATATAAGGCGACTGATTTGAAAAGGTGGTATGACTTGGTAGAAAAAATTAAACATCCAACAGGTGTGGCAAAAATTGGAATTGTGGGTAAATATTTTGGCACTGGTGATTTTGTTTTGTCTGATGCCTACATCAGTGTGATTGAGGCGGTGAAACATGCTAGTTATCACAACAAAGTGAAGCCGCAAATTGATTGGATCAGTTCTGAAACATATGAAAAAAATCCTGAGAAATTGGAAGACTTGAAACAATATGACGGTGTGGTGATTCCTGGAGGATTTGGTTCTCGTGGAATTGAAGGCAAGATTGTAGCGATTGAATTTTTACGTAAAAATAAAATTCCATTTTTTGGACTTTGCTATGGTATGCAATTGGCTGTGATTGAATATTCTAGAAATGTCTTGGGTCTCAAAGATGCCAATACTACCGAAGTGGATCGCAAAACGAAAAATCCAGTTATTGATATTATGCCGGAGCAGAAAAAGAATTTGGAAGATGGCAATTATGGAGCTACTATGCGTTTGGGTGCTTATCCAGCTAATTTGCAGAAAGGCAGTTTGGCCAACAAAGCCTACAAAGCGACAAAAATTTCTGAACGACATAGACATCGTTGGGAAGTCAATCCAAGTTACATTGAACGATTGGAAAAAGCTGGCTTGGTTTTCTCAGGCAAATCGCCAAATGGCAAATTGATGGAAATCACTGAATTGCCAACAGCTGTGCATCCATTCTTCTTGGCCACTCAATTCCATCCAGAACTAAAAACCAGTCCGCTGAGTGGTCATCCACTCTTCAACGCTTTCATCAAAGCCGGACAAGATTTGAAGAGGAAATAGTATCGTATTGCGTTTTTTTAGCGTGTATTAACTATATTGGTGTTTTTGTGCTATACTGCATCTATGAAATTCACTCGAACAAAAAAACTTCTATTTGCCAATAATAAAGGCGGAGTCGGCAAGACAACACTGGCTTTTAATTGTGCAATGTCTTTTGCGAAGCTTGGTTATAAAACTGTGCTGGTTGATCTTGATCCGCAATGCAATCTTTCTCGCTTGGCTATGGGCGATAATCAATTTGAGAAAACATTATTTTCTTCAACAGAAAAGGATATTTATGATGTTTTGCGAGGAGTGATTGAGGGTGGAGCCGACATTGATTTGAGCGTACCTTTTATTCCAGTTCCAAATAGCGAAGGCAATCTCTCTTTACTGAAAGGCAGTGTCAATCTTTCATTGTATGAAAATATATTAGTTATGGCCTATGGACAGGCAGCAGCTGGGCAACAGTTAGGATACTTTCAAACCAGTGCCATTGATCGCTTTTTGCGCGAAAGAGGATTGAATGATGAAGTAGATATTTTTGTAATTGATTCATCGCCAAGCCTATCATTGCTCAATCAAGTTGTATTTCTTGGATCTGATTATTTCGTAGTGCCGATGATGCCGGATGCTTTTAGCGTACAGGGCATTGAAAATCTTGGCAGTATATTTGAAAAATGGAAATATAATTGGAAAAATACGGGCAAAGCGCTTTCTGGTGATACCGAAAATAAATTCGTACTTTCAGGCGACGGACTATTTATTGGTTATATTGTAAATTCATACAATGTATATGGCAAACAACCTATCAAAGATCATCGCCGTTGGATCGAAGAAATTCCGAAAAAAGTTAAAAATTATCTTTCAGAAAGACATGGAAGAAATGGATTGGTTGAAAGAAGTTGGAAAAGCTCCTTGGCTGAGATACAAGATTATGGACGCATCCCAGCAAAATGCCAGGAGATTGGAGTGGCAATTTTTGATTTAGATCCAAATTGCATAGAAGAAATTCATCAAGGCACTAAGGAGAATATTGAAAAATCCAAAGAGGAATTTGCAAATCTAGCTGAAAAGATTTTGAAAATATTAGCAGAATACTAAATCAGTTTTTATGCAAGATTTGAAAATTCAGACACCGAGTGTCCGATAGTCATTACAAACTCGAGACACTTGGTGTCCAACACTTTCGGATTGTCCGCCAAAATAAATTTTATTTTTTATTTTATGAAATTTGATCAAATGCCAACTGAGGTTCCAAAACCAATGCCAATAGAACATATTGAAGAAACCGAGATTGTTCAAAATTTAGAACAAGAACTTTCACCGGAGCAAATTGAGCAGATTATGGCAAAGGTGCAAGATATTGATAGAGATGGGATAGCGTATAGAGCACTAACTGGAAAAACTCATGAAGAATGGCTCGAGAAAAAACTCCCGTACACCCATCTTAAAGATGTTCTAATAAACGGATCTCTCGGCAAACAAAACGGAAGAGGGCAAGTTGAAAAAAATGAATGGGCAAAAATTCAAAGAGATTCAATACATGGTAAAGGAGGAGGTATAAGTCAATGTTTTAATATTGTTGGGAGATCAAATGATGAGGTTGAAAAAGGTAAATATCCCAGATTGATGCGTACAGGTTCTTTTGGAAAAGACAGGTTGGGTGGTGGTGACCAAATGGGCATTATATTTGACCTTGATAAATTTCAAGAGTTAGACAGGAGCAAGTTTGGGTCTGACTCCCTGCAATTACGTACATACTCTAACAATGATGGCAAACCTTTTGAAAATTGTGATCTTGCAGAATTTGGATTTTCTCTTTTTCCACGCATAAGTCCAAAACTTTTAACCGGAATAATTTTTCGATGCCACGAAAAAAATAATATTGAAGAGAAGAGAAAACATTTTATTGCCAATATTTTAAAAGATAAAATACCAAAAATTCCAGAAAATATGTATGACTATGTCTATCCTAATTATATAAATAAGGAGGATCTCTATACTTTAAATATTAGTGATGACCCAGAAGATGTTATGAAAATGGTTACCAAGATAGTGGATATGATGTTTTCTACGGATTTATTGGTTCCTGTGTATGATGTTAAAGGTAATCTTTGGTGGCCAAAAAGAATGAGTTATGAAGAGGTAAAAAAATTTGTAGCAGAAAGAGACGCAAAAGATATTAACAAGGAAGAAGAATAAAAAAAATAACTTTTTGCAATTATAGGCGGACTGTCCGCAAATGTTGGACACTCGGTGTCTGAGTGTTGAGCGGACTGTCCGCTTCCCAATAACACAACAAAAAATCCTCTCAAATAAATGAGAGGATTTTTTTATGCAAGATAGCTTATTTCTTTTTTGCGTTGCTAATTTTGCCAGCCTTTGTTTTGGCGCGAGGAGCTCTAACTTTTCTTTCAACAGTTACAGCTTCCACCACTGAAACAAATCTTTTTTCTTCTAGCTTGCCAGTGAAAGTAATAACTTTCTTTTTAGTGAATTTTACCATTCCATCGATTACTGAATAAAGAGTGTCATCTTCACCGCGACGAACATTTTTTCCGGGTCTCCATTTGGAACCTCTTTGTCGGATAATGATGTTGCCAGCTTGAACTTTTTGATCTCCAAAGATTTTTACGCCGAGCCGTTTCGAGATTGAATCTCGGCCCAGCTGGGTAGAACCACCAGCTTTACGATGCGCCATTTTTATCTTGAGCGATAGCGAGAAGCCATAAAAATGAGCGTCCCGTATCGATTCTTACTTAATACTTAAAAGAATTACAGGCTAAAGCCGAAGGCGAATCCGTGGAACATTAAAGCCATCACTTCAAGGTTCTGTCGGAATCGATACTGGGATAGCCATTCGCAATTCACATACGAATAGAATTATAGCAAAATATGGTATAATGTCAACTATGGAGTCAGAAAGTGAAAAGTTCATAAAGTCTATAAAGTCCTTTTGGACGCAATATGAATATAAGATAGTTTTGGCTGTCGGATTTTTGCTAGTGGCGGGCATTTCTTTTGAATTCGGCTATGTCCAGGGTAAATCCATCAAAACTAGCCCTTTGGTCATCGAAAAGCCCTCTGAAAGCCCCAAAACTAGCCCAGAAAGCCCAGTTAGTGGTATAATTGAATCCAACAGCACCCCCGCACAAAAGACTGCTCTAGTGGCCAATTCACAACAACCGTCAAACATGGCCAATTGTACCTATGTGGGCAGTAAAAGTTCAGACAAATATTATCCGCCAACCTGCTCCTATGCCAAAAGAATCAAGCCGGAAAATCTAGCTTGTTTCAAAACAGAAGGGGAGGCAACCGCTCAAGGCCGCACACGCAGCACGGGATGTAAATATTAATTTATAGAAAATAATGACTTGGTTTTTCATTGCATTGATAGCGCCGGCACTTTGGGCGCTTTCTAATCATCTTGATAAATTCATACTAACCAGATATTTCAAAGGAGCGAGTGCTGGCGCGCTGATGATTTTTTCAGTTTTTCTTGGTTCATTGCTGGCGATACTTATTCCGATTTTTAATGACGGAGTTTTTTCTGTGCCACTCATATCTGCGATTACAGTTACAATTAGTGGGACATTATATTTATATGCCTATTTACCGTATTTGCATGCTATGCAAGAAGAGGAGGCTTCAATTGTTGCTCCCTTGTTTCAGATAATTCCATTGTTTTCGTATGTGGGCGCATATTTTTTGTTAGGTGAGAGTTTGAATGCAACGCAACTCTTTGCATCAGTTATGATTATTTTGGGTGCAATGGGAATCTCTTTGGAGATTGGAGTTGGAACAGTTAAGCTGAAAATGAAAGTTTTGGGATTGATGGCGTTGTCATCATTATTTTTTGCAACTAATAGTTTGATTTTCAAATTTGTAGCTATTCAAGAAAGTTTTTGGGTCACTACTTTTTGGGAATATGTTGGGTTTAGTTTGGCCGCAGCTGCTTTGTTGGTGGTTAAATCATATCGCCAACAATTTTTTAAAATCTTCAAATTAAATGGGCTGCCAATTTTGAGCTTAAATGCTCTAACTGAATTTATCAATATATCCAGTAAACTTATTTTTTCTTTTGCCTCACTCCTAGCTCCAATTACACTAGTTTGGGTGGTGAATGGTTTTCAACCCTTCTTTGTTTTTCTATTAGGAATAATCATCACGATATTTGCACCAAAATTGGGCGAGGAAAGTTTGCTCAAAAAACATCTCGTGCAAAGATTCGTTTCAATTGCTATAATGTTTATCGGTGTGTATTTTTTAAATAAATAATTATTATAAAAAAATTATGGACAAAAAAACAGTAATTATTTCGTTGGGTGGGTCGCTTATTGTGCCGGAGGAGATTGATTGGAAATTTGTGAAGAAGTTCAAGGCGCTCATTGAGGAACAAATCAAGAAAGGTTATAAATTTATTTTGATCACGGGTGGTGGCAAGACGGCGCGCAAATATATTGACGCGGCTGCCAAGGTGGACAACATCACGGATGATGACAAAGATTGGATCGGGATCCACGCCACTCGCATGAATGCGCATTTCATTCGTACAATTTTTAGAAAACACGCCCATCCAAGAATCAACAAGAACCCGCATGATCTGGAGGACTTCTATGATTTCAAAGAAGACATTTTAGTAGCGGCAGGTTGGCGCCCAGGTTTCTCAACTGATTTTGATGCTGTTTTGTTAGCAAAATATTTGGACATCAAAACTATCATCAATCTTTCTAACATTGATTATGTTTGCGACAAAGATCCGCGTAAGTTTCCAGATTGCAAAAAAATCAAAGAGATGTCTTGGGCAGAATTCCGCAAGATGGTCGGCAACAAATGGGACCCAGGCATGAACGCGCCCTTTGATCCAATCGCTTCCAAAGAAGCGCAAGAAAACAATTTGGAAGTGGCCATTATGAATGGCAAAAACCTGCCGAACCTGAAAAACTATTTGGAGGGCAAGAAAGCCAAAGGGACGATTATAAAATAAAAGTCACTAATTTTTTGCATATGCTAAAATCTTTATATTTTCTTGCCGCTGTAGGCTTATCTATTATTACTGTAATAGCAGACTATTTTATCAAAAAAGCTTCTCTTGAAAATTCCGTTTGGAACAAATTTCTTTTTATTGGTATAGTAATATATGGATTAACTGGACTGGGCTGGGTTTATGTTGTGAAAAACATAAAACTATCGACTAGTGGGGTGATTTACGGTGTCAGCTGCATTGCAATTTTGGCGATAGTGAGCGTATTTGTGTTCCACGAAAAAATAACGACTTGGGAAATATTTGGAATTATACTCGGCATTAGCTCGGTTGCAGTTTTATACAGATTCGCCTGAGCAGTAATTAAATTATGATTATTTTTTCTTCACCGCCAAGGTCTTGGTTTCTTTGTCGACTACTTTGGCTTTTTCAATTTCGGTGCGGGCGTCAAAGGGCAGGACGCCAAGGATCTGTTTGAGAGCCACGCCATCGACTTTCAGGACAGATTCCCATTTGTCGAGTGGTTCCAGAATTTCACGAATTTTTTTGTCATCATATTTGTAGGTCTTGCGCAGGGAGCGGGCGATGATGCCTTGAGCGCCAAAAACACGTTCCACACCTTCTTGGTCCATATAACTTAGAATGGTCTCTTGAATTTCAGCCAAGCGGTCTTTGGTGAGAGAAATGGCGGATTTGAGTTCGACATATTCATTGATGGCGGAATCAATTTCGGCTGTGTCAATTTTGCGCAGTTCTTTGAATTTGTGTCGCCACATCGGACAAATATTTTGATAGCCACACCAATCACACAGGGGAGTGATGTTGGGTTCAAATTTGCCACTTTCAATTTGTGCGATCACGTCCAAGAAAAGCTCTTCACTTTTTTTGAGTTGCTCAACTGTGCGAGTGGCAGAAAGTTTTACGCCATGTTTGAGATAATAGAGACTCACGGTCAACTTTTCAATGTTGGCGATTTCTTTGGGATAGCGCGCCAAAAAAGCTTGCAGATAGACCGACAACTGCAAATCATTGTCCACCTTGTCTTGGGATGGCATTTTTTTGGTGGTTTTGTAGTCAATGATTTCATAGCCATTCTCAGTTTTGTCGATGCGGTCAATGATGCCAGAAACAATGTGTTTGTTTTCGCCAGAACCGATTTCAATCTGAAAACGCGATTCCAAATCCACAATATTGAAATTGGCCGGATTGTTTTTTTGATAATAATCTTGAATGATTTTCACGCCTTGCGAAAAAGCGGCCCGTTCTTCATCGGGGGTTTCAAAGACTGTCGGATTCCAGGCATTGGAAAAATGCTCCAAGGCTTCGTCCACCGTCGGAGAGAGAATGGCAGGCGTGTGAATGAATTTCATAGTGTCATGAATGGTGGTACCGAAAACTGCCTCCTTGGATTTGGGGGTTTTGATATGATCAATATTCTGAAATTTGTATTTCAGGGAACAGTTTTGATAGGAATCGAGGGCGGAGTATGAAATTCGCATAGTATTATAATGAAGTCCATCTTTACTCTCTAATTGTAGTTTATCCACATCTAGCGGTCAAACAGGGGACTTGCCAGAAAAGGTGAGTAGTCTTATAATGTAGGTGTAAGGATATTAATACAAAAACAAATATGCTTAAGGATGTGAAAAAGCCAGAGCAAGACGAGTTGTTCAAATTTGCATTGGCAATCATTATTTCAGTGTTTTTGATAGTCGTAGTGTCTGTTTCTTATGAAATCACCCAGCTAATATAAGCCCCAAATACAGACTTGACTCACGTCAGGTTTTTTTGTATCATGAATGTATACTAATTTAGTAGGAGTTACATTATGAAGTTTTCCACTAAAGCGGAATATGGCCTCAAAGCGATGGTTAATCTAGCAAAAGATGAAGCCAAAATTAAGAACATCAAATTGATTGCCAAAGAAGAGTCGATCTCGATCAAATATCTGGAGCGCCTTTTGAATGTTTTGCGAAAATATGACTTAGTGGATAGTTTCAAGGGCACTAATGGGGGATATGCCTTGAAAATTCCAGCTAAGAAAATCAGTGTGGCTGACATCGTCATTGCACTGGAAGGTCCAATTGCGCCAATGAAATGCGTGGGCAAGGTTTGCAAAATGGAGCATCTGTGTTCATCTAAGGTTGTGTGGGAAATTCTCGGCATTCAAATTGAAAAAACATTACGGGGAATAAAGTTGAGTGATTTGGTGAATAATAAATAAAAAAATTAAAAAATATGAAAAGAATATATTTGGATTATGCCGCTACTACACCAGCAGACAAAGAAGTTTTGAAGGAAATGTTGCCATATTTTTCTGAGAATTTTGGCAATGCCATGTCAATTCATTCTTTTGGGCAAGACGCTCTGCAAGCAGTGGACTCGGCACGCGGCAAGATTGCAACTTTTTTTGGCGCTGTGCCATCAGAAATAATTTTTACTAGTGGTGCTACTGAATCAAATAACATCACTATTAAGGGCGTTTTGAAATCATATTATTCTAAGGCTGAAAATGCCAAGATCAAACCACATATCATCACCACTGCCTTTGAGCATCATTGTGTTCTGGATTCATGTAAGACTGTGGAAAAAGAAGGTTTAGCTGAAGTTTCCTATATCAAACCGGACAAGGACGGCTTGATTAAGGTTAGTGATATCGCCAAGGCTATCAAATCAAACACAATTTTGATTTCAGTGATGTATGTGAACAATGAGATTGGCACGGTGCAACCAATTGAAAAAATTGGAAAACTAGTGAAGAAACTGAACGCAACTAAAAAAGAAAATGAATTCAAACTTTTGTTTCACACTGACGCGACGCAAGCGGTGAATTATTTTGATTGCAATGTGGCAAAATTGAGTGTAGATTTGCTGTCGATGTCAGCGCACAAAATTTATGGACCTAAGGGTGTAGGCATGTTGTATGTCAAAAAGGGGACTACTATCAAAAAAATACAGGATGGTGGTGATCAGGAATATAAAATGCGGGCTGGTACACATAATGTGCCGGGCATTGTTGGATTTGGTAAAGCCATTGAGCAAATCGCAAACCGCAAAACGCAAAACGTAAATCGCAAAGTTTTGGAGTTGCGGGATTATTTGATAGCCAAGGTTTCCAAAGAAATTCCCAAAGCAGTTTTGAATGGTTCAAAAATTTTACGCTCACCTAACAATGCCAATTTCAGTTTTGCGGATGTGGAAGGGGAGGGACTCTTGTTGTCATTGGACATGGAAGGCATCGCTTGTTCAACTGGTTCAGCCTGTTCATCGGGCGCATTGTCACCATCGCATGTCTTATTGTCTATTGGACTCAAGGCTGAACAAGCGCATGGATCATTGCGATTCACGCTTGGCAAATATACAACCAAACAGGAAATTGATGCAGCAGTGAAAAAATTGAAAACAATCGTAGAAAGATTGCGCAAGATTTCCGGAAATATACTAGGGGAATACTATAATAAATCTCATAAAGCATAACGCGTAACGTGAACCGCAGTGTTACGCGATTCACGATTCACGTTCCACGAATACTATGCAATATTCAAAAAAAGTTCTCGATCATTTCACGCGACCTCACAATCAGGGGGTGATTAAAAACGCTTCTGGCGTTGGTATGGTGGGCAATCCAGTGTGTGGTGATTTGATGAAGATTTATATTAAGGTCAAGCAGGACAAAGAAAAAGGGGATGTAATCAAGGATATCAAATTTGAAACTCTAGGATGCGCCTCAGCCATTGCCACTTCATCTATGGTGACAGATTTGGCGATGGGTAAAACTATTGAGCAGGCGTTGAAAATCACACGCAATGATGTGGCCGATGCTTTAGAAGGTTTGCCGCCGATCAAAATGCATTGTTCAAATCTGGCTGACGAGGCCTTGCATGAAGCCATCAAGGATTATCAAAGTAAACTCACAAATTAAACACTAATCTAAAGCGAATTAAAACGAAAAATATTAGCATTAATTTGCCGAAAATTCGTTTTACATTCGTGAGTTGCGTATATGGCGTATCGAGTCACACCCAATCTAATGTTCCCAGTGGGAAATTTCAAAAACATTTCTTCTGGTTTTGGCGAGATGAATGTGTATGACAAAAAACTGTGGGGCAGACATCTTGGCATCGACATCTCAGCACCTGTGGAAACGAAAGTTTTTTCCATTGGTCGAGGTATCGTTGTGTATTCAAAATTGCATCCCGGGGAATTTTCCGAAAGCGGTGAAGTTACTAAAAGAAATTGGGGTGGTATCGTCATCATCGCGCACAAGGATCCAAAAACAAAAAAAGTTTTCTATTCCTTGTATGGCCATCTAGGTAGGCGTTTCGTGAAAAGAGGTGACACGATTGAGATGGGTGGACTAATGGGAACTATTGGGAAGTCGCTAAGTGAGTCCAATGGAGCTTGGGAAGAGGAGCATCTGCATTTTGGAATTTATGCTGGACCATTTCACGGAAAAGTTTTGCCAGGCTATTTCAAGGAGCAGGAGAAGGGTGAGAACATTACGGAGATTGAATATTGGAAAGAACCAATTAGTTTTATAAAAAGCTATAATCCAAAAAATACCCAAATTTAGAAGGGGAAGTGTGCATCTTGAAATATGGACAGTGTCGCACAATCTATCTTTTACGACACTGCACAAAAGAATCTAAGGCTGAGTACGCTTAATACATAGATACACCTACCTATCCCATTCGAACTCTTTTGTGTCGCTATCTCAAAACTAAATACATAAATAAAAAAATATTTGCAAAAGTATTTTTTTATTTTTATATACTGCCATGTATCCGAAATTTCTGTCGAAAAAATTTCTGACCTTAAATTTGACGTTTTGAACCCAGCTTGCCCAAATTAGACATACATTGATGTATACCCAAAAACACCTTTTTTGGGTTTTTATTTCCAAGGAACCTGACTATCCCCCTTTGAGATGCCCAAAATCAAAAATGACTCAAAAATGTGATTGAGCCATTTTTTTTAGGATAGAAAAATAATTTTATAAATATTTTCTTGGAGTCACAGGCGCACCAGTCGGAATCATAAGTCCTTTGACATAGGATGACTCAACTGTCTTGAAAGTGTTGGAAGCAAAAACTGAAAAATGTAAATGTGGACCAGTTGAGTTGCCAGTGTTGCCAGTCACGCCAATCTTTTGACCTTCAGTGACCTTGGAGCCATTGGTGACATTTTTGACACTTAGATGACCATAGAGCGTCACTAGGCCATCACCATGATCAATCGCCAACCATTTGCCATAGGCATATTTACCATTGTCACCTGAACCGACCACCTTGCCACCCTTGGCGGCGTATAAATTGCTAAATTTTATGCCGAAGTCTAAGCCATTATGAAAGTTATTTTTATACATTCCAGATGACCTGGCAAAGGCTGTTTTACCATAGCCTTGTGTAATGACATGTGGATTGACTGGCCAAGTGAAATAACCGCTTTTGTCTGGTGGTAAATTAGCATAATTTATGGTGCCAGCAAGATTCTGTTCCAAGGCGCTAATTTCATCTTCAATGTTAGCTAATAAACTTTGATATTTTTCCGCCTCAGCCTTGGTTTGACCAAGCAAGGTTTGCTTTTGATTTTCAGTTTTTTGTAAATTCAAATTCTTTTCTTCCAGTTGTCCCTGGAGTTGTTCATGTTCAGCTTTCTTGCCTTCCAAGTCTGTCTTCTGATTTTCCAAATCTGCTTTGATATACTGAATGGATTTCAACACATCCGAAACTTTCAAGCTAGATTGTTGCACATAGTCAGATTGATTCATAAATTCTGAAAAGTCCTTGTCAACCAAAACAACATCTAGCACTCCCCGCTGATAATCTTCGTAGTATACGCGCATAAGTCCAGAAAGGATTATTTTTTGCTGATCAATTTGCTCTTCTTCACTGGAGATCCTTTTTTCTAAACTGGAAATTTGCTGTGAAACAGTTTGAAATTTTTCATGCACTTCTTGCAAGGCTGATTGATTTTTGGATTGTTCAGCATCAATCAAAGCCATTTGTTTTTGCAAAGTGGTTTGTTGCTTAACCTTGATATCAATAATATCTTGATAGGCCTGCGCTTTCTTTTCCAAGGCTATGCATTGATTTTTCTTAGTCGCGTCAACAATCGTATCACAATTAGAGGCCTGGGCTACATCCCTGCTTAAAAAACTAAAAGCTGACCACACGGAAATAGTGGCCGATAATATGGCAATATTGGAAATAGTTATTTTTTTGTTTTTTATTTTGCTCATACTTCTTGGAAATTATTTTTCCAATGCGTTTTGTAATCGTTGCAAAGATTCAGTTTTGCCCAAGACCCAAGCCAATTCCATTGGTGAGGGAGATTTTTGCGCACCCGACAAAGCCACGCGGAGTGGCCACAGCAAATCACCTTTTTTGTCTCCGGCGGTAGCAAAAAGTTTTTCTTCAATGTTTTTCAGTTCCCAATTTTCTTCAGAAATTCCGCTCAGTGTTTCAATTGATTTTTGCAGTGATTCTCGCAATGCTTCTGGCGACATATCCTTCCAGTTGAGCATGGTTTTGTCATAGGCGATGGGTGCAAAGAAAAACTGATTGTTCTCCCCCACCTCAGACAAATTGTTCAAACGTTCTTGTTCAATTTGTAAAACTTTTTTCAAATATATTTCTTTCTCTTCTGCGCTCCACGATTCACGTTCCACGTTCCACGTCTTGTAAAATTCTTTTTGCGCAAAAAATTCCAAGGATTTTTCATACAATTCATCCACCGAAAGTTTTTTGATATATTGCGCATTGAGCCAATCCAATTTTTTCAAATCAAAAACTGCACCAGCCTTGTGTACGCGCTTCAAGTCAAAAACTTGTTCCAATTCTGCCAATGAAAAAACTTCTTGCGTGCTACCGTCGCCAATGTTCCAACCCAAAAGCACCACGAAGTTGATGATCGCTTCTTTCAAATAGCCTTTCTTGATATAATCTTCCACAGCTACATCCCCCATGCGTTTGGATAATTTCTTTTTGTCAGTGCTGAGCAAAAGAGGTAGATGGGCAAATTCAGGAATGTCCCAGCCAAAAGCGCGATATAACAAAATATGTTTTGGCGTACTCGGCAACCATTCCTCGCCACGAATCACTTGCGTGGTGCCCATCATATGATCATCAATCACATTGGCCAAATGATAGGTTGGAAAACCATCCGATTTCATCAGGACTTGGTCATCAACTGTGTTGGAGTTGATAGAAACTTTGCCACGAATCAAATCTTCAAATTCAATGACTTCATCCGCTGGGACTTTCAAGCGAATTGTGTAGGCGCAATTGGATTTCAACTTTTCATTGACTTCTTCCGCGCTGACATTTTTCAAACAATAGCGATCATACATTGGCGCTTGTTTGTTGGCGATGCGTTCTGCTTTGACTTGGTCCAATCTCTCTTGTTCACAAAAACAATAATAAGCCTTGCCAGCAGCCACCAGCTCCTCCGCATATTTTTTATACACAGCTAAATTTTCTGATTGGATATATGGTCCAAATTCTCCTATTTCCATCACGCCTGGATAACTTGCAGATTCAATGATTTTCTTATTCTCTGGATTCAAAACATGCTCTTTCAAAAACACGCCTTCATTGCGATTGAGTCCCACCCAATCCAAAGAGCTAATCAAGCTCTCTACAGCACCTTCGACAAATCTCTTACGGTCTGTGTCTTCTATTTTCAAAATAAAATCCCCGCCATTTTTCTTGGCGAACAAATAGTTATATAAAGCGCTTCGCAAGCCTCCAACATGCAAATAACCCGTCGGTGACGGCGCAAATCTGACCCTGACTTTTTTATCCATAAATATTGTATTTTAATCCTAAAGCTTCTGTATTTTAGCACTTTTTCAGGAAAAATCAAAGACATCTAAATACCTAAATCAAGCTCTTTTTAATATTTTTTTTATTATCTCATTATCCGCGTCTACATCACTATATCCAACATTTTTTTAGTGGCTTTGATTGCAGCATTGGCATAGGGTCGCAAGCGGACAGGAATCTGCTCTGGCAAAATTTCTGGTCCCAAAATTCCAATGCCTACTGGTTTCATATATTCCAATTCCAAATCCAAAATTTTTCCCATCACAGCTTGCGCCATAATCAAGCCGTGCTTGGTCTCGCCTTTTTCAATGATGCCCAAAACTACTGCTCCAGCCACGTCATTACGTGACAATAGACTTTTCAATACCAATGGTTTTTCATATGACCCAGGCACCCAAATCTCCTCAATAATGTTCAAGTCAAATTCAGTGGCAGTCTTCCTGGCTTCATCCAACATTTCTTCCACTTGATTCTTGTGAAAAGAACCCAGAATAATTGCGATATTTTTTGCCATAGTCTTATTTCCTATGCTTAATTAATTTTTCTACATATTTTGCCAAAACATCTGTTTCAATATTCACACTATCACCAACCGCAATCGTGCCCAGATTGGTATTTTCTAAAGTATAGCTGACCAGAGAAATTGTGAACCAATTCTTGCCTGTGACAACAACTGTTAGACTGATACCATTGATGGTCACTGAACCTTTGTCCACCACCAAACGCATAAAACTGCTGGGAATTTTTATTTTGATAACTTTGGATTCTTGAACTTTCTTGATTTCCATGATTTGACCAGTTGTGTCCACATGTCCTTGAACTATGTGACCATCCAACAAATCATTTAGTTTGAGACTTCTTTCCAAATTCACTTCTGTGCCTTTGGCGAAATTTCCCACGATAGTTTTTTGGATTGTTTCTGGCATATATTCCACCGTGAAATCTTTTTTGGTCAAACTTTTGACTGTCGAACAAACTCCATCAATTGCAATGCTTTCACCTTGCCAAACTTTCCATTTGGTTGGAATTTTCACTGACACAAAAAGGCTGTTATTTTTTCGCGAAACTTTTTCTACCACAGAAACTTTTTGAATAATACCCGTAAACATAAAATTTTTGGAATTATGACTTAGCCTTTCTGATTTGTAATAGGTCTTTTGATATTTGTTTGATCAAACCTGCTTTATTTTCAAATTTCATCACTTCGCGAATTTTTTGGCCAATTTCAATTTCGATTTCCTGACCATATAGATCACCCTGAAAATCCAGAATATGCGCCTCAAGTAAATCACCTGAATCTGGTACAAAAATTGCTGCCGTATATTTTCCGCCAGCGAAATTAGCCTTGCCAACATAAACCCCGCTTTGTATTGTGGAATTGTTTAATGCTAAATTGGCAGTTGGAAAACCCAACTTACGACCTTTTTGCTTGCCTTTCACAACAATGCCTGAAATTTTCTGTATACTACTTATCACCGTTATCTTTACTAAAAATTATCCAGGCGCTGGCGGCGATGAAAATCACAAAAATAATTATAATCCCAAGCATCATAATATTATTCTTTTTCAGCTTTTTCTTTTTTGATAATTATCCAGTGCAACAAAAGAATTGGCAGTGCAATGACAATCATAGTCAAAGCATCCACGATTGTGGATTGTCTTTGTGCAATATAGCATTCTTCGCCAGTATTATTTTGTTTCCATTGCGCATAATCATTCAAAAGATTTTCCAATTGGATCTTTTGGTCAGCTGTGGAAATTGCAACATAACCACTTTTCTCTAGACCATAAACAGGGGGTTGTTGGTTACATTGACTATATCCTCCTTTTTCAGCTTTGGGAAAAACATAATATTTCAAACCCGTGTTGATAAGCATACCAGTACCGCTGGCTACGAAAATCAAACTACCCAGAGCTGCGATGTACAGATAGACTGTACGAATCAACTTTGTTTTCGGTGTCATAGATTTGCGCAAATCGTGAAGCGTAGAACGCAAAACGATTTACAAATTAAAAATTACTTTGATTGAAAAAATCACCACGGCGTGAAAAATTCTTTTGGCGCGATATTTCGGTTCTTGGACAAAGCGCCACAGCCATTCCAGTCCGATTTTTTGCAAAAATTTTGGGGCTCTTTGGCGCTTACCAGTCAAGAAATCGAAGCTGCCACCCACTCCCATTGTTAGTTTTATTTTAGCATTTTCTAGGGTTTTTAGCGAGTGCAGGAATTTTTCTTGTTTAGACATTCCTAAATTGCAAAACACAATGTCATTGCGAGCGACTGAAAGGAGCGTGGCAATCTCCTTTTTAGACTCACCAGACTTTTGTGTATCAGTATGAGATTGCTTCGTCGTTTCTCTCCTCGCAATGACAGTGTTTAAATTTGCTCCATTAATTTCTAAATTAGGATAAATTTTCGCAATAGCATCCCTTGTTTCTTCCCACGAACTCAAAGCGCCAGCATAGCTAACCAGAAAAACTTTCAACTTTTTTTCATTGGCCATGCGCAAAATATCCGACATCAAATCAATGCCAGTCATTCTGTTTTTCAAGAAGCTCCCGAAGCGTAAAAAAGCAAACCAAATACCAACCCCATCTGCTACGTGCAAATCACAAGCATTCAGAATGCTTTTGAATTCTGCGTCTTTTTGCGCTTGCAAAATAAACTCCGGATTGACTGTGGCTATTTGATGGAAACAGTCTTCTAATAAAAAAGTGTCTACTTTGTGAAGTATTTCTTGTTTAGAAAAATTATCAATTGTAACTCCCAAAATACTACTCATATTTGCTAGTTACTAATTACTAGTTACGAGTTGCTACGCTAACTGGCAACTTTCAATAATGGCAAATTCGGCGTCATCACCTTCAAAGTTGCTGGCCATCACATCTACGCTCTCTACCGTAGCCAATAATGGATATTCTTTATCAACTACTGGCTTCTCTGCAAGCTCATTCCACATATTTTTGCGAACTTTGCCTAGAGTGATTTGCGGACGAAATTCTTTTTTGGAACTGGAAAAAATGCCGAGTTCTTTTTCAATTTTTTCGGCCAAGTTGCGCAAATTTTCATTGGGCTGACCAGTCACCACAACCATACGTGGATCTTCGGCCGATGGACTGAATTTGATGGTGTCAAATTCAATGTCAAAAATCTCCTCAGTTTGCGCCGCTCGAGTGACCGCCTCGCACACTTCGTAGGTCGAATCGTCATCCACAAAACCCAAGAAAAACAAAGAAACATGCCGATTTTCCTCTCGCACCCACTTCACTGGCAAATCCGCCCATCTCTCGATGGCTCTAGTTAGCCGTTTTTTCGTCCGATCCGGCAAATTGATATTAATAAAGATTTTTCGTTTCATATTCAAATTTTAGCCTATTCAGAGCCTAAAAGCAAGGTTTGATGCAATAAAAACAGGGAGCTAGAAAAAATCCAACTCCCTGATCTGCAAACTATAAAGATAGATCATCTTCTGTCCCAGATTAATGCATAGGACTTTCTGTTGGAATTTTCCATTGAGCAAGATTCTGCCCATATGTATGAACCCAACTCCTCTCTGGTAGCTACGCGAATCAGCCCAAGCTTTGATGTGGTTACTTTTCCTTGAATTTCTAATTCAAGATTGAATTCAGTGCCACCCATTGGCATTTTCTGAAAGATTGTTGAGAGCATTCCTTGGCAAGAGTCATTCCTAATCTCACCTTTGCCCGATCTTCTTAGTAGCATTCCAGATGCCAATAAGATAACTCTGTCTAAAACTATGCGGCTGAAAATCAAACCGCATCCATCAATCTCCAATGTTGCGATTTTTTTGAACATTTTCAGCCTCCGCCTCAGTTTTTAGAATATTAATAAATAAAACAACTGACTCATGATTTCATGGTAATCCTATTGTAAGGTCAATGCAACTAAAAAATTGATTCGTTTAATGCTAATTGGCGGAGTAATCATAAGATTGGTATAATGGAGCTATGAAAAAATCTGCCAAAATCATCGTTGATGTCGTGCCGATTGCAAGGATTCCCCTATCGCGGAATCAGTCTTTTTCGTATTTGTCCGATGTTGAAATTCCAGCTGGATCTTTAGTGGAGGTGCCACTTTTTCATCGCAAGGTACAAGGCATTGTGACTGGGTATCGACCAGACTTTGCACGCTTGGGCAATATTGAATTAAAAAATATTTTGGGTGTAATTGAAGAGAATTTTTTAGAGGCTAAACAAATCAAATTAGCTCAATTTATTTCAGAGTATTATTTCTCACCACTGGGCATTGTGATGAAATCTTTTGTGCCGAAACGCGTAAAAGCGCGAAACGCGAAACGCGAAACGTATAACGCAAAACTAGAAAAAAATATTATATTAACTAAAGAACAAGTATTGGCCATAGAAAAAATTGCACAAGAGGTTCCACGTTCCACGTTCCACGTTCCACGTTTTTTGCTTTTCGGTCCAGCGGGTAGTGGCAAGACTGAAGTTTATATTGAAAGTATCAAGAAGCTCAAGAAAAATGAGCAGACTTTGATTTTGGTACCAGAACTGACTTTGACACCTCAAGCCATTGAGAGGTATAGCGCGCAATTTGGGCGAGAAAATATTGCCGTGTTGACGAGCAAGGTTTCCAAGGGTGAATTTTTCACGCAGTGGCAGAAAATCAAATCAGGTGAAATCAAAATTGTCATCGGCACCCGCATGGCGGTTTTTGCGCCTTTCAAAAAACTAGGGCTGATTGTGGTGGATGAAGAGCAAGACATGTCTTTCAAACAATGGGATATGAATCCGCGCTATGATGCGCGCACAGTGGCCGAAAAATTATCTGAATTGCACAAATGCAAAATCATTTTCGGTTCCGCTACACCCAGCATTGAATCCTTTCAAAAAACTCTTGATCAAGAATTCGCACTCGTAGAAATTCCGCATCTGCAAATTCCTGGCGCACCGAAAAAGGATTATGATGGACCGGAAGTTTTGCTTGTGGATTTGAAAAAAGAAAAATGGGAGAAAAATCATTCCCCCATCTCACGCAAGTTGCGCAGTGAAATTGCCTATGCTTTGAAAAATGGTTTGCAAACAATTTTGTTCATCAATCGCCAAGGCATGAGTAGTTTTTCTATCTGCGCTGGTTGCAAAACCGTTTTACGCTGTCCGAAATGTGAACGGGCGTTGATTTATGATAATAGCGGGGTGTATAAATGTGTCAGTTGCACTTTTCAATCTTCTATCACACCCACTTGCTCCAAATGCAAGAGTTTAGTTTTTCAAAACATTGGATTAGGTACCCAAAAAATTGAACGCGAAATGGCCTCGATGTTTGCTTCGGCCAAAATTGGACGTATGGATTCACAGACTATGAAAGAAGCTGGCGCGCAAGAAAAAACCTACCATGATTTTGCCGAAGGCAAGATTGATATTTTAATTGGCACGCAAATGTTGACCAAGGGTTGGGACTTGCCAAATATGGCTTTGATTGGTATAATTGACGCGGATAATATGGTTTCTATACCTGATTTTTCCGTGAATTATCGAGCATATTCAAATATCGTGCAGGTGTCTGGTCGATCCAATCGACCGCATGCCAAATTCCGTGGAGTAGTCATTATTCAAACCTTTAATCCAAACTTGGAACTTTTCCGTTTCGCCGCTGAGCGCGATTTTGAAAAATTCTTTGCGCGTGAAATCAAAGCCAGAAAAGATTTGTCATTGCCGCCTTTCGGCAAATTGATCAAATTGGTTTTCCAAGACTATGATGCCAAGAAAGTTTCTGTTGCCACTCGCACACTCTATGCAACACTAGAAAAATTCATTGGCGAACAGATTGGTATTTCAGAACCGCAAAAATCTTTCATTGCCAATGTGCGTGGCCGACATCGAGAACAAATTATTATAAAACTGAAAAATAAAGAACTACCCTCAGAAATCAAAACTATCATCGAGTCCTTGCCAACTGGCTGGCTCATCGATGTTGACCCAATTAGTATAATATAGAGTCTGTTTATAATCTCACCGCTTATTTTAAAAACTAATATATTGCTTGCCTGCTAAAATATTCTAATTTCGGCTGCAAACCCTTCAAAGCTCGTCAGGTTATCTCGATAGCCTTCCTCACTTTTCACGGTTTTCGCACGAAATTATAATATTTTATCTAGGCATGAGATTATAAACAGACTCTAAAAATTTCATGGCTGAACTAAAGATAGTCGAATATCCAGACCCAATCCTTCTCAAAAAAACTGAGCCGATTTTAGATGTCAAAAAACCTGCTATCAAAAAGTTGATTGCAGATATGCTGGAAACGATGGATTTGAATAATGGTGTCGGTTTGGCTGCTCCGCAAGTCGGCAAATCAGTACGACTGTGCGTAATCAAGGTTGATGGCATAACTTACATTTTAATCAATCCGCGTGTAACATATAAATCTTGGTTGCAAGAAACTTGGGAGGAAGGTTGTTTATCATTCCCTGGAAAATTCATTCCGGTCAAACGACCCAAAAAAGTTCGCGTCAAAGCACAAAATGAATTGGGCGAAGAGATCACTATCAAGGCTGAAGGTCTTTTATCTCGCGCGTTACAACATGAAATTGACCATTTGGACGGAAAACTTTATATCGAAAAAGAAGTAAGACTACGTCAAAAGAACAAAAAACAAGATATACTAAAAAAGAAACAATAACCAAAAGACAAGCACCAAACAAATATCAATACTCAAAATTCAATAAACAAAGGTTTGTAGTTTGATGTTTGAAATTTGAATTTTATTTGGTTATTGTATCTTGGTCTTTGTAATTTACTTAACGCCTATATTTTGGTTATTGGTTATTAAAAAAATATGTTAGACAAAAAAGATTTACGAGTTATCTTTATGGGCACGCCTGAAATTTCAGCCAATATTCTTGAGGCGCTTCTTCAAGATAACTACAATGTCGTCGGCGTCTATACTCAGCCAGATAAGAAAGTTGGACGCAAACAAGTCTTACAAAAATCACCAGTCAAAATCTTGGCGGAGAAAAACTCTATTCCAGTTTTTGATCCAAGGAGATTGGACGAAGATGCCATTGAAAAATTACGTGAACAAAATCCAGATCTGATTGTGCTCATCGCCTATGGCAAAATTTTGCCCCAGGTCGTTTTGGATTTGCCTAGGCTAGGCGCAGTCAATATCCATCCTTCACTCCTGCCAAAATTCCGTGGCCCATCCCCCATTCAAAGCGCGTTACTAGCTGGTGAAAAAATAACCGGCACGACTATCATGTTGATGGATGCTGGGATTGATACGGGTGACATTTTGCAACAAGAACAAATTGCCATCGATGACAACGAAACCTATTTCGAACTAGAAAAAAAGCTGACTAACATATCGGTGAAATTACTCCTAGAAACTTTACCCAAACTACTTGCGGGCCAAGCTGAACCGCAAAAACAAAACGGTGATGAAGCGTCATACTGTAAGATGATTCGCAAAGAAGAAGGTCAGATCAATTGGAATGCCCCGGCTGAAATTATTTTTAACAAATATCGGGCTTTCTGTAATTGGCCTGGAATTTTTACGACTTGGAACGGCAAGCGTTTGAAATTAAATGTCATTGAAATTACTATGGATAATCTTGATGCGCATGAGATTGGTGAAGTTTTTCGAATTGATAATACTATCTTTGCGCAAACAGGTTCTGGCGCGATTGAACTTAAAGAAGTACAATTGGAAGGTAGGCCTGCTACAAAAATTCTTGATTTTTCCAATGGCTATAAAAATTTTGTTGGCAGTATTCTAGATTTAAATTAACACTATGCGAAAAGATCACAATAGCAATCTTGTCGCCATAATCGTTGGGTTTGCATTGATTATTCTTATAGCTGGATTAGCCTTTTTTCGGTTGAACAAATCACAGGATGTTGCCAAGAAAGCCAGCGAGGCGCCTAAAAATGCTGCGGCCGAAAATATAAAAAAAGCCGCCAAAATTTCTGCCAGTGATTTGGTCAAAAAAATGCTGGATCGCCAAAGCGATCTGACTCTTATTGATGTCCGTGGTGCGGATGATTTTGCCAAAGAGCATTTGCTGGACTCACAAAATACGCCCTTGCCAACTATTATGGATGCTATGTTGCCACTGGATAAGGATAAAAATTACACCATTATCAATTATGATTCATCGGTGGAAGCAATCGCCACAATCGTCAAAATCTTGACTGATGCTGGATTTAAAAATATAGCCTATTTAGACGGAGGCTTTGATGGCTGGAAGGAAGGCTTCAACTCAACAGTTTCCGCAGGTGATCCAAATTCATTTATTGATCAATCAAAAGTCACCTACATCCAGACAGACAAATTGAAAGAAATGTTGGAAGCGGGTGATTATTTAACTATCATTGATGTGCGCAAAAAGAATCAGTTCGATGAGGGGCATATAAAAGGTGCCGTCAACATTTTTCTAGAAGATTTAGAAAAGAAACGCACTGAAATTCCATCCAACAAAAAAATCGTGCTCTATGATAATGATGGATTGTGGGCTTTCAAGGCCGGCGTTCGATTGTTTGATATGGGAGTCTTCAATACCCTCACTCTTTCTGACGGTCTAGATGTTTGGAAGAGTAAGAATTATGAGCTTGTGAAATAATAGTGACGCATAAAAAAATCCATCTAGCTTAATGCGATGGATTTTTTTATTGCTTGTCTTGTTCTTGTTGATGCACGGAAGATTTAGCCAGATATGAATATAAGAATAATGCTTGTGAAACTAGATATTTTATAATTTCTTGATTGTTGTTATCACGGCTCTGGAATTCATCAGGCGCTTTGGCAATCAAGAAACTTCTTACATCATTGATGGTTTTTTGTGAACAAAAAACAATATAGTCACGAACATGTTTTATATGAATATTTTCCCCCATCTTAAAAAAATCAATTCCCTCTTCCAATGGGCGACATTTTTCATCAAAAACAATATCCTTCACGATTCGGCCAGTTTTCACGTTCACAAAGCGCAAAGTGGAACATTCTGCTTTCAGCAAAAAATTAGTTGAATCAATGATTGACTGATATATTTCTTTTTCTTGCGTCTTGTTCATGGTTGAGCGTTCTGACAAGCCCAATCCGATTTGCATCAACAAATCCATTTTGCGATTCACCTCGCCGATATAACTATATGATTCCACCAAATCCTTGGCTGTTTGTTGCAGCCTTCTTTGTTCGCGCTCTTTTTCTTTGCGTTGAACTGCCAATTGACGTTCTTTCATTATAAAAAACAAAAATCCCATCATTCCCAAAACAAATATAGTCAATTCTTCCATTTGTTCGTGTGGCAACACAAAATTGTCCTGCTTGAAAATATCAGGAACCATAACCGCGACTGTGAAGATGATGAGATATAACCAATACATATGTTTAGTCTTAATTCTGAATTCCCCGTTCAGATTGATCCATTATAACTTTGCGCGTATTTGAAAATAAAAATAAATATGCGATTTCTAGGATGCCCACAGTATTGATGAGTAATAACGCGATAAACCAGGTTGAATCTCCACGACGCGCTGATTTCCAAAGAGCAAAGCCCTTCCACGGAATTGACCAGGCTGCGATGGCGATAAGAATGTAGAAAATTTTATCTTCCATTTTTTTTGTTTTAGTTTAATTATTTTGTTACAGAGGCTTAGCTAGTTCCAAAAACACTTTGCGGATGTTTTGCAAACTATCCCAATCATGAATTGAAATGACTTCCACTACTGGGTTGATTTTTTTAATCTCTTTAATTTTAGCATCAATTTCCTTTTTTTCTAATAAGTCTGATTTGGTTAGCAAAATGATTTCCTTTTTCTGCAAAAGTTCAGGATCAAAATCCCCCAATTCTTTGCGGATAATGTCATAATCTCGTCTCGGATTTTCTGACTCCAGCGAGATACAATGTACCAAAGCTGTGGTTCTTTTGATATGTTTCAAAAATTTTATACCCAATCCTTTACCCAAAGAAGCGCCTTCAATCAACCCTGGAATATCTGCGATTATAATGCCCTCCAGAGCCCCCAAATTCGGCTCTAACGTTGTAAATTCATAGTTAGCTACTTTGACATCTGCCTTAGTCAATTCGTTCAGCAAGCTCGATTTTCCAATATTTGGCAAGCCCACTAGACCAATATCTGCAATCAAGCGAAGCTCAAGCATAAATTCAAATTCTTGACCTGGTTTGCCCTCTTCACGCTCTTCCGGCGAAGTGTTGACTGGTGAGCGGAAACAAAAATTTCCCCGGCCACCAAAACCGCCAGTAGCCACCAAAATTGGCTCGCCAACCGTTTTTACATCAATATCTTCACCTGTGGTCAAATTATGCAGGACCGAACCAATCGGTACAGTCAAAATGATGTCTTCGCCAGTACGGCCATCGGAATTGTCGGTCTGGCCATTCTTGCCATTGCCTGCATAATGCTTGGGTTTATTTTTATATTTATTCAACGCTGATAAATTCGAAACGCCTTGGAAATATACATTTCCACCTTTGCCACCTGTGCCACCGGTTGGACCAAGACTCATCTTGGTTTTGTTGAAAGCGACCACGCCGTCGCCTCCCCGACCAGCAAAGACTTTAATTTTTACTTCATCTGTTAACATATTATATAATTTCTAGACTGGTTAAAAATATATTGAGTTCAACATCTTTGATTTCTCTTTTTTGGTTGGGTTTCAAACTGCCTAATTTGATATTCATCACGCGCATTCTTTTCAAATCAGTCACTTCGTAACCCAAAGCGGTACACATTCGACGAATTTGATGCTTCTTGCCTTCAGTCAAAACAATCCGGAAAACAAAATCATCTAATCGTTCTACAATAGCCGGCTTGGTGCGGAAATCTTCCAAATCAATTCCTTCGCTCATATGGCGAACAAAAAAGTTGTTGATTTTTTTGTTAACATGCACTAAATATTCTTTACTGTGTTCATATTTCGGATTGAGCAGTTTGTCGGTGATGCGACCATCGTTGGTCATAATAATCAAACCATGGGAATCTTTGTCGAGTCGGCCAATCGGAAAAAATTCCGCTGAAAAATTGGCGGTGTCTTCAATCCCGCGTTGCCCTTCTTCCGGCGAATGTGTCACAATGCCAATTGGTTTATAATAAGCAAAATATTGACGATTTTTGACCGCTGCATTGTTTTTCGTATTGATTTCCACCTTATCATCTTCGTTCACTCGAGCGCCCAAAACAGCCAACTTGCCGTTGACCGTGACCAATCCTTTCTCAATCAAGCCATCCGCCTCACGACGACTGCAAAAATTCCTCTTGGCGAGGTAGCGATTGATTCTCATTGGATATTCTGAAGTTTCCATAACAAAAGGCTTAAAAGTTTTTTGGATGTTAACTATAACATACTATTTTTAATTATGCAAGGGTTTTGGGTTTCTTGCCAGATATTGATTTTTTAGCCAATTTAATATAGGATTATATGGTAGTTTATAAGCATTGGAGAGTAGCCAAGCGGTAAGGCACAAGGTTCTGGTCCTTGCACCGGGGGTTCGAATCCCTCCCCTCCAACAGGCATTATTTTAAAAAAAGTCATCCTAATGGATGACTTTTTTGCTTTTAATGTGCTTTAGTTACTTCTTTACCAATACATTCATAGAAAACTTTGCAATCACAATTTGCACATTTGCTCTTGTCTAATTTATTGAAGATGTACTTAATCGCCTCTGGCTTGGAATTAAAGATGTTTCCCTCCCCGACTGTTTTGACTAAACTGTATTTTTTCAGCTTGTCATATACAATATGATTCACATTACTAATATATAAATCGCCTTTTCTATTTCTATATTTTTTCGTTTGATCTTTCAACATATCAATTCCAGCTAAATCAATTGAACTTACCCCGCTGAAAACTACCAATAAATTATTTTGGTCTGGATATTTCTTTTGAATCTTATTTAACTCTTGTTCAATGTTACTTACTGATCCAAAGAAAATAGCGCCATCAATTTTGATGACAGTCAGTTGCAAACATTTCGGCAATTCGCAAGAAGCTACAAACTTGTGATTTGGATGAGTTGGGTCTGGCGTCAAACATGTAACTAATGGTTTGGATGTCCTGCGCAAATACAATGCAACTGAAAGAAAGATGCCTACGAAGATAGCGAATTCCAATTCCAGAAATAATGTCGAGAAAAAAGTGACGATCAAAAGCCCAATTTCGCTCTTGCTAGACTTAGCGATATATCTTATATGACGGAAATCAATAAGTCCCCAAGCAACTAAAAATAAAATTCCAGCCATCACCGCTACTGGCAAGAATTTTGCAAGCGAAGCTACAAAAAGAATAATTATTCCCAAAAAAACGGCGGCAAAAACTGAAGCCAAGGGTGTTTTGGCGCCTGATTCATAATTGAGCCCGCTACGATTAAAAGACCCACTGGCTGGATAGGCAGAAAAGAAACTTCCGACCAAATTAGATAATCCTTGCCCAATAACTTCTCGATTGCCATCAATCCTTTGTCCCGAACGCAAAGCCACGGCGCGTGAAATAGCAATTGCTTCAGTCAAGGCAAGCATCGTGATAGCCAGCGCTGGAGAAGCAAGCTCTTTCAATGTGACGAAATTTAAACTTGGAATGGAAAGCGGTGGTAATGTGGCTGGCAATGCTCCGACAGTTTTTATTCCAGTCATAGCAAAACCAAATTCTTTGTTCATAAAAAAACCAACCAGGCTTCCAATCAACATCGCTGGAATCATGTATGGAAATTTCGGCCAAAGTTTTTTAACAACAATTCCCGATAGCAAAGTTGTTACTCCAACAATTAATATAAAATGGTTTATGCTATCAAATTTTTCAATAAAAATATAGATTGTTTCATAGAAAGAACTGCCTTGTGGCACACTGATACCAAAAAAATTCTTAATTTGACTGGACATAATCAAGATACTTGCGCCAGCTGTAAATCCGACAACTACAGTATGCGAAATGAAATCAAGCAATTTGCCAATTTTTATCCAGCCCATAATAAGCTGGATTAGTCCCACAAGAAAGGTCAGGGTTAGGGCTAGCTTCACATATTCCGCTGTACCGACAGTTGCCAGAGGACTAATTGAAGCAAAAACAACCAGTGAAATTGCTGTAGTTGGTCCAGAAACAAGATGTTTTGATGATCCCCACAAAGCCGCAATAATAGCTGGTACGATAGCTGAATAAATTCCATATTCCGGGGGTAGTCCTGCAATGGTGGCAAAGGCCACACCCTGAGGCAAAACAATGACGGCTCCAATGAAACCGGCAATGATGTCATTTTGTAAATTTGCTTTAGTTACAAGATTTTTCCATTTTAGAAATGGTAACAGCACTTCAAGTTTTTTCTGCATATTGATTAAAAAAAATAAAGAATAAATTAAAAACAAGGCTTTTGAACCTTGTTGTTAATTTTACTATCTAATCCAAATTTAGGCAAGAGTAAGGCCTATTTATACTAAACTTTCAAATATTTGCGCATCGCGATAAGACTACCAATGATACCCAAAAGCGATCCCAAAAGGATTTGTCCACCCAAAAGCGACCAGAAATTGCCTGAGTATATACTCATCAGATTACTAACTAAAGTAACTGAGGGTAAATAAATATTAATAAGCTTGATTGAAATAACTAACAATATCATCGAGACCACCGAGCTCAAAATACCATAAATCACGCCTTCAAAAATAAATGGCAGACGGATAAACGAATTGGAAGCACCAACTAGGCGCATAATTTCCACCTCGTTTTTGTGAGTGTAGATGGTGATGCGAATAGCGTTGAAAGTCACTAGTAGAGAAATGATTGTGAAAAGCAAGCCGAGTACAATACCTATTTTTCGAATAGTAATAATGATTTTGTTTAATTTATCAATATTTTCCTTATTTTGTGCATAATTAACACTGCTAACATCAGTACTAAAATTAGATTTTTTAACATATTCAGAAATTAATTCATACTGTCTAGAATCAGTGGTTTTTACTGCAAGCGATGGCCACAATGGATTTCCTCCTATCTCATCCAATGCTTGCATTATTATAGGCTTAGCTATTGAGCTATTTTTAAAGCTTTCTAGAGCTTGCTCCTTAGAAACATATTCAACTGATTTAATTTCTTTAAATTTTTCTAGATCAGCCTTAGCAGCATTTATATTTTCAACTGACACATCTGATTTAAAGTATATGCTAATATTGACTCTTTCTTGCACATTTTGCAAAACATCGTCTACTGCCAAAGTAACCACAAAAAAAACACTAATCACAAAAAGTGACATAGTGAGGATACTAACGGTCGCAATAGATAGCCAGCCGTTGCGGGTAAAGTTTTTAAGCGCCTCTTTGAAAGTTCGACTAATCGTTAGAAACATAATTTTTGAAAAAAATATTTTTATTTTATACAGATTTATATTTGCCCTTGATTTGATCAGCTACAACCCTTCCATTATCCAAAACCAACACGCGTCGGTTCACCTTGTCGACAATATCTTTGTCATGACTGGCCAAAATAACTGTGGTGCCCAAATCATTGATTTTCATCAACAAATCCACAATTTCCAAAGATGATCTAGGATCCAGATTACCCGTCGGTTCATCGGCAATAATCAATGTTGGGGCATGCACTAAGGCTCTGGCAATCACCACGCGTTGTTGTTCACCACCGCTCAATTGATGCGGATATTTGTGCATTTTATCGCCAAGACCAACAATGTCCAAAATTTGTGGCACATTCTCGTTGATTTCTTCGTCCAAAATGCCAGCCACTTCCAAAGCGTAGGCTACATTTTCAAAAACATTTTTCTTGGGCAACAATTTGAAATCTTGGAATATTGTCCCAATGTTTCGTCGATGAAATGGCAAATTTCTTTTGCTGATTTGATTCAAAAGATTTTCATTGAAATAGACCTCACCGCTAGTCGGCAATTCTTCGGCATAAATCAATTTCAAAAGCGTTGATTTGCCAGATCCACTGTGACCAACTACGGAAACAAATTCACCCTCACAGATGGTTAGATTGATATCTTCCAAAGCTGGAAAATTGCCCTTATAAATCTTACAAACACCTTCGAATTTTATCGTTGGTTTGCTTGCTTTTTGCGGTCTTTCTTTTGTTTCTATATTTTTCTTGGTTACAACCATACTTAATAATTTTAAATTTCAATCACACTAATATTATAAACTATTTTTTGATATTTTTCAAATAGGCTTCCATAAAACCTATCAGATTTCCATCTAATACGCCCTCTGCATCAGCCGTTTCATGTTTGGTGCGATGATCTTTGACCATTTTGTAGGGATGCACGACATAGGAACGAATCTGACTCCCCCATTCCACGGAGGTAAATTCGCCGCGCAACTTTTGTTTCTCCGCTTCTTTCTCAGACAAATATTTTTGATGCAATTTAGCCCGCAAGATTTTCATAGCTTGCTCGCGATTCTGAATTTGACTGCGTTCATTTTGACAAGTCGCCACCACTCCCGTCGGAATATGCGTAATGCGCACTGCGCTGTCGGTCGTGTTGACGCTTTGTCCACCTGCCCCAGACGATCGATAGACATCAATGCGCAAATCTTTTGGATCAATCACCACATCCTTGATTTCTTCAATGACTGGCAAAATTTCCACTAGGGCAAAAGAAGTTTGACGCAAATTGTCCGAATTGAAAGGTGACAAGCGCACTAGACGATGCACACCCGCTTCGCTTTTCAGATAGCCAAAAGCATAGGGACCAGAAATTTCCACTGTGGCACTTTTGATGCCCGCTTCTTGTCCGCGCGATTCATCCACAATCCTAGCCTTGAAGCCATTCTTTTCCGCCCAGCGCAAATACATCCGCAAAAGCATCTCAGCCCAATCCTGAGCGTCCACGCCACCAGCACCACTGTGAATAGCTAAAATCACATCACTGCGGTCATATTCACCACCTAGAAGAATTTTGAATTCCAATTTATCAATGTCTTTTTCCAATTCAACTATTTTCACCTCAATTTCTTGCGCTTCAGAGCTATCCGCAGCAATCACACTTGTCATTTCCAACAGCTCATCAATTTCAGTTTCAATGCGACTCAAGTCTGCAATTTCTTTGCGCAATTCCTCCAACTCCTGCATGATTTTGGAAGCTTTTTGTGAATCATCCCAAAACCCCATTTCCGCACTAGTCCGTTCCAAGTCCGCAATAGTCTGCGTTTTTGTGGGCAAGTCAAAGATAGTCGCTCAAGAGAGCGATTTTATTTTGCAGTTCATTTAGTTTTTCTTGAATTTCTTTCATAATTTTCCTAACCCAATTTAAGAAGTAGCAGCATCAAAACTATACCCGCTATAAAAGTTGCAATTTGTAATAGACTTTTTTTGGCTTCTGTATTTTTGTGCAGTTCTGGGATCAAATCGGCGCTAGCGATATAGATAAATCCACCGGCTGCAAATGGAATTAGAAAATTATTCATTTCTAGTATATTAGTGTTTATTATCAATACCACAATAGCCCCCGCGACAGCTGTCATGCCACTTAAAAAATTGAATAGCAGTGCTTTGGCTCTTGAAAAACCGCCATACATCAGTGAACCGAAATCACCAATCTCTTGCGGTATCTCATGAAAAATTACCGCAATGGTTGTGGCGACTCCAACTGGGACACTCACGAGATAACTGGCGGCGATGACCAAGCCATCAATGAAATTGTGCACGGTGTCTCCTGCTAAAATGACATAGGAAAATGGATGAGGATGCTTTTCAGACGGAACATGATGACAGTGACGCCAGTGAAAAAACTTTTCTACGATAAAGAAAAATAACATGCCCGACAAAATATATAAGCCGACGAATAATTTATTGCCGCCACCCTCATATGCCTCCGGAATCAAATGAATGAAAGCGTCGCCCAAAAGCGTTCCAGTCGAAAGACTCACCAGATAAATCAAAGCTTTCTCCAATTTTTTGTGATCAATAGAAAAAGTAAAAACACCAACCAGCGATATAAGGCTTACAATAATTACGGACGATAGCGTGTAAAACCAGATTGTTAGCATATAAATTTTAATCTAGGTCTAAATTCTAAAGCTTAAAGTCTAAATCAAGTATTAAGTCTAAAGTTCCAAATTTTTTAAAACTTTATACTTTTTTAATTTTAGACTTCCTTTGTACTTTAGAAATTAGCCTTTAGACTTTTTAAAGATAGTTCTTAATAAGTTTTATATGATCCGCCTCCACCTGCATCAAAGCCGTGAAAAATATTTTGATATTTTGCTCCGTCGCCGCTTTGGCAAATTGCGCATACAAGTTTGTGGCATGTTCCTCCAGCTCAATAGTTTTTTGAAAATTTTCTACATCATCCTCACTACAAGGCTCAGTGCCAGCCTGTGGCAATGCGATGCCCATCAATTTGCAAGCAATGTTAGCATGTTCCAATTCAACTTTGGCCAAACGTTTATACATCGCTTTTCTCTCATAATTATCCGCCTTGCCTGCCATGCATAAATAAATCGCATTGGCTTTCATTTCCAATCCCAAAGTTTCTTCCAGATTTTTCTTGGAAATTTCTGACAATTCAATCTTGTCATTCACAATCGGTCGCGCTTCAGAACCATCCTTGATGAAATGATGCTGTGCTCCGCAAAAAGGACACTCACTTGGTCGATCTTCTCCAATATAAGCATCACCACAAATTTGGCAAATATATGTTTTCATGGACTACGAAATTACAAATTAACTACAAAATCTGAGCCGATGGCCGGGGTCGAACCGGCGACCTGCACGTTACGAGTGTGCTGCTCTACCAACTGAGCCACATCGGCACTCTTCTAGACTTCTTCGGTTTTGTTGACCAAGCGTTGCCACTCGTCTTTGACGATTTTTTTCATCTCTGCCAAAACTGGCGCATTTTTTTCTGAGAACAAATGCTTGAAACGACCTTGGGTTTTCAAAAATTCTTCCAAATCTTTCGGAGTTTCTGTCGCCCAATTCACTTTATATTTTCCATCTTCAATTTCAAACAATGGCCAGAAATTTGTTTCCGTTGCCAATTTTGAAATAGCTACATATTGTGAAGTGGGAAATTTCCAATTGTTGGTGCACGGTGAAAAGACACTGAGAAATGCTGGACCTTCAGTTTCAAAAGCTTTTTTGGCTTTCTTTTTCAAATCACTCAAATAGGCCACATTAGCTTGCGCGGCATATTTGATGTGATGCGCGGCTACGATTTCCATCAAATTTTTGCGCATTTCAACTTTGCCAAAAGATTCCTTGCCAGTTGGCGTAGTTTCCGTGGCTGCGCCATAGGGTGTGGCAGAAGATCTTTGATTGCCAGTGTTCATATAACCGCCATTATCATAAACTACATAAACAAAATCATGTCCACGCTCCAAAGCGCCAGACAAACTTTGCAAGCCGATGTCATAGGTTCCACCATCTCCACCAAAAACCACAAACTTCACTTTCTTCGGCACCTTGCCCTTTTTGCTCAAAATTTTGTGTGCTCGTTCTACACCTGAAATTGTGGCGGAAGCATTTTCAAAAGCACTGTGAATATATGGTGTTTTCCAAGCAGTGTATGGATACAAGGTTGAAGTCACCTCTAGACAACCTGTGGCATTGGAAATGACCACTGGGTCTGGTGACTCACCCAAAATCGTTCGCACAATTGTTGGAAAAGCACAGCCCGCACACGCGCTGTGACCAGAAGCAAAATTTTTCGTCAGTTCTTTATTCATATTATCATCTTGTCATCCCGGGCTTGACCCGGGATCTACTTTGCGTTTCACTGAAATAAATTAAGATTCACAATTACAGCGAGCAGATTCCGGGTCAAGGCCGGAATGACAGCTATTATTTTTTTATACTCCTATATACTTAGTCTCTTTGGAAATTTTTCCAGCATGCAAATCGTCAAAAATCTTCTCAATATCCTTGGCGAAAATGTCCCGTCCACCCAAACTGTAAATGATTGATTGCATGTTTTTGGTTTCACCAGCTTGGAAAAGCCCAGTCATAATGTCTTGATAGATTGGCGGGTAGGTTCCTGAAGAAATTGCCCGCTCCATCACTGCCACGCTTTTGGCATTTTTCAAAGCCACCAACAATTCTTTTCTTGGAAATGGTCGGAACAAGCTCATTTTGATGAGCCCGACTTTTTTGCCATGCTTGCGCATTCGATCAATCACATCTTTAGTTGTGCCAGCCGTTGAACCAGCCAAAATGATGACTTCTTCGGCATCTTCAGTTTGATAGCTCTCAAAGAAATCTTTTTTACGTCCGGTCAATTTTTCAAATTCTTTGGCAATTTTCAAATATTCTCGCGCCACTTTGTCCATAGCATTTTCCTGCTGAACTTTGAATTCAAAATATGAATTTTGCAAAGCTACTGGCCCGAAAGAAACTGGGTTGGCAATGTCGAGCAGATATTTTTCTGGCGTAAATTCACCCACAAATTCTCTGACCTGTTCAATCGACAGCATTTCCAAATTTTCCACACAGTGAGAAGTGTTGAAACCATCCATAATCGCCATCACTGGCAATTTAACTTTCTCCGCCAATTTCATACCAATAATTGTGTTGTCATAAATCTCTTGCGCATTTTCAGAAAAGATTTGAATCCAACCCGTGTCGCGCGCGCCCATCACGTCTGAATGATCACCGTGAATGTTGAGTGGCGCGCTCAAAGCGCGGGCTGACACCACCATCAAAATTGGCAAGCGCATGCCACTAGCAATGTATAAAATTTCATTCATCAAAGCCAGACCTTGTGAGCTGGTCGCCGTCACAGTTCTTGCACCAGCTGCACTCGAACCAACACAAGCTGAAATAGCTGAATGCTCTGATTCAACTTCAATCACTTCTGTAGCCACTTCCCCATCTGCCTTGAACTTGGCAAAAGTTTCGATGATAGTGGTTTGCGGAGTGATTGGATAGACTGCCATCACGTCTGGTTCAATCTGCTTCAAAGCCTCCGCCGCTGCTGCGCCACCAGTTAAAGCTATTCTATTTTTATTTGTCTTGTAGATCATACGAATCTTCTTGGTCGAATTATTTATTTTTCTCCATTGCAATTGCTTTGACCGGACACACTTGCGCGCAAACACCACAACCCTTGCAGAAATCATAATCAATTTTCGCATAACGCGTTTTGCGTTCCACGTTTTGCGTTCCACGACTTTCCATTTCAATCGCAGCATCCGGACAAAACGGCACACAAGTCGTGCAACCGATGCATTTTTCTTTGTCCACTTGCGGAGTCATATAACGCCAGTCACCGGTTTTGGGTGCCTTTTTGATGTCATGTTTGATGACCGCCGCTTCTTCAAAATCAAATTTTTTTTCACTAGATTGAGTCATATGCTTTTTCAATAGCTAATATATTTTTATCAGTCGCTTCTTTGCCAATTTTGTCACCAAAAATTCTTTTGAATTCCTCAATCACACTTTTCAATTCCACGATTTCCGTCACTTGCACGAATTTGCCAAGAATCACCGTGTTGGGTCTTGGTTGACCCACAATTTCCATGGAAATGCCATTGGCATCAATTGGATGAATCTTGCCTTCAAATTTGGCTCGCTCAGCAATCTTGTGGCGGATTTGCATATCAGTCTTTTTGGTGGCCACAATCAAGGATTCATGACGATCGAGATTGGTTGTGACAATTTCAGAATCCAAAATAGTTTCATCCAAAACCACCACTACATCCGGATCAATCACTGGCTCGTGAGTCCTGATTTCATGGTCAGAAATGCGCACAAAGGTCTTGGTTGGGGCACCACTGCGCTCTGGTCCGAATTGCGGAAAAGCCTGCACGAATTTGCCTTCGTTCACCGCCGCCTGTGCGATGATCTCGGCTGCCGTCTTGGCACCCTGCCCACCTCGCGCATGGAAAATTATTTCAAATATGTCTTTATGATATTTCATAAATGTATTATAGCACAAAACCAAAATGTCGTTAACCCATCAAAAAACCAGCTAAATAAGCTGGGATTTCATGAAAGTTCGATTTGATTTTATTATGATTCTATCTATTCTTCTGATTTTATCTTTTCCGCCAACTCTTTTAGTTTTTTAATTCTCTCTATTTTTCCAACATAATCTGCAATAAATGTTTCTACTGAAGCATGAATTGCAGATATTTTACTTTGATTAAGATCTTCTTCGTAGTAAGCATTTTCCAGACCGCCATGTTTAACTTTCATTTCTACTTCTAGACCTCCTTGTTCCAGCCATTCACAAAGACGAGCATTTGCTTCCATTAGGTTTTGTGCAAAATTAAAATCAACCTTTTCTTTTTTACTTTCTTCAAAGAATCTACCAAACTTTCTTCGCAAAACACTCTTGTCAACACCATTTATCAAACCATCAAAAATCCCTTCAACATCAACTAAAAAATCCTCGAGCATTTCATCTCGTTTTTTCGGCTCTTCGACAGCTCTTTCAAAAGGATTTCCCATAAATATTTTTACATTCCTAACATTTTCTTGGCTTGTGCGATTTGTTCGTCGGTCACTTGGCCGGAGGCTTTCATGGCACTCATCACACCCATGATTTTGTCGCGATTTTCTGGCTTCATAGCTTCTTGCATCATTTTCTGACGCTCTTGCGGACTCATCTTGGCCATTTTTTTCATTGCCATCGCTTGCATCATACCCATCTTGGGACTTTTGGCGTCAGCATCATCATCGTTAGCTGAATTTTTTTTGAATGGATTCCACATATTATTAGTTTTTAGTTTGTAGTTGGTAGAAATTTATTATTTATTTTTCAATTGCATTTCATAACTCGTCACCAACAACGCCGAAGCGATGAAGACGGATGAATATGTCCCGAATGATACACCAATCAAAAGAGCCAAAGCAAAGTCCTTGATTGATTCACCTCCAAAAATGTAGAGTGACAACAGGGTGATGATTACAGTCATTGAAGTGTTGATGGAACGCACCAATGTTTCATTCAAACTGCGATTGACCACATCCGGAAAAGCTTCTTTGGCTGAACCTTTCAAAAGATTTTCACGCGTGCGATCATACACTACAATCGTGTCATGCACCGAAAATCCAAGGATTGTTAACAAAGCAGCAATAAATGGAATTCCCACTTCAACTCCCTGGAAATGACCTAGAATTGAGAAAGCGCCAATTGTAATCAGAACATCATGCAAAAGCGCAATTACTGCACCTGCGCCATATTTCCAAGACGCAACTGGTCGGGAAACCTTGCGAAAAGCCCACGCAATGAAAGCCATGATACCAGCGGCTGCCCAAAACAGTGCCCAAAGTGATTTAGTTTTCAATTCAGATGAAACAGATGAGTCACGATAGTCAGCCTTGAGCTGAGTTGATTCTGGATATTTATCACTGATAGTTTTCCAAACATTTTGATTGATACTGTCATCCACTGAGGCATAGCTTAGAAGCAATGATTCGGTTCCCTTGCCTTGCACGGTCAAGCTGTTCAAATTCAAATCCTTCAATGTATCAACAATTTCTTGATTGGCCGGCATCGTATTGGCAAATTTGATTTCCATCACTGTTCCACCTGTGAAATCAATGCCGAACTTCAATCCCCACACAGCCAGACTAGCCACGCTCAAAACCGTCAAAGTTATTGAGAAGATGTATGCGTATTTAGTTTTGGAAATAATATTAAACATATATTTGCAAGTCTAAAGTCTAAATACTAAAGTCTAAAAGAAGTCTGAAGTATAAAGTTATAAATTATCTTTAAGTGCTGTTTATTTTATTATTTTTTAATTTCAGCGACATCTTTTTTGTTCACGCCAACCAGCCACAATTTGTCCAAAATCCATTCGCCGAGAATGAACTTCAACATCGTGCGGGAAACTACTACGGCTGTAAACATGGAAAGCAAAACTCCAACAATCAAAGTCACCGCGAAACCTTTTACAAATCCAGTTCCAAGTTCAATCAAAATCACAGATGTGATAATTGAAGAGAGATTTCCATCGCGAATTGATGTCCAAGCGCGTTTGAAACCTTCATCCAAGGCTCCTAAAATACTGCGTCCTTTGCGAATTTCCTCCTTGGTTCTTTCGAAAATCAAAATATTAGCATCCACTGCCATACCAATCGACAAAATAAATCCCGCAATACCAGGCAGAGTCAGGGTGATTTGCCAAGGAGTAAAACTAGAAAGTTTGAAAATAGAAATCATCAGCCCCGCATAAATAAGCAAGGCCACTGAAGCGATGAGTCCAAGGAAGCGATAATAAAGTAGCATAAAAATCACAACTAATCCCAAACCAATATAGCCAGCCTTCAAACTAGTTTCCAATGAGGCACCTCCCAATGAGGCATCCACACTTTCCTGACTAATCAAATTGATTGGCACAGGAAGTGCACCTTCATTCAATTTTTTAACTAAATTTTTCGCTTCATCAATTGAGAAGTTTCCTGTAATCACCGCTTCACCAGTAGTAATTTCAGCCTGCACAGTTGGCGCGCTAATAATTTTTCCATCCAGATATATTGCGACACTTTTACCAATATTTTTCTTGGTCAAATCAGCAAACATCTGAGTCCCCTCATCATCAAATTTCAAAGACACTTGTGGCTCTGAAAGTCCCTGACTTTGAAATTCAACTGTGGCGCTTTTCAAATTTTTGCCAGAAAGACCAGTGGCCACATAGCTTTGCTGCGGAGCGGGGTTGCTTTTTTTGGCAATCAAGATGTGCGCACCATGGACTTCCAAACCATCGCCTTCACCGCGCTGTTCAATTTTTTTAATAATATGCCAACCAAATTGTGTTTCCACTAACTGACTATTGATTTCTCCGTCTTTCAAATTGCCTTCGAACAAAACTTTATCAAATTCTGGCACAAAAGCACCTTTTTTCACAAAGTCTAAATCACCGCCGTTATCCTTACTCCCTGGATCCTCACTATTGTCTTTAGCCAATTGAGCGAAGTCTTCTCCTGCCAAAGCCTTTTTCAAAAGATCTTCCGCTTTTTGCTTAGCTTGCACATTCATCTTATCCAAAAACTCTTGTGGAATATCCTTAGATGTGTCCGGCGCTCCTTCTTCTTTGAATTCCAAAAATGGAGTTTCTTTGATCAAATTTTTGGCCTGAGAGATATCTTTCACACCCGCCAATTCAACGATCAATCGCCTTTCCGTGCCAGATTTGGTTGTATAAATCACTGGCTCAGCCACACCAAATGCATTGACGCGTCTTTCAATCACATCTTGCACAGCCTGCATAGCCTCATCCACCTTGCCACTTTCAATTTTGCTTGTGTCAGCCTTATATTCCAAATGGATCCCGCCTTGCAAATCCAACCCAAGATTTATTTTTAGCTTATTCAAGGCATTATAAACTGGCGGAATTTTGGAAACCGCCTTGGGATAGGAAATAAGCCCCGCCATAAGAGCCATCAAAATCACTGATGCAAATTTAATTGAAAGTTTTTGTTTGAATGTCATAGTATGTTTATTTTACATTATACCGGTAAACATGGCAACGTCTCCCCGTAGAGACGCCCCGGCGGGGCGTCTCTATGTTGTTTTAGGATAATTTTTCTAAAAATTCACCTGCTTTTCTCATAATTATTTTACCATTTTCGTAAACTATTTTAGCTAAAGCGTCCTCATAGCTAAACCAACCAGATCCGATATGTTCTTCTGAAATAACGATATCTGTTCTTTTTGTTTCAGCCAAATAATAAATAACCTTTTTAAAAATACTCAAACCTCTTCCTTCCAATATACGTTCCTCTTTTTCAGCGCCTTTAGCAACATAATGATAACGCATTGAATCCCTAAATCCAGGGATGATAATCAAATCATTGATGCCTGATTCCTCAGCAACTTCCCGCTCCAAGGTCTGTTCTTCAGTCTCACCTTTCTCCATATGACCTTTGGGAAAATCCCAATAACCACCGGGGTAATGCAATAGCAAAAATTCTTTCTCGCCGTTTTCAGACTCGCGAAATACCACTGCGCCAACTGATTTTTCAAAAGATAGGTTAAATATTTTCATTCCCAATAGACAATTATTTATTCAACTCCTTTTTGACGCTCTCAGTGACTGCGTTTATAAAATCCAAGATGTTCTTTTCTCGCTCACCTTCATTTTCTGTGCCCGTAGCATAAAATTTATTCGACAACTCTTCGTCTTTTATGGCTGACACCTTGCTCAACATCATATCCGTATACTGTTTGGGATCACTCACTTCTTCTTTTGGCAAAAAAACAAAATTAATATAATCTTGCAAAAGGTTTAGTTTCATTCCAGTTCTAATTCTTTGATTTTCCGTGTCAAAAACAATTGCGCCATCATCTTTCTTAGGGATATTGCATATCTCGCTGGCACTGTCCTTAATTTCAATAGCTTTCTTGGGAAACAAATAGTGACCAATTAGCACTCCGCCAGAAAATATAACTAATGTCGCGACGACTTTAATAAATATTTTCATACTATTTTTGCATATTTTTAATAGCATTCACCAACTTGGAATCATTACTCAAATTTTCAATAAACAAAATTTGGTCACGATTAATTTCCATACTTTCTGGGCCATGGAGCTCATTACCTAGCTTAATGAGGGAGTAATCCGAATTTGGCTTAGTTGCATCATTGGCATTTCCAGTTTCAGCAGTTTGTTTTTGCAATCCCGCATTATTTACCAAATAATAGACCTCTGATAGATGAACAAAACTTTCTCGCTCCTGTGAAACTTTTCCAAAATAGACCTGTCCATTAGGCAAAAAAACGGCTTGATATTTGGAAGAATCGATGAAACTGCCCTTGCTACCTCCTCTATTGTTTTCTTTTTTATACTTCAAAAAACCAAATGCGCCACCCGCAATAATTATAATTATAAACAAAATAAGCATTACTCGACCCTTACCTCGTTTCTTTTCAGTTACTGGCGTGTTTTCACCACCAACACCTGTTTGGCTAGGCCTGGTGGAATTTCTTAAATTGATAGTTGTTTCTTGCATTTTTTTACTTTTGATTAATTAATTTTTGAATTGAAATCTATTGAATTATAGAATGAGCGGAAGTCTTTTTTGAAAAATTCATATGGATATTCACCTGTGCCACAAATAATAATAAAATTATTATCACCATCTTTAACAAAAATCTGATCAAGCCTAATTCTGGCTCCGATTGGATCTAGAAATGAAAATGAAATCTCAAGAGCATCCTGGCCACCAATCTTAGTTTTAGTTTTTTCAATTAAATCAAAATTCTTGGCTTTTTCTTTAATTGGACCAACAATGCTATCAGCCAGTGATTGAGAATCTTTTGAGAAATCTAATTCTGGTCCACCGATTCGAATGTCGCAACCTGTCCGATTGTCAGTTTTCAATTTCAATCCAACTACATAACCTACGCCATATTTCTTGTCAACATCAGAGTCAATTTCAAAGATTTTTGAATATTTGAAATTGATATTCGGAGCAAGCCCCTTATACTCACTCGTTTCAATCTTGGTAACACCTAAGTTCAATCTCCAGCCCAAAAAATCTTTTTTTGAAAACAAAAAAATACTATACGCAATAGCGCTGACAATAATGATCACTAGGATTACAGTCACACTTATGACTCTTTTACTCATACATCAATTTTACCTCAAAAATAACAAAAAAACAATCCGCTTATATGGCGGATTGTTTTTTCCAATGTGAAGTAGATTTATATTAATTTGCCAACCAATTAGCTCCATTACAAACCATTATTCTCTCACCTGCATTTCCAGCTGGATTGACACCAATTGCACCAGAAACTGAGCATGCCCCGCCCAATGTCGCAGCTGGCACACTAACTGAAGATGCCCCATCTAAATCAACAGCGCTAGTCGAAGTCAAACCTTTAAATGTAGCAACTCCACCATTTGTAACATCCCAGTCATCACCTGTAATTGCCAAATTATCATTGGAATCACCGACTTGCGTAACATTGGTTATGGAATCGCCAGTCATATCCAACCCACCAGCTGTAATTATCAATCCGCCAGCAGTAATGGTGGCGCTATTTCCAATCGTCAAAGCATTTATAACTGAAACGTCACTATCCGCATCACCCAAATTCACACTGCCAGTTCCTTTGCCATTAACAGTTAGGTTATTATTTGCAGTTGCACCATAAGCAGTGATGTCACCAGTTGTCAACGCGCCTGTCGCCGAGAGTGTCGTAAATGAACCAGCGGCAGGAGTTATTGACCCAACAACACCGTCTATCGAAGCAAATGTGGCAACACCTGCATTCGAAATTGACCATTCCGCATCAGTAATGGTTGTATTAGCTGTAATATTCACTGCATCACTTGTGCTATTATCTCCGAAAGCAACAGTTGTGTTGGCTGAATTATCATCTGCAATAGCGCTTGAATAATTCAAAGTGTCAGCATAAATTGTTGACCAACGCGAGCCAACTTCACCAAGAGTGCCATTACCGGTCACATTGGCGCCATTCAAAACTAGATTAGCATCTAATGTGATCGTGTCAGCTAGCTGAGCTCCGTCAATAGTGTCAGCCACTATATTAGCTGCGGCAATAGTAGTATTGGCAATGTCGCTTCCTAAAATCGTACCATCTAAAATTTCAGCTGTGCCGATTGCCCCAGTCGCAATGTTGCCTGCTAAAATAGTGTCGGCAGCAATGTCTCCAGTCAAAATTGTTCCATCTAGAATTTCATCTGTGGCAACAGCCCCAGTTGCGATATCTCCAGCAACTATATTATTAGCAAACAGTAATTTGCTATAAGCAATGGCTGCAGCAGGACTAATGTCAGCATCCAGAATCGTGCCATCCAGAATTTCAGCTGTGCCAATTGCGCCAGTCGCAATGTTGCCTGCCAAAATAGTGTCAGTTGCAATGTCTCCAGTTACGATTGCGCCGTCTTGAATCTTATCCGAAGTTACAGCATCTTCTTTCAATTTATCATTACCTATAGAATCATCTGCAATGCTACCACTTTTAATGGCTCCTTTTTCGATATCAATTGAAGCAATAGTTCGATTTTTTATATCCCCACTACTCACAGCACCCCGTTTAATATCAGCTCCTGTGATTGTGCTGTTTTTAATATCAGATGAAACGATTTTATCCGTTAGATTGAGTCTACTATATGAGATGCCGGCATTACTCGCAATATTATTTACTGCCACATCCGTAGTCACAACATCCTCTGCTGAGCAAGTTGCACTCGTAACTGCAAAAGACATGACAAAAACTGTCATCGCCCCCACGATTTTTTTATTGGTTTTCATTTTTAAAAAAATTTATTATTTACTACTATTATTATAAACTAAAAATAGTCGCATGCAAAGAATAAGTTATCCACACCCATGTTATTTTCCGCAACATTTTTTATATTTTTTACCACTTCCACACGGACAAGCATCGTTGCGTCCAGTTTTGTCATCATTGATAATGGGTGATCTTTTAACTTCAGATTTTTCACCAGATTCCACGGTCTTGGCGGCGCCAAATTGTTCCACTTCATCATTGGCTCCACTGAAACTCAATTTTTCTTGCGGCGCTTGTTGGGTGGAAACTGTGTTGACGCGGAAAATTGTGCTGACGATGTTGGCACGCACGTTTTCCATCAAATGCGAGAACATACTGAAAGCTTCGCGCTTGTATTCAATCAATGGATCGCGTTGTCCATAACCACGGAGCCCTATTCCCTCGCGCAAATAATCAATCTCATCCAAATGATTCATCCAAGACATGTCCATGGTCTGCAAAATCACCGCCTTTTCAATCGAACGCATTTGTTCCGCGCCCACTTCCATTTCTTTTTTGCCATAGACCTCTTTAGCTACGCCCAGCAAAAACTCAATAATCATACTGATTTTTTCCGCTGAATTGTGGCGTGCGTCATTTTTGATTTCAGCCAATTTGCCAGTCAAATCACCTTGCGCAAAAACTATTCCGTGGAAATTGTTGTTGATTTCTTGGACATCCCAATCCACCTCATCACCGGCGCAATTGAAAGAAACTGCATGCTCAATTTCTTCGCCGATATAATTTAGCATTTCACTTTTCGTGTCTTGCATATCCAAAATCTCGCGTCTTTTTTTGTAGATAACTTCACGTTGCTTGTTCATGACATCATCATAATCCAAAACGTGTTTGCGAATATCGAAGTTGAAACCTTCAATTTTTGATTGGGCGCTCTCGATAGACTTGGAAATGATAGCATTTTGAATCGGCTGATCTTCTGGCAAGCCTAAGCGATCCATCATATTCTTCAATTTGTCTCCACCGAAACGACGCATCAATTCATCTTCCAAGGAAACATAAAATTGTGAAACTCCCGGATCACCTTGTCGTCCGGCGCGTCCGCGCAACTGATTGTCGATGCGGCGTGCCTCATGTCGTTCGGTTCCAATGATTAAAAGTCCACCCAATTCCTTCACGCCTTCACCCAATTTGATGTCAGTTCCACGACCAGCCATGTTAGTGGCAATAGTCACAGAACCTTTGTGACCAGCCTTGGCCACGATTGAAGCTTCACGTTCATGATTCTTGGCATTCAAAACTTCATGCGCCACACCATTTCTCTGCAAAAGCGCACTCAAATATTCTGACTTTTCAATGGCAATGGTGCCCACCAAAACTGGTTGACCTTTTTTGCTCACTTCTTTGATTTCTTCCATAATGGCATTGAATTTGCCTTTTTCGGTTTTGTAGATCACATCTGCCAAATCTTTTCTTTGCATCACGCGATTAGTTGGAATTTCCAACACATCCACATTATATACTTTGAAAAATTCTTCGGCAGAAGTCAGAGCTGTTCCAGTCATACCAGCCAACTTGTTATAAATTCTAAAATAGTTCTGGAAAGTGATGGTGGCCAGTGTGCGCGATTCTTTTTGCACTTTTACATTTTCCTTGGCTTCAATGGCTTGATGCAAACCTTCGGAATATCTTCGCCCTGGCATCAAGCGACCAGTGAAGTCATCCACAATAATCACTTCGCCATCCTTCACGACATAGTCACTGTCGAGTTGAAAAATCACTTGGGCTTTCAAGGCTTGTTCCAAATGATGCACGAAACCTATTTTACCAGTTTCATACAAATTGCTAATGCCTAACATTTGCTCCACTTTTGAAATTCCAGAATCAGTGATGACCACCGCTTTCATTTTTTCATCCACTTCATAATCCTCATCCTTTTTCAACTTCGGTACAATCTGCGCAAATTGTTGATAAAGCTTTGTCGATTCAGTGTCAGGCGCGGAAATAATCAAAGGTGTTCGCGCTTCATCGATCAAGATTGAATCGACTTCATCTACAATGGCAAAATTCAATTCGCGTTGCACCATCTGAGCGGTAGATTGCACCATGTTGTCACGCAAATAATCAAAACCGAACTCATTATTGGTTCCATAGGTGATGTCAGCGTTGTAGGCATCACGACGCATCACTTCACGCAAGTTTTCCATTTCAACTGTCACTTCTGATGCATCTCTTACTTTTGTTTCATAAATATATGACGCATCATGGATGATGCAAGCTGTGGAAACACCCAAGAAATAGAAAATTGAACCCATCCAATTGCAGTCGCGTCGTGCCAAATAGTCATTCACGGTAATGACATGCACGCCCTTGCCAGAAAGTGCATTCAAGTAGATTGGCAAAGTTGAAGTTAAAGTTTTTCCTTCGCCAGTTTTCATCTCAGCAATCTTGCCTTGGTGCAACACGATGCCACCAACCAACTGCACTTCAAAAGGTCGTGTGCCATTCACGCGATCCGCTGCTTCGCGCACAACCGCGAAAGCCTCTGGCAAAAGTTCATCCAGCGTTTCACCCTTGGCAATTCTGTCTCTAAATTCTTGCGTCTTGCCACGCAACTCCTCATCTGAAAGCCGACGCATGGCCGCTTCATATGAATTGATTTTTTCCACAATCGGTCGAAGTTTTGCAATTTCCCGCTGATTTGAACCAAACAGTTTACTGAAAATTCCCATAATTTTATATTGTCATTGCGAGGAGTCCGCCTCGGACGACGTGGCAATCTCAAGGTTTAATTCACCCAAACGAGATTGCTTCTTCGCCAGCTGGCGAATCGCAAAGACAGATCCTTACCTTATTTTAAAGCCTTATTTAACCCTATAATTCTATCAAAAAAAGCCCCTTGCGTCAAAACAAGAGGCTTTTGATAGTTATAAATATTTTTCAAAGTTAAAGCCCTCTAATTTATAGACATACGCTACTTTTTGAATTTTACATTTAGCCTCAATGCTTCATCCGTCGCAGAATTGCCAGATGGATTGTCCTTCTTGAGAAGCAGATATCCACTAGCTGTAGTAGGCTGGCTAAATTTTACACTACCGGAAAAATTTACAAAATTTTCGGTCATCCAAGTATCATCCGCTGATTTGGGAGCAAAACTGATGGTCGAACTGCCGAGCAATTTGTTATTGCTATCATAAACTTCTACTGGAAAGCTACCTTCAAAAAACCATGTGCCACGCGCTCGACCAGAAACATAAATTGGACTGGAAATTTCCGCATTTACTAGTGGAAACTCAACTGCAATTTTATTTCCTGATTTACATTCACCCTGGAAAAATTGCCATTCCTCGCACTCTGATCCGTCAGAAAATTTGCAAAAACCAACTTGCCCACCGTCATTTCCAGTGCGAATTTCCAGCTGACCACCTTCCTGAGTGCAATTGATCGAAGCAGGATTGGCAATACGACTTTTCTCAATATCCGCCGAAGCATCTGTGCTTGGACATGCCGCGAATTCACAATTCGGCCCAGTTCTAGAAACATAAGAGCCATCATCACAAGACTTAGCTTCTTGCGTACACATTTTTTGAACTGGTTTAGTAACAATATTCGAGGTTGTTGGTGCGCCTGTCGAAATTTGTGAGGCATTATTCCAAAAATATATACCCAGCAAAATTGCTAGTGCCGCAATAAATCCCACTGCAATCTCAATTCGAATTTTTTGATTCATTTTTTTGTTTTTGAATCCTTCCTTATATGGTCGTATGGAAGGATTGAGATTTATAAATTTTTAAAACTTTATTTTTTATATTATATCACAAAACAAGAAAAAGCCCCTTGCGTCAAAACAAGGGGCTTTTGAGTATATGGATTTAATTTTTATTTAGAATCGCGCGCTTTTGTCGACTACGACTTTTTTCTTGATTGATTGCGCGCCGCGTTTCATCAGGGTTTTTCTTTTATCTTTGTCTTTAGTGATTTGAACTTTCAATTCGTCTACCACCAAATCAATTGATCCTTCGATGCTTTCGGTGGTTTCCTCAGCGCGGAACAAATCATAGGCAGTTTTGATCATCACTTCAACGCGGAATTTGCCTTTTTTGTCCAAATCAACTTCCACTTCTTTGTGCAAAACTTTTTCCGTCACCTTATCCAAGCGCTCTAGTCTCTTCAAAATATATGCCTTTGATTCATCATCTGCTCTGAGCCCCTTGTACATAAATCTCACATTGTCTTTGCTTGCGATTGTCATATATTTAATCTTAAATAATTAGTATCCAATATAATTCACTTCTTCTTTGAGTTGCACACCCAGATTGTCTCGCACTTGTTGCTTGATGAAACTGGTCAGCATCACCACGTCATTCGCTGTGCCACCACCCGCGTTGATGATGAAATTGGCATGCTTTTTACTCACTTCAATTCCACCCATCTTCTTTCCACGCAACCCCATTTCACTGATGAGCCAGCCGGCGGGAATCTCTCCACTTGGATAGATGAATCCGCTTGCTGCCTTAAATCTTTCGTGAAGTTCTGCATTCTCTACATGCGGATTTTCAAAGATGCTTCCGGCGCACCCCACCCAACCCATCGGCAATTTGTCATTTCTTGTCTTTATTATTTCCTTCATCCTCTGAAATATCTCATCTTTGTTGCCAGACTTCAATTTCAATGTAACTGACAGAATAATCAATTTCGGATTTTCTTTGAATATGCTGTGTCTGTAGGCGAAATCACATTCTGCATTTGAGTACTCTCTAATTATACTCTCGCTATTTGAAATATCAACCGCTCTAACTTTTTCAACTAAATCCTTGGTGTCAGTCCCAAACGCTCCCGCATTGCCACGCACTGCCCCGCCAATTGACCCAGGAATACCAATCAAATTTTCCATGCCGGCCAAAGAATTTTCCTTGGAAAAATTCACAATCTGCCCAAGAGTTTCACCCGTCCAAGATTCAATTTTCTGATCTTCCAGCAACTTGATTTCACCTCTTCCTGAAATGCGAATCACTAAACCATCGAAACCTTCGTCAGCAAACAAAACATTGCTACCGCCAGCTAAGATATAATATTTTAGATTATTATCTTTAGCATAATGCAAGGCTTCAAGCAATTCTTCTTCATTTTTGACCACCACAAATTCCTTGGCTGGTCCGCCAATTTTGAAGGTTGTGTGAGGCGCTAAAACTACATTTTTTTGAATATCAATCATTGTTTTCTTTTGAATATCTAGTTACTAAATTCATTATAGCATTTTGCAAATTTTTATAAAAAGCCAGTCGCATTCCAATCAATTCCAAGCCCACAAAAATCAACCAAGACCCTGGAGTCAATGGCGTAATCAAAGCCAAGATTCCCAAGATTATAAAAACCACGCCGGTTATTTTCTTGTATTTTTGCATCAAGTCTTTCATTTTCTTACTTCAATATGATAACCTTGCTGAAGTGTTTTTTATTTTTTTTATTTCTCACTTTTTCTGGCTTCTTCCCACACAAATACCACTACAAATGATACGGCTACGACTATCCAATCTTTCCAATCAATTGGTGCCATGTGCAGATATTTTTGCAAGATTGGCAAATACATAAACAGCAAGAGCATTATAAAGGAAATCAGGATTGCAAACAAGGCGTGCGGATTTTTGAAAAATCCCAATTGGAAGGGCGAGAGTTTTTCACTGCGCGATTGCAAAAGATTGGCCATCTGCGTCATAGAAAGTACGGCATAGGCCGCAGTCGTTGATTTGATATACAACAGCGCATCTAGATCAATTTTGTCTCCGAAATGCCAACCGCCACGCAACATTGACCACAAAAATGCGATGACCGCGCCGGTGGCCATAATCACACCCAGATACATTATGCGACGAAAACCTTTCGTCGTCATCACTCCACCTTTGCTGACTGCCTTTTCACTGCCAGCGCCTGGTTCATGCGGTTCCAATCCCAAGGCGAAAGATGGAAAAATATCCGTGCCCAAGTCCACCGCCAAAATCTGCACCGCTGAAATTGGGGAAGGAATTTGCAAAATGACTCCAAAAATAACAGTGATGAGTTCACTGGCATTGGAAGTGAAAACATAATGTATAAATTTTTTCAGATTCACAAAAATAGTCCGTCCTTCTTTCACGCCTTTCACAATTGATGCAAAATTGTCATCTAGCAGAATCATATCCCCCGCTTCTTTGGAAACATCTGTGCCAATCACACCCATAGCCACACCGATGTCCGCCTTTTTCAAAGCTGGCGCGTCATTCACGCCGTCGCCCGTCATAGCAATCACTTGGCGATTGTTTTTCAAAATTGTCGCAATGCGCAATTTTTGTTCCGGCGCGATGCGCGCAAAAACCACGTCCTTGGCTTTTATCTTTTTATATACTTCCGCGTCTTTCAAACCATTCAGGGTTTTTCCATTGATAATTTCAAAAGTGTTTTCATCACCATCAATCAAATTCACATTCTTGGCAATGGCGCGCGCAGTGATTTCATAATCGCCTGTGATCATAATCACCTTGATGCCCATTCTTTTGCATTCTTTGATGGCCTCGCCCACATTCTGCCTTGGTGGATCAATCATCGCCATCATACCAACCCAAATCAAATTCTTCTCTGCTTCCTGCGCATAATCTTTTTTGGCAACATCATCCAAGTTGCGATAAGCAAAAGCCAAAACCCGCAAAGCCTCAGCCGACATAGTGTTGTACATTTTTTTGACCGCTTCTTTTTCAACATCTGAAAATTGCGTAATTTCCGTGCCAATCTTTTTTTGCGTACACAAGTCCAAAAGCACATCCGGTGAACCCTTCACGAAAGAATTTGTATTGGAATTTTTGAAAATCACGCTCATCCGCATCCGGTCGGAAGAAAAAGGATTTTCACTGAGCTTCTTTTCACCTTTTTCAAAGAAGTCTTTTTTGGCATTGAATTTTTTGCCCAAAACCACAATCGCGCCCTCAGTCGGATCACCTATGATTTTATATTGCTCATTATCTTTTATTAAACTAGCATCATTGCAAAGCGCGCCAATTTTGCACAACAATTCCAAATTCTGCACTTCTGTTGGTTTTATATTTTTGCCAGCCATGGAGAAATTTCCAGTCGGTTCATAGCCACTACCACTCACTTCAAAAATTTGATTATTGACCACCACCTTGGTGACTGTCAATTCATTGCAAGTGATGGTGCCGGTCTTGTCTGTGCAAATAATATCCACTGAGCCCAAAGTTTCCACGGCGTTCAATTTTTTCGCCAATACATTATCTTTCAAAAGTCTTTTCATGCCAAGTGACAAGGCCACTGAAATAGCCGCTGGCAAGCCCTCTGGTACGACCGATACTGCTAAGGCTAAAGCAAAAAGAAAATTCTGATAAAGTGACATGTTGAAATATTGCCCAGCAATCAGAACCAACACGCCAATCAAAACTGACAAAATCGTCACATCACGACCGAGAGTGCGCATTTGTTTTTGCATTGGCGTCAAATCTTCTTTCACCTCTTGCGTCAGATTGGCAATTTTGCCCAACTCCGTATTCATACCTGTGCCCGTCACGACAAATACTGCTTCACCCACTGCAATTGTTTCACCCATAAAAACCATATTATCGATGTCTGCCAAGGCCACATTTTCTTCAGCGATGACTTTGGCAGATTTGCTTTCCGCTTTTGATTCGCCAGTAAAGATAAAACTGTTCACTTTGAAATCATAATTTTCAATTAGATATCCATCGGCTGGAACCTTGTCACCACTCACCACAAATACCGCGTCTCCAGGCACTAAAAATTTGGTATCAATTTGCTTTTTCTCGCCATCGCGAAAAACCACCGCTTTTTCTGTGGTCAGATTTTTGATTTGATCCAAAATTCGCTCAGCTTTCCATTCTTGAAAAAATCCGATAGTTGCATTGATGGCCACAATAATCAAGATGATTGTCACATCTCTCCACTCATGAAAAAATGATGCCAAACTCGCTGCCACCAACAAAATCCACACCAAAGCATCATTGAATTGATTCCAAATCAATTTCAACCATCTCCAACTAGCTTTTTTCTGCAATTTGTTTTGCCCAAACTCCTTGAGACGATTTTTCGCCTCCTCCTCAGAAAGCCCCTTCTCCGTCGTCGAAAACTTTTTCAAGATTTCCGCGACTGACATGTTGTAGATGTTTTTATTTTTTACCATTATCCTAATTTACTTTTATCAAAGATTATAAATTATGCCTTTCTTTTAATATCTTAGTTTTTGACGCCACCGCTTCATCCACATCAACATTTAATATTTTAGCAAGTGCATAAAACTGTAATGCAACATCAGCAAATTCGCCATTTAGATTTTCTCGATCTATTTCTTTATTGCGCAATCTTGGTTTATTTATTTCTTTTGCTAGTTCACCAACTTCTTCAATAAATTGCGTAAAACTAAAGTGGGGATCACGAATAATATTATATTTTGCATCAATATCGCCTACCGTCTTGGCACACATTTCTTGAAATTCATTTGTTGTCATGTTTTTATAAATTAAAAAAATTATTGTTTCAATTTATTCACCACCTCAAAAACATTGCCGGCGCCGATGGTGAGGACGATGTCTTGGTCACCAATTTTGTCTTGCAAAGATTCGACGCATTCATCGATAGTTGGAATGTGCTCGGCTTTGTCGCGATTGTATTTGTTGATCAGATTCACCAAATCTAATGAAGAAACCTTGCCAGTATTTTCTCTGGCCGAACCATAAATATCCAACACAATCACCTTGTCCGCATCATCAAAGCTTTGCGCAAAATCTTGCAACAGAGCTTCAGTGCGTGAATAGGAATGCGGATGAAAAACTACAATCAAATTTTTGTCGGAATATTTCTCGCGCGCGCCTTTCAAAGTCACTTTGATTTCTTCTGGGTGATGACCATAGTCATCAATCAAAATCGCGCCATTTCTTTGTCCTACAATTTCAAATCTTCTAGAAGTACCTTCAAAATTCCGCAAAGCTTCACGCACTTTTTCCATATCTAAATTCAATTTATGACACACAATAATCACTGAAACAGCATTCAAAATATTATGATCGCCAACTAATTGCATTGCGAAATCACCTAGGTCTTTGCCAGAATAAATCACAGCAAAATTCTGTGCATCTTTTTTTACAATCACCACATCATTGTCTTCTTGGAAGCCATATTTTATTATTTCACACTGCGCGCCACACACCACCTCATTGGTGGCCACTGAATCTCCCCACACAGCCAAAAATCCAATTTTGGGAATCTTCATCACAAAATCTTCAAAAGCTTTTTTATATTCGGCAAAAGTTGGATAAAAATCCGGATGATCATAGTCCACACTGGTCAAAATCGCCGCCTTAGGCTCATAGAGCGCCAATTTGTTTTGAAACTCATCGGCCTCAATCACAAATGTCTCACCATTGCCGATCAACGCATTGGAACCCCATTGGCGCACGCGACTGCCAATCACAGCTGTTGGCGAAGTTCCAACTTGTTGCATCACATAGGCCAACATGGCGGAGGTTGTAGTTTTGCCATGTGTCCCGCAAACCGCGATGCCATATTTTTGATTGAAAAGTTGCGCCAACAATTCCGGATAGCTCATCATTGTAAAATTGTGGCTTTTTGCTTGGGCAAACTCAATATTGTTATGCTCATTGTAGGCTGTCGAATACAAAATCAGATCAGCGTCAGCCGGAATATTTTTCGCCGCAAAATTTTCAAAATATTGGATACCCAACTTTTGTAAAACTTCATCAGTGAAAAACTTTTCATGCGTGTCTGAGCCCGTTATTTCAATCCCGATCGATTGCAAAATTTGCACCAAAGCAATCACACCAGAACCCTTGATGCCAATAACATATACTTTTTTAATTTTTGACAAATCTAGCATATTCGTTTCCATTCGTTTTTTAATTAGCTTCAATTAGTGAGTCTTAATTAATCATACCCAACACTCCATCCGCAATTTTGTCAGCTGCATCTGGATGGTAAAATATTTTAATATCTGTGGCTAGTTTTTGTCGAAACTCATCATTTTCCAAAATTTCATTAATTCTGCTCAAAAATAAATTTTCGCCTAAATTATTTTCCTCCAAAACTACACATCCGCCAAATTTGGCAATCGCATAGGCATTCATTCGCTGATGATTGTTGGCTGACTTGTCAATGGGAATCAAAATTGCTGGTTTGCCATTAGCGGCAATTTCCGCAATTGATGTGGCTCCAGCGCGAGAAATTACCAAATCTGAAACTGCAAAAATATCCTTCAATTCTTCACCGATAAAAGAAAGCGGATGATAGCCTTCTCGTCCAGCCTTGATACCCAATTCGCCAGCCATATGTTTCACATCCTCAAAATTATTTTGTCCAGTTTGATGAATGACTTGATATCTTTTCAAAAGTTCCGGCAACAATTCCACTATTTTATCATTAATAATCTTGGCACCTTGTGATCCACCATAAACAAAAATTGTTTTTCTCGATTCAGTCAGTTCAAACATTTGACGCGCCTTGGCCACATCACCAAGATTGACATCCTCACGAATCGGATTGCCTGTCACTACAACTTGCGCAGATGGAAATTCCTTTTCCGCTTCTGGATATGTCACTGCCACACGATCTGCAAATTTGCTCAAAATTCCATTCGCCATTCCTGGCACTGCGTCAGACTCGTGAATCATAATTGGAATGCGATACATCCAAGCTACAAAAACCACTGGAATTGAAGCATAACCACCTTTGGAAAAAACTGCGTCTGGCATTTCTGCCAACAAAATTTTCATGCATTGCAAAATTCCAAACAGAATCCGAAAGATGTCAGTGAAATTGCTCAAAGAAAAATAGCGACGCAATTTGCCAGTGGCAATCGCTCGCATCGGAATCCCTTCTTTGCCAATGATGTCATCTTCCATTTGGCCTTTTGGACCGACAAAAACAAAAGTTGTGTCTGGCGCCTTCTCTTTGATTTTTCTGGCCACTGCCACCAATGGCATCAAATGCCCACCTGTTCCTCCGCCCGCTAATATAATCTTCATAAAATTGAGTTCATAAAGTTTATAAAGATGAAAGTTCGTAAAGTTATTTCATTACAATACTTTATAGACTTTATAGACTTTTGACTTTATTAACTGTTTAAGTTTGTTTGTTTTGAAATATTTAATAAAATTCCAACGCTTGTTAATAAAAAAATGATTGAGGTGCCTCCATAACTAATGAACGGCAATGGGATGCCTGTCAACGGAATGAGTCCGGAAATTGCCGAGATGTTTATGAATGCTTGAAAGGTTATCCAAGACACGATACCAGTGGCCACCAATTTTCCAAACATATCTGGCGCATTTTTGGCAATGCGCAGTCCACGCAAAAAGAAAACCACAAACAGCATTATCAAAACAAATTCGCCAAAAAATCCCAATTCCTCTCCGATGATGGCAAAAATTGAATCACCTACCGGTTCTGGCAGATAGTTGAATTTTTGCAAACTGTGACCCAACCCAACCCCAAAAATTCCGCCAGAGCCAATAGCTAGCAACGCTTGATTAATCTGATAGCCAATCCCGCGCGGATCCAATTCCGGATGCAAAAAAACCAACAGACGATCCATACGATATGATTCGAATTTAATCAGCGCTAGAAGTGCAAGAAAACCAGCCACACCCATTGCAAACATGTGAGAAATTTTAGCACCTGACACAAAGAAAATTGACATAGCGATGAGAATCGTCACACCCAGCGTTCCAATGTCGGGTTGTTTGATGAGCAAAAAACTGACCAAGGCAACAATCATCACAAATGGCATCAAACCTTCATAAAAATCGGTAATTTTTTCGCGACGGCTTTCTAGCCACGCTGCTAAATATAGAATCAAAGAAATTTTCAACATCTCTGCTGGTTGAAATGACAAAGGTCCCAATTGCAACCAGCGATTGGCGCCATAAATCTTTGTTCCAAAGCCTGGCACAAAAACCAAAATGAGCGCAATAATACTAACCACAAAAGCTATGAAAGAAAACTTTTTCCAAATGCGATAATCAATATTTTTTATAATTGTCAAAATCAAAAGTCCTGGTAAAATTCCAAACAAAAGTTGCCGCTTAAAAAAATAATATTCATCACCAAAACGCGTCCGCGCATAGCCCACGCCAGCGCTAGCGATCATAATCAAACCAAAAACTAACAAGCCAAAAACGGCATACATCAAAACTGCATCCATTTTGCCATTCTCATTTTTAGCTGATTTTTCTCTGGGAATGATCTTCACGCCATTGCTTTATTTTTTTATGATCCCCACTCAGCAAAACCTCTGGAACTTTCCAGCCATTGAATTCTTCTGGTTTGGTATATTGGGGAAATTCCAAATAGCCATCTTCACTATGAGATTCAATTTCAATCGACTCGGCATTGCCTAACACGCCTGGAAGAAGTCGTGTGATGCTGTCCACCACTGCCATGGCCGGAATCTCTCCACCAGTCAAAACCATGTCGCCAATAGAAATTTCTTCGTCACACAAATTTTCCACCACGCGTTCATCCACACCCTCATAGCGACCACACAACAAAATCAAATTCTCATATTGTGACAATCTTTCGGCATCTCTTTGTGTATAACGCTTGCCCTTGGCGGAAAATAAAATGACACGCGTCTTTTCTTTGTCGATTCCATTTTTGCTTTTCACATCCTCCAAAGCTTTGAAAATTGGTTCGACTTTCATAACCATACCCGCGCCACCACCATAGGGCGTGTCGTCCACTGTTTTGCGAGCGTCATCAGTATAGTCACGCAAATTCTCAATTTCGATGGAAATGTATTCTTCCGCTTGCGCACGCCCAAGAATCGACTCAGAAAAATATGAATCGAAAATCTCAGGGAAAATTGTGATTATGTCGAACTTTAACATGTATTAATAATAACATAATGTGAGCCTAAAACAAAACAAAAAAGACCAGTTACGGCCTTTTTTGCTGAATATCCAATTTGTCTCTGTGAGGAAACAAATCAGAAATAAAAGTGGCTAATATTAGAATTGGATGTCTCCAACAACTTCATCAATCGTTTTCTTTGCTGCAGCCTCACGAGGTTCGCGGGGTTCGCGTGGTTCGCGAGTTGACCCTTCTGGCTCGTTAATCTTTAGATTAACTCTAGCGTTGTTCTTGGCTCCGATAACGCGAAGCAAAGTTCGAAGAGCTTTAGCTGTGGCTCCTTCTCGACCGATCACCATGCCCATATCTTCTGGAGCTACGTCCAAAGTGATAAGAACACCCATTTCATCAATCTTTCTGTCAACTTTAACTGCGTCTGGGTTGTTAACAATTTGTTTCACAACATATTCAACGAAGTCTCTGTCTTGAATAATTTCTGTCATTTTAGTAATTTCTTTGATTTATTAGCTTTTTTGAAATGCTGGGTTTATCGGAAGATCGACCGGTCATTCCCCCATTCACCTCTATGTTCATATTATGAGTCATATGATATATTCTGTCAAATTGACAATTCCGCAATTTACCGTAGAATAGCTAATCATGCTAGTATATAAATAGGGATGTGCCAAATATATGGGATTTATCAAAAAAAATGGTAAAATAAGCCCGCAAATGGTGATTAAAGAAATCATCCTTATTTCTTTCAATGTTTTTCTAATGCTGGGTGCCTTTGGTTTCGGCGTCCTATTATATATCTATTTCCAGGCGCCTATTGCTGTAAATCTAACCAAGCGCCTATCTCCGCGAACTACGCTGATTTATGATCGAACTGGTCAGCACATTCTGTATGAAATTCATGGCGAAGAAAATCGCATAATTCTGACTCACGATGAAATTCCCGATTCAATTCGCGTTGCCACCATTGCAGCCGAAGATGACAGCTTCTATCGCCATTTTGGCATTGACCTTTTTTCCATCGCGCGAGCATTGAAGAACAATATCCAAAAAAATAGCATGTCACAAGGAGCCTCAACGATTACTCAGCAACTGGCTCGCAATGCTTTTCTTGGCCGCGAAAAAACTCTTCGTAGAAAAATCATCGAACTTGTCATCGCCATAAAAATCGAAAAGAAATATACCAAGGATCAAATCTTGGATATGTATCTCAATGAAATCCCCTATGGTTCCAATGCCTATGGCGTTGAGGCGGCGGCTAAAACTTTTTTTGGAAAAAATGCTAAAGACCTGACTTTGGATGAAGCAGCCTTGTTAGCGGCTATGCCCAAAGCCACCAGCTATTATTCGCCCTTTGGCAATCACTTGAATGAATTGCTGTCTCGTCAACAAAAAATTCTCGATCGAATTGGTACTTTACAATTAGCAACTCGCACCAAGGTTGTGGCGGCCAAAGCCGTTCCTATCACCGAAAAAATCATTCCCTTTGCAGCTATGATTGATTCCCCGCATTTTGTTTTTTATGTCCGTGATGAATTGGAAAAACAATTTGGCACGCAAGTCCTTGAACAAGGCGGCCTGCGGGTGTATACAACTTTGGATTATAATAAACAGAAGTTGGCCGAGCAAATATTGACTGAAAGTGACGCTAATCTGAAAAAATATGGCGCTTCCAACGCCGCTTTGGTTTCGCTAGATCCAAAGAGCGGACAAATTTTAGCGATGGTTGGCAGTAAAAATTATTATGACGATTCGATTGATGGACAAGTCAATGTGACCACTCGACCGCGCCAACCCGGATCATCTTTCAAGCCTTTCGCCTATGCCACTGCTTTTGAAAAAGGCTATCAACCAGAAACAAGAATTCTTGATGCCAAAACTGACTTTGGAGCTGATGGTTCTGGCAAACATTATATCCCGCGCAATTATGACGGCAAATTTCATGGTGTGGTCACTATGCGCCAAGCGTTGGCAATGTCTCTCAATGTGCCAGCTGTCAAAACACTTTCTCTGGCTGGCGTGCAAGCTACCATTGATTTAGCTCACCGCCTTGGCATCACCACTCTCAATGAAACCAATCGCTATGGACTCTCTTTGGTGTTGGGTGGCGGAGAAGTGAAATTGTTGGATGAAACAGCTGGTTATGCAGTTTTTGCCAACGATGGAAAAAAGAATTCACCCACAGCCATTTTGAAAGTCACAGACAGCGTCGGCAAGACTCTCTATGCCCCGACTGCGCAAAATGAGTCTGTACTTGATCCACAAATTGCCCGCAAGATAAATTCCATCCTGTCTGACAACGCGGCGCGCGTGCCAATTTTTGGACCGAACAATAAATTGTTCATTCCTGGCAAAATTGTCGCAGCCAAAACGGGCACCACTTCTGAATTCAAAGATGCTTGGACAGTCGGCTTCACACCTAGCATTACCACAGGTGTCTGGGTCGGCAATAATAATAATCATCCAATGCGCGCCGGCGCTGATGGATCGTATGTAGCCGCACCCATCTGGAACAAATTTATGTCGCAAGTTTTGAATGATTATCCTGTCGACCCTTTTATCGCCTATGACAAAGCGCCTGACACTAACAAAGCGCCAGATAATATTGTTGAAAAAGTAACTTACATCAAAAAAGCTAGTGGCAAAAAAATCTCTGAAAAGAAAGCTAAAAAATTGGATAGCGACGAAGTGGAAATTCGCATTGAATATTCGCCGGCCAAGAAATAGCCAGCATAAAAAACAAAAACACCCTGATTACTCGGGGTGTTTTTGCATGATTTCAGATAGACCTATAGAACAGCTTCTTTAGCTGCTTTAGCTAGTCTGAATTTAACAACAGTTTTTGCAGCGATTTGAATTTTTTCTCCAGTTGCAGGATTAACTCCAGCGCGTGCTTTTCTTTTTGCTTTCACCATTTTACCAAATCCAGGTAGAACGAACTCTCCATTCTTCTTCACTTCTTTGTATGCCAACGCAGTTAGCACATCGAAAAAGTTTTTCACGTCCTTCTTTGCTAGCCCTGATTGCTCAGAAAGCGTAACGAGCAATTGTGACTTTGTCATCTTTGCCATAGTGTTTTGTTTAAATTATTTATTAGTTGCAATCACGTTAGTGCGATTACAATAGATATTATACACCTAGTTGAAAAATAGCGCTAGTATCTCTAGGAAATCTGTCAATACTCTGCCCCTGCCAACTTGAAAGCCAGCATCCATGCGCATTTTTTCAATCCATCTCCACTTCCAAGTCTTTTTTTCTTTGCTGCAGAATTCTCGGAACTTGCGAAAAAAGTGCGGCGGAAAAAAGCATGAAGCCTAATATGAAAACTAAAAATGTCAGTGGGCCAGTCAATTGCAAATTTCCAAAAGACGAAGATGTGTTGGAATTTATTTTTCCAGAAGTTTCTGAAACGAAATCGGCAAGACTTCCATTGGAAGTTATATCCGAACTAAAGATTCTAATTGCAAAACTCAATCCAATTATCAACTCGACAATAGACAGCATAAGATTGAAAGTTGATCTTAATGCCTTGATCGAGCTGGTCATATAGTTGACTTAGAGCCCTGCACCAAACTTTGTGCAGTCTTTTTGTCACAGCGCCCTAAATAGTTATGGATTTTCAGGTCTCATTCTATTTTTATGACTTTTGAGTTTTTGCGATTGTTAATTTTGTTAGCTCTGAAGTATACTCCCAAAATTGAGACTTGTCAAGGGGTTGAAAAATTGGAAAAAAGTGGTTCTAAAAAAGGGACGGAAAATAAAAAAATCCCCAGACCTCTTCCAGCCGAAGCTAGTTGAGGTCCAGGGTGCCTTTGAAAATTCCTAATTTTTTATTTTTTCTTTGCTGCTACCCTCCTATGCAGATTGTCGAAGGTGCCCGATTCATTTTCTGCTCAAATGAACCAGCCCAGAGTTGCGTTGAACGAATTAAGTTTATGGGATTTACATCAGACTGTCAATAGCTTGCCCTGTCTATGCCTATTTTAATTGCTCAACCACCTCACGAAATTCTTCGGCCTCAATGAAAACGCCTTCTGAGTTTTTGAGGTTATATTTCGGACCGATGTCTTTCAATTTCAGTTTTGTATCGACATCCACTGGCAAATGCAATTTTTCTTGGAAAACTGAAAGTGGGATTCCAGTTGTATCGATCAAATATTGCAGAGTGTTGCTCCCGCGTAAATTGGTCAGATCGACTTCCCCGGCGGTATTCACGATATTGGATGGCGCTTTGACTTGCCACAATGGTGTGGCCATAAAAATCAGAAGTGGCAAAAAGAATGCGCCAATGACAATCAAGCTAAATTTGGCCTTGGAAATTTCCCAACCAAAAACCTGCGCCTTCAAACTGCTTTCGGGACATTCACTCACACAATCCAGGCAACTGATGCAATCACCTGATTTTGTTTCATCTTGTTTTTCCACTGGCAAACCAGCTGGACAGCTCTGTGTGCAAGTTCCGCAACTGACACAAGTTGAAGCGTTGCGGGAAATTTTGAACGGACTCACTTTTTTGAAAATCGCAAAAGTTGCACCAAGCGGACAAAAATAGCGACACCACCAATTTTTGGAAAAAAGTGACGCCAAAACCAGAAGGCCAAGAATTGAATAACCAAAAACTTTCTCATCAAATTCTTCCCCGAAATGCATCAGCGCGTTGAATGGGTCATAGGCGCGGAAAACCAAATCGCCGACTTGATAGGAAAAATAAATTATCACTGCCAAAATGACATATTTAGCATAACGCAAAACCGCGTCCATTTTGACTGGCAATTCGACATCATTCTTGATGCCAATTTTTCTTCCCACAGATCGCATCCATTCCTGAATGGCACCCAATGGACAGAAATGCGAACAAAAAACTCGACCGAAAATCAAAGTTGAAACCAACAAGATACCCATCAAAATAAATGAGCTAGCATAGATGCGTTTCAAATATTCTCCGGTGAAAAGATAGGTCAAAAATCCTTCAATCGCTCCGAAGGGACAATAGGCATCAATCGGTGCTGCCTGTTCAATGCCAAATTTCAAATGACTCAAAGTCAAAAACAAAACGATTCCAACCGCTGTGATTTGTGAAAATGTGCGCAACTTTATTTTATATTTCATCGTGTATAAAAAAATTATTAGTCTTTTCAAAACAAAGAGGATATTTTTTGATATCCTCTTTGCCTATCTTCACTTTTATTGCATATGGTCGCAAATGCCATCTTTGTTGACGTCAACAAAATTTCCTCCTTGATTTTGTCCACGCTGACCATTCATCATTCCGCGACCTTGGCCACCGCCTTGTCCCAAGCCAAGTTCGGAGCGAATAGCATTGGCTTCGGTTGTTTTGCCTTCCAGCATCAATTTGTGCATTTGTGAAAAGCGCGCAAAATTTTGCTCATTCACTATGCGAGTTGCGCCACGATCGCCCATTTGCGCTTTCCAGGCTGCATAATCATTGCTTTCAAAAGCTTTTTGCATTTGCGCATGCCGTTCAGGTGTGTAGTTTGGTCCAAATTTGGCTGGATTACCTTGATAGGCATAAGTGCCAGTTGCAAGCGCTACGGCGCCCAACGCCACCAAGCCAAGACCACCCAACATAATCATTTTTTTATTCATTGTTTTTAGTGATTATTTTAATTAATTGCTGCTAGCATAATGTATTACGCCCGCAATTAAAAAAGTTTTCACTAGTTTCTGATGAAATTGTTCATCATTCCTCGGCCCTGTCCTGAGCCCATCATCCCTTGACCCACCCACGGACGGATTTCTGACGCCACAAAATTCTGTGCGTCTTTTCGCGTGCCGATGATTTTTATCATCTGTCCTTGCGCAAGCGTAACCGATGGACGTATTAGTGTTTGCTTGGTCAGTTGAACATTCCAAGTACTATTATTTAGGTCATCAATTTCAAGCGTACTGCCTGAAACAGTATGAATCGTGCCAGCCAGAAAACCTGCCTCGGGTTGCATCCATTGCTTTTCCTTGGTCGCAACATTTTGCGCGTAATATGGCATTTGATGCATCATCATCCCGTTGAATCGTCCACCCCAACCGACACGCGATATGAAAAATCCAATTGCCAAAATTCCAATCGCAATTGAAAAAACAATCAACAACCAATTGAAACGATAGCCATTCTCAGTTTTGCGCACCGCCAAAAATGCCAGCAATGCCAAAACAGCCAAAAATGCCAGCCAAAAATATGGCATGACCGATAGCCCATATGTAAATATGTTTTGATGCATCAACGGATAGACATCCCAGTCCAATTGCGCAAGCAAAAAATAGACCACAGAAATCACTAGCGCTCCCAAGGCAACCACCGCGATGATTCCGATCCAAATTCCAATTTTGCGTGACAAAAACTTCCATCTCGGCTCTGGCGCGATATGTTCTTGTTTGATTTTATTCAGCGTGTCTTGAATCAGGTTTTTCATATTGTTTATATTAATCTGTCATTCCGGGCTTGACCCGGAATCCACTCTGGGTAGACCCTGAATCCCTGCCAGCAGGCAAGAGGTTCAGGATGACAATTTTCATTAAAAGCAATCTATGCTTTGTTCTTTCATTTTTTTCTTCAACTCTTGCTTGCCTCGCGCAATGAGTGTGGCGACTGTGCCTTTGGGTTTGCGCAAGATATCCATAATCTCTTCATATTCTTTTTCTTCCACAAAACGCAAAATCAAAATTTCTTTATATTTCATTGGCAAATCCTGGATGCAACTTTTTATTTTTTCCACGCAATCTTTGTTAGCCAATTCCTTTTCCAAATGCACGCTGGCTTGAATGAGCTTGTCCCATTCATAATCTTCTAGCGCGTTGGTTTTCGGCCGGCTACTGACTCGGCGGAAATGGTCGATCACCTGATTGTGCGCGATGCGATAGGCCCAACTGGAAAATTTCAAATCGCTATCATAGGCATTCAAATTCTGATAAATCTTGATGAACACTTCCTGCAACAAATCCTGCACATCATCATTCTGAAGCTGGGTCAAACGGCGGATATAATGAAAAAGCGAACCCTGATAACGCTCCATCAAAAACCCGAAAGATTCCGGATTGAGTTTGGCCGATTCAACCAATTGTGCGTCTGTTAGCGCCTTTTCTTCAATCATAATTTAATTCTGTGCAAATATACTACGCAATTGAGACTATTTGTTTTCATCCTCAGCTAATAACTCATTTTTAACTTTTTCAACATCTAAATATTTTTGCACCTCTGCACTGGCTTCAAAGAAATTTTCTGGGGTTATTTTACCTTCTTTCAATTCATGAAAAAACTTGAACAATTTGAGCTGTTCTGGGGTTTGCGTTGGCAAATCGCAAGACAAAAATTCAACAAAATGCTTCAAATAGCCCGCGCTTGAATCAATTTCTTCTTTGATTAAATCTGGGTTGTTTTGCAGTTCTTTAATATAAAATAACATCAGCTCCATATGATCTTTGATGAGCTTGAAGCGTTCAATCGGAAAATGTTTTTCTTCATCATCCTTGCTATAAAAATCACCGTGCTCAAACTTCATTGCTGAAGCTCCAGCAAAAGTTGTGATTGAGTTTCCCAAAACATGCGCCATGTGATTTTGCCAAATCATCTCAGGATCTTCTTTAGATATCTCATTCACCCGCTCTTTCAATATTTGAATATTTCGTAAAACCTCAAACTGTTCAGGTATATGAAATCCAAATTCTTGTTTCCTAGTTTTGTGGACATAATCACTCTTGAAAAAAATTTCAATATCGCCGATATGCTTGAGAATAGCCTCAATTATCTTATCCTTGCTATTTCTATCCACGATGTCCTCATGATAAATTTCAAATGCATTGCTCATATATTTTTTAGAGCCTGTTCATAATCTCATGCCTAGATAAAATTTTCTAATTTCGTGCGAAAACCATGAAAAGTGAGAAAGGCTATCGAGATAACCTGACGAGCTTTGAAGGGTTTGCAGCCGAAATTAGGAATATTTTAGCAGGCAAGCAATATGTTAGTTTTTATTATTAGCGTTGAGATTATGAACAGGCTCTTATGTTTACACCCTCATTCTAATACAGAATTGAAATAAATAAAAACGCCAGCAAGAGTTCACTTGTTGGCGTTGTATATATCAAAAAGTTCTATAGATATTTGCCGTATTTAGATTCAGAATAATGACAGTTTGGATTTGGGTATTCATCCGGATCCAAACAGCATTCCATATCCATATGTTTACCCTTGCCTTTATTGCTTTTGCTAGGATGATCATTAGCTTTGGCGCAAACCAAGCCTTTGCTAGATTTTTTAAAAGTAATCGGCATTGGCGCATATACTCTGGGCTTTGAAACTACAACAACCGGTTTTGGACGCACAATATCAACAATATTGAGTGATGAAGCTGCCGCAAAAAATTCCGGAAAATTGTCCACAATTTCCACGCGCGGATCACCCAGCATTTCAACACCAGGCTTCACGAATGGCACGAGGTTATAGATATATTCTCCTCGTGTAAAACTGAAGAACAATGTCGGATTATAGCAATCGTCCGATTGCGGGACATAAATCTCTTCGGCTGGATAATCACCAGTTTCAATCAGGTGAACCTGCGCATTTTGACATTGTTCAATATTTTTCAAAACCGGAAATTCTTCAGTATTGGAGACTTCCTTGGTTTTAGCCAAATTATAAACCATCAAATCAAAACCGGCATACAAATCCGAATCCTTCACATCTTTTTTGCTGAACTGATATTTATATTCCCATTTTGAACCACTCGCAGCGGCTCGCGCCACCGGAGCATTCCAAGTTTCCGGATATTTTATTTCAATACCATACCACTGACTGCGATAATCTTTCCATTGATTCAAGTTGAACATTCCTTGGACAGTGTGAATTTCTACAGCCATTGCTTCATCGGATAGCTCTACTGGTTTGTTATCACTAATTTCAATTGTTTTTTGCCAGTTAAAGTTTGCAAATAATGACTGGCCGATCGAACGAAAAGATACATCCTTATCCACCAAAATGAAAAGCGCGGCAATAATTATAGACAAAACAATGACAAGCAGGTCGCGTTGAAGATTTTTTTTATGCAAAAAAACTCTTCGAAAAAGTATCCAGTGGCGACGAGCATATTCTATTAAAAAGCCTGTTTTCATAGGAGAAAAGCTTATTTGCTTAGATAGAACATCCTAGCACCAAACCGCTAAAAAGTCAAAGGATTATTAACATATTACCTCCAAAACAAAAAAAGCTACCATGGGGTAGCTTTTTTGCAAAATATTACTATTTTATTGCACTGGCATCGGCGGGATTTGGGTGTTATTTTGCATATTCTGGAAACCTCTCATCATTTCACCTAAATCTTGAAATTTCACATCTGCTGGCGGAGTGAAATCTAAATCAGTTGCCACGGTCGGATTGCACTCATATTTGGCACCAGAGTTTTGCATTTCAGCGGCCCAACCTCTCCAATCAGTTGGCTCTTCAGCCGCTGTTTGTGGATTGGCTGCTTGCATTTCTTTCATATTGAATTTCATGCCTTCCTTGCCGCTCCAAATGAAAGCCCAGTCGCCATTGTTGATCATCGTGCCACGCTCATCTTTTTGCGTTGGATCAGATGGATTGGCAAAATTCATACCTTCGATTCTAGCTTTCTCACCTTTGGCAATGACGGTATAACTGCCAGTTGCATCAGACACGGAACACTTCACACCAGTGGCATTTTCCAACATACCCATCAAACCTTGTTTCACAGCAGATGTCACTCCGCCTTGTTCAACAACTTGATTGGCGACACCGTTTACTGGAGCATTGACAGATTTCCCTTTCATGAAAAAGAAAGCGCCTGCACCCAACACAATGATAGCTACAACTACGCCAACAATTATATTTTTATTCATAAAACACCTCCTTTCAAAATAAAGATTAGTATTTTCTACCTATTCAGTATACCACAAAAATATGTGCTATAATACCAGTGTAATAATGCCTTGGCTGGCCACTGCCAAGCTCTAAAACTATGAAAACAATTTCTATCATCATTCCTGCTCACAATGAAGCCAAAAACATCCATCCACTTTATGAAAAATTAGAAAAAATTTTTCAGACTCTGAGTGACAAATATGCCCATGAAATTATTTTCATCAATGACGGCAGCACCGACGAAACAGGCAGTGAAATTGAAAAATTAGTCATTGAAGATTCTGCTGTGCAATACATTGATTTTTCCAGAAACTTCGGCAAAGAGGTTGCTACTACCGCTGGGCTCAACAATTGTTCTGGTGACGCCTGCATCATGATTGACGCTGACTTGCAACATCCGGCTGAACTCATTCCAAAATTTCTGGAAAAATGGGAACAGGGCTTTGAAGTGGTGGTGGGCGTACGGAAAAAGAGCAAAAATATTTCATTGCTCAAAGCGCTTGGCTCAAAATTATTTTATAAAATTTTAAACACCATAGTTGAAGAACCAGTTATGCCAAATTCAACTGATTTCCGTCTGCTAGACAGAGTTGTGATTGACGAATTCAATCGCTTCACTGAAACCAATCGCATGACTCGTGGACTCATCGATTGGCTCGGCTTCCGACGCGCCTACATCCACTTTGAGGCCAACGAACGCCTGCATGGTGACGCCAGCTATAGCTTCTGGAAGCTCAGCAAACTGGCTCTCAACAGTTTCGTGTCACTCAGTTTTGTGCCCCTCAAGCTCGCCGGCTATCTAGGCCTTCTGACTACCCTGCTTTCTGGACTGTCTGGATTGTATGTTTTGATAGGCAAATATATCCTGCACTGGGAATTCGCCTCAACTTTTTCCGATTCAGAAAGCCTCGCCATCCTTATCATTTTTTTGGTCGGCATCCTCCTGATTTCCATCGGCCTCATTTCACTCTACATTGCCAACATCCACATCGAAGTTATCAAGCGACCGATGTATGTGGTGCGAAAAAAGAAATTGAAAAATTTGTAATCTATTTTAGAAATATTTTTCTGCTCTATAAAAAATCTAAGGCCGATTCCAAGAGTGGAACCGGCCTCATTTAAAGCTTGTAGCATTTCACTTCGGGCCTCAATCTTGAAGCTCTTGGTGGGTCTCAACATTGATCTTCTCGAGCCAGTCCGAGATGGCTGTGTCGTAGGTACTGGTTAGGAAGAATACCTTGCAGGCCAGCCGGAAACGGGTTTTGAGGGTGGTGTTGCCGGTCACCCGCATCTCGGCGATGACCTGGGGATAGTCGGCGGGATCGACCAGCACGGTGACGTCACGATAGTTCTTGGCCGCAGCCCGCAACATGGTCGGCCCGCCAATATCGATGTTCTCAATGGCTTCGGCCAGACTGCAGTCTCCCTTGGCGACGGTCTTTTCAAAGGCATAGAGGTTGACGGCGACCAGATCGATGGGCAACAGGCCGTGGGCGGCCATCTGGGTCAGGTGCTCGGGGTTGGTCTTCTGGGCCAGAATCCCGCCGTGCACCTTGGGATGCAGGGTTTTAACCCGGCCGTCCAGCATCTCGGGAAAGCCGGTGAATTCGGAAACGTCCATCACCTTGATACCGCTCTCCCGCATCTTTTTGGCAGTGCCGCCAGTGGAAAGAATCTCCACTCCCAGCTCCTGCAGGTGTCGGGCAAATTCCTCAATACCTGCCTTGTCAGTCAGGCTAATCAAGGCCCTTTCAATCTTCCTTTTGGGATTTGTGTCCTTCTTCATTTCATCCTCCTCTCCTTTTGTCCCTGACAACAAAAAGATATGTTTTTTTGGCGCAATCAGGTGCGCGTTTTCACTTCAGCACTACTGGCGCGTGACCAAAATAAATAGTTTCGCGTCATAGGGGACGCCTTCAAAGCCCACCAACTCAACTGTTTCGCCACCCTCACTGACCTGGTGAATAATGTACATCTTGTCTACATTGAAAAGGCCCAAAAGTCTTCTCGCAGATATGGGTCTCGTTTTTTTGATCAATTTATCGAGAGCCCTGAAATCAACGTGAACCTTATCGCCTTTTTTAAAAACTACTATGGCTTCTTCGGACATATTCCACTCCCCTTTATTTAGTGAATACTGAGATTAAGTTACTTTCCTATTGTAAAAGACCGAAATCAATAAATTTCATTAATAATCTATCTTATGCCAATTTAGGCGAAAAGTCAACCGATTTCTTCAGCGGAAACATTGATGGTTTTGTCATCAATTTCCTGTCCGCCGGCGATTATTTTGGTCACCAGCGTGTTTTCTAAAGTGTTGCCGATGAAGTGCTCGATCGAACGCGCGCCAAAAATTTCATTGTAGCCCAATTCTACAATTTTCTCTGCCACGCCTGAGGCAAAATTCACTTCAATATCTTTTTCGTTTTTGACCCGCGTCGCCAACTTGTCTAACAGCATATTCGTCACGCGTAAAAGTTCATTTTGATTTAAAATATTATATACCACCACCTTGTCGAAGCGATTCAAAAATTCCGGTCGGAATGTACCGCTTTCGATGATGTCGTTTATGACTTCTCTTTCAACATCTTTTTTAGCCACACCCGAAGCTTCCAATTTTCTAATCAGCGATGATCCAGCATTGGAAGTGGCAATGACCACACAATTTCTGAAATCAATTTTGTCGCCAAAGGCATCCGTCAAATAACCTTCGTCCAAAACCTGCAAAAATAAATCTAAAATCTTGGGATAGGCTTTTTCAATTTCATCGATAAGCAAGACGGTGTAGGGATTGTCGCGCATCAAACTTCCCAATCGACCAGGTTCATTCAAGGCTTGCGAGCCAATCAAAGATTCAACTGCTGATGGATTTTGAAATTCACTCATATCCAATCGCACAATTTTTTTCTCATCGCCAAAATAAACATCTGCCAAAGCCTTGGCCGTTTCTGTTTTGCCCACGCCTGTTGGACCCAAGAAAAGAAAACTGCCAGCCGGCTTGTTTGCTCGCGCAATGCCAGAACGAATCTTGCGCACCGCGCTTGCCGCATCAGCAATAGCCTCCTCTTGTCCAATCACTCGCTCGCGCAAGTCATCTTCCAAATTCAACAACTTGCCCCGCTCTGAGTCACTTATCTTTCCCACGGGAATACCCGTCTTGATGGAAACAAAGTCTTCCACGATTTCCGCATCAATTCTTTTGACTATCTCCCCTGCTTTCCAATAATTGAAAACTTCTTCCGCTAGTTCAACTGATTTTTCCGGCAACGGCTTGAGCCCGCCATAACGACCAGCTTTTTTCACAATTTCTTTCAATCCAGCGTAGGTGAACAAAACATCTCCAGCTTCCAAAGGTCTGAATTTATGCAACACCACGCGCAAAGCCTCTTCTTCCGTGAAATCACTCATTTCCACCACATCGAAATATTTCATCAAATTGTCATGCCGTTCAATCAAGTGGTGATATTCTTTAGTCGTTGAAGTGGCAATGATTTGAAAAGTCGGTACATTCAAAAAATCCTGCAAAATTGGCGCGATGTTCGGCCGTCCATTGGATGAATCTTTGCCTAAAAATTCCTCAATGTTTTCAATCACCAAAATCACATTGCCAGCATAGGCGGCTTCAGAAAAAATATGACCCAGAAAATTTTCTACATTCCCGCCTTTTTGCAAAACTTGGCCAATCGCTGAACCCAAATCCAACAGCACAATCCGTTTGTCCTCAAAGAAGGCGTCTGCCTTGCCCTCACGAATGTTTCTGGCTAGCATATGAATCAAAGATTTCTTGCCCGCTCCCGGACTGCCGACCAGCATCACATTGTTGCGGGTTTGATTTTGCAAAGCGATCTCAACCAAGCCCAATTCTTTTTTGTGCCCCACCAGATGCGCGCGCGAATATGCCGATGGGTCAAATTCAGTCAAGTCAGTTGCAAAACGGTCAAGCTTAACTGTGTAGGCATATTTCCAACCGATGCCCAATTGACGCACAATTCCAGTCCGTGCCCTACTCCAAAACTTTTGCCGATTTTCTTTTTGTTCCTGCGTGTCAATTTCCCATTTGATTGCCCTCAGCACATCATCCGCATCCAAGCCTACTGAGGCAAAAATTTTCTTTGACTCTTCGTCGTCTAGGCCCAATCTAAAAATTATCGCCAAAGCATCCGCACTGATGCCAATCCTGTTGGCGATTCGACCGAAGAATTTTTGCTCGGAAATTTCCTTCAGGCTCAAATCTCGATAGAGACTTCTTTGATAAACAAAATGAGCGCGCATAACTATGCCCAAAAAAATCAGACACACCCAAACCAACCAAAAATTGCTAGCATTCAAAAACAGCCAGACTGCCAACAGCAACAACACTGGACAGATAACAAAGAAAGCGATCACAGTTATGCCGGCGATAAACAATGCAGATTCAACCACAATGCCTGTGCTTATCACACCCAATTTAACTATCATTCCCAAGATGCGAGAAAAACTATTGATTATGAAAAAATTCAACCGAATCAATGGATGAAATCCACGCTCTGCCGAAACTTCCACATCCCTTTTCCAAGGTGAAAACAAATGACGCAGATGATCCGGAATTCCGAAATAGCGCCAATAATAGGCAAGTATATTTTTTACAAATCCAATCAATTCACCAGTTCCATCCAAATAATACCAACTGAAGAAATTTTTCTTTGACATACAAAAGCCGTTTAGCTTATTTAGTATCTTAATTATACCACAAAAACACTCCCGCATCGAGTGTTTTTTTCAGTGGTTGTTGATTTAGTTCAAAAAACCAGAATTAGTCAGCGCTGAAGAAACATGTTTGGCAAACACATCCAGAAACTCCAACTCTTGCACATCCATGCTTTTGCGATCATTGAAGCCTAGGAACAAAAAGCCCTTGCAAATATTGCCTGCCAAGATTGGCAACGCCACAAAATAACTAAAAGTCGATTCAATGTTAAATAAACCTGGATTTACTAGCTCACACGAACCATTGACCCGCTTGCCTGCGGACGTCAATTGACGCATAAAATCAGCGCTGCTTTCAGTGACAACTTGCACTCCAGACAGTTTTTCTTTTTTCAAGCCGGCGCTGGAAATTAAATTGAAATGATTTTTACCGATGGCTAAATATAGCAATCCGGCTTTGGCATGTGAAAGATTTATCAATGAATTCAAGATATATTCAACAATCTCATGTTTATTTTTTTTGTCTTGAGAATGGCTGTCCAGCTCCAGCAATAAAGATATTTTGCGATTGACCAAACCAAGATGTTTGTATGACTCCACCAATTGCTCTTCAATTTTCTTTCTCAGCTCTGCCTGCGTCTCAATCAATTCTTTTTCCATTATCTTGCGTTTAGTGATCTCGCGTCCATACAAATTTACCCAGTTTTCAGTTAAGCTCGGAGCAAACATAATGGCAAATACTCGACCGCACACACAAGTCACTTCCACTTCTTGTTTGATTCCTTTTTCCAAAACCTGCCGAACAGGCAAAAACAAGATTTCCGGCAACACTCTGCCTTCACTCCAACCCAAATGCAAAAGCATTCTGCGCGCTGGACGATTGGCATATTGAACCTGGCCATCTCCCAGCACTCTGATTACTGGGCTAGGATCCTCCTCAGGAAATCTCGCCAAGCTCCGTATTTTTTCTTCAGTCAATTTTCGCTCTGAAACATCTCGGATAATTGATTCTATCGCCTCTTTTCCCTCATAAATTATTTTCATGCCCTTGACTTCCACTGAAATTGTGCGTCCATTCGCATGTAAAATTTCCATTTCCGTGGTTGGTGCTTCCTTCCATTTGCCACTAAAAATATTCTTTATCCGCAGGCGTATCCGTTCCCGATATTCTGGACCGAAAAAATCAGTCAGCTCAGCGCCAATGAGTTTTTCATCTTCTTCAATACCAAAAAGTTTTTTCGCCGGCCCATTCGCATATAGAATTTTGCCATCGCTATGGACTACAATTGCATCCGGAGAAAACTCAACCAACGACCGATAGCGCTTCTCGCTTTTTTTAAGATCCAAAAACAAAAATCTATATGGCCGCATCAATCCGCCTTCAATTACAGCTTTATATAATAGAAGAAAAGATATAAAAAATAAAATATTTCCCAGTATATCTGCAAAACAATTCACGCCGCCATATTTCGCAAATAACACCTCGGCGATAACTTTCATAATCAAAGACAAAGAAAGCAGATTGGCCACCTCCCGATCAAATATCTTTCTTTTTTTAAAAAGTAGGATTATTGAACCGAAAAAAATAGCTGAGATTATATATTCGTTATATGCCTTGAAATGTGCCATTCCAATTCCTGTCACAGCTGCCGACTGAAAAATATTAAATGCCAGAATTGAAGCCATGCTTGCTATAAATATCAAAGCGTAAATAAAGAATATCTGACGCGATCTTATTCTGGCTATGACATGAACACCATTAACGCCCTTCTTGAACAACAAAAAGGCCGCAATAAATGATGCAGCCTCTAAATATCTAGCGATGACCCATGATTGAATGGAAAGATTAGCGCCATAGTCCATGATTATATTCATATCATCATGGGTAAGCAAATGAAACAAATCTATTGCTCCGACAAATAAATAGCTGATTCCAAGTAAGAGCAAGAAGATATTATTTATATATCGTCGCGATGACCAAGCAATGACGAAAATACCAAAAGCGATTACTATGATAAACAGCTCAACTAGAACATGAAAAAGTAATAGGCTATATAGGCTAGTGATAAACAAGAAGAACGAACTGGCGATCATGCCGAACGGAAATATCCAGACTCGGTAGTTTTTTTTCAACTGCTCCATATCTTCGCACTTAAGTGATTTAAGGGAAGCTACTGAGTATGCCCCTATAATCTAGCATTTAAGCGAAAATTGTCAAATGGAACTGTTTTTTAGCCTATTCCAACCTAAAATTGACTCTGCCTGAAAATGTTTCGCTGGGTTTCACCATTTGCGGGTCATCCAAAAGTCCGCCGTCATCTCGCATGACCGGCTCAATGCAGATGAAATCTTGCTCTGGCAACGACCAGATCCAGATGCGTTGGTATTCTGCCGAGGCGTCTATGACTAGGGTTCCCAACCCTGGAATTTCTACCCGCAAAACTGCCTCAGAATCATGAATTTTGGGATTGTCGATACGCGTGGTTCCGCCTTGCGACCAAACAGCAAAATCGGCTTCAACAATTTCTCCGCCAGCAAAATTGAATTTGATATTTCTTTTTTCAGTATTTGAAACTTTGAAATAGGGATGCAAACCCATGGAAACTGGCATCTCTCTTTCTGCTTCTAAATTAGTGACTTCTTGTGTCAGTGTCACTGAGCCATCCTCATTCAATTCACCTCTCATGCGAGTTTCCAAATCAAAGGGAAAAACTGCTTTCGTATCTTCGTTGGAAGCCAATTTTTCACTAAATTTTCCAGCGTTCGATTCTTCCACTTTCCATTGATTGGAAAGTCTAGCAAAACCGTGTTGCTTGAGATCTGGATATGGATTGTTTTCGCCAGTCAGTGGCCCAGCGTTGGGAAAAAGAATCGGGATTCCGCCCCGTACATTTTTTTCCGCATCCGCAAAAGTCACCTCATCCACAAACAAAACTTCTTTGCCCTTCAATTTCATTGACCTAATGATACCACCGCGTTCCGGTGAAAAAGAAATTTCATTGTCTCGTGGTCCTTGAACAGTTTCCGTTTTAAATTCCATGATATTTCTTACCACTCAATTATACGTTTATCATATCAAAAAAAGCTGTTTTGGGCGAATAAAAAGGCTGAACCCCAAAAGGAGTTCAGCCCACACAACACGCGAGAGTTTTCGCGCTACCCATGACTTGTCTTGCAGTCAATTGCTCGCAAGCCAAGCATTTTGGAAGCCCAGTTTTTGGGACTCATCAAGGACAATTTGGAAATCCTTACGAGTGACAAACCAGTATTTTTTGCTAAAACCTGGATTATTGGGATTAGACCGGTTCGTTTGTAATGCGCCCAGATTTCATCCAGCACGCGTTGCAATTCGGGTGTCAATTCATCAATACCAGTACTGACCATGACACACCTTTCCCAATCCGGATCTCGTTTCTCAAGCGCAACGCGTAAAAATCCGTCGTCATCAACTTCAAACCTTTTTTCATTACGCTCAATAATCGGCATAATACCCCCACTAGTCTTTTTAGTTTTCTGCTTTTTAGCAGCTTTAAGAACAGAACTATATAAAAATTCTAACAAAATTGCCAATCTTGGTCAAAAAAACAGGGACCCAGTCGCAAAATTGCCTCTGCAATCGCGACCGAGTCCCTTTGTGCGGAATTCCCCGAGTCAAGGTTTAACCCCAACCCAACCTTGCCAATCACTGATTTTTCCGCGAAAGATTTGCCATTCTGGCTTTTCGCCCATACCGCCAAAGCGACTGACTTCAAGTCTCTCTTGTGGGTCATCAAGCATCCACATTCCATGAGAAATGTTTCGTCTTCTCAGAAAAGCTCTTTGCTTTTCATCCAGATTGGGAATTTCCGCCAAGAGAACATGTCCAGCTGGTGGAATATTTTCATTATTATGCATCGTATTCACCCCCTGATTAATTTCATGAAACTACTTTTTCGAAAACAAGTCTGGTACGCTTTGCATAGTGAATACTATTGTTACAAAACGGCCCATTTACACGGAAGGCTTGCGAACCACTTCTGACTTCCACCGAACTCATAGCGAACTTATTGATGCTTGCGAGTCCCCTTTCTTTATTCGTAAAAGATTTTAGGCATTCGAGAGCCTTCTTTTCTGCGTTGGCAGGGAAAGCCCTGAAAGAAATCTCGAACGAATATGCTTTGCGGAGATTCCACTTCCTACTCATGCAGATCATTCCCGTTATGACCCATTTCGCCTCAAACATCGAAATATCGGACTTTTCAGGATGTTTCTTCATAATCGCCAATCTCCCGTTGAATTTTTGGATGTTAGCCTCTATAAAATTGCCTAGCAATCTATATTGAAAATGCCAAAGAACTGAAGTATAATTGTATCACTTTTCGTTGGTTATGTCAATTTCTCTACGAAATCAGCTATCTGTTCAATATTCTCCAAAACAACATAGGCATCAGAAAAATTCTGATTTTTCGTGAACTCACAAGGCACGGCGAGGCAGCGTATGCCAGCCTCTTTGGCAGCCGTGACGCCAGTTGCGGAATCTTCAATGGCCACGCAATAATCCTTGTCCACCCCAAGCATTTGGACTGTTTTGTTATAAATATCCGGAAATGGCTTCACTCTGGAAACATCTTCCGCCACAACAATCAAGGAAAACTTGTTTGCAATATTCAACTTGTCCAAAACAAACATAACACTTTCCCTTGTGCCTGAGGATGCAATTGCCAAGGTATATTTTCCCTCAAACGACTCAAGCAATTCCAAAATCCCTTTTCTTGGAAAAGCGTTTTTTTCAAAAATCTCTTGAAATTTGTTTTTCTTTATTTCAAACGCCCTGTTGATATCTATGTCTATTTTATATTTTTCCGAAAGTTTTTCAAACAAATTTCTCGCTCCTTTCGCCACGCCAAATTCCATATATTCCTCAAGAGTCAGCTTGATTCCAAATTCATTCATTGTCTCCTTGGCCGCCTCAAAATGCATTGGCTCGCTATCCACAATCACGCCATCTAAGTCGAAAATGATGGTTGAAATTTTACTGTTCATTTTATCTTTTTATTCAAAGTTGAAATCATACCTTTCAATATCTTATTTCCTAATTTTAATGATGCTTTCTCTCTTGGGTCATATCCAACAAATTTTATATAGTCATCATCATTTTTTATTTTAATTTTTCTACTTATTGCTTCATGTTCTGGATAGCACGCCCAAAAAAGAGATGATTCATATTCATCAGCATGTTCGACATGGAATTTTAATTGTCCATACGGGTTGAGAAATGTTACGGTCTTGTTATTTTTTTCAATCTCTTCCAAAACTTCCACCTGCTTGCTACCCGCGTGACCTGTAACAATATAGATTTTCGTGAATCCTTGCTTAACCAAGTTATCGATCAATCCCTGGATCATTAATAATAATAGCTCTGGCTTTAAATAGTATACGCTACCCTGCAATTCCTTGCTGAATCTTGAGTTCATTCCGATGAATTTCTTTCCAGCAACCACCCGCTCCTTATCTGTGCCCAAATATATGGGTGGCAATACATAAGCCTTAATTTTCTTATTCAAAATTTCACAAATTTTTTGCGCTACTAAAAAATCCGTTTCAATCGGCAAGTGATTCCCGTGCCATTCCAAAGTACCAACTGGAATAAAAGCTATTTTTCTTGCTGAATAATTAACAAACTCTTTTAGATAGGTCGTTTTCATATAACTTTTATTTAGAATTAATTAGAAAATTTAACTTCCTCTCCATCCCCAACAAATTTACATACCCCATCTTCACAAAAAATACCTTCACCATCTCTGAGAATACGCATAGGATATTTCAAGGTTTGCATGCCCTCCCTGACTTCTATTTCTTTTTCATCAGTATAATGAGCTTTCAGAACGAATGGAACATAATTGAGAGCCGTAAAATCAGAAATTCCAAACCTGTCAGCTGTCTCATCAGCCCAGTCCGCCACAACAATGCTTGGACACGCTATATACGCCCCCGCACTTGAGCCGATATAAATTCTGCCTTCTTCAAGCAATTTTTTGAGAATTTCAGCAAAACCAGTTTCGCGAATTGCTTTCAACAAATAAAAAGTATTGCCACCCTCCATCTGGATAACATTTTTGTCTTTGAAAAAATTTCGTAATTCATCTTTACTTTTGCCCACAATATCTATTTCATCAAGCGAATATCCATTTTCTTTTATACTAGGCATTATAATTTCTTGCACTCTCTGACCAAAATTACGAGCTCCTTTTGAGGCCGTAGTAATATAACCAATTTTCATTTGATTCTTAGGAATGCCTGCCAGAGCATATCCATATTTCAAAAGAAAACTAGAATCTGACGCAAGGATTATTTTCATAGGCTTATCATATTAAAGATATACTACAAATAATTAATTTTCATTTTGTCTTTCAAGCTCTGGCAAAAGTTCAAGGTAGGCCATCTTATTCTCAAATGGAAGACAAGCAGCAACCTTAGAAATTCTTTCGCTTTCAAATAATTTTGGATGCTTTACGGAAAACCAAGCCATGAACAAAAAATGCAACATCGGTCTTTCCTGTGTTATTTCTTGATATATTAAACATGCATCGTACAGATGAAATTCTGTTAAATCTGGGATAAATTCTAATATTTTGCTCTCGTCACCTTCAAAATCAGCATGCTTAAAAAAATTTTGAGCTTCATGCACAATTTTTATATAATCTTTCTTTTTATCCTTTCTGATTCTTTCATTATTAGCAATTATTGTCTTGATCCCCTTTTTTATAGCAATATCGCTTAAAATACCATGTGCAGCAGCAATAACGGTGTGACGTACCACATATCTGAGTCGTGAAAAAACATCTTAATAGCCGAATCTAGCTGTCTCTTTGCTGCATCAAGTTTCGATATATGTACTACATTTCCTTTTGGCATATCAGATTATCGTTAATAATATTATGTAGAAATTATAACACAAAAAACAGGGTTTCCCCCGCCTTATCTTTTTCTTGTATATATCAGTAAATCATTATCTTTTGTGATTAGTCCTGTTCGAGCCTAGCTTTTGCATTCCGAAGAATGCAAACGACCATTAGATGATTGCGGCTCCGAAGAGCCACTGTTCACCACTACTCCCTAGAAAGGAGGTGATCCATCCACAGCTTCCGCTACGGATGCCTTGTTACGACTTCACCCTTATTACCGATCCCACCGTGGCTCCTGCTTTAAAACAGGATCTTTGGGTGTTACCGGCTCTCTTGGTGTGACGGGCGGTGAGTACAAGATCCGAGAACGTATTCACCGTGACGTTCTGATTCACGATTACTAGTGATTCCGGCTTCATGGAGTCGAGTTGCAGACTCCAATCTGAACTGAGACCAATTTTTTGGGATTAGCTCCGTCTCGCGACTTGGCAACCCTTTGTATTGGCCATTGTAGCACGTGTGTTGCCCATGGTGTCAAAGGGCCACGCTGATTTGACGTCATCCCCACCTTCCTCCCGGAACGAAACGCGCTTTACTAAAGCACGCAATTTACAATTTTCAATTTACAATTTCCATTTAATGAAAATTGATTATTGATAATTGATCATTGCGCACGAAGTGCGCTTTGTTCCGGGCAGTCTCGTGTGACAATATAACACACGATAGGGGTTGCGCTCGTTTCCTGACTTAACAGAACATCTTACGACACGAGCTGACGACAACCGTGCAGCGCCTGCTTAGCACCCTCGAAGGCTTATACATTTCTGTATAATGCAGCTAAGTTTCAAACCATGGTGAGGTGTCCCGCTTATCGTCGAATTAAACCACATGCTCCACCACTTGTGCGGATCCCCGTCTATTCCTTTGAGTTTTAGTCTTGCGACCGTACTTCCCAGGCGGCATACTTAACGCGTTAGCTACGACACTAAGAGGGTCGATTCTCTTAATACCTAGTATGCATCGTTTACGGCGTGGACTACTGGGGTATCTAATCCCATTCGCTACCCACGCTTTCGCATCTCAGCGTCAGAACAGCCCTAACCAAATGCCTTCGCCTTTGGTGTTCCGTATGATATCAACGCATTTCACTGCTACACCATACGTTCCATTGATCTCTGACTGTCTCTAGATATACCGTTTCGAATGCAGTTTTCAAGTTGAGCTCGAAGATTTGACATCCGACTAATATATCCGCCTACATGCTCTTTACGCCCAATAAATCCGGATAACGCTTGAGGCCTCTGTATTACCGCTACTGCTGGCACAGAGTTAGTAGCCTCTTATTCCTTAGGTACCGTCATTACATTCTTCCCTAAGAAAAGCGGTTTACGACCCAAGGGCCTTCATCCCGCACGCGGCGTCGCTCGTTCACCCTTTCGGGCATTGACGAATATTCTCGACTGCAGCCTCCCGTAGGAGTTTGGGCAGTGTCTCAGTCCCAATGTTGGGGGTCGTGCTCTCACACCCCCTACCCGTCATAGCCTTGGTAGTCCATTACACTACCAACAAGCTGATAGGACACAGGCTCCTCCTGAAGCGATAAATCTTTACTCCGTAGAGACTATCGTGCATTGTCACGGATTTCTCCGAGTTATTCACGACTTCAGGGCAGATTCCTATGTATTACTAACCCGTTTGCCGAGGGTCTAAACCCTCTCGACTTGCATGCCTTATCCACGCCGCCAGCGTTCATCCTGAGCTAGGATCAAACTCTCATAATAAAATTGCAAACTCAATAAAGAATTTACAACTACCTGGTATCTAATGAATCCAGGAATTTGTTTTCAAAGTCTTGCGACTTCAAAAGTTTTTAGCTCTTATCAAACCACCCGAAGGTGATAGGAAAGGACTAATCACAAAAAATTGCGATTTATTTTACCACATTCTGATAGAGCTACTAATTCTATCAGATGCAGATTCTGAACATATACATGTATATTCAATTTTTAAGGAAGCTATTTTTCGACTCACCTGCCGGTGGGAACAAAAAACACAGCGGTAAAAACATTTTACAATATTTTTATTGCTGTATTTTCTACATTCACCCTAATCAATTTTTACGTTGATAGCTTCCCCCGTTTTGTTGTTAAATTTTTATAACTAGAGCCTTAAATTCCAGTACTCAGATAGTTTAGCAAGTCCCGAAAAACTTGTCAACCCCCCGCTATTTCTTGCCCTGTTGATAACTCCGAGAACCTACTCATAATCTCTCTTTCGTCGCGAGAGATTGAAATTTCGAGCGAAAATCGTGAAAAGCGAGAAGGGCTATCATATAACCCGACGAGCTTTGAACGGTTTGCAGCCGGAATTTCAATTTCGCAGCAGAATATGGAGATTATGAGTAGGTTCTAAGGCACTTTATTGAGTATACAGGGTAACCAGCGGGAGGTCAAATAGGTTTTTTTATAGTCCCAAGTCATCATCTGAAAGCCCTTGATTTAGACTGACATCATCAATGGATTGCAAGTCTTTTTCAATGTTTTTCACCTCGTCATCGGCAGTCTCACCTGGCTTGGTTACAACAGCTTCTGGCAAAACAACTGCTGCTGGAGCTTCTTTGACTTGCGCCGGCGCACCACTCTCTTTTTGAGGCTCAGTCTTGCTGCTACAACCAGCTAGCAAAACAACCGACAAGGTCAATCCCAAAATGGTAAATATTTTTTTCATATTTTTTATTCTAATTAATTGAAAGAAAAACTAAAGTTTAATTATTTATTCTATTGATTCAGCTTCAATTGCTGTCTAAGTCCTTGCTTTAACTTTAGTTTTTCTCAGTCACAGCTTTTTCTGCATCCTCAAGCTTAGTCTCAGCAACTTGTTTTTTCAAAGCCAAGATATCCACCATAACTGTCTGGCGCATAAAAACTCTGATATCCGCTGCATCCGCATGCACAACTTTCAAAGCTGCTCGAGCTGTCTGCATCTTTGTTTTGGCGTCGGCTACAACCGCGATATCAGTTTCACCGCACGCAAAATTTTTGGCAGCATCCATAGTTGCTTCATATGCTTTTTGATCATCAGTGAATTTTTGGATTTTTGTCTGCAACACAGTCAAATCAGCAGCCACCTTTGTCGTATCCATGCCTGCTGCGCTCAAGCGATCAATGAACTTCTGAATTCGAGCCTGCATATTTTTATAGACTGCTAGATGCTTTTCCTTGGCGGTGTCAACGCTAGTTGCTCGCTCAGCAATCCGCTTTTGAACCATCTCGCACCTTTCTGCTCTTTTTTGTTTCATTGTCTCTTCCCGTTGCGCCTTCATTTCATCCCGCTTCTGTTGCAATTCCAATTTATTCACTTCTCGTTGCTGAGTCATTTTTTGATTACTTGCCACAAGCACAGTTGACTCATCTTGAGCCACTTCTTCGGCAGATGCAAAAGTAGCAAGGCCACCAGACGTCGCCAACACTACAAGCGCTAGCATGACCAACATTTTTTTCTTCATTTTTTTTATTTTCTCCATTGAATTTGGCCAGAAGCCAGTCCTAAATACTCAGGAAATTCAATCGGATAAATTAAATTATTAACCTACTGTATTATACTACAATTTTGGCCACAAAAAAAGTCTCAAGTTGAGACTTTTTTAAGGACTTATTTTTGAATGTTTATTTCTTAGTGATATAATCCATCGCTACTGGCATAAACTTTTTCAGGACTTCTGGAATTTTGATTGAACCGTCAGCTTGTTGATGATTTTCCAAGATGGCAATGAAAATTCTTGGACTTGGCAAAGCAGTGTTGTTCAACATGTAAACATATTTTCGATCACCATTTTTGTCGGCATATTTCACATTGAGCCGGCGTGATTGCCAATCAGTGAAGATGCTGGCTGAACCAGTTTCGCCAAAGCGATTGAGTCCAGGCATCCAAGCTTCCAAGTCATATTGACGATATTTGCCAGCGCCCAAATCCCCGGTGCAAATTGCCAATTGTCGATAGGGCAAACCAAGTTCTTCATGCATCTCACGAGAAATAGCCACCATTTCATCTTGCAATCTTTCCGCTTCTTTGTTGTCAGCTTCACACAAGATGACTTGCTCCACTTTCATGAACTCATGCACACGATACATACCCTTGGTGTCTTTGCCATAGCTACCAATTTCACTGCGATAACATTGTGAATAGCCACACATCTTCAGTGGCAACTGATCTTCTTGCAAAACCTCGTCAGCATAATAGGCCAACAAAGATGGTTCAGCAGTGCCGACTAAAAATTTGTTATCCTTGCTGACTTCGCCGGTCACTTCTTTTTCTGAAGAAGCCACTTTGTAAATTTCATCCACCTCCTGATTGTATTCCAAGCCTTTGAAATAACCACTGCCAAACAAAGAAAATTCTTTCACCAAAGTCGGCACAATCATCGGAGAATATCCCTTGGTCATCATCTTGTTGATCGCATACATCATGAAACCCATCATCAAGGACACACCTTCATTTTTCACATAATAGCCACGATAGCCACCCACTTTCGCTCCACGTTCCAAATCCAAGATGTCCAAATCTTTTCCGAGTTGGATGTGATCTTTCGGCGTGAAATCGAATTGTGGAATGTTGTCTGTTTTAAAAATTTCCACATTTTCATCTTCACTTTTGCCAATCGGCGTATCCTTTGAAATGACATTGGGCACACGCACCATCAAAGATTCAAATTCATGTTTCAAGTTTCGATATTCCGGCTCAACTGTTTCCATTTTTTCTTTGACTGCCTTGCCTTGCTCGATCAAAGTTGCACGCTCTTCTGGGGTGGCTTTTTGCATTAAATCATTGAGCTTATTTTTTTCCGCGCTCAACTCTTCAATATATTGCATGGACAACCGTCTTTTTTCATCCATGGCCAAAAGTTCATCCAAATTCAAATCAATGCTTTTGAGCTCAATCACTTTCTTGATTTCTTCTGCGTTTTCTCGAATAAATTTGATATCCAACATACAAATACTTTATAAATTTGTTATATAACCCAGTCTATACCAGTTTTTTAAAAAAATCAAAGCAACGCGCTTACAACAGCATTAGACAAATAAATTCCTACAATTCCATACACAATCCCAAAAACTATGCCCGCCACCACATCAGATAAATAATGCATACCATTGTGCAAGCGCGCGAAAGCTATCAGCAACACAAGCAATGTGATAATCAGCCACATACTCGGATAAAAATATGCTAGAACCGTAAACACGGCTAGATTGGCTGACATATGACTAGATGGAAAGGATGAATCACTATGTCTTCGGCCAATAGGAAAAACCTCTTTTGGATGCTCAACATATGGTCGAATCTTTGCGAAATATTTCAACAACAAACGCTTAAACACGCCTTCGCTAATCAGAAAATGCAATCCAGCCGCAATAGTCATAGCAAGCGCAATAATTTTTCCATTTTCTGCCAAGAAAAAAATCGCAATTGCAAAAAGCATCCAGAAAACTGCCAAATACAAAATTCGACTGACAAAATCAGTTACCCAATCAATTGCCGTCCCTCGCCCCAACCGATTAAAAAATTTTACAATCCTCAGTTCTGTCATTGGATTAGATTTAAATCACCGTTAATTACAACGTCCGCCATAGCTTCAATTTCATCAACGTAGGAAACTCCAGTGGGAATTGGATTATATAAAAATATTTTTTTATCATTCACATGCGCAAACCCCATTTCCATCAGAACATTTCCACCAATATAATTCGGCACGCCCTTTTTATTAAAGTTACAAACCAAAACAGCGTCCCCACTCACAATCAAATTATACCAGAATTTGATATAATTATTTTTTCTTTTAACATCCGCGTGCTCAACTCCATCTGGGACCTCATTCAATTCGCCTCTGCCAATCAAATACATTTTCTCATGCATCAACGGCTCGTGTCCGAGTGCTTTCAATTTTTCCGCAATCTCAACCATCTTATCCGCAACAGAAATACTTCCTAAAAGTGTTATTTTCATACGATTAAATCATTTTTAGTTTAGTTAAAAAATATTCCCACGCTGGCTCGAGTTGCATATTTTTTATTTCTGAAATTGTTTTCCATTGAAGATCCTTGGATTCCAATTTGTTCTGCTCAATTTCACCTGTCCATCCAGTGATTTCATACACAAAAAAATCATGTCCTTTCACTCCGCGCTTACATTCATTCCAATCCAAGAATTCATGCAAAATTAATTTAAATTTTGTCACATCAAGACCAGTCTCCTCTTGCACCTCGCGCACCATCGCTTCTTCCGGTTCCTCTCCTTCTTCAACATGTCCCGCTGGACATGCCCAGCCAAACGGAAAATTCTTCCGATCCAACATCAGAATTTCATCTTTTTCATTTTTTATAATTGCCGCAACACTTCTATGCATAAATTTAAATTATTCCCTCTACTTCCTTTTCAAGTCTTCGAAAAAAATCGGCTGCAAATTTTTGTCTTTCGTGAGCTACTTTTTTGCCAGATTTAGTCAAGACTCTTTTTTCAATATTTTTAATCTTGGTATAATATTCCATCGCAGCAGTATCTTCAACTGTGAATGAATAATCCTTCTTGGTTTTTGCTAATTTTTTCTCATTGCCAGAATGCAACCTGCCGGAGCCATGTGAACTGCCTGCAAAAAGAAATAGCCTACCTATACCAACTGCACCGGTCGAGTCCAACTTATCTGCATCAAACAGTACTTTTGCCTCTAGTGTTGTTGGGACATAGCTGTTTCGATAACGATGAGATTGGATACAATGAAAGATATTATCAATTTGCTCCTGATTAAATTCGTACTTTTTCAAAATAACTTTTGCTATTTCCGCACCTCTTTCTGCATGACAAAAACTTCCCTGCGCCTTCAATTCTTCCTTACGCCCAATGTCATGTAGAAGCGCAGCTGTTTCCAAAACAAACAAATCCGCTTTTTCTTTTTTACCGATCCGCATAGCCAGTACGCGCACTCTCTCTACATGCGTCCAATCATGACAACCGCTCGCGCCCACAAAAAACTTCTTGGCCTCAATTTCTATTTTTTTTATTATTTCTTTCTTTCCCATTCTTTTATGATCCATTTACGATTAATTGCATCTTCCAAATCAATGTTTAATTTTTCCGCTATCACCATGACAATTCCCGCGACATCCGCCAATTCATATGCTAATTTATTTTTAACTTCAGCTTCGGTTGTAAATTTTTCTGGACGACTCTTCTTTTTGTATGTTAAATAAGCTTCGGACAACTCCCCGACTTCTTCATAAAGTTTATGCATAGCAAAATCAGCATCAGCTTCAATTCCATATTTCTCTGAATAATCTCTTGCGGTTTTGAGCACACCACTTTCAATTTTCTTAAATTCCATGAATTTTATCTTTTACCCAATTATTTTGCATGCTTCAAAATGAATTTTATCATCATTAAAAATCTCGATGACTTTATATTTTCCTTTCGTCCACACTTCACCCTGATCTAAAAAATGTGTCGCCTCTAAAATTTTTATACTCGCCAATGGTCGTGATAGATTTTCATTACCACTGGTTTTCATAAGCGGCAATTGACCATTGCCATAAAATTCACTATCACTCAAATAATACAAACGCTGGCCTGATTTCAAAAAATCATAAACTTTTCCAATCTCCAAATTTTCTGGAACACATTCTTCCAATTTGCGATTGCCATTCTTAAATTCCGCAATATCCCGCAACGCCAGATCTGGATTAAACTCAACCTTGATGCCCATAAATTTACCTCGACTTTAACTTTATTATATATCCCATCTTTTTTAATCCTTCCTTATATGGTCGTATGGAAGGATGAATATTTGTCTAAATACCTACAATCTCCTTCAAACTTTTAACTGAATTTTTAAGTGTATATCTGCGCATACTTTCTTTTGCTTTCACACTTATTTTATTTCTAAATTCTATGTCTTTCATTTTCAAAAGTCCAGGGATAAAATCTTCTTCTTTTTCTACAAAAATTGCATTCTCGCCATCCATATATTCACGATTACCCACAGAATCCAAGGCTACGACTGGCATACCGATTGCCATAGCCTCCGCAAGCGCCAGGCAAAAAGATTCTTTCGTTGAAGTATTTACATAAACATCATGCTTGCCAAGTTCTTCGACCATCTCAGTCGGATTTTTTGCGCCCACCACCTTTATTGGAAAAGAATATACGCTCAAATCTTTTTTTATCACATCTCCAGAAACAAGAGTTAGTTCAAATTTTAGTTCTTTAACTTTTTCTAATTGTTCTAACAAGAAATTCAAGCCCTTCGTTGCAAGATTAAAAGTTGCACTTGAAGAAACTATTTTTAATATCTCTCTAGATTTAACATTAAACTCATTTTTCAAATATACCTCATCCAGAAATAAATGCATAGTTTTAAAATCTTTACGATACTTCTCTTTAAAATGTAATGCCAATGATTCAGAAACGATAATTCTGTTCATGGGTGTAAATGGCAATAAATTGAACAATTCTGATTTCCAAAATTCTCCCTTATTCTCAGGCGCAAAAGCCGAATTGCTCTGAACTAGATGGAAAATTTTATCAGAAAAAATATTTTCCCTCAACGCAGCCATAGCTATGAACCAACTATCTAAAATTATTTTGTCAAACTTATCTATATTTTCTCTAATGTAGACAGAAGCTGCTTCAATATGAGCCATCTGCTCAGAATCACGATCCTCTAGATGGGGTATTTCAACAAAATTAACATCAATATTTTCCCAATATGGAACAACTCTCTTCATCTTTTCTTTTGACTCAAAAGTCGTCAGTGTCACATCATATCCTTCTTTATGCAATTCCCGAACGAGATTTGTAAAAACAATATGGCCGCCCCTTGCCGTTCTTGTTCTTGTAATAAAAAGTATCTTCATCTTTCCTTTTTTCATATCTCGTAACCTCAACATCATCCTTCCTTATATGGTCGTATGGAAGCATTTAACTTATTAGTTCTTTTAGCGCGCGGTGATGCGCAAATTTATCCAGAACACTTCTGTTCAATTTGCCCTTGCTAGATTTCTTGATTTGATTTAACTTAGTTACAATAATTTTGTTTTTTTGCTCATCACTTTTCAACCAATACTCAACCTTGCTTATTGTTTGGTTGCTAACCTTCAGCTTCTTTCTTATTATTTCATAATTGTCATCCTCCAACAACATCCCAGCAATCTGAATGCGTCGAGCAATCATCAACATCTCACTAGGAGTAAATAAACCAATCAGAAAATCGATAACCTCTTTCTTGGTTCTGAGATTCACAATAATCTCAAACAAATCACCCACCGCTTGATATCTTTCATTTTTATCAATTGAATAGACACGCACTTTCGACATTTTGTTTCAATTTTATTTTTATATTCACTCCGCACAATCCCTCCTTATATGGTCGTATGGAAAGATAATGCTTGTCTCTTATTTTTTTTAATCTCAAATTAAAATCCTAAATTTCCAGAAATTCCTTAACTTTTTTCACAATAACTCTTTTACCCAATAATCCTCCGGTTTCTGAACTAGCAACATCTTCGATTCTAAAACTACATATTCCAGCCTTTTCCATCTCAGATAATTTTCTATCAATGGCTGGTCGCCACTGAGATCGCTCACCTATTGAATCAGGTAAGGGAAACATTCTAGCTTCTCCGCCAATTTTAAGGACTCGGATAATTTCATCGAACGCATCATTAACACTTTCTTTCATCTCTTCAATTCTATACATAGAATGATTGAACCCTGGCATAGCCGCATGATTAACGATCAAATCAATTGAGGCATCTTTAAATGGCAATTTTTCCATAACCCCAGAAACTGTTCTACTTTTAATATAATCACACAACTCATCACCTAAATACATTTTTTGAGCCGCTTCAATTCCAGGATGATTCATTAGTTCAGGCTCGAGTGAAATAACTTCATTATTAATTCCTTGCGCTTTGCAATGTGCTGCGAAATCAGCCATATTTGAACCAATGTCAAGAATTCTTTCTTTTTGCGAAAGCATCTCATCTGACAATCCAAGATTATTATAGTATTGCGCTACGGTATCCCTATTTTCACTTTCAACAAGTTTTATCCATCTACGTGCGTCGTATTCCGGATATGACTTATCGACCAATTCATGATCTTGCCATTGAGAATCTTCCGCTACATCTATTTGATTATCTTCTTCATCCTCGTCCGTTTCATTTTGACTTTCTACATCCCTAGCTTCCTGATTTTGCATATCTGCAATCCATTGTTCATATTTTTTAATTTTCAAAAGCTGATCAGCCGTATACACCGATTCAGTCTTTTTTATTATCTCACCTCCTTGTAGTCCATTAAATTCTCCAATCATAATTTCAAATTACGCTGCGATTTTATTTACTCTTCATCGCTGGGAAAATCACGGTTTCGCGGATGGATTTGTTCATCATGAAAGCGAAGACGCGCTCACTCATGCCGAAACCAAAGGCTGGCGGCATGCCGATTTCAAGGGCTTCCACAAAATCCTCATCGATCATTTGCGCTTCCGTGTCCCCTGCTTCGCGCATTTTCATTTGTTGTTCAAAACGATTCTTCTGATCAATCGGATCATTCAATTCTCCAAAAGCATTGCAGAGTTCACTGCGTCCGGCCACGATTTGGAAACGCAAAACCTTCATTGGACTTGCTGGATCAGTTTTGGCTAGAGGCGAAATTTCCAAAGGATGTCCCACCAAGAAACATGGCTGGATCAATTTTTGTCGCACCGTTTTTTTGTAGATCGTGTCAATCATTCTGCCCTTACTATATCCCGCTTCATATTTGATGCCAAGTTCATCAGCCTTGGCTTTCAAAGTTTCTACTGACAAATTGGCGTCAGACAAATCAAGCCCGGTTTCTTTTTTGAACTCAGTGAAATAATCTACAACTGGAAACTTCGCGCTCCAATCAATTTGCTCACCCTCATATTCATGCACAAAACCACCCAAAACATTTTGGGCAATTTCTTGAAACATTTTTTGCGCAAACTTCATGCCCTTTTCCATGTCTGAATAGGCCCAATAAAATTCCATGTGATCAAATTCCTGCAAATGATCGCGATCCATGCCTTCATTGCGAAAAACGCGACCGATTTCAAAAACTCGCTCATATCCTCCTACCAAAAGTCTCTTCAAAGGCAACTCCAAAGAGATGCGCAAAAAGAAATCTTGATCCAAGGAATTGTGATGTGTGATGAATGGTTCGGCATCAGCTCCACCTGGGGTGTGTTCAAAAACTGAAGTTTGCACTTCCAAAAATTCTGCGTCCACTAAGTTTTTGCGCACCGTCTGCCAGAAAGCATTTTTCTTACGAAATATTTCACGAGTTTCCGGATTGGCCAACAAATCCAAATATCTTTTGCGCAACAATTCCTCTTCATCTTTGATGCCGAAATGCTCAGTGGGAATCGGACGCATATTTTTCGACAGCATTGTCCAATCATGCACCTCCAAAGTTTTTTCTTCTTGCTTGGTTTTGAAAAGCTTGCCAGTCACTTGCACGAAATCTCCCAACTCAACATTTTTGGCAAACAATTTATATTTTGCTTCGTCAATATTATTCTTGTTCAAAAACAATTGAATCTTGCCAGACTCGTCCTCGATGTGCGCAAAAGTCGAACCGCCCATCGGACGGAAAGATCGCACGCGTCCAACCAATGTCAGTTCTTTTTCCTGTAGCCCATCAAAACCATCCAGCGCCTCAACATTTTTCATGTCACGCTGAGTTTTTTCCGGATAGGCCTCCATGCCAAATTCACGAATATTGTTCAATTTGTCCAACTTGGTCTGCAAAATATCTTCTCGCATAATTTTAGAGTCTATAAAGTTAAAAGTTAAAAGTCCATAAAGTATTGTTTTTATTATATATTTTTCCGCTCAAACAAGCAAATCTTGAAAAAACAAAAAGTCTGTAAAACACTAGGCTTTACAGACTTTATGAACTTGATAGACTTTTGACTTCGAAAACTATTTTACATCCAGAATCTCATATTTCATCTTGCCATTCGGCGTGTCGATTTCAACCTTGTCGCCTTTTTTCTTGCCAATGAATCCTTTGCCCAATGGAGATTCGTTGGAGATTTTCATTTCAGCTGGACTAGCTTCGTTGGAGCCTACGATTTTGAATTCCATTTTTGAACCATTGAAGTTCACAATCACTGAAGAGCCCATCTGCACAGCATCAGTTTTCGCATTGTGAGCCACTACAGTCACTTCCTTGAGCATGAATTCAAGTTCAGCTACGCGAGCTTCATTTTCCGCTTGTTGGCTCTTAGCCTCACTATATTCAGCATTCTCAGAAAGATCGCCTTGTTCTTTGGCTTCCTTGATTGAATTGGCAATGTTTTGACGAACAGTGGTTTTTCTGTTTTCCAATTCTTCCTTGATTTTCTGCAAACCTTCTTCAGTTACGAGTCTTGTTATCATTGTTTTTTTAAAAAATACTGTCTTAATGACAGTAATGATTATTGATTATAATTCAGTGAAAATATTCCATATATAATTCACAAGGCCAATTGTAACATATCTTGCAAGAGTGTCAACCTCGGATATTAACATGGGCTTAATAAAAAAACTGAGCCACTTCCGGAGTAATACTTCCTCTGGAAGTGGCTCTCGCCGACCTGTGAGCGTAAATCCGCACACCTCCCCCGTATACGGAAGCTCAAACAGGTCTAGTACAACCGCGACCCACCTTTTCCCTCAGAATCCCCTTAGGAATTCATCTCCCGAGGCGGTTGCGTTACTAAACTATATTAAGTTTAACTAAACCATTGTAACAGTTTTTTAGAATCTGTCAAGCGCAAAAAATTGAGCTTTTTCAGCCTATTTGTTCCGATTGAAATAATAGTCATAAACTTCTTTAGTCACTGGCACACCTGAAGAATGTCCATCGCCACCACCTTCCGCCAAAATCACCATGGCAATAGTTGGATTGTCATAGGGCGCAAAAGAAACAAACCAACCATGAGTTTTGTCCTCATTGCCGAACTGAGCCGTTCCAGTTTTTCCGGCCACTTCCACCGACAAGGTTTTGAGTGGTTGCGCTGTGCCATCAGTCACAGTTTTCCGCATGCCTTCACGCACCACTTGCATCACTGAATCTGAAATAAAATTTTTGCGAATTATTTCTGGACTTTTGCCTACAACTTTTCCATCATTAGTTTTGATCTGATTGACAATTCTTGGTTTGAAAAGTGTTCCGCCATTCGCTAGAGCCGCAGTATAATTAGCTATTTGCAGAGGTGTAGTTGTCACGAAACCTTGCCCAATGGAAGCATGATATGAATTGCCGATATACCATTTTTCTTTTAGTGTATTCAGTTTCCATTGTTCGTCTGGAATAAAACCTGAGGCTTCAATTGGCAAATCGATGCCCGTCGGACTGCCAAAGCCAAAAAGGTTTTCATATTTTTTCATACGACTCATGCCAAGCCCTTGGATATTGGCATAGCCACCGCCGATTGAATAGAAAAAAATGTCATTACTCTCAGCAATCGCCGTGCGCACATCACTTGGTCCATGCGTCTTCCAATCACCGAATCTAAACCCGCCAATATTAATACTGCCTCCCATTCCATTGACAATCGTTTCTGGAGTGATTGTGCCCTCTGAAAGAGCAGCTGAAGCCACTGCCATTTTCAATGTTGATCCTGGCGGATACTCACCATTCACTACGCGATTAAACAACGGGAGGTCCTTGTTGCTAATAATTTCTTGGTATTCCGCATTAGATATTCCGCGCGCAAAAAGATTGTTGTCATAATTTGGGAAATTCACCATCGCCAACACGCCACCATCGCGCGGATCAATCGCCACAGCGGCCGCCGTTTTTGTGCCAGTTTTTTCCAACACGCTCACCATGCTGTCATAGAGCTTCTTCTGCAAGCCAGCGTCAATGTTCAAAATCAAATCAGAACCTGCCTGCGGATTGATGATGCCCAGATTTTTTTTCACATTGCCCAAGGAATCAACTTCCACTTGTTTGGCGCCAGCAATTCCGCGCAATTCTTTTTCATATTGTTTTTCCAAAGCCGCTTTTCCAATATAATCCGTCATGACATAATTTGGATTTTTTGCCATTTCATCTTTGGTTATTTTGCCGTCATAGCCGATTACCGAAGAAAAAATATTGCTGTCTTCATAATTTCTGATGGCGGTGTTTTCCACCAAAACCCCTGGCAATTCTTTGGCTTTGCCAGCCAGAATCAAGGCTTGTTCACGCGTAATGTTTTCCTTCAACAAAATTGGATCTAGTGAATTTTTATTTTTAATCTCAAAAGCAGCTTTGATCTCACCTGTTTCCGCTCCCAATATACTTGCAACCGTATCCACAACTGCTTGCCGTTTGTCATTTTCCGTCGGCAAATCATTAGGAATAATAATGGCATCCATACTGGGGGTGTTATTCGCCAAAACTTGTCCAGATCTATCTATAATTTTTCCACGCGGAGCTTTGACCGTGATTGAACGGATTCGATTGCCCTTTGAGATGTCAGAATAATAACTGCCCTTGATAATATCCAAATAGGCAATGCGCGCCACGAAAATTCCCAGAAAAAAAACAATGATAAACCACACCATATCCAAGCCATGTCTTTTGAATGGCGTTTCCATAATCGCCTTTTCTTTTTGCGTCACCGTCATAATGGAATCTTCAATTTCCATTCCCCGCGACATTCTTCTTTTGTTGAAATAGCGTTCAAACATTATCTTTTTATTATCATTTTATTTTGGTGTCTAAAAACTTCCTCAATTTTTTCCAATGGCCAATATAAAATAGCAAGGATAATCAGATTGCATATTGGCTTTAGGATCAGTGCTTGATTGAATATTTCCAAATTATTCCAAGAAAAATTTTGTAAATTAATACCGATTGCTACGATTAACTGATTAATCATTGTTCCGACAACAACTGCAATGCCAATAATCAAAAACCTTCTGACAGATTGCGGAACTAAAAATCTCTTGCACAAAGAATTGGTCGCAAAGGCCACAGCCACAAATGAAAAAATATTGATACCAATTGGCCAAAAAGACAACAAATCAAACATCAAGCCGGCAAAAATCGCCCTGACCCAGATTGCATTGAAATCCGCTTTGGCCGTCCAAATAATAATCATAACCAGCACCACATCTGGAATCAGGCCAGTTGGAAAAAAGTTTGGCAAAAACGAAGTTTGCAAAATGACGCCAAAAAAAATAATTATCCCAACAAAAATATTTTGCATTTGTTATATAAAACTATTGCTAACACTTATTTCTTAACTACAAAAACTATATCCAATTTTTGATATCTAACTCTGGGGATAACAATGGCTTGTTGAAAAAGCTTGTCAGCAGACATTCTAATTTCTTGAATCTTGCCAATCAAAAGCCCTTTGGGAACTTCCCCGCCCAAACCAGAGGTAATGATTGTGTCGCCTTCATTCAGGGAGTCTACCTGCGCCACCATATCTAAAACCATACCCAAGCCATAAGTGCCTTTTATGAGCCCTCTGGCGCCCGTTTCAAGGTCATTAGCGTTGATTACACTGCTGGAATCAGTTAGCAAAACCACCCGTGAGCTATCTGGATAAACCTCCTCTATTTTTCCAATCAAGATGCCTTCCGAGACGATGACTGACATGCCAGCTCTGATGCCATCTGAACTGCCTTTGCCAATCATCAACCAACTGCCCAAATTTTGCGGATCTTGGCCAATCACAAAACTCGGCTCCAAATCAAACTTATCTCGTGGCACTAAATTGAGTTGCTCACGCAAAGATTCATTTTCTTTTTTCATTTCTTGCAAAGAAGCGACTTCCGAAACCAGCAAGTTGTTTTCTCGAATCAACTTTTCATTCTCAGTCCGCATTGAGCCAATCGAACCAAAAAAAGAAAAAAATTCATCCGTGTTTTGCCCGAGGATATAAAAAGTTTTTTGAAAAGGATAGGCAATTTCGAGAAACACCATTCTGACTGGATTAAAAAATCCTTTGGGATTCAAAAAAACCAAGCCGAAACAAACAGCCGTCACTGCAATAAATTTTATTGATTTTGGTGAAAGATATTTGTTAGACATAAAACGATTAAATCACAAATTCCAAATCACAAATCACAAATAAATTTCAAATTACAATTTTCAAAATTCAAAATTATTTATTTGGAACTTGATATTTTTTATGTATAGGATCTATCATGCTGATTTTCGGTCAGAATGTCTTTCAAGGCTTCGATGTCTTCCAAAACAATTCCTGTGCCACGCACCACGGCCGTCAATGGATCTTCCATCATGCGCACTGGCATATCAGTTTGGTCAGCTACCAGTCTATCCAGACCGCGAATCAAACTGCCTCCGCCCGCCAAGATGATGCCACGTTGCATAATGTCCGCCAAAAGTTCTGGTGGGGTTTCTTCAATGGTTGATTTCACATTGTTCACGATGATGCGGATTGAACGCGACAAGGCTTCACGCACTTGCTCGTCGTTGATGATGATTTCTTTTGGCAGACCCGTCACCAAATCACGACCACGCACTGGCATTTGCAATTTTTCTTTTTGCGGACAAGCGCTGCCAATGGCAATCTTGGCATCTTCAGCGGTTTTTTCTCCAATCAAAAGATTGAATTCATCGCGACAATAGCGAATAATATCTTCATTCATTTCGTCCCCGGCAATTCTCAAATTGCGTGAAGTCACCACACCGCCCAAAGAGATGACCGCAATATCAGTGGTCCCACCACCGATATCCACAATCATATTTCCGGCTGCATCTTGCACGGGCAAACGTGCGCCAATCGCGGCTGCCATTGGTTCGTCAATCAAATAGGCTTCACGCGCTCCAGCATTCATTGTGGCATCAATCACGGCGCGCTTTTCCACTTCCGTCACATCCGATGGAATTCCAATCACCACTCTTGGCCTCGGAAACAAAGTGAAGCTGTCACGATGAACTTTGTCGATGAAATATTTGAGCATTTGTTCCGTCACCTCAAAATCACTCACCACACCATCCACCAAGGGACGCGTCGCCACAATGTGACTGGGGGTTTTGCCCACCATTTTTTTGGCCTCCCGACCAATCGCCAAAACTTGTCCAGTCTTGGTGTTGACGGCCACTACGGACGGTTCATTGATAACAATGCCCTTGCCTTTGACATAGACCAAGGTGTTGGCCGTGCCCAAATCAATGCCAATATCCTTGGAAAAATTGCCAAATATATTGCCAACCCAATCTCTAAAAATATTTCTAACTTTTTTCATAAAAATGCCCAATTTACGCTCTTTCTATAATACTTCACTGGACGCGCATTGTCAAAAAAATCCCATTTAATGGGATTTTTAAACATTTTTATTTTATAATCTTCACCACATCCCGCAGGGTGATGAGAATCATGAGAAGAATCAAGAAGACAAAGCCAATGGTGTGAAAGGCTTGTTCAGTCTTTTGTGTGACGGGACTGCCTTTGATTTTTTCAATCAAAATAAACAAGATGCGACCACCGTCGAGAGCTGGAATTGGCAAAGCATTGATGATACCAAGATTGATGCTGAGCATGGCAGCAAATTGCAGGATGTAGACAAAGCCCATGGTCGCCACCTGCTTGGTCAAAATCGCAATGCCGATAGGGCCAGAAACTTCCGCGCCCACTCCATTGCCCGCAAACAATTTCACAATGATTCCGCCTAATGCCAAAATGATCATCAAGGTCATATCATAAACTGCCACTGCGCCTTTCCACAACGCTTGGTGAATTGGATATTTCACTATGATAGTTTGCGCCAAGCCCACGCCAATTGCGCCTTGATTGGCTGGGGCATTCTCTCTCGGCACAACTTTGATGGCAATTGTGTCTGCGCCGCGCAAAACATTGAAAGCAATTTCTTTGCCTTGATTAGCTTTGATATAATTTTGCACATCCGCCACACCCGCAAAATTGGTTTGCAAATTATTTCTCAAAATTTCATCCCCTACTTTTATCCCGGCCAATTCAGCTGGCGAACCAGACACAACTTCCGTGATTTGAATTTTCGAATTTGGCACATCAGTAGCTGTGCTATCTGTGGCTTCTGGTGCCCCAATCATCAAGGCCAATGAAATCAAAACCCACGCAAAAATGAAATTCATAATCACGCCAGCCGCCAAAATCTTGATTCTTGGCCAAGCTTTTTTCTCGACAAAACTATCCGGACCAGTTTCGGAGGTGTCAGCGCCCTTGATCCGCACAAATCCGCCCAATGGAATCCAATTGATTGAATAGACAGTGTTGCTTGATTCAATTTCTTTGTTGCCCCAGACGAATTTATATTTGCCAGTTTTTTCATCCTTCACAAAGCCAGCCATTCTGGGCGGAAAACCAAAACCAAACTCATCAGCTTTGACGCCATTTCGTCTAGCCGTGATGAAATGACCCATCTCATGCACAAAAACCAAGACACCTAAAATCAGCAGGAATATAATTGCGGTTAACATTGTGATGTAACAACCAATAACCAAGTAACAAATCCCAAACAATATTCAATAATCAATTTTCAATATTCAAAAGTTTGATTATTTGAGTATTGTGATTTGATGCTTGCTTGGTTTTTGTTTCTTGTATCTTGGAATTTAAACTGTTAGGATCTCTTCTTCTTTTTTAGCGCGAATTTCTTCAACTTTCTTGTTATATTCATCCACTACTTTTTGCAAATCATCTTTGCCAGCAAATTTGTCATCCTCACCCATGAGTCCAGCTTTTTCTGACTCTTGAATTTCTTCCCACACATCTTCTCTGTGCTTGCGAATTGAAATACGAGCATCTTCAGATTTTTGATTGAGCATCTTCACTAAATCTTTGCGACGATCCTCATTCAAGGCCGGGATGTTGATGCGAATCACTTGTCCATCATTGTTTGGATTCAAATTCAATTGTGATTCACGGATAGCTTTTTCAATTGCCACCAAGCTGTCCTTGTCCCATGGGGAAATCATAATTGTGCGCGCTTCTGGAATGGTGATGCTCGCCACTTGTTTCAATGGAGATTTAGCTCCATAATAATCCACCATCAAACTATCCACCATAGCAGTGGCCGCGCGCCCTGTGCGAAGTTGACCCAACTCTTCCTTGAAATGCTCCATTGTTTTTTCCAATTCCGGTTTTTTCTTCTCGATGATTTCTTTGTACATACTGATATTTTAAAAATTTAGTTATTAATTACTTTTTCGCAAACCCATATAAAACACATCTGGCTCAGTTGAACTGTATCGCAACAGACTGACTGTGTTTTTTGTTTCCAATTGGAAGGTTGCCCAATTCACTCCACCATCGACTGATTTGTAGGTTGCTTGAGCTGCGCCATAGATAATCTCATTAGAATTGGTTGGGCTAATAGCCACAGCTTTGACTGGGAAGGTTTTGGAATCACCCAGTGTTTTCAAAGTTTCCCAAGTTTTACCCGCGTCCTTACTGCGAAATAGCCCTGCCTGACCGCCAGCATAAACCCAGCTAGCATGAAACGGATCAGTTTCAATAAAACCAATGCCTCGATTGATATCCATTGAAGATTCTTCATTTGTGACGCCACCATCTGTACTGCGCAAAATGTTGCCGGTTTGCAAATTCATATACAGCAAATTGTCATTCGTTGCATCAATGGCAATTTTCAAAACTGGACTCGGTGAAACAAAAATGTTTTTCCACGATGAGCCCGCATCCACACTTTTCATCATTTGATTGTCACTCGTAGTCGCATACAAAACATTGGAATTTTTCTTACTCATAGTCAGCGAAATTACCAACGGACCATCGGATGGCGCCGTGTAAATTTCATTCCAATCAGTCCCGCCATTGATACTCTTGAAAATTTTGCCTCGGCCCTGCCAAACACCACTAGCATAAATCACGCGACTGTCTATGTTGTCAATTGCCAAGCCGTAGGTCTTTTCCGCTGGGAATTTCAACAAACTCCAATTTTCTCCACCATCATCCGTTTTCAAAATTCCATTTTTAAGAGTTCCAACAAAAACATTTTTGCCGTCATAGGGATTGACTGCCATGCTAATCACATCAATTGATGCCAGCGTCACTTTGTCTGCCGTCTTGTCTTTGGCTTCCCAATTCGCTCCGCCATCAATTGACTTCATAATGTTACTAACCGGCACTTTCACCACTGGCGTAGTTGTTTTTGGCGTCGAAGAACAGCCAGACAACAAAGTTGTGGCTGTGAGTAAAATTGTAACCAAAAAATACTTTTTCATAGATTTATTATAGCATAATAAAGTAAAAAATTAAAAAAGCTCGCCATCTAGCTTTTCAGATGCGAGTCTTTTTAGATCGAATGAATTTCACGAAGTTATTTTATAACCGCTGAGATAATAATGAAGATAACCCCAACAAGCATGATGAGTGAGCCAGTTAATCGTTCTTGGAAATTTTTTTCCTTGAAGACAACCGCGCCGACAATGACCCCCAGTACCATCGAAAATCGTTTTATAGCATTGACATAGGCCGCCTGCATGAAAGTCATAGCCATCATCTGAAAAACCTCTCGAGTTCCATCAAAAAAACCAGTCAAAGTCATTTTGCCAGCGCCACTCTTTCCGAGAAATTTTTGAACAGAGGCAAGTTCTTGATATTCGTTTTTAGATTTGAGCTTGTTTATGAAATACAAAGCAAACGGCATCAAGAGAACAACAGAACCAAGATTTATAACTACTGTCCACATAACAGCTGCCACAAAATCATTGCCGCCAGTCCTGACACCAACTGCATCAACCACACTAACAATGGCCCAAAGCGTAGCTGTCAACATCATAAATCTGGCGCCATGATCCTTCCATAGCTCTTTCATCGGAGCCAAAAAACCATCTTTCCTTTGTGAAAAATTCAAAAAATACGCTCCAATCACAATAAAAGCCACTCCAGCTATGCCAAGCGGGCTAGCTGTCTGGCCAATCATCGGTGCAAGTACAACAATAATTGCTGGGGTAATTGAGAGAAGCGGACTAATCAATGATATATCCCCTTTTCGATGCGCCAAAGCATAGCTCCAAACTGCCAGAGCATATAGTGGGATTTTCCATGCCGCAGCCTGCCAAAACTCAATTGGCAATTCCGCTACTCGCGACAAACCGCCCAACCAAACTAGGACAATAGTTGTGATTATAAAAGCCACCCCTGCCGATGCCCACGCTGTAATCAATCCCATCATTGAATCCGAGTCTTTCTGCAACTGCTTTTTTTCCTCAGGCACTTCAATCTTTTTTCCACCCAAAACCTTCAGCATCGTATTTTGAGCTGTAGCCAAGATTGAAACTATAAAAGCAAGTATTATACCTACCATTAGGTTAATTTAATATAGACAAAAAAGAAAATCTCGCTGGATTTATACTGTGTGCCCCTTGTCGAACAACAACTCGAAAGAAAGGGGTGATTCTTTACCAGAAAAGAAAATGCACCACCCAAAAAGCTAAACAAATTTATGCTATTCTTGTCAAAGACTATCCAGCCCCATCTGACCAATTGATTACAGAGCTTGTCGATAATGCACATCAACACCTTAACTGGCAATAGATATTTGGTTTTCTTTAAACAATTCTTTTGATATAAGTTCTTCCTTAGCAGCCGCTGGATTCGACGTAAATAGAAGAATTCTTAAATTCTCCTCAGCTCTAGAAAAACAAACATAGGCAAGCTTTCTGCTCTTGTCGGATTGTCCATCGGTAGGCGCACCTGATGTATTGGGTGTCAGTGTTTTTGTGAAACTGTAGTTGTTCCACGCAGCTTCAATGTCATCAAATACAACAACAACATCTTTGTATTCCTCACCCTTTACACCGTGCTGGGTGCTTAAAGGAGTGTTTTCACGGATAAACGCAGTGAATGGCTCGATTTCCTTGCTAGTCATTTTGAAAAATATATCTACCAACCAGTCGCCTTTGGCACTTGAATGCAAATCATCATCATATTCTTCTTCTCTTGGTGCGCGATCTAAATGCTCGGACAGTCGATCCGAAATATGGCACAAGTTGTTTGCTCGACAAAACCTCAAAATATCAGCCAAAGAATTGTCAATCCAAAGAGTTGAAAGACTCTTAATTAAGTCAATTGCGCGCTCTTTCATTTCGCCCAAAGTGCGTTCCGCGTTGACTCCTTGGGGATCAAATGTCGGGCTTGACCTTCTCAAGATATCGAAAACTCGTCTCAGATCACTATCTCGATGGGCTTGCACTAAAGGATATAAACAATTTACAAACGGCTGTAACAAAAAATGCTCACCTTTTTCATAAGCTTCTTGGGCGTTTGAAGAGGCAAACTGGCCAGTGAATAGTTTGTGAAGAATGGGAAATCCTAGTCGCTTTGCAATCATTTGACGAACTAGGAAGAGTTGCTTAACTTCGGATCGTCCTGCCCAACCCCAACTCTCTAAAGCTTCGTCAAAGCGTGCGGATGTGCGCTCAATTTGAATTTCGGTATATTTTTTCCGTTCACCCAAAGGCGTCTCAGCAGCAACTAATCTGATAAATACACTACCATCAATTTCGGCGTTTTTACCTGCTGGAATCTGTTTTACATCATTACGAAAGGCATTTAGCAAATCGATTACCTTGCGTGAACATCTGAAATTCTCTTCTTTTGTGATTATTATGGAACCGGATGGACCTGCAAAGTCTCCCGCTCTCTTATCGTAAATTTGCTGCATTGGATCACCGAAATAGCAAACAATAGGCAGGCCATCATTTTCACAAACCTTGTTTAACGCATCAACTACATTTCCAAAAGTATCTTGTGCTTCATCAACAAAGATATATGGATAGTTCTGTCCAATAATTTGTCGGAGAATTGCGTTATCTGATATCAAGTAGGCGGCGATATCAATTATGTCATCGTGATTCAATTTGCCTTGGGGATAGTCGCTAAACTTATTGTCGTTGTACTCAAATTTATCAACTGCATCCAAGTTATCAAGAGCAGCCTGTAGTGACGCAATCTTCGCTCTAGCTGCAACCGCCTTTTTGCTTTGACCACCATTGTCGTCTTTTTGTTTGTTTTCAATATGTGCCGGAATGATATGCTCACGAACAGCTTCCCTGATGTTGGGTGTAAATCTTTTGATTTGGCTCCACAAAAAGGTATGTAGGGTTGCCACAAGAAACAAATCATCAAAATCCAAACGGTTAGAAATAACTTCTGCCGCTCGGTTAGTATATGTAATACACACTATTTTTTGATCATTGCGTCGAAGGCTTGGCCCCGCTGTCTGTCTTAAATGCTGAAGTGCAGTGACCAATGAAGTGGTCTTACCTGAACCCGCCCCGGCAATAACAGAAAAACTTTGCTTCGCCTCTAAGCAAATTTTGATTTCTGCATCTGCTTTAGTTTCAATTAATCTTCGCATATCGTCGTGACGCCTACTTGTTAGCTTCACATAGAGGGTTTGCGCACATTGTTTTCTCTAGCCAGCTTAAACCCTCAGCAATGTACTGAGGAGTTTCCCAATCAACTTTTACTGATGCAACACCAAGCGCGAACTCAGTTTTCTTAAAAGATGGTGATTTTATCCCCTCAAAGATGGCGCTATACTCTTTCTCAAAGTCTTGATCGCCTGGGATATCTGCTTCAAAACCAATCTTTCTGTCTCGGAAAAGTTGCAAGTTTTGATAAATAAATGTTTCCTCAAATGTACGACCGTGCATTTCTTTTGCAGGATTATGACCTATAACGGTTGTTGGCTTTTGAAATGCAACAAAACTACGACCACCTGGCAAAATCTGTTCCGCATGATTCAGTTTTACCAAATCGCTGATAACAGATTTGTTAAAATAGAATTTAAGTGATGCATTTGAAGTAACTGATCCTGGCGTGTCAGCTCTACATACTTTTCTTTTATTGGTTGGATCAACCGAGTCTAAGTCCGTTATGACTAGGTAGGCTATGCCCAAGAACTCCAGGAGACTTGCAAAGCGGCTGGCATAAGCACCACCAACCTCAAGCACTGTGAGGTAATTTTGCTTCAGGCCTGGAGCAGACTTTTCCATCATCTTTGGTAAGAGAAGTTTCTCGACGGTGCCCTCGACTAGTACGGCAGCATCAGCAAAGAATAGATCACAGTGTGTGAGTTTAAGATACCGTTTAAGAAAGTCTAACGTTTCTTCCTCGTTTTCGATCTCTCCGGCGGCTGATTTTTTTTGTGGCTTAAAGTCTCGTAGACTAAGAACCTTTGAAGCATTCAAAGTTGTAATTTTGGATTGATCTTCTCCATCTAAAGCGCAACGGCGGAAATATCTGACCTTTCTAAATTCAACTGCATCCAAAATATGTGATGAATGAGTAGTAATTCCAATTTGAGGCACCATGTGACTTTCACCGGCGTCGTCAGATGCCTTCCGTATAATCTCCCAAATATTCGAAACAAATGTTTGTTGAACCTGCGCATGGAGGTGTACCTCCGGCTCTTCGACAAAAATGATTTGGCATAGAGGCCGTTTCTCTTCAGTGTTTATCCACTGTAAGTGAAAATGGCTGATTTGGATCGCCATATAAACAAGGTTCTTGAACCCGAGACCATTATACACTTCGGGAAGTTCATGGTTGTGTACAGGGTCTACATAGAGAAGAGCTGTGTTTCCCTGCAACGCTGATTCAGAACTTAAAGAGGAGATGATCTTCAACTCACGGTCATTGGCCGATGGCACACCAAGGCTCTTGATTACAACCATTAAGTCTTTAAAGTGCTTATCGTAGTGTTTTGTGAGGCTTTCATTGTTTTCATCGATTATTCGATTTGCGTCCTCGTTTATCTCCGCTTGTTCGAGGTTCTTCTTGTAGAACGCTGCAAATGCTGAGGATAACCGGTTACTACGACCATTCTCCTGGTCATCGATATTTCTCTGTGCATCAACAAAGTCCACTCGAACCAAAGATTTTAAAACACGCTTACCTTCCTCCGGTTCAAGCGGGATAGTCACTAAATCATTCTCGGTGTTTTCTAAGGCATAGTAACTCAATCCAAAATGACGATTTAAATTTCCTTGAAGAGAAAGGTAATGGGAGAGCGTTTTCTGTGCCACACCACTTTCTAAGCGGGGGAATGTGGCTAGATATTCGTACTTCAGCTTCTTGGCATCCTTGACGCTAAATTTCATTCGAACACCAACTTTTTCTAAGCTGGCCGAAACATTGGGCACAAGAGAGAAAACCCGTCCAAATTCTATATCTGGATTTATTGAAAACCAAATATCCATTTTGATTGAGGGGAGACTGTCTTTGTCTATACTGTCAGTTGTTCCAAATGCATTTATCTCTGCAATTCGCGAAACGGAAAAGTCGTGAATTTTGAATTCTTGACGAACCAAGAAAAGTCGAAAAGCAGCGGTTGCCGAAGTTTTACCGCTATTGTTTGGCCCTACAAAAACAGTTTCCTCGGCCTCAAATCCGATCTCGACATTCTCTAGCCTACGAAAATTCCTTAGGTGTACGTTCGTTATTTTCATAAAAGTTTTTCCTATAATTTCATCCTGTATACGGGATGGAGGATTTAAAACGAGATTCAAAACAATCACCCCCCTTGCTCAGTAGCAAGTCGAAAAAAACATAATGCGTACCTATCTGTCGTAGCGATATAAAAAGGAGGTATAACAAAAAGGATGAGCGAAAGATATTTAAATATTATCAGAAGCAAATTGAAATGACAAGGAACGGAAGTTGCTTGAATTATTATAAAAGTGCCGCCCGATGACATAAGGTCACCGAGCGGCAGGTGGAATAATCTTAGATAAACTTAATTATTTCTTCGAAAACCGACTGTAGCTCATGCAGTTGTCAGACTCATTGGATTCAGCAATGGCGTTGAGCGGATCAACGCAAGCCTTGATCTCATGCCATTGGTTTTTCCAAGCGCTGCCACTGGGAATTTTCCAACCAGAGTCCAGACTTTCTTCGTCGGTTCCTCCCGGTGGAAGTTCTCTTGGTTCCATAGTGTCGTTGGCAATTTCCCACCAAACATTGCCAGTGCCAGCACTCCGGATGTAATAACGCATAGCCACGTTTTGCAGCGGTGCAGCCGTACCGGTGTTTTGCGTCCAAACACGCGGATATACCTTGTCTCCACGGTTGGTAGTACAACAACCTTTTTTGTCTTCAATCTTGATTATTTTGAAGTTGGGTGTCGGTCTGGGTTTCAAAGTGAAGTTGAATGTTGTGCAATTATTTGCCTCATTGGATTCAACCACTGCGTTTTGATAGTCAGCGCAGAAATAGGCCACACAAGCCCCTGAGGCATTTGGCAATGTGACCGCGCCAATGTTTTCTTCGAAAGCCGAAGCTCCCGGAGAAAGTGCACTGGCAGGTGTGCCATCATCAGCCAATTGAATGCGGGCGGTGCCGGAACATTGTACAGAATAGTTTGAGCGAATGTCTCGCCCAGGAGTTGTGTTTCCCTTGTTGGTTACCCATGCGCCAAAATGTGCTTGGCTGCCAGCATAGATTGGCGGGGTGCCGCGAAATCCCAATCCATTTGTGGTGAAATCGACAAATCGTGGATCAGGATTGACAATCTGATCAGCCGTCACTTCAAAAACGGCTTCCGTGCTGCAATTATTGGATTCGTGTTTTTCGGCGTGGTCGCCTCCGTTGTTATGATCATCTTGCGGATGATCAATACAATAGACGACATTGTAAATTCCCGGCTCCGTGATCCATTCCCAAACATTGGTACTTTTGGTTTCGGTGTTAGTTTCACCCTGACCAAGATTGGAACAATGCGTGTTGGTGCTGTCGAGCCTACGCCATGCTCCATCTCCACTATGCACATCTTCTTTGTAGCCCTTAGAGAGATAGAAATGGCCGGTGATCTCCTGAGTCGCATCAGTGTTGAGGCATGAGCCGTCACCAATGTTTTCAGATTGGGCCTTAGTGTTGAAAGACTCACCCAGACCAAACTTGTATGTTTCGACGCCCCAAGGGGTTTCGAGCCAAGTTTTATTGACGACAAAGTCAGGTAAGCTTGAAGTTGCAGAGTCAGTTGCATCAGTCCACGACCCAGGCCCAACCCCACCAACACCATAACCACCATCAAGATACGAGAAAATATTAGCTATTTGTCCAGAATCAAGAGAGCATTTTTGCCAAGTACTAGAATTACTTTCACTTACTTTGGCACCCTCGCTATTTTTGTGATACCAAACGTGATTATCGCCATCTTCACAAGTTGTCGGGTTTCCACTCCAGCAAAGGACACCACCACTTGTAAGTGACTTGCATTGATAATCACTAAATATGGAACCAACGGGACGAGATTCATAGAAATTACCGGAAGTAAGTCCGCAAACAAATTCTGTTTCATTTTGCAATCCAGTATCAAAATATCCCGATGAATTTGTATTTTTATTTAAAGCATACACGCTCATCTTTTTGGAATTTCCTACACCTGAACCGCTGTGCACTCCGAAGTGTAAATGATAACCACCACCACTACCAATGGAAAGCCCCGTATTTCCTGAGTACGCGATTGGTTGTCCAGCAACCACATCTCCTTCATTGGCAATATAGCCACTCAAGTGACCATACATTGTCCAGTAGCCATTACCATGATCAATCTTAGCGTAAGTCCCGAAACCATTGGGATTGCTTCCGTAGTGCATTACCCCATCGCTTGCTGCAACTACAATAGAACCATTTGACAATCCAAAATCCAAATCATACATAGTATAAATATTGTTATGAGTTGGGCTGTCATTGCTGTTCTGAGTACATCTATAGGACTTGCCGTCATAGAAAGGTAATTGCACATCCATAACAGTTTGAGCATTCGCGGTATGAGCTGTCAATAAAATAATTCCCAGAAATCCGACATAACATATCCTCGCCATAATTAAATCCTCCTCTTGTCAGAGAACCTCAAAAATAGACTCACAGTTTTGTGAATCTGCAAATGTATTATTATTAAATATAAACTAGTTAACTAAATAAGGTTCTATTTAGAAAAATGGATAGATTTATATATAGCCTGATAAATTTTTTCCATTACAAAATCATCGTTACAACCGACATTGATACTACTAGTAAAATCACCAGCATTTTTTATTCTTATTTCATTTGTAAAAACTGTAAATTGTCCATTACACACACCGTCATTGATTAGTGATAAATAACGATTCATAGAATCTTTAAAAATATCTTCCTCGTATTTAGAACCGCTTTCGTATCCACATATCTTTCCTTTAATATTTGATACCGATACGGAGTTGCATTTGCCATCTTTTTCCACATAATATTCTTTGATAGTTTTAAGGGAGTTGATATTTATAATAATCCTATGTTCAGTGTCATTTACTGAAAATCCTTTTTGAGTAAGCCAAATTCTAGAATTATTTATATTAACCAACTCCATAGAACCAGAATGATCATCACCATCTATTTTTAAATCAAACAATTTCTCGGGATACTTAAACTCAATTCCTTGTTCTTCGTTTTTGTATGTCGTCCATCTTGAAATATCAACATTGCGAACAAAAATATCCTCAGGTCTTTCCTGTACATGTTCTGTTTGTTCTTGTTTATGATTTATATTTGGATCTTGTGGACCTTTTATGTTTATCAATATAAAAAAACCAACACTGGCAGACAGGACAACTGCTGAGAAAATAACTGCATTCAAAACTTTTTTTTGCATAACTATTTAATTATTCTATTAATCACTTAAGCATAGCTTTTTGAGCAATAAAGTCAATGTTGCCATGTCTATCGATATTCGTTCGCATCACTAGCTTTTCAAATGAAATCTTATGAACAAAGCACGCAAGGGATCTATCGATGACGGCAAAGTTAGATTTTAGATGGCTTACTTCGACCAGTTCGGTAAGCCGATGCGAGAAACAATAGATTGATTTTACACTAAATATAGGAATGAAGTATAGGGAATTTAGATAGTCGATGGAAGCCTGAGAGGCTTGAGGGAATTGTATGTCTAAGGTATGTATTTATGGGGCATCTAAAACAAACGAACGAACGTCTTAACTAGGCGTTTGTTTGGGGGTTGCTAGCTGCACAATATACACCACCTTGACAGGTGCCCTTGTCGAACAACAAATCGAAAGAAAGGGGCAATTCTTTACCGAAAGAGAAAATGCACCGCCAAAGAAGCTAAACAAATTTATTCAATTCTCTTGAAAGACGATTCTTCTTCAATATTTCATTAACTGTTTTAAATCACGGTGGTTTTGTAGACTTTTAAATTGCTTTATTCCTTAATAGATTGATCGTTAATTTTAAAATTAAAAATGATATTACACCAAATGATAACGAAATATACATATTGTAATTGATGATTGTGTATCCTATAAATTTACCAGCACAAGACCAAATGGTTACCCATGCCAAAATACCTACAAAAGAATAAGTGACAAATCTAGTAAAATCCATACCAATCCTGCCGGCAGGATATGAGCAAATTGATCTAATGACTGGGACATTTCTAAGGATGGAGACTAGCAAAAAACCGTTGGTTTCATATAATCTCTCAATGTGCTGTAAATCTTTTGTGTAAATATTTATAATTTTATTTATGATAAGCCATTTCGAAAATGTTTTTTTAGTTAGCGATTTGTTGCGTGTTTTATGGCGTTTACCTAGAAAATACCACGGTAAAGTCCCAAGCAAATTTGATAAAGTTGCAATTATAATGATTAAGTTTAGGTTGTAATCGCCTTTGGTTGACAAGAGTATTCCGGCGGCAATACATATATATTCACTAGGTGGAACCATAACTAACGAATTAAAAAACATAAGGGCGAATAGTACGCAATAAAACTGAAGGGGCGGGAGATTTAATAATACATATATGGTGTCAAAGTTAAAAAAAGATTCAATCGACTTATAGTCCATTTGAGTTATTGTCTATATTTATATTGTGTTTCATGGCTTACCTTTGTGTGGCAGAAAAGGAGTTAATAGAATAGCCATCAAGGGAAGTAAGACAAGATACTCTATTGAAAACTTGAATACATATATTGATATTCCAATGACAATGATGCTGTAAGCCCATTTCCAACCAATAAAAAAATTTGATAATACAAACAGAGTACTAGCGCGTAGTATATTTTCTTGTTGTCTCTTGTATAAAAAAGGGTCTTCAGTTTTGTTGACGTCCCAAATTCGCATAGACAATTCATCAATAGTCTGGTTTTCCGTGGAAAATAACTCTTCCAACCACTTGATGTCATTCAATTCGCTAAAATGGTTCACTAGCAAAGAGAATAAATAACCATTTGCATTGAGGCGTGGGCCAAGAAAATGTTGTATATATGCTCTTCCAATTTCAAACTCAGCGAATATTCTGTCATCGTAAAACCTAACATGGATTTCGTTTTTTCCACATGAGTAGGGTTTTACCAGTCCCGCCAGTTGTCCCTCGTAAATAAACTGCCATCTTGTTTCTCTAAAGCCCTTGCTTAGCAACAATTGATAGATTTGTTGCAGCTTTTCAGACGGAAGTTTATTCCCTTTAATCCCTATACGATTAAATAAGCCGATATTCTTAATTTTTCTTTTTTGGTATTTCATCTTTAGTTATTAGAAAAAATCGTTAATTGGATGATATTCCATCTTGCATATTTCGTGGCGGTCATTGTTTTTTGTGAACTCTATGTATAATAGCACTCTTTCTCTGTTTCCAAAACGATATCTGAAGGTTGGAAGACCCATTAATGTTTTTGGAGCGAATATAATGTATTCTTTTTCGTCTCCAACAATATATCTATTCTTTAATCCAAAATCATTGAAATCAATTAGCTCATTTGGGGCAGATGCGATTGCACTGTTGATATGTTTTATTCTTTTACATAAATCATCGTATGTATACTTTAGAAAATCTTCCGTGTTGTTGTGGAATTCTCTGTTTATCAAATATATACATTTGTCTAATATTATAGCATTTCTTCTTATTTTTCTATATTTCTCAACACGATATACAAAGATCAACAGTATGATTGAGTAAGGTAACCAGTAATACCAATTATATAAGTATGTGTTATTTGTATTTTCTACAATATGGATGTTTTCTGGAAATGAATTTACGGGAGTGATTTTAACATGCTTTTCTGGAAAAATTAATCCTACTGAAATTATAGCATGACCGGCTAAATTTTCAATTTTGAGTGCGAAATTGTTTGTAGAATTGACACTGCCATGATCTGGGACATTCCCAATCAATGTGGCTTTTGCCATCAAATTTATGCCATTAGAGTCTTCTATTGATACAGGATAAATCCCATTAGAATCAATTGAGAGTACGATTTTATCAATAAAATATTTAGACTCGTTCTTTATGGTAATATTGGTGTTGTCGTTTTTGCTGAAGCTTGTTGAGTATGAAATAAATCTTTTCGTGTCTTTTATGTGTAAACTGATGGTAAGCATAAGAATAGGCATTACAATTGACAGGATTGCCGCAGTTGTAATGCTTATTCCTGGGCCATCTGAAGTCTTAACAGATGTACTTAATAGTTGTTCCGCTTGAGATTTCATTAGGATAATTTTGGTATAGGTTTGTAATATGTTTCCATCGGCAAGTTTCCGTCACTCTATTGACGACTGTGTGTATGCGTAACGTTGTGGACGATGACGATAATATTTACGTAATGTCCTCTGGTGGCGCATTCAGTATTCGATACTTATTAAGAACTTCACAGTTCGGCAAATATTTGCGCAAAGTTTGACGCTAGAGTTATGCCCCGTAATATCGGCTAGTTAACACAATATGGGAATGCTTAGTAAATCGCGACTTTCTCAATAACTCAGCTTTTATTGAATAATGTTCTTGGGACTGTCCTAGATAACTAGCCCATATTTTTTAACTAGCTGTTTTAAGAGCTTTAATTGCTCATCAGGTTTTGGATTGTTAAATCGCCACTCGCACTCTTTTTGTATATTACCCAATAAAAATTAGGTTTGCATTCAAAACTCACAGCCTTTAACGCTTACGCTAGTCCTCCTATCATTAAATGGCATGAAAAAACAAACATACCTCATCGGAATAACCAATTTTCGAGGATCTGAGCTCCAATTCTACATCAAAAGCAAAGATAGATTATCCCATATTTACATAATCGGCAAAACCGGCACGGGAAAGTCCACTCTCCTCGAAAACCTCATCCTTCAAGACATCTCTAGCCAAAGAGGTCTGGTTTTTTTCGACCCTCACGGTGACTCATCGCAAAAAATCTATGCGGCAGTTAAAAATAACCCAAGCGTGATCTATTGGGATGTCGCGGAAAACACCCTGGGAATTGGATACAATCCTATTCGCCATGTTTCACCCAAGCGCCGCCCATTATTAGCCTCAGGCATCCTTGAGGTCTTCAAAAAACAATGGGGTGATGCTTGGGGAGTGCGAATGGAACACATCTTTCGAAATTGTCTCCTGACCCTCCTTGATCAACCTCATGCCACTCTCGCCGATATTCTTCAACTGTTCAATAGTCCCACTTACCGGCACAAAGCCCTGAAGTGGGTTGAGAATGAGCTGGTAAAATCTTTCTGGCTCCAAGAGTACGAAAAGTATTCTTACCGGATGCGCGCTGACGCTATTGCGCCAATTCAAAATAAGATTGGGGCTTTTCTGGCCAATCCGGTTCTCAAGCAAGTCCTCACTGAACCGAAACAAGCCCTCAGCTTGCGTCGGATTATGGATAACGGCCAAGTTCTGCTGGTCAACTTGGCCAAGGGTAAATTAGGTGAAGATGCTTCCTTGCTTCTTGGTGGACTCCTCATGACTTCGGTTGGACTGGCCGCCTTCAGCCGTGCGGATAGCCCTGAACAGGAGAGGCGGGACTTTGCTCTCTATGCCGATGAGTTCCAATCGTTTACTACGCTTTCTCTCGTCAACATGGCTTCAGAACTCAGAAAGTATCACGTTGGCCTCATTCTCGCGCACCAATACCTTGACCAGCTGGATGTCAAAATCCGGAATGCCGTAATTGGAAACGCCGGAACACTCATCTGCTTTCGCTTGGGTGGCAGAGATGCCACCTTCCTTGAAAAAGAATTTCAGGGAATATTTACCTCTCATGACCTCATGCGCCTACCTAATTATCATATCTACCTGAAGTTAATGATCGACGGCAAACCATCCCTCCCATTCAGCGCCGTAACAATATCACCTTGTGGTAGCCAAGAAAATTAGTGTCTCAGCTTTTTGTCATTGAAATGTCGCTGGTAATCGGTAACTATCCAACTCTATTTTGTGCGTTTTTGGCTTCAAATTCTGCTAAGGAGAATATCCATGCCCAAAGCCCCCATGGTAATTTCCCACTGGAGCACTTTTGTCGAAGGCCTGACTGCTTCGCCGAAAGAATTTTATGACGATGTGCAAAATGCTCTAAAAACAAAACTAATCCCCGAGGCCAAGTTTTCCCGTGTAGATTGGAAGGAAGGGGGCATCTTTTCTGCAAAACGGGAATATCTACGTGTTCGCAGAAAGAGACTGACCTTTGATATTTGTGGCGCTCCTTTTGGCAATGGCTTCTTCATTTCCTGGTGGCTGGGAGAAATGCCTTCGTTTTTCTGGTCACTCATACTGTGGATTCCGATTCTTGGATCTTTGATGGAAAAATGGTTCCGTACCACCACGTATTACACCGTTGATACCGCCAGCATGTATCAGTCCCTGGTTCATAGCGCCGTGTTGGAAGTGGTGGATGGCATGACCAAGACCAATGGACTCAAAGTCCTCTCAGAAACTGATCGGAAGCCAGTGATGCGTAATTTCTTCAACCTATAACTGTCGGTGAAGCATGGCCGATCCACCGGTAGCCTATCGCTCGGCATCGCAAAGCCAGGCCGCGCTTCTCACTAAAAACTTCTATGACTGGGAATACCGGACCCGAGGGTATTTGACTTGGCCTTATCCTGTCTCCCCTGAACCACCGTTCCAACCATTTCGTGGACACTATATTCCGCCAGCCCAAGTCATAGATGACGGGCGGAAGCCCACCTTTCTTAGCTCGATAGCTGACGCATTTCGAAATTCCGTATCGCCAAATCCAGAAGAATCCACCGCCAACTATTACGAAGAAGAGTCGGAAGATCTGCCCGACCTGTATGTTCCCGAAGGTGAAATCTGCGAGTTGCAAATTGTCCTACCGCCGTCCTATGAATGCAAAAAACGTTTGGCCGATCAATTCCTACAATCACTGAGTTATTCCCGTTTTCCAATCTGTTTTGAGCTCATCGGCACTGCCGACCAAATTTGGGTTCAGTTGGCTGTTCGCCAACGCGACCGCCCAGAAATCCTCACGCAACTGGAAGCGTATCTGCCCGAGGCTGTGATTACCCAAGAGCAGGGGCTCTTCTCCGTCCCCTGGGAAGATCCTCGCAATGACCAGACAGTTGTTGTTGATTTCGGCTTGGATCAAGAATCCATGCTGCCCTTGGAACGTACTGACCGATTTGATGTCGATCCGTTGATTGGAATTATTGGTGCCTTGTCTCTGTGCCAGGAAACGGACATCGGTATTTTTCAAGTTATCTTCCTACCGGCTCGCTGTCCGTGGGCGGATAGTCTGCAATTTGCTGCCCTAGACTGGAACGGCAAACCGTTTCTGGCGGATGCCCCCGAACTGGCAAAAAGTGTCAGAAGTAAGATTGAGAAACCTCTCTATGGGGCAGTCGTCCGAGTCGGTGCCAAAAGTTCATCACGGCAAAGAGCCAACTCCATCGTTAAAAGTCTCGGCGGGGCGCTGGTTCAATTTAATTCTCCCGGCAGCAATAGCCTCATTCCGCTACACAACAAAGATTATCCCGATGAGATTCATGCACAGAATGTGGTAGGGCGATTGACCAACCGGAGCGGAATACTTCTCAATCTGGATGAGTTGATCAACTTCGTCCATTTCCCGTCTTCGTCGATCAGGAGCGCAAAGTTTTTACGCAACGCCAAAAAGACCAAGGCCGCTCCGGGTCTGTCAGAAAATCATCAGCTCCTTTTAGGAGAGAATGCCCACCATGGCCGGATCAAGAATGTCTCGCTCAGTTCTGAGCAGAGATTGCGACACATGTATGTCGTCGGCGCATCAGGCACCGGTAAATCCACACTGCTGCTTAATCTGATCATCCAAGATATTCAGAATGGCCACGGAATTGCCGTCCTTGACCCCCACGGCGATTTAATAGACCAAATCATGGACTTTATCCCGCCGCAGCGCCTTGATGACGTAGTGTTGTTTGACCCAACCGATGAAGAGTACCCGATTGGTTTCAATATCTTCGGGGCGCACTCGGAAACGGAAAAAACTCTTCTTGCCTCTGATCTGGTCGGGGTCTTTCGCCGACTGTCCACCAGCTGGGGCGACCAGATGAATTCAGTGTTGGCCAATGGAATTTTGGCCATGCTGGAAAGTAATGAAGGCGGAACTCTCATGACCCTCCGGCGATTTTTGATTGAACCGGATTTTCGGCGAAAATATTTAAAAACCGTGCGTGACCAGGAGATTGTTTACTACTGGGAAAAAGAGTTTCCGCTTCTCACCGGCAAGCCTCAAGGGCCAGTTCTGACCCGCCTGGATACCTTTCTACGTCCAAAGCTCATCCGGTATATGGTCTCACAGAAACAAAACCGTATCGACTTTGGCCAAGTCATGAATGAGAAAAAGATTTTCTTGGCCAAACTTTCTCACGGCGGTATCGGCGAAGAGAACTCATATCTTCTGGGTGCCCTCATCGTGGCCAAGATTCATCAATTGGCATTGAGCCGCCAAGCAATTTCGCAAGAAAAGCGGCAGCCCTTTTTCTTGTACATCGATGAATTTCAAAATTTCATTACCCCTTCCATGGAAGGCATTCTCTCCGGAGCCAGAAAATATGGACTAGGACTCGTTCTGGCTCATCAAGAGTTGCGACAATTAGAGTCCAAAGACCGCGATGTGGCCAGCTCCGTACTTTCCAATCCGTACACGCGCATCTGCTTTCGCATGGGTGATCATGACGCCGTAAAACTGGCGGGTGGCTTTTCTTTTTTCGATGCCAAGGATCTTCAGAGTTTGGCTATTGGCCAAGCCGTAGGACGCATTGAGCAAGCAGAATACGATTTCAATCTAAGGACTTTCCCGCTTCCGGAAAGAAATGAGAATGCCGAAGCTCGACTGGCCATAGTCAATCGATCCAGGGAGAAATACGGGACTCCCAAAAGCCAAGTAATCGAAATGCTAGAAGCGGAAAATCCACCTCCGGCTGGTGAGAAGAATGGAGAGTCTAGAGTCGAGCGAGTGTCTGAAGCTCAACCTAATACGGTTGAACAATCTCCTCGAAATGAATCACCCAAAGATGATGCCCGAAGAAAATCAACCATACCTGATCAACCTACTTCTGGGCGGGGCGGGGTTCAGCACAGATACCTTCAGCAGCTCATCAAACGCTTGGCAGAAGAGCGTGGATACAAAGCCGAGGTCGAGCTATCCGTCTTGGGCGGCACGGGAATCGTGGATGTTTCCCTTAGGAAAGAGAATGAAAAATTAGCCTGTGAGATTTCGGTGACCACCTCGGCTGCTCATGAATTAGAAAATATCCAAAAATGTTTGGCCGCCGGATATGAAACTGTACTGGTTCTTTCGCATGAAAAATCTCAGCTGAACAAAATCCGTCAACTGGCAGTTGAGGTGCTGGATGCTGGCACTCATGAGAGAATCCGTTATCTCTCGCCAGAAGAGCTGATTGTGTTTCTTGACTCAAAACAGACCCCAAAAATGGAGCAGCAAAAAACCATCCGGGGTTATAAAGTGAGAGTGAACTATACGGCAGGAGAAGCCGCCCAGCAAAAGCAACGGCAGGACGCAATTGCCAAGCTGATTGTAAACTCAATGAAAAAGATGAAGAGCTAGCAAAGAACACCGCCTTTGATGGTCTGCTAATTGACGTTACAATTCCAACTGAGAAAAACACAAAACTGATTGCTGGCACTTTAACAATTTTGGTGGGGTGAGAATATGGATAAACCGCAAAGTTCTAAACGTGTCGGTATCTGGGTTAGGGTATCAACGGAAGATCAAGCCAAGGGGGAAAGCCCCGAAAACCACGAACAACGCGCTCGATACTACGCGCAGTCGAAGAACTGGAATGTTGTTGAGCTCTACAATCTTTCCGGCGTCAGCGGTAAATCCGTGTTGGATCATCCTGAAGCACAACGCATGATTGCTGACATTCGGTCTGGGCATATCTCGGGGATTATTTTTTCAAAGTTAGCACGCATTGCCCGGAATACCCGTGAACTTCTGGACATTGCCGACATCTTTCGATCATCTGATGCCGGTCTGATTTCCCTTCAGGAGGCTATCGACACCACCTCGCCAGCTGGTAGACTTTTTTACACAATGATTGCCGCCATGGCCCAATGGGAGCGCGAAGAAATCAGTGATCGAGTGGCCGCCTCTGTGCCGATCCGGGCACAATTAGGAAAACCACTCGGAGGGGCTGCCCCTTTCGGCTATCAGTGGGAAGGCAAAAGCCTGGTCGTGAATCCTCACGAATCTCCCATCCGCCAACTTATGTTCGAATTGTTTTTGGAACATAAGCGGAAAAAGACCGTGGCAAGGTTACTCAACCAAAGAGGCTATCGGACTCGTAACGGTGGAGAATTTACAGACACCACAGTCGATAGGCTCCTTACCGATCCTATTGCCAAAGGGATGCGTCGGGCCAATTACACCCGGAGTACTGGTGACAGGAAACATTGGGAGCTCAAACCGGAAGATCAATGGGTCTTTTCCAGCGTCGAGCCGATTGTTACGGAAGAACTCTGGGGAAAATGCAACGCCATTTTGGCTGATCAGAAAGAGTCCGGAAAAAGAATCCCGAGGAAACCAGCTACCCACCTTTTTGCAGGGCTCACTTTCTGCCATTGTGATGGCAAGATGTATGTGCCTTCGGGCAGCAAGAAATACACATGTGTAAAGTGCCGCAACAAAATTCCAGCGGAAGACTTGGAAGCAATTTACCAAGAACAGCTCAAGGATTTCCTGCTTTCTGAGGATGACCTGGCCACCTATTTTCACCAAGCCGATGACACGATCCGGGAAAAGTCTCAACAACTGGAAGTCCTGAAAAAAGAAAAAACCGATCTTGGGCGGGAGATGGATAAGCTCTATGACCTCTACATGGACGGACAGATTTCCAAGGAAGGATTCGGGAGAAAACACAGACCTCTTGAAGAGCGTTTTGCTCAACTGGACAACCAGCTTCCTAAACTCCAGAGTGAGATAGACTTTTTGAAAATTAAGAATCTATCCTCTGAGCAAATTATGTCCGAAACCAAAGACCTTCATTCCCGTTGGTCGATCATGTCACGCGACGAACAACACCAAATCGTGGAAGCCATTACCGAAAGCATCATCATCCACAAAGACGAAGTAGCCGTCAATCTGCACTACCTCCCCTTTTTTCTAAATGACAACAACTTAGCAACGAATACTCATGGTTTCATTGCTAAGTTGTCACCTGTAACTAAAGCCTCTGTCCGGCCTCAAAATCCCAAGCATCCCAGTGAGTTAGTAACTCTTGGCGATCATCTGAGAGCAAAACGGTTGGAACTTGGCCTTGAGCAGAAAGATGTGGCCAAAGTGATTGGTGTAGACTCTTGTTCGGTTAATAAGTGGGAGTTGAACCATTACCCACCCTCCGTCCGGCATTATCCGAAGATATTTTCTTTCCTGGGATATTGCCTTATCGAGCCTTCCCAAACGGAAGGTGAAAGATTACGCCTTTTCCGGACACACCTTGGACTCTCTACAAAGGAAATTGCCAAATTGCTTGGGGCTGATCCTAGCTCGGTTCAATCATGGGAAAACGGCAAGCGAGTTCCTAGTAACAGGTCAAAAGAGAAGATGGAAAAATTGTGGCAGGAGGAGGAAACGTAGAACATTGTCATTTGGTCGTAAAACTCAGCCCCGACTCATCAAATTGATGAGTCGGGGGTTTTTTCACAATACGCAAGTGGGGGGGGTGTCACTTCTTCTGGACTGGGTATACCAATAGTTGCCAGTGAACAGCACCATTTGAAGGATTATGTTGCTTGTGGTTTTGGGGTGGCAAAATGTGTCCGCCAGCTATGGCTATTTCGTCTCCACAGGATGTGCAACGGTAAATTCCGGGGTGGGGCGCAGCGGTTCCGGGAGAATATTTTGAATCAAAAGCAACATCATTGGATTTCGTCAGATATTGTTCTTGTTTGTAAAGTGCCATAGTACCCTCCTGGTTTTTATTTTACCTCTGCCCGTTCTGTCACTACATTCTGTGTAAATCACATAAAAACACTAGGATAGGAAGTGATAATAAATGTGCGGAACCATGCCGGCAATAGGAGGTAACCAACTCAACACACGGAAAGAAATTAATGATCGGCGCAGTTTTCTTTCTCCTTCGTCAAGTTTGGTTTTCATTCCTTTAACAGCAACTTTCAGTTCATCCGGATAGCTTGCCTTTTTGCCCTCGAAAGAATTTAAGACGATATTCTTCGCATCACTTATACAAGATAATTGACGTTGCTGGTTGTCAACAGTACAATCAATAAGATATGCAGCAAGGATAAGGCCAATTTCAACTAATGAACTCTCGATAACATTAACTGGCTTCGCTATAATAATAACCCCTGCGAATGATACTGGGATGCTAAATAGTTTAATTGTGATGTCACTTATTACTTTAGAAAACTGTTCTGCCATTTTTAGTTCTGTTTCAGCAACTTCCTTTTTTGCCTTGTGAAAAGAAAATCCACTTAAATATGTGCTTAGGTTTTGTTGGTATATTTCTAAGAAATCTTTCCAATTCTGAATTAGAAAAGAAAAAGACTGTCCATTTCCTGGTGATTTGCTCATGAAATCAGTAATAGATACAGAAAAAACACCTATCTGTAAATTGTAATGAGGGTCAGTCTTGGCAGTTTCTGAACATAAGCCCTGAACCAATCTAATGTCTGGGGTTGAAAATTCTAGAATTTCTTTACTTATCTTTGTTTCAATGACTGTCGCTGGCAAATATTGAGTATCGTTAGATTGGATAAATACTAATTTGTAATATCCAGATTCAGCTTTTTCGTCATGATAATTGGCAAGACATGATAACGACTTTATAAGCTTACATATACTGAGCAATTTTTCCAATTTAGCAGGAATTGGCTCTTCGCCACTGCAATAATCATGGTCAACTATATAGAATTCCTCAGGTAGCTCACCTCTTGAGGTTTTGGGCCAGTTGATTAGATCCTCAATAGATTGATAAAACCTCCTTGAAGAATCAACTGGTAGCTTGAGTGTGAATTGAATTTTGCTCCATGTCTCTGGCAGTGGATTGGTGTCGAGTATTTCTGAGCCATCGACGATAATTTCATCGAAATAAACTGCTGCTTTGATTTTGCGTATTTCTGTAATGAGCTTAGAAACATTTGAGTCGTAAATTAGACTCGCATAAAACATTCCTCCAGTAATTGCTGGTTTCCCAGCAATTCGAAATAATTCAATAAAATATGAGAGTGACATTATCTATTGCTCAGTTACGCGGCTATCAAGTTCTTGTTTGATTAATTCAATCGCACCAGTAGGGATTTGATTTATTATGATACGATTTAGAGCAGTGTCATAGTAAATGTCGGCTGTATCGTCATTGCCGAGTGCCCCTCGCTCAAAGTTTAATTCCCAGTTGTCCGCCTTATATTTTATATGCGTATATCTGCCGAGGGCACGCTTACTTACTGGAAACTCAATTGGAACTGCCAGCTCTTCACTATTTAAGCGAGTAATGAAAGCATCTACAAGGTCGTCGGCTTGGCCAGACTCATCGGCAGGCATAAATGGCCGAGCAATTTCCTCTATTTCCGAAAGCTTTGCGGACTCACCGGACTCTTTTTTTCTTTGCAAGTAAGCGATTAGGTTGATTTTGAACTCTCTGGCGTGTGGCTGTAGCGTCTCATTCTCTTTGAAGAACTTTGTGCTCTCCTGAATCAATGTCTCTGTGGCGCGTGCAGAACCGGCTCCAGGTGCACAGCCAAGAGCAGTTATAAAATAACCAGCGGCGGTTTTGCCTGTGTGTGGGCTTACGAAACTTAAATAACTTAATTCGAGCCGATCTCTTTCGTCTGCCGCTAAATATGCCGATAATTTACCAAAATTGATTCGTGCAGCTTGGTGGAGCCGACTTAAATCTAATTGAACAAGCTCTTCTGGTTCCAAAGCTTCGCTCAGTTTAATGCCTTCTTTTTGCTTGACCATTGCGGTTAAGAAATATCGACCTTGCTGGTTTGAGTAGTCACAAAATAAAATGTAGCCACCTGATGCTAGAGGGCTTAATTCGGCTTTTGAGTACAAAGATTTCATGGCGATTTGGGTCAATGCCAAGAAGACATCTTCGGTGGGTGGCATAACGAGGGCATATGATTCAAAATGATCTGGAAATGAACCGCGACCTTCGCCTATTCGGAATGTGCCATAATGGGCATTATTGTTACGTCTTCCGTAAAGGGAAGTAATGCCCATGATTAATTTTTTAACAGCTTCATTCCTGCCATCTAAAACACTGGGCCGTATATTTGATGGCTGTATTCCCTTGTGCTGTTCTTTGATTAGCTCGTGGATTACAACCTTGTTAATACTGAAATCAGTCGTCATACTATCGCCTTATCCCGTTAGCTGTTAGCCGGTGAGTGCTTCTTCTATTGGCATTACGATTGACCTAAACAAACGATTTATCTGCACCCTGCTGGATCATAAAACTCTTTGTACACCGCAATCCAATCCATAGCGATTGTGTGCTGAGCCTCTGCGAGCGAAATTTGACCTTGCGCGTCCTCCTAATTGTCTGTGCGAAATTTTTAGCGCCATCATAACCAATCAGTAAAGAACTTGCCTAACTGTGTTTTTATACAAAATTAAGGGAACGTAGTCACGTTCCCTTTTTGACGATTATTTTTTTTGACGACCATTTCTGGTTACATAAATATATTTCCCACACATACAATGTTTGTTGCCGTACGTTTTCGTGTGAGTCGGTGGCTTCCTGAGATGGCTTATTGCGCTGGTAGGGAAAACCCCTATTAATTTACACCATCCCCTTATTGACCTGGGTCATTAGTCCTTTAAGATGCCAGGAATAATATTTGGGATTAATAAGAGAGGTGTTGTCTGGTGCCATTGGAAACATTACCATTGATGCTTTAGAAAAGTGTACAAGCCACGAGGTGAATTTCATAAAGATGTTAACTCAAGGAGATCGTTATGACGGACAACAAAAAAATCACACACCCGCTTGATGCAAAACGCATTGACATCAATGATCCGGCTGAGGTCAGAAACTGGTGTAAGGCCCTCAGTTGTTCAGAAAAAGAGCTTAAAGCTGCTGTAAAAGCTGTTGGTACATCCGGCGCAGCAGTAAGAAAACATTTGGGAAAATAAATTGATCCTCGGCCAGGTAGTTCGTACTTGGAACTGCCTGGCCCGAAACAACGAGGTGTGGAAATGCGCAAAATAATGAAACCTGTCGTGTTGCTCGGGATGTTCATGGCGTTACCTGCTAGCATCTGCTATGGATGGTCATGTCAAACCCACAGCTTCATAGCTCATCAAGCAGGTTTAGACGATCCGGAAAATGCCTGTGTCCCCGACGCTTCACGGTACGATAATTACAACCTGTTGGTTCAGTTCCATTATCACAATGCGGCTCCGAATACGGCAGTCTCACCCGAATATATCGATAAATATGGCGTTTCAGAACAAGAATATGTTCCGAAAGCTGATCCGGCGTCGCGGTCTATTAAGATCATGGTGCCAGCGGAATCGGGTGTTTTGTATTGGAAAATTGTTGACCTTTATCGGAAAATTAAGACCACGAAATACTCGTCAGATTATAATTATGGACTGATGACAATCGCACATCTGATAGGTGATCTCTCTCAACCGCTGCATAATTACCCTTACAAGGATGAGCCTGCAAGCGACGGTAAAGTTTATCATGACGAAGGGCTATGGTCGGGCAAGGCGCATGGCGCTTTCGATGCGAGGTTTGACGAAGTTCTGCCATACATGGGAAAGGGTATTCTTTCTGAAAAGATTGTGGTTTCTTCTGAGGATGACTTGAAACGGGAAATAGTGAAAATTGCCAATTCATCTATCTCCATTGCCAACGCTGCCTACAAAGAAAACGGAAGAAAAATGACAGACGACGAGGTTGCGCATCAAGTTGCAAGCTCAGTAGTGCTCCTTAGGGCAGTGCTTAATGATACACGACGAATTTTCGAAAATTAGATACACTTGGTGAATGTTTCGAGCCGTTTCCCTCAGTTGAGGCGCAAGATGCGAAAAATCTCGCAGGGATCTAAACTTGAATAGATTGAATAACGTTGTGGTATCAACTAGTTTCGACGCTAAAGTGTATTCTCTGGAGGCAATAAAGAATGCTTCCTATGATTTCACAGAGAAAGCGACGATAGTCATCGAAACTGCATCGGCGGGAAGAATCCAGGTAAATTTCAATGTGCCTGTATCGATCTCAGAAGCAACTCCAGATTCCTTGATTTCCGAGTTCATCCGTTTGGTTACCGATCATCAAATACGAGTCGATGTCGGAAGAGATTATAAATTGGTTCGAGAGATGATCATTGCTCAGGCTTTCGAGCCAGTTGATAACCTCGATATCATCGTGAGCAAAATTCAGCCATGAGCCAGTCTTATCGCTTTTTGCCATTCCGGTTCGAGCGCGTAGCGGATCGGGTGCTCCTTGTGAATGATGTCGGAGATTTTCATTTCCTTCCAGAATCAAGTTTTGACGCATTGATCGGGCGAAAAATTTCGCCGGAATCCAGTGAATACCTAGATTTAAAATCCAAAAACATGATCTGGGATTCTCATCTTTCTAATGTGATAGATTTGCTGGCCACCAAATACCGCACTAAAAAACAGTTTCTGTATGATTTTACTTCTCTTCACATGTTTGTTCTTACTCGAAGGTGTAATCAAAGGTGCGCATACTGCCATGCTTCATCGGTTTGTGTTGAAGACAAAGATGTGCTTGATATGGATGTTGCCACCGCAAGAAAATGCGTTGAACTGGTTTTTATGAGTCCGGCTAAGTCTATCAAAATTGAATTTCAGGGTGGTGAGCCACTATTGAATTTTAATGTTTTGAAAAGTGTTGTTGAGTATTCGCTAGAGCTTAATGAAAAATATAAAAAGAATTTAGAGTTTGTCGTTTGTACAAATTTGATTGCTCTTGATGAAGATAAACTTGAGTATATTAAATCTAATAAAATTTATATTTCTACCTCATTGGATGGCCCTGAGTATATTCATGACGAGTTTCGTAAAAATAGAAGTGGAGAAGGAAGCTATAAAAATGTGACAGCAAACTTGGCACTAGCTCAATCTTCTCTTGGCCATGATAATATTTCAGCTTTAATGACTGTCACTGACTTGAGCATTGATCACCTTGATGAAGTGATTGACGAATATATTGCCCGAGGATTGGGTTCTATTTTCTTAAGAATGCTTAACCCGCTCGGCTATGCATCAGCTGAGTGGAACCGGCTTGGTTATTCTGTGGATGATTTTGTCGATGCCTATGCAAAGGCGTTAGATAAAATTATCCAAATCAACCGTTCCGGGGTGTATTTCCCAGAAATGTTTACAACCCTATTGCTATCAAGAATTCTGACCCCATTTTCGACAGGATTTGTGGATTTGCAGTCTCCAGCAGGTGTTGGAATTGGGGGCGTGATTTACGACACAAACGGGGATGTGTATGTATCGGATGAAGCCCGGATGCTGGCACATTCCAAAGGTGATAAATCTTTTTGTGTCGGGAACGCTCATAGCCACTCTTGGCGTGAAATATTTGGAAGTGAGAGACTGAGAGAAATAATCAGTTCTTCTTGTATAGAGGCACTGCCTGGCTGTGCTTGGTGCGTTTTTCAGTCCTATTGCGGTGCCGATCCAGTTAGGAATTACGCTGTCTATGGTGATATGGTTGGCAAAAGACCAGAAAATGATTTCTGCCGTAAGCATAAGGCCATTTTTCGTGTGATCTTTGAATACTTAGCGAAGGATGACGAAGATATTGAAGATATTTTCTGGTCATGGATTATTGGCAAGCCTTTGGCAGAAAATTCTGCGAACGCAACTCAGATGTGAACCATGAGAACCTTTACAGGAGTTGCAGTCAACTTTTCCTATAGCCTGATAGGTAAAATTATCTCAGGAGCTGTTTCTCCTCATGCCACAGAGCCAGATTCTCATATTTTCATATTTAATGACCCCCAGAGCAGGTCACAACGAACTGGCCTATTATTAAACAGCTCTTCTCCAGTGTTTGAAAATTGTGACTCACCGGTTTTTAAGCTTTTAGGTGAAAACTATGTTGTGGAAAAGGGCGATGTCATTCTCCTGACACCCAATGAAGGGGGCACTGTATTATACGAAAAGAAATCTCGTTCCAATGCGGTGCTTGTCACCAATCGGTGTAATTCACATTGCATTACATGCCCGCAACCGCCTCAACCAGACCAAGAGGATTTGGCCGATTTTTCTTCCAAAATTATCTCACTTATAGACCCAGACCTTGAGGTGCTGGGCATAACCGGAGGTGAGCCAACCCTCAACTGGGAAGGGTTACTTAAGGTTGTATCAGCTTCACGGAAATTTCTTCCAAACACTTCGATTCAACTTCTGACGAATGCCCGGCTGTTAAAAGATTTTGTTAAAGCGAAAGAACTTGCAGAGTTAGCCGAAGGAAACTTGTTCGCCTGTGTGCCTCTGTATGGAGATGTTGATTCTCTCCATGATGAAATCGTCGGTGTGAGAGGGGCTTTTTGGGAAACCGTCGAGGGATTATATAACCTGGCTAGGGTTGGAATCTGCGTCGAATTAAGAACTGTCATCATGCAATCCAATTATTCACGATTGGAAAAGTGGGCTGAATTCGTATACAGGACATTCCCGTTTGTTGATCACGTTGCCTTGATGGGACTAGAGCCAATCGGGTTAGCGGCAGAAAACATAGACAAAGTTTGGATTGATCCCGCTGATTATGCGAAGCAACTTGAAAAATCTGTGAAATCCTTGCATCGCCGTGGCATGAATGTGTCTATCTATAACCACCAGATTTGTACGCTGCCAAAATCACTTTGGCCTTTCGCTCGGAAGTCGATTTCTGAATGGAAAAATATCTACTTCCAGGAATGTGAAGGTTGTAAGATGCAGTCTGCATGCGGAGGATTTTTTCACTCGGCTCAAGCACACAGAAGTCAGTCGATCTCTGCGTTTAGTTGATAGAACCGGTGTCATAATGTTATCAACAACATCAGGAAAGGGGCATACTAATGGCTAGATGGGTGATGTTGAAAATTTGGGCTATGATTGTGTTCTCTCTGACGATGCTCGGGCTTGATTCCAGCAAAAGCCAGGCAATGCAAACCGAATTTGTTCGCATGCTTGCGACAATGCCTCTGAGAAGATCTGAAAAACCGGATCTTTTCCTTATGCAAGGAGGAGCTAATGATTCTGGCAATATGGTGCTTGCTGGCCATCGTAGCCACTCAAGTCATCGAAGCCATGCCAGTCATTCAAGTCATTATTCTGGTAGTGGTGGTGGGTATAGCACGTACACCCCGGCACCGAGCACTCCACCAGCTGTTAAACCTCCGCCTTCTATGGACAATAATGCTTACAAATCTAACAATTCAGTTGGAAGTAGCATTGATCCTATTGTCAGTGGCAGCGGAAATAGCAATAGCATAAAAAAGGTACACTTGAAAAATGGCGCTTGGTTGCCTTGTGATTCTGCTATTGTCCAGGGTGATAAGTTGGTTATTTATCAGTCTGGAAGCTCTGTCTCTTTGCCTTTAGGGGATGTTGATTTGGATAAAACCATGAAGGGTACAGGGCAGTAAAAAACTATCAGATTATGTCTCAGGGGCGTTTGACACGCTTAACCTACCTTAACCCTATAACCCTATTGTGTCATTCGCCTTTTTCTAAACAGGGGCAATGGAAAGCGATTGCAGGTGGCCCTATAAAGAGACCGGGCCTATTATTTTATCAGCGCGTGAAATTTCAACATCACTGACAATTATCATGCACCCTCTTACCATATGGCGGAGAGCTACCTTTCACCAAGTTTTCTAGGCTATTGTTCTTTCGTCTCCCACAAGGGATATGTGTCTTTGTTAGACCAATTATAAACTACTGTGAAAGTATCTTTATTTGGCTCGGCTTCAACAACAATGTTTCCACCCACGACATCCCATGCAGGCTCAGGGGTCGCACCTCCACCGATCTCGGTCCAATAGGTTTTCACACCTGCTTTATGAAGCCTTTCAAGACAGTTTTGAGTCGGATGGTTGTGGTTTCTTCCAATTGTCCCTGACGCCGAAATAATACCGACCTTAGGCTTTACAACTGACAACCAAGTGTCATTTGTACTGTAGCTGCTACAATGATGATGAACTTTATACACCTCAACTTGTCCAACTTTGTTGGCCACTGTGCTTTCAATATCTTTATAATCATTCTCGTCAAACCCACTTAGGTCGCCACCTATAACAGCATCGAACTTGCCATAATGGACAACCGACACTAGGCTCAAATCATTCTCGTTTGAAGTATTTATCCCACCGCCGTTTAACGCTACAAACTCGATGTATACGGGGGTTTCAGATGTGGAATCGAGTACAATTTTATCGCCTTGAGTTGCTTTCTTTCGTTTAGCGCCGACTGCTTTTTCGTATTTTGTGTATACACCTGATGAGTATGTGTATCCCCTGTCAAAAGCTTGTTTTTTTAATGGGAACACGCTTAGAACTTCCGATGAGCAACCGATATGGTCGTCGTGGTAATGCGTGGCAATATGATAATCAATTTCACCCAATCCTAATTGCTGCAAATACGACACGGGCATGTTGCAAAATTTGGCGACCCCGTTATCAAACAATACCGTTTCACCTTTCGGTGAAATAAGAAGGGCCGCATCACCTTGACCAACATCAATAAAATGGATTTGAAGCTTCCCGTTACCTTGCCCAAAGGCAATGGACACACTGACAAGTAATTGAATAATTATCAAAATGATTTTTTTCACAACTACCTCCGTGGTTTTTAATTCATCCCTGATGGGGAGAGCAAGAGGACGCGGTTGCCTTGCGGCTACTCCACACCAATTCGTTCCGCCTCTTTCTGCGCCCTTTTCGCACATGCCAGCTTAAATGCCCCATACTTCCCATGGGCAGTAATCGAGACTGAGGTTTTACCCTGCTTGCCGTCCTTGTCTACCCAACTGACTTCGTAACGATTATGCTTTGAGTTGAGGCGGACGCCGACCTCACCTGTATTCGATCTGATCTGGGTCTGGGTGACCATGTGCCGGTCGGTCCGGGGTTTACCAACCGCTTTCTCTGTGGCATCGCGCCAGGCCACGGCAGTCAGCAGGCTATTATCTTTACCGCCACATTTCTTGTCAGAAAAGAATTTGCTGTGGGTTTTGCCGAGGTAGCGGACTCGGACATACCAGCCGTAAGTACGCTTAGACTCTTGGTCGATCCGGGCGATGTCTTTATGTTTGGTCTTTTTGTTAGTCATGGTGAGTTATAACCAGCTGCCCGAAATTTTGGAAGGCAAACTTGAATCTCAGGACATGGTTTAAGGGCGGTGGGTAATGAAGTGCGTTGATAGGTAATGCGGGCAGGCTCACCTTGGAAATTCAAGGGTATAAGTTGACAAATAAGCTAAAATAAAGTGCTATAAATTAATCATTAAGGGTAAGACAATGGACTGACAGTGCTTGCGGTTTCTGTTAATGAGCCCCGACCCAAAACAGGAGGAAAGGAAATGAAAAAGATTGCGATTCTCTGTCTGGCGCTTGCTGTTTGTGGCTTAAACTATTCACCGTCAATAGCTGAAACAAGCATCGACAACGAGCAGATCCATCAAACGACAGCACCCCTCCAAGAAAAGGTTTGTGTCTCCAGCCAGCTTATTGACCAGGAGCTTGAGCGAAGAGGGTGTTGTTCTTGGCATGGTGGAGTATGTGGTTGCAGCGAGGGCCGCGCCCTATGTTGTGATGGCACGTTGAGTCCGTCTTGCGGCTGTGATTGATGAAAATTTTAATCGCAATCTTTTTGGTGTTGTTAATCCCGCTTTCGGTGTTCGCCAGGGATGTCCAGGTTAAGGGCTATGTTCGTAAAGATGGCACCTATGTCCAGCCGCATTATCGCACGGCTCCCGACAGCACCATTTCCAACAATTACTCCACCAAAGGGAATATCAACCCGTACACTGGAGAGGCGGGAACGGTTGACCCTCTTTTACGGAAAGGGATAACAGGTTCTGTCGCGCCGATAGCTGCAGATGCCACTGAACTTCCTGCCGATACGGCAACCACCGCAATAAAAGTGCAAAATCCGGTTGAAATAAAAGCAGTTGAAGAAACTCGTAAGATTCAAGCCAACGAAGAAAGTGGATCTTCTTCAGTAGACAAAAAGATTAAAGATCTTGAGGCAAGAGTATATATTTTAGAACACCAGCTGGAAACGTCACAGAGTGCGCCCGTTGTATTTACCGACAAGTGGAAAAATTTATCTCAATGGAGACTTCTTCGCAAGGCCATGAATTACGGTCAGGTCCGTGATCTATTGGGGGAGCCGCTTTCGGTTAAAGCTGGAATTATTGATTATTGGGAATATCCTCAGGGCGGGCAGGTGACTTTTCATTTAGGTGGCGTCTATGGTTGGAATGAACCAAAGGTCAGATAAGGGTCAAGAATAAAAAATTAAGGGAACGTAGTCACGTTCCCTTTTTTTGACGATTAGTCAGTATTCCTCTGCCAGCATCAAGGTCAATACCCGTGTTGTTTTCTCTGGATCAGCCGGGTCGTCTGAGCCAAATTCCATGCGGGTGTCATAGTAGTCTATTTTGAAAAAGACTTTTTGGGAGTTGGCGAGAGTTAGCATGCCGAAATCATGCTCACCATGAGGATCGTTGTCCTCGCTCCAGGTGTCATATTCTCGCATGGCGTTTACAACGCCAGCTAACTTTTCATCCCCCAGACTTGCCACTCCGCCGGTAATAACAAATTTTCCGCCAAGACCAGTTTTTCGTAATTGGTCGTTTAAAAATGCAATTCTACTCTTTCGTTCGGTGATGCTTGGTGCTTGGGCGTGTGCAGTCGATTCCATAGTTTTCTCCTTCTGAGTTTGGGTTGGAATATGGGCAAGGAAGGCCAGTTGCCACCACAAATGGCGGGGGCAGACAGGATGAAAGCTGCTCGGGAAAGATGTGACTAAAGAAGCCCACTATCCGCGAAACTGGTCCAGGCTGAGCCCGCCAGGATCAAGTGATCGAGAAGGCGGGCTTGTACCAAGGCCAGCGCCTCTTTCACGTGCTTGGTGATAAGATGGTCTTCAGAACTGGGGGCAGGATCACCGCTGGGGTGATTGTGGGCTAGGATTACAGCGACAGCGTTGTGGAAAAGAACTCGGATGACAATTTCTCTTGGATATACGGTGGTGCCGTTGATTGTGCCGCGAAACAACTCTTCGTAAGCAATGATTCGGCGGCGTAAATTTAGGTAGATTACCGCATACACTTCGCGGTCGTTGTTGCCGATCAGTTGGCTCAAGAAGTCCTTGGCCAACTGAGATGATGAAATATGAGGTCCGGCACGAATCAATCGAGATGTCGTGATTTCTCTGGCCAGGCTCAAAATCTCATCCTCGCTGACTGGTTGCTCAAATACAAACCTGCGCTCTCTTGTTGAAATCTTTCTCATGGTCGTTTCTCCTTATTCTTCGAGGTAATAGTAGGTGAGAATCAGGGCTACGGCATCGAAGATGCCCATGCGCCGATCTTCGCTCATCCAAGGTTTTCTTTCGGGCGGAATGCGGGGTGCCAATTCGGGCAGCCACTCGCAAATTCTTTGTGCGATTTGTTGCTTGTTATTAACGTCGAAGAAGGAGAAGACTTCCCTGACCCGGTCAGACGAATACTTCACAAGCGGAATTTTTTGGCTCTGGGCATATTCGGCGATTTGATCGAGGAGAATTTTGGTTCTTTCGCAGCGGCGGCCTTGCGCTTTTGAGCAGTCTTCCAGAATCAAAACTTCGGGATGATAGAATCGGATTAGCTTTGTGATACGCTCCAGGGATTTCTGATTCTGATCGGAGCGAATTTCAGTGGTTCCCCAATCAAGGGGAGTTTGCGGACCTTCAAAAAGAGCATAACCAAAACCCCGTGAGGTAGGATCGATGGCAAGGGCTAACTTGTGAACCTCCACCTCATGTGAATTATTCATACTTCTGGTGGCATACGGTCATCCCATGAGTTGGGATAGCTTTTCGAGAAACCTGAGACGCACCAGCACCATAGGTGTTTTCTGGCGTTTCTTGAGCTGTCCCTCTAAGGTATGCGCACCGGCATGGATTGTGTTTTCAATGTCGAGGATAATCCCCGGCACCAGCTCTTGGGGGTGTGCTTCGAAAAGCACACAATATCCCAAAATTACTTTGACGGAAGGAGTGCCGTTGCCCTTCTCGGTTCTGGAAATTGTGCTACCAGTTTCCAGGCCTAGGAGCGCAGCTACATCTTTTTGCGTAAGGCCGGACTTGATCCGGTAGGTGCGCAAATAGCTTCCCAGCTTTGGAGATGACATAGCCGTAATATTAATGAATTAAATAGGGTGGCCACCCTGAGTCCAGAATATACCCGAATGATATCAGGGCAAAGACTGGTGTTTTTGTCAAATCGGCAAACTTTTATGGGAAAATAAGGACTTAGGGACTTTAGGGACTTGAAAGACGTAAAGGTGTTGAATATTAGTCAATCTAGCAACAGCATTGATTTTTTGCGCGGAACGGGTATACAAAAAATAAGTTTCTTTTTCCCGCTTAACAAAATTATGGAGGTTATTCGTGATGAACAAAAATACGAAGCAATCATCTTCCAAAGTCGCTAAACTTGCCGCTAACACTTTGACAGATTCCAAGGCATCGCAGATTGCGAAAAGCCTTGCAGCATCAGTTATTTCTCAGACGAACACTTGCAAGCAAACAGGGGCGGAACTCGAAACCAAGGCCTCAAAAGTTCTGCAAAGTGATAAATATAGTGATGACACCAAAACTTTAGCTGCGTCTGTTTTGTCGCAGTCAAGCAAAGATCGGTAGTTTCGATAATCGCATCTTGTAGAAATAATGTGAACTTCGTCTAGCTACAATGCTCTTGCGATCCAACCCAAAAATGTTAAAGTCCATCGTTATCTATAAATCTATTCGGTTCGCCTCTTAAGCTTTAGGGTTCTACGTATGCAGCAACTAGATTTACTAAAAACTGGGACTAACGATGCCCTGATTTCAATGGTCGTCTCTCCTAAATTAGAGCTTGGTGCCTATGAAGTTTTATGGGCAAAGCAAGGGGCGACATTTAAAAAGATTGCGGATATTTTCAGGGAGCATCCCAATTCGTTGCCATCAGATTTTGTCGAGCGCTCTGAGGCCGAGGATATGGGGCAGAAAGTCTTCGAAATGCTCAATTCTGCCAATATTAAATCTTTTGGTGTTCGGATTCACCATGCAGGTGAATACCCAGAAAAACTTCGCCAAGCTATGCATCCTGTTGAACTGCTTTACTACCAAGGATGGTGGAATCTCGTTGAAACCCCTTCTGTTGCAATCGTCGGAAGTAGAAAACCATCTGAAGCTGGTATCAAGAGAACCGTGAAACTTGTTAAACATCTTGTAAAAGACAACTTTACGATAGTTTCAGGGTTAGCCCAAGGGATTGATACAACAGCACACAGAACAGCGATTGAGGAAGGAGGCTTGACTATTGCTGTTATTGGGACGCCTATATCTGAGGTATACCCAAAAGAAAATTACGATTTACAAAAATTAATTTCTTCAAAGTATTTACTTATCAGCCAAGTGCCAGTGTTTCGTTATTCTCAGCAAATATATACGCATAATCGGTTGTTTTTTCCGGAAAGAAACAAGACTATGTCTGCTCTTACTAAAGCTACCATTATTGTTGAAGCAAGCGATACATCTGGGACACTAATACAGGCCCAAGCGGCATTATATCAAAAGCGAAAGCTTTTCATTCTTGATAGCTGCTTCAAGCGTTCAGACATTACTTGGCCCGCGAGATTTGAAAAGCTCGGCGCAATTAGAGTAGTTGATTATGAAGACATAAAGAAACATTTGAAAAATGACTTTGTTTACGCTCATTGATGAATTTACATTTCCGGATCATTATTATCTTGAACCTGGTGATATCTGTGTTTACCATGGTGATTATACCAGTGGTGGCGGGTTTAAATATAGTGATACCAATTCATTGATATTAAATATAAAAAAATCTCCGGAACATAGGGGAACTAACCAATGGTATTGGAAAGAAGAAGCAATCAGAAAATGCGGCCAGATAATTAAACGTGGTTTGAAAAGTTCATGGCTAGAAACAACTACTCTAGTTCCAATTCCACCATCAAAAAGCCCCGCTGATCCCGCGTATGACGCTAGGATAACGCAAATATTACAACAAATTGACCCTGCAAAGCACTTGGATATTAGAGAGCTTGTGTGTCAGAAAAATAGTTTTGTTGCCAGTCACGATACAAATGACCGTCCATCTCCAAATGAAATACGCATGAGATATTCTATAAACGAGGCCCTGACGAATCCAATCCCGTCAAGCATAGCTATATTCGATGATGTGCTAACTACTGGTGCGCACTTTAAAGCCATGAAATCCTTGCTCCTTGAGAGATTTCCCGGAGTAGGAATAGTCGGAGTTTTCATTGCAAGAAGGGTTTTCCCGCCCGTGTTTGTGCCTCTATAGTCATTAAAATCACAACCTGTCACGCGGAAGTTTGTGGACATATATCTCGCTGGCCATCGGACAAAGTCCCTGAAGTCCCTAAGTCCTGTTTAGAGATTGTATTTTTTGAAAAGGAGTTTGAGCTTTTCTTTCTGATTCTCTCCCAACACGTAAATCCCGTTCTTTTTTCGAGTGCGGAGCCGAAGCTTTTTGCGGATCACTGATCCAATCCATTTCGGCGTTATTTGCCGCTCATAATTGAATCCCGACTGCTTTGTGAAAGTTTGGGTGATGGCTGAGATTGTCATCGGCTCATCTTTCAAACACGCTCGAATGGCCATAAGAACATCGGCCTCCTTCTGAAATCCTCTGTCACTGCGAATCTCGTCGCTTTTGTCCCTTGCAAGTCTCGCAATTTTGGCTCGAATGTCCTGGTCAGAAACGAGACTTAGAAGCGGGGCGAATATCTGACTGATCCTTTTGTCAATCTTTGGATCAACATGGGCTTCCGGAAAGCGCTGCCGGCTGAAATTATGAAACCGCCACAAAAGTAATTTGTTTCTCAGTTCCTGGGCTTCATGCTGGAAAATTATCGGTAGAGTAATTGGAATATCATCGCGCACCCCAGCGAGTCCGACATCTTCAGTGATAAACCGGCTCTCCAGTGCGAAATCATCATAGTCATGCCGGGACGCCACAATTTTAGGGCCATAGATGGTGTATGCACGAGGTGCAAACTCGCGCTGGTTGATTTTTTCACACCTTAGAACCGGAAATCCTTTGGCATTGCCATTGTTGAGGATTTTAGCAATGTCAGCTCGTTCGTCACTAAAACGAAAGTCGCCCTCATCCAAAATAAGGGTGCCGCCTACCTGATCGAGAATATGGAAAAGTGGAGCCACGGTTGAAGCGCCAGAAGCAAAAATCGGCTTGTAGCAAATACTGCCAACGGTTTGCAGAAAGCGGGTCTTGCCGCTGCCATAGTCACCTCTCACGCGCAAATATGGAATTTCATTGAATGTGTCATATATCCACGTCAACAGGACATAGTAGACAGCAACGAGTTCGAAAGTCTCGGAAACGTCTACATAGCGATGAATGAAAGATTGGATTTCCCGGATTAGGGTTTCATCATCTGAATACTCCTGGGTTTCTGTGGGAAAAAGAATAATCCGCTGGTGTAGCAAAGGGTTTTCCGGTCGATACGGGACGATCTTCCAATCTTCTTCCAGCTTGAATGAATGGGCTACTTCGGTTTCGCCAGCTTTCCATTTGATGAAATTTGTTTGCCGGTTGTCTTGATCATAAAGCATTTCAAAAAGAGTATGGTCAGGTAAGACCAAGGATGTGATTGGGAAAATATTGCTGAATTCTTTTTGTTGGTTTTTGTTAGTATCCATTGTCATAGAATATATCAACAACGACTTTGGTTATAGATAGTGATATGTGCTTGTTGTCTGATTTGCGTAGCCTATTGCGTTTTTCTGTTTATATGTAAATTTGTTATATGGGCAAATATGACAAAATTGATTTTACTAAAGAGATTCCGTTTATTCGTGAACGGTGTCCACATCTTAATGATGAAGAACTGAATGAAGCCGAAGAATTATTTAGAGAATATATCCGACTGTGTTTTGATATTTATGAAAAAGATGAAAAGATGTATAGAAAAGGTGGTTTGACAGATGAATGATCAGTTTCTAAACTGTAGGGAAGGGTGGTAATTAGATATTGACCTAAATATATGCAGCAAGTTTACGGCTATATCCGCGTGTCAACTATCCGCCAGGGAACGCAAGGCGTGTCTTTGCAGGAACAAAAATCTGCCATTGAACAGTATGCCAGAAATAATCAGCTGCAAATAATCGAGTGGTTTGAAGAGCGTGAAACGGCGGCCAAGTATGGTCGTCCGGTTTTTTCACGAATGCTAAGAAATTTGCGCCTCAAAAAGGCCTCAGGAGTAATAATTCACAAGATAGATAGAAGTGCTCGGAATTTGAAGGATTGGGCTGCCCTGGGCGAATTATTGGACGCTGGGACCGATGTACGCTTCGCTCATGACAATATGGATCTTCATGCGCGAGGAGGAAGGCTTTCTGCGGATATTCAAGCGGTCATAGCCGCCGATTATATCCGCAATCTAAGGGAAGAGACCAAAAAAGGATTTTACGGACGGCTCAAGCAAGGACTTTACCCTATGAGAGCGCCAATCGGATATCTTGATCAGGGCTCAGGCCAACCCAAGATACCTGATCCAGCCAAGGCTCCGCTGGTCAGAGAATTATTCAGACTTTATGCTACTGGCGATTATTCGTTAGACAAATTGGCTTCATATATGTCTGAAAAGGGGTGTGTGAACAGGGATGGCGGGGCGTTAACCCGTTGTGGAATTGCGACGATTCTGCATAGTCCGTTTTACTTCGGAATAATTAAAATCAACAAGACTGGGGAAATATTTACCGGCATTCATGAGCCACTAATCAGCAAGTCCCTGTTTGACAGTGTCCAGGATATCCTTAGTGGTAAGAAAAAGAAAGGATCAGGGCGGTATGATTTTCTGTTTCGGCGGATGTTTGTCTGTCAATCTTGTAATCGGTCGTATATCGGAGAAAAGCAAAAAGGAAACAACTATTATCGCTGTCACTTTTGCAAGGGTAGTTGCGTCCGGGAAGAAGTTTTCGAGCAGGAAGTGCGCGGATTGCTCCGACCGCTCCAATTGGGTCCGGATGAAATTGAGCAGGTTTCTTTGCTGGTCACCAGCATGAAAAAATCACGCGAAACAACACAGGAGAAGAATCAGCAAGAAATTCAATTTCGCCAAGAAAGATGTAAATCTCGTTTGGATCGACTTACCGATGCTTACGTCGATAAAGTCATAGAAAAAGAAGCATATCAAGATCGGAAGGAATCTATTCTTCGAGAAATGAAATCAATCGAGGAGGAAATGACTAACAATAACGGTCAGGAAGACTCAATCGGTCGCAGACTTACCGAAAAACTCGAACTCCTAAAATCCCTTTATTTAAGCTACATAAAGGGAACTAATGATGAAAAGAGAGAATTCATCAAAAAGATAAGCTCGAACTGCAAAATAAATGGGAAAAACGTGGTAATAGAGCTGAAATCTCCGTTCAAAGAACTGTCAGAATTCAGAAAAAGTGATCAAGGTGCGCCCACCAAGACTCGAACTTGGGACCGTTTGCTTAAAAGGCAACTGCTCTACCGACTGAGCTATGGGCGCATATTATATTTTATTTTTAACCTACTGACCGTTTGATTAAAAGTCCGCCAGCTGGCGGATCTACCGACTCAACTATGGACAATTATTTAGTTTGTAATGAGACTCCTTATAAATTCCCTACCTTTGAAACTTTTTAATTCTTATCCAGCAATTTTTGCCAAAAAATAACCAAGATTATCATTTAAATAACCTTTCGCTATTATAGCATCATATCAAAAACCGTCAATGTTTCTATCGATTGAGTCGCTTGTGGATAAAAAACATGAAGGCCAAGGGGATAATCATCCAAGCCAAGCGGGCGTTGTCTGAGGCTAGATATTCAAAAGCAGTTGGTGAAATGTAGGTCAACACCATTTTCTTGGGCACAATTGAAACAATGATGCTGATCAGAAAAACAATCTCCAGAAAACTCATCACGAAAACTCGCCACAGAAAGCCAGAACCGGAACCGGAAATATAGATTTCAAACAGGCGCTTGCTAATCAAAGTCAAGATAATCACACCAGCTAAAAAGAAAATCAGCTTGTACAGATAATCCGTGAAAAATCTTTCCGGCACTACCATCGTGATAGCAAAAGCCACATAAATGTTGATGAGAATCGTGATGAGTTTGTAGCGACCGATAAACATTCCAAATACAAAACTCAAAAGCGCAATGACCATCAAGAGTGAAATGTCTTGCGTCAGCGCCTGTGAAACACCAAGTTTACCCAATAAAGATCCAAGATCCATTTTGAAATTCTATTTTTTATTTATGCTTAAATTATAACCCCCTTTAGCAAAAAACAAAAGCGCCTAGGTTTTGCCCTAAACGCTTTTAATAAGTGATGCATAAGCTATTTTGCTTTTACTCCCATATAAGCCTCATTTGTTTCAGGCCCGCTCCCCACATAATTAGCATGAATTCTTTTGATTTCATCATATAGCTGATGATTGGTTTCTTTCCAAACATCCCAACTTTCAGGTGTCGGAATTTCCTCTGGCAAAGTGTCGAATAGTTCTTTGGTGACTTGTAAATATTCTTTTTCTTCCTCAGCGTTGAGTATTTCTCCGCAAGGCACTTCTTCACTTTCAATTACATACGCTGATCCAAAAATTCTATTAAAAATAAACATAGCTCTTTCCATGTGCTTATCAGAAGTAACCAACAACAATTTTTTGAAATTTAATTCTTTGGCTGTGTCTCTTGATACAAAAGCTTCGCCGATTGTGTCACGCCCACCCACAACTTTTATAATATCTTCGGAATCTACACCTCTTTCTATCATGTAAGCGCTTTTCTGTTCAGCTCCAGTTTGTGTAAATTGTATGGCATCTGGACTATAAGTGCTAAAAGCTCCGCCTAGTGCAAATATTTTTGGCGCCGCTCCTTCATGATAGAGTTTGCATCCGGCATCAAGTCTTTGTTTTGAAAGTGTCGTAAGTTCTCCATCATTAGTGCGCCCTCCGCCTAAAACGATAATTGCGTCATATTTGTTATCCATATATTTATTGTGATTTCATAGTTATAATTTTATTATACCAACAATCACTAAAAAAATTGAATATTTTTTAAATCCCCTGATCCCCCAATTGCTCCAACAATTTTTTCTGCTCACGACTAAGACTTTTAGGCACTTTGACCACCACGGTCACCAAGTGATTGCCTGTGCCACGACCATTGAGATCTGGCACGCCTTCTTCGCGAATGCGGAAAACTTCACCCGATGGTGTGCCGGCTGGAATTTTCAAAATCAAACTGCCAGAAATAGTTTCGATTTCAATTTTTCCTCCCAGGGTTGCAATAGAAAACGGCACAAATTCTGTGCTCAAAATGTCGTTGCCTTTGCGCTTGAATTTCTTGTGCGCCAAAATATGAATTTGCACCAACAAATCTCCAGCGCGTGATCCTCGTTCACCAGCTTCGCCAAAGCCACTCATGGAAATTGCTTGACCATCAGCGATACCAGCTGGAACTTTTATCTTGATCACTTCCTCTTCTTTGACACGTCCATCTCCACCGCACTTGGAGCATTTCTTTTCAAAAATTTTTCCATTGCCATGACACTCCGGACATTCCGTCACTTGTGAGAAACTGCCAAACAAACTTTTGCGCAATGTTTGCACGCGGCCTTGGCCTTTGCAAGTTGGACAAGTTTTCATGCCCGACCCCGGTTCAGCTCCTTCGCCATCGCAATGATCACAGACAACTTTTTTATACAATCGCACTTCTTTTTCCACGCCAGAAACCATTTCCGCAAAAGTGATTTCCATGTCCACTTGGATGTCAGCGCCTTGCGCGCGTCGTCGGCCACCTCGTGATGAACCGCCAAAAATGTTGGCGAAAATATCTTCATAGCCTTCATTGCCAAATTCAAATCCTCCATTTTGTCCACCAAAATCAAAGCCAGAAAAATCAAAACCGCCAAAGCCTTGCGCTCCGCCCTGTCCGCCATATCCACCCTGCTGTCCACTGCCACCCTCAAAAGTCTGTCCGAACTGGTCATATTGCTGACGCTTGGATTTGTCCGAAAGTACCTGATAGGCCTGGTTTATTTCCTTGAATTTTGCCTCATCACCGCCAGACTTGTCCGGATGATATTTGTGAGCCATTTTGCGATAGGCTTTCTTGATTTCATCATCTGAGGCGCCTTTGGAAACCCCCAGAAGATCATAATAATTTGCTGCCATAAATTTTAATATTATATAATACGAATGATGCGAATTTTATGCAAATCTACAAATACGCGAATCTGAGCTTATATTTGCATATTTGTAGATTTGCATGCAGGTATTCGTAGATTTGTATTATACCCATTATACACCCAAATTAAAAAATTAGCAATCCCAGAGTGTGAGTGCTAATTTACCACAATTAGTGGTTATTCCTGCTCAATAATCTCCATTTCCACTGAAACTTTGGCGATAGTTATCAATTCGGTTTTGATAAAAATCCAGATAATACCCTCGATCACAATCAACCAGAGCGTGCTAAGCAGTGACCCGAGTGGCACAATTGTCAGAAAAAGACCAATAGCCATAATAAACGGCAAAGGTGAAGATTGTTGTGAACCAGCCAAACCTGAGCCGAGGTATTGATTGATTCGGCGATTCACAATATCTGAAAGCACATCCGAAACTTTTTCATTGCCAGTCAATTGCACGCCCGCAATTTCTGAAAACTTCTTTCTACCTTCTTGAATGATCAATTGGTCTTGTCCATTTTTTATGCCAGCGCTGGCGCCATTCATTTTTTTCAACGCATCCTCACGCAAAGCTTTCTTCTGAGCCAAAGTTAAATTTGGATTGGAATCTTCAATCATTTGATCGATTTGGCTATTTATATCATTAGTCGAATCCGCGTCTTGATTTTTTTGAATTTGCAAAATAAACTGATCAATCGTCAAGCCCTCTTGATCCAAATTTTTGAAATCTGGGTTCATAGCGGACAACAGTTTTGAAGTGAGCCCACCCGTCATTTCACCCACATTGAATTGTGGCATGATTCTGGCCGAGCTCATGTTTTTTATTTCAGTATAATATTGACTGGTAATCATCAAAGAAAATGCCAGCAACATCAAAGCACTGCCAGTGCGGATTGATTTCCACAGACTCACTTTCACGTTCAAATGCAAATCTCTCTTGATTTTTGCAACCGACCAGAGTGAAAACAAAAAAGCCAAAATCATCACAATCGAGTGACCCAAGCTAAAAGCAAACGGAAGGCTCGTCGCAAAAATTGCCAGCAACATCGACTGCAAAATAATCATTCGACGAATGAGCACAATGCTCAGATATAATAATACAAAAAGCGAAGAGAAAAAAAGAATTGGCATGCCCCATACGCTAGACCCAACCACATTGATCGCCCGATCAACTGATTGCCACGCCAACAATGCCACAATCAACGACAGCGCAATCAAGGTATACTTCAAAATTTTTATTTTCATCCGACGCCAACTTTTCATATTTATTTTAAAAATAAATATGAAAAGTATATTAAGGAATTATTATCAATTTATATCAAATCAAATGTCTTATTCTCTATAATAACTTAGACTATGCATCTTTTACCACAACTAACCAATTTGATTTCAAGTCAGAATTTTCCATATCTGCTTTAAAGCCAAGCTTTAAACTTAAACTGACCATTGCATCATTTCTATTGTCCATTCCGGCCCAAAATTTTATATTTTCTAAAAACTGTTCCTTATACACACCCATAACATACTGAGAAAATGCTTTCATAAGACCTCTACCCCTATACATTGGATAGCAACGCCAAACAACTGTATGCCACTCATTTTGAATCACATCTTTTGATTCCTCACCGAATTTTAATGATTTTTTTCCCAAAGATTTTGGCCCAAACCAAATAATTGCTGCTAACACATCCTTCTGTTTGTCAATTAGCACAAATGGTGTGCGATTTTTTTTATACCATTCTTCATATGAGCCCTCGCCAAAGCGCCTTCTGTCGCCCGTATTGTTTTGGATTGCAGTGTCACTTTTGTCCAAAGATAACTCTTTTAGTTGCTGCACATATTTCTCATCAATCCCAACAAACATTGCATATTCTATTCCGTCCTTATCAATGGCATCGGCTATTTTTATTGATGAATAAATTGGTACGGGCAAAGAAATTATTTCTTGCTTACTTGAAGATGTAATTTTCATAAATTATAAAATATTTATAGATTCCCATACCCTTACAGACAGGGATATTCTCGCTGGATTAAAAAAATATTAACAAAGTTATTATACATTAAAAAAACCATTCAAACAAAAAGGTATTAGAGGCTTGCAAAAAACACTGACACCGCCTACCAAATGACGCTGGAATAAAAAAACTTTTTGAATATAAAAAAATAATAGGCCGGCACACAGTTTGTGTTCCGGCCTATTCTCCTTGCGCTGAATTTTCATTTTGAAAGACTCTCATTTTCCAATGGGAACCGCTCCAAAAAATATTTCTCGGTTTGCCTGAAGTTGTTGCCGGGAAGTCTGGAAAATTTTTCCAACATATCCTCAGCAGTAACAAAGCGTCTGACTTGACTCCAACTACAAAGAGCTAAGTCATTCTTTTTACTTCCAACCCGAATACGAACAAGGGGACCCACAAACTCTTCGATTTTGCCAAAAAATGCAGGCGCTCTCTCAATTTGGCAAATGCACCAGAGATTCTCAATGAATTTAATCCCGCAAAAAACAACTTCTTGACTGGCCGCAGTTCCATGCCAATTGCCACTTTTGACAATCGAATAGAAATCTGGCTGCAATTCAAACCTACCAATCTCTTCTTTTTGGTCGTTAACAAAAACAGCCACGCCACCACTTCCGCCGAAACAAAGTTCAGCTTCTTCAGTGTGCGGATGAAATGGGATTCCTCTGACAGCTTTCACAATAAAAAATTGTCTTGGAACGCCACCTACGTCACTCAACACCCTTTGAATCCCTCGTGGGCTCAACTTCGGGTTAAGCTGACGAACTTGCACCCCATCAATGATTGGGTGTTTTTGAAACTTACACTGAGACTCCCTTGCTAGGAAGTCTTTTTCTGAATCACTTAACTGAAAAGTACCATGCGGAACCACCAGTTCATTCAAACTCATACTCAGTTCCTCCCCTAAATTTTAGCCCATTTTGGGCATTTTTTTTGAAAAAACTATCCATTACCAGATAACATGATATTCAAATTTGGCGCATTTGTCAAACAAAAACAAAAGGCCGGAACGCGCATTTTCTGCGTCCCGGCCTTTTTTGATATTGAGGTAGCTTCACCCCAACATCTCAATGCCTTGCTCTAGGCATTTTTTACGAAAGGAGCTCTCCGTATTGCCTATTTGAGTTCCAGAGATTACCAACCAAGGTTCTTCGCTACCCTGCGGATTGTCAATGCGCTCGATCTCATGATCACGTGCAATCGCAACATTGACTGGCTGACCGTTAAAAGCATTTGTTAATAGTAAGGATTGACCGTCGACAATTCTGATTTTAGAAATCGCCCTACTGGTGTCAACCCTCATCTCAACACCCTTGCCCCTCAAGACAGTTGTCTTCTTGGGCGGATGTACAGGAATACCCCTCCCACAGCTATCAATGGCAGCCTCCAACTCATGAATGAGGATACGATGCTTTTCTGCAAGGAAAATGAGTTTCCTAGCTTTCTTAACTAATTGCGGATTTCGTGTTTTGGCTGTCATCAGCTCATACACGTAGCCTGCTATTTTGATCATGAGAAACTCGCACAGAAAATTTTTGTGCTTGCCAGTCGAAAAACACTTAACTAGCCTAGCCGTCCGATATCCGAACTCATCTTCTAATGATTGGATGGCTTGTGTAGATGCATTCTTCATGACTCGATGGAGTAGCGCCGCAATAATGATCTCGTGATCTTTAACTCGTGAACGACGAATCAAGATGAGGGCAACAGCTCTTGAGTACTCGGCATCTTTCTCCTCAAAAGTACTCAAATACTTGACTGCCGCCCTGACTTTGTTATATCGATAGTCAGAATCTGGTTTAAAAATACCGCTGATAAATCTTACCAGTATTCCACCGTATTTAGCCTTTCTCAAAAGATCTCGCACTTCTTGAAGCATTGTAGCTTTCTCCTTGTTGGTTTTTGCCCTAAATCGGGTTTCAGTTGTTAAGTTGCCCACCAATTGGTGACCACTATTTATACACCCAAAATTGGTTTTTGTCAAATAAAAACGAGCGGGCCTCCAATGGAGTTCCGCCCGCTTGAACAATCAAAGCGAGATATTGTATTGCCTACATACAGTCCCCGCAATCCCTTATTGGCCGTCGCATTTTTATGAGACCACCGTAAGTCATCCCTATGAGGCGATTGCCCGTGGTAATTTTATACCATGAGCCATTCTCACGATACTCGTCTCCCTCTGCAATAATATCCTTCTGGGAGATAAGATCATTGTAGCCCACAATACATTGATTGGTTTCCACAAGGCCACATAAACCTTTTTGCAACTCTACTCCTTCTGAATTAGACTCCATCTGCGCACTCCCTGCAACGCCCTCTAGCGTCCTGAGGAAAATAACCCAACTGAGACCCGCAATGGCGATCACCAGAGAGATAACATAAGGTGATAACCCCTCCAACATCGAAGCCAATATCTGGCCAACTTCCCAAAGCATGCCGGAAACATGTGATGCAGCTAAGAGCACCACCACCGAAATAACTGCGACTTTCTTGAACATGACCGCCTCCTTTGTATGCCTAGGATTTATATTTCATCTCAAAATTTTGAGACACTCTTCTGTTGTCAAAAAACCAAAAACTACTTTAACTTGTAAAGTATTTTATCGTAGCAATTTTGAGGGGAATTTGCAAATCAATTGCCTTTGACAAAATTATTCTCGTGTCACATAATAACCTCAGTCAAAGGCGAATGTGGCTACATTTCTTTTACCCAAGGAGACCTGCAATGACTGAGACGAAACAACCACCCACTGACGCTGTTGAAGAAGAAGGTATCGCTCTTGATCCCGCAGCTTCAAAATTGGCTTTCGATTTGGTCATGCAGGCCAATGGGGGCCCGACTAGTCCGTCTGATCTCAACAGAGAACCATTCCCACCTGGCATCAGTTGAAACCATACTGAATCGCCACACCCACACAGGGAGTCTCGCGACAACATCGCAGGCTCTCGTTTTTATTTTAAAAACTTATACTTTAATAATCTTCTTTTTCACCGCATCCGCAATCAAACGAAAGGCTGGACGATTTTCTTTGGCGTAGATTATTTCAACTCCCAACAAATGACCTTGCGAGCATTCCAAGCTTTTCTTGGAAATTGAAACTGCGGGATCAGAAATTCTGTCATGATACATGCGTCGTAAATTGCCAGGTCCATCTTTTTGATAGCGACAAAGAACCTCGCCACATTTCTCGCAAGAAATTTCCAACAGCCGACTATACCCGCCTCTTTTTCTTTTGAAATTGTCGTTTTTAAATTTCATGATTTTCTTTCAAAAAATTCAACACGCCCACAAGACCAGCACCGGTGCCAGCCCAGATTTCTGGATTTTTCTGCAAAGAATTTTGAATCTCCGCCACATTCATCCATTTTGCTTCTTGCACTTCCCCATCATTGAAAGTCAGATCTGCCAAATCGCCATCAAATTCAAAGCAATAATTTTTTGTAAATTCACGATCAGGATTCTTGTCTCTCTTGCGCCAATAACCGCCGATAAGTTTTGCAAAATCAACTTTCAGCCCAATCTCTTCCCACAATTCAGCTTTCACAGCTTCTTCAAAACTATCACCAGATTTTATATGTCCGCCAACGCTTGTGCCCCATTGATTGGCATGAAAATCTTTGAATTTTGATCGCAGATGAACCAAAAATTCAAGCTGATTTTCTCTTTTTCGAAAAACAGAGATATGAATCGTTCGATGCCAAAGACCCTCAGCGTGAACCTTGCTCCGCAAAACGCTTTCGCCAGTCAACTCATTATTTTCATCAACAATATCTAAGAGTTCTTCGTCCATAAATTACATATTTAATTCATGAATTAATTACTTAGCTATTCTAGCACACTTCACATCGACATTCTGACATTCTTGAGAATGTGAGAATGTTTTTTCTGTTTTCAAAACTGAAGCGCGCATGAAATTTGTTGCGTGGATGATTGCCAGCAGGTGAGGATTGTTCTCGCTACGAACATTTCTATTTATGTAATTTTTTATATCGCCGAACAAACAGCATGCCACCAATCAGAGTTATCAAAGAAAGAAAAATAAACATTGGGTCCCTGGCTGACTGGATTCCATTTCCTAAATATGCCAAGGACAGACTCCCACTAACATGTCCAATTGCCATTAGAGGCAGGAATACCTTTGGACTCATAGCTGAGAAACCTGCCAAATAAGAAAGTTCGTCATCTGGAAATAACGGCAGGAAATATGCCAAGAATAATAATAATTTTCCTTTATCAAAGTAATAATCATATTTTTCAATAGTTTCTTCTTTCACTACATGTTTAATTATCCTTCTTCCTAGATAACGCCCCAAATAAAAAGCTATTGCTGTTCCAACGACTCTACCAATCCAATTATAAACAAACCCGTACCATGTTCCAAAAATAAATCCTCCTGCGATAGATACGGCATAATGACTAAAAGGAGTAATAATAACTTGCGTAATTTGTATCAAAATAAAAGCAACCGGAGAAAATATACCAAACTGATTGACAAAATCCCTTATCGATTCCTGACTCCCAAAAAATTGGGATGGAAAAATATATCCCAGAATTAATAAAATAATCGGAATAAATGTTAGTGCATACCAAATAAATTTAATATTTTTCATATTCATTACTTACCCCTTATTATTCTAGCACACTTCATATCGACATTCTGACATTCTTGAGAATATGAGAATGTTTTTCTGTTTTCAAAACTGAAGCGCGCATGAAATTTGTTGCGCAGGTGATTGCTAGCAGGTGAGGATTGTCATTACTAAGCGAATCTATTTTAGCATAAAAAAAATGGAGGTCGCTCATCGAGCAACCCCCATAACCCATTTTGATGGGGCACATTCACATCAGCCGCGAGGAAAGCCTGGCGACATACCGGGAAGTCCAGCCAGCAAAATGCCGAGCATAGCACCTTCCATGGAGCCAGCTCTGACCCGGATGATATTGGGTTCGCCATCACATTCGCCAGCGTTGGGGCAACCATCGCTGATCGGACATTCATCGCATCCGGATGCCGATTTACTGAGGCCAAAGATTTGAAATCCCTCCGCTAACCCAACGCCACGGAAATCTCCCGAATTCAGCCGCTCCTCTATTGACGACCACATCAGACCCATCGCCTGATCAGCCCTCTTAGACAGAAAGCCGACTTCCAGAATCATGTTTTTATCCTGGGACGGAATGCCGCCGTTGACGAGACCATTGTGCTTACTTTTGGCTTCATCGGCTACAGTCAGGCAGGCTTTCTCAAAAGAAGTCATTTCGCCCAAGACCATCTGCCCATCTTCGAGCTTCTTGCCTTTGGCATAGTCCGAAAACTTGCCGGATGCCATGCAGGCCAGGATGCTCCCGACCAAAGTTCCGTCGAGCTCTAACTCCATTGCCGAAGGTTTATCATTTTTCTTCATCCTTCTGTTCCCTCCTAAAAGTTGATTGTAAAAAATACTACCCCTCTGACACTTCCTGCGCCAGATTCTATATTATACACATATCATTGAAAAAGTCAAGTGCAAAAAATCCTTACTTTGACTAATTTTCTAAAATATGCTTAAATCATGTATTGGGCACTGGGCCTGATAATGTAATTAAAAAGCACCTATACAATTTGAGAGGGGTAGACAATGAAGAGTCTCAACGACATCAACCTATTAAAACAAGCTCGGGCAATTGTAGCTGCAAAAGGCTCGTTGCTGGCGGAAATCTTTGTTGCCATGGCGAATGACTCATCAATTGACGAGCCAAGCGTTGTGGAACCTGGCGACAAACCCCTCGGGGTAATGAATGGACTTGAAAAGGCAATCCACTTTATCTATCGCCGTTACCTGCGCAAAGCGGAAGATCTCCTGGGTGATATGCAGGCCGCTTACCAGGGGCCTGCAGATGTGCCTGCGGACATCCTGGCAAAATACAATCTTTATGCGACTCGCGCAAATGCGGCGCATGAAATCATGTGGGACACCGTCCAAGCCCGTTTCGGCGAACAGGAAATATCCGACTACACTAACTGGAGAGTTCGGGCAAACAATCAAATCATTCTTTGTGCTCCCAAGGAGAAACAAGGTCTTCCACTGTCTGTCATCACAAACGCGCTGGAAAAGATTTTCGGCGGAGGAATCACCGTGGTAAAAGTGTCGGAAAAATAGTCGACACCACCACAAAAACCTGTATAAAGTAGCATCAAGGTCACTTGGCATCCGCCAGTGACCTTTTTTTATTTATTAAAAAACCCGCCTACGCAGATTTGTTTGTTGCACAGCTGATTGCCGGCAGTTGAGGGTTGTCCTTAATTAGATAACTATTCCAAAAGCATATTAAATGCCGTTGTAAAGTAGGTTGGTTTTCTTTTAATTTCCAATTCGGTAGCCAGATTTATCATTTCAGCTATTTCAACCTTTGATGTGCCCTTAAGATTCTCCACGGCGTTTCTGCATGTATCAGAATTTATGCTAAATGGATTACTTCTTTTTACTGCCAACATAAAATTGAATCTTTCTGGTGTCAGCAAAATGATTGCATTTCTTTCTTCAACTTGAATTTTTCCTTCAAGCTTTTCCGAATTTGTCGACACCGGATCCTTCTTCTGTGCATTAGGAAATAATTGAATTATTTTTTCAGACATATGTTTTAATTTATCTTGTGTCTATATGTGGTTATATGAACTTATTTCGTTACAGAGCCTAACATACTGAAGCGCGCATGAAATTTGTTGCGCAGATGATTGCCAGCGGGTGAGGGTTGTTCTTGCTGAATAATTTTACAAAACAAAAGCGGGATCCGATGTTCCGGTGTCCCGCCAATTTCTACTTTCCTGCTAGCGCCCTAATCGTAAATTATTGTGCCTTTTCGCCCCTGCAGTGAATACAGCATGCGAAAGTGGACACGGGGGCGATATTCATTCCTATCTTCATGAATATAGACCAGGTTTCCACTCAGTTCAACAAACTTTGCCGATCGATCGATGTATCTTATACCATCAATCAAGGCCTGTGAAATCTGATCGGTATTTTCGAGATAGAAGTCGACCAGAACGCGATCCCTCTCGTTCCTGTGAAGGGACATCATAATGTCCGATATACCAGGACCAGCTGAAACTTCTTCTCTTTTTTTCGGCGCCATACAGCACCTCCTCATGTAATAAGCCTTCCCAAGATAGTGTGGGAAGATAGCACTCTTATCCTTTCGGATGACCTAATCCCATACGGGTTTTAGGAATTCTATTGATAATAGCATACTTTAGCCAAAAAGTCAAGACCATGACAAAAAAGCCCTTCATACAAGGCTTTTTAGGGTATATAAATTTATTTAGTTTCTTTGTTTATCCACTCGGCATAATCGACATCGGCTTCGACTTCGAGTTTCATTATGCAGGGCGTTTCGTAGGGGTGGATTTTTTTGACTTCGTTTTGAACTTTTTTCCAGTTTGCTTTTTTGGTTTTCACCAGAGTCACGATTTCCTTGTTGCTCTCAATTTTTCCTTTCCACCAATAGGAACTCTGAATTGGAAAATAGTTCACGCAAGCAATCAATCTTTTGCCCAGCAAATGAGAAGCGACCTTCTTCGCTTCTCTCATGTTTTTGTGGGTGATGTAGATGATGATGAATTTCATGTGATGTCTAAAAATTATTCGGATTTATCTTTCACTTCCTGTTCTATTTTTCTTGCTTTATTTTCTTTTGTATAATGTTTGGAAAAATCTTTTATTTTTTCTTCTGCTACATACATCAAGTCGATTATTAAACCTAGAGCATCGATAGCTTTTTTTACCGTATCTGCATTCCATCCAGTTGCATGTAAACTATCATCACCTATATTTTTAATATTAAGAAGCGGATCTGTAATCCTTTTATCCAGTCCTAGATTTTTTATTTTTTCACCATAATCTTTACCGGCGACTTTTTTCTTATCGCAAATTTCGTATATAGTCCTTCGACACATAGCTGATGCAGAATTTAATAACCCAAAGTTATACGCTTCAACTGCCTCTAAATAGAATTTTCTAATATTTCCATTGATGTACTCCGGTAAGAAATCACGCTCTGCTGGATACTGCATAAGTGAAATTAGCTCATTCTCGGTTGGACGAGACTGATAATGCATAATCGTGCTACTAACCCTTTTGATATATGTAATATCATCGCAACCATTGCACCGCAATAAAAAGTGAGATACTCTAAAATGATCGGATGTATCGTCTTCTTTTTTTACTGACCAATCATGGATTTCACAAGATTCTTCTTTATAAGTCACCATCTTAGTCTTACAATGCGGACAATTAAATCTATTTTCCATATTTTTTAATTTTAGAAAAAATCAATTAACTTTTTCTAAATTATTAATTATTTCCTTAATTTTAATGTTGCACTCTTTCAAAAATGGTAGTACGGAGATATTATCTGGCAGTAGAGGTGAAACTGTATTATCAAAAATAAAATTTACCCAAATAGTTCGCTCTGTCTTAACTAAATTATTACTGACTGGTAATTGTGTGATTGGATCAATCGGAACACCCATAATACGCACTCCCGATCCAAATCTAACACCACTATTCCAGCTAACGCCACCACTACCATTAGAAACCTTTGTTTCCACAGACTCTTTTCTTTTTTGCGGAACCAAGGTTAGGTGCTTACTTTTATTGTTTAATATGTTAAACCATTTAATCCAAGCATTGTTATTATATGGCTGATATGCAGATAAGATATTTTTTATTTTAAAATCAATTGTTGTTGTCTTATTTGCAAAATCTTTGTCATTATCACACACTGGAAAATATTTAAGATTATATTTATTTGCCCAATAATCAAGTGCTGACTTCAAGTTGCCAAGATAATCCTTAATATCGACAAGCAACTCAGCTGGTATATTTTCTTCAGTGAGAGATTTTTGATATCTATTTTCAATATCAACTAAATCATTATCAGCTTTTAAAATTACTGCTTCGATATCATTATATTTTGAAAATTTATTCATAAGTTTTATTTTATCAAAAGAGCGAGGCAAACGCCTCGCTCTTTTTAAAGTTTGTTATTCTTTTTTCTCTCCATCCTTCGCTGAAGCTTCGGACTGGCTGTCGTCTGCTTTTTCAGTTTCAGCTTCTTTCGGAGCTTCACCTTCTTTTGGCGCCTCGGCACCTGCGGCTGGTTGTTCGGGCCCGCCCGCCTGATTATCCGTAGGATTATTGGCGGGTTGAGCTGCTTTATACAACTCTTCACCGATTTTTTGCGCCTCTTGAGATAGTTCTTCGGTGGCTTTTTTGATCGCTTCGATGTCGTCGCCATCTTTGACTTTTTTCAAGGCTTCAACTTTTTCTTGGACTGGTTTCTTTTTGTCTTCAGAAATTTTGTCGCCTGCGTCTTTCAAAGCTTTTTCAGTGGTGAAGACCAAGGTGTCTGCCATATTTTTGGCTTCAACATTTTCTTTCTTTTTCTTGTCTTCTTCCGCATGCGCCTCGGCATCTTTCTTCATCTTTTCAATTTCATCTTTGGAAAGACCAGTGGATGCTTCGATGCGAATGGATTGTTCTTTGCCAGTGGCTTTGTCTTTGGCTTTCACTGAAAGAACTCCATTGGCATTGATGTCAAAAGTCACTTCAATTTGCGGGATGCCTCTTGGAGATGGTGGAATTCCATCTAGAATGAATCGGCCAAGAGTTTTGTTGTCAGTGGCCATTTCTCGTTCACCTTGCAAAACATGAATTTCAACAGATGGTTGATTGTCAGCGGCAGTTGAGAAGGTTTGTGATTTGGCAGCTGGGATGGTGGTGTTTCGATCAATCAAAGGAGTTCGAATACCACCCATTGTTTCAATTCCAAGTGTCAAAGGAGTCACGTCTAATAGCAACACATCCTTCACATCCCCTTGCAAAACTCCACCTTGAATCGCAGCACCCAGTGCCACAACTTCATCAGGGTTCACAGAAATGTTTGGTTTCTTGCCAAAGAATTTTTCAACAGTTTGCAAAACCAATGGCATACGAGTCATACCTCCAACTAGAATCACTTCATTGATGTCAGACACTGAAAGTTTCGCATCCGCCAATGCTTTCTTGGTTGGCTCCAAAGTTTTTTGTACCAAGTCACCTACCAATTCTTCTAGTTTAGCTCTGGTCAATTTCATCACAAGATGTTTTGGACCATTGGCATCCGCTGTGATGAAAGGTTGATTGATTTCAGTTTCCACCGCAGTTGAAAGTTCAATCTTGGCTTTTTCAGCTGACTCTTTGATTCTTTGCAAGGCCAAAGGATCTTTGGACAAATCCACGCCTTCTTGTTTTTTGAATTCATCAATGATCCAGTGAATCAACACTTGGTCGAAGTCATCGCCTCCAAGGTGAGTGTCACCATTGGTTGATTTCACCTCCACTGTGTCTTCAGAAACTTCCAAAATTGAAATATCGAAAGTTCCACCTCCAAGGTCATAGACGGCAATTTTTTCATCTTTCTTTTTGTTGAAACCATAGGCCAGCGCTGCGGCTGTTGGTTCATTGATGATGCGAAGAACTTTGAGTCCGGCAATTTCACCAGCTTCGATGGTCGCTTTTCTTTGTGAGTCATCAAAATAGGCTGGCACAGTGATGACCGCTTCAGTGATTGATTGTCCCAATTTTTCTTCCGCATCTGCTTTCATTTTTGACAAAATCATGGCTGAAATTTCTTGCGGAGTATATTCTTTGTCACCCATCAAAATTTTCACGCCCTCACCTGATTTCACAATCTTGTATGGCATAGTTTTCATATCGCGTGCCACTTCAGCGTCATCAAAATGACGACCGATCAAGCGTTTGATGGAAAACAATGTGTTTTCTGGATTGGTCACAGCTTGGCGCTTGGCCAAAAGCCCGACCAATCTTTCATTGGTTTTTGACATCGCAATCATTGAAGGAGTGGTTCGCACGCCTTCTTTGTTTTCCACGATGACTGGACTGCCACCCTCCACAACTGACATCGCAGAGTTGGTAGTTCCAAGGTCGATTCCTAATACTTTACCCATATGTTTAGTTTGTAGTTTTTGGTTTGTGGTTTTTCGCCCACCCACCAGAAACTTTGATTTAATTTATTACTTTTTTGCTTATTAAATTAGACATTATGTCATTAGTTATTGATTCGAAATTAGAAATTCTTAATTAGAAATTTTCTACTCTACTATCACTCTCGACGCTCTCACTACCTTCTCCCCCATCTGATATCCGCGCGTCACTATTTTCTTGATCTTGTTTTGGAATTTGTAATCTTTCGTTTTGCAACCTTTGCATTCCATGTCTTCAATCGCTTCATGTTTGGCTGGATCAAAGTTGTCGCCGATTTTCACTTCAATTTCCGTCACCCCATTATCCACCAAAACTTGTTCGAGTTGTTTTTGAATGTACATGATGCCGGTTACCCATGCATTTTCTTTCTGGTCATCCGGAATGTGATCGGTCGAAGCGTGGAAATTGTCGATCACTGGCAGAATTTGCAAAACAATATTTTGGGTTGAATAGCGAATCAAATCTTTTTGTGATTCCGCTTGACGCTTCTTGTAGTTCTCAAAGTCCGCCTGACATCTCTTCCAACCTTCCAAATATTCGCTTGTCTTATTTTTACTTTCTAATAATTCTATAGCCTCTATGATGTATTCTCCGCGCAATTCATCTTTCATTTTCTTTATCTCATCTAAGGCAAACCATTTTGAAGCTAATATTTGATCAGATTCTTCGATTTGTTCACCACCTACAATTTTTGCGAAAAAAATATTCCCCACTGGACCATCAACACTAGCATTAAAAGAGCCTATCTTACTAATCAATTCAACATCAAAACCAGATTCCTCCTTTGCTTCCCTTATTGCTGTTTCTTCAATTGTTGAATCTTTTTCAACCTTTCCGGCTGGAATATTCCAAAGACCGTATGCTTTCTTTTTAGTTTCTTGAATTAATAAATATTTTCCATCTTTTTCCAATAGAACACCCGCCACAATAAAAGTTTTAACATTTTTTTCATCTTTCATTTCTTCATCATATTTTTCTTTTTTGTTTGTCATAATTTTAAAAAATATTTACTAACATAATTATCAGCACACTCGTGCTCAACATTTTGCGGACATAATTGAGCAGTGATTTGTTCTCAGCATATTTCATTCTTTTTGGTCCAATGATTGCCAACACGCCTTTCTGTCCAGATTTGGTTTTGTAGGGTGAGACCACCAGTGAACAATTCGGGATGCCCTTGATCGGATTGTCCTTGCCGATGAAAATTTTCGTTTCATTGTCTTTGACATTCTTCAAAATGAAATCAATGTTCTCGTCAATATAATCCAGTGCTTCCGCCACTTTGCAAAATTCATCCACTTCCTGAAATTCCGGCTTGCCCAACAGCTCTTTGATGCCGAATTCAGAAAAATCTTTTTCAATCGTACTGATAGCCAAGTTGCCACTGAGTCCCGAAAGCAGTTTGGCAGTTGTTCTGGAGAGTCTTTGATTTTGCGCTTTGAGTTTCAAAAGTTCAGCTTGCAATTTTTTTTGATCCGCCAGAGAAAGTTCCGTGTCGCCCATGATTTCTTCGACAAAATATTTGTATCCTTTGTCGGTTGGGATTCGCCCAGCACTAATGTGTGGCTGATGCAAAAATCCATCTTCTTCCAGCTTGTTCATGTCATTGCGAATGGTCGCTGGACTCATATCAAAACTATATTTTTCTACCAAAACTTTCGAACCAACCGGAATAGCTGTTTCTGTATATTCCTCAATAACTGCGGCTAAAATTTCTTCCTGACGCTTATTCATATGACTACAAATTTATCTTATATTACCATTATAAATCCCTGTTAGCACTCTGTCAAGTCGAGTGCTAATTGTTATTTTAGAGCATTTTGAGAAGCTGTCAAGAAATACAAAAGGCCGTCCGGATAATACTAATCCCTGACGGCCTTCGAGCGTTTGCTGCGAGCACTATTACTGCTGTAAAACTGGGGCGTGAAAGACGCGCCTCTGCGGATGCAAGCTTGCAGCTGCCTCACCAACAACACTTCTGGGTTTCCCATATGAAGCTGCGAAGCACACGCAAATACCACATTTCCGGCATACGCTGGTTGCAGGCGAGAAAAGATTGCCAGCACAGTCATCCAGCGTTAATGGCCTTTTCATTGAGCTGGCCATCTCGTCTCCGAGTACGCAGAACAGATTTTTACCCCTGAACCCGCTCTGTATACCAGGCTGACATGATTCCTGTAACATATGCGGCTCTTCCTCGCCCTCTGTTGCGGCAGCAATAGCCACCTTAGGCATTGGCACCCTCTGTTGCTTTCCCGTATTCTGACCCCTGTTCTTGTTGCCCATTTTTCCTCACTTTAAAAAATAAGGTTTAAAAATGCACTTGGATAGGATTATCCAGTGCGGCCACAAACAGCGTTACAAAGTACAAAATTATATCAAAAAATCTTATTTTCTACTCTTCTCCGGCACTGGATCATATCCCCCATCATTCCACGGATGACAACGCAAAACTCGCTTGGAGCCCATCACAACACCCTTCGCCACTCCAAAACGATTGACAGCTTGGTGGGTATATTCCGAACAAGTCGGGTGAAACCGACAACCAGCCGTGTGTGCAAACTTGCTCAAAATCCCATGATCCAAGGATATTGTTTTTTGATAGATTCGAATCAATAAGAGAACAAGTTTTTTCATAGTTTCCATTCTACACCTTTTGCGCCTTTTGTCAATCATTTTTCTATGCTAGAATAAAGAAAATAAATATAACTCTGTCATCCCGGGCCTGACCCGGGATCCACTCTGCGTTTCACTAAAATAAATTTAGATTCGCAATTACAGTGAGCAGATTCCGGCTCAAGGCCGGAATGACAATATCAACATTATGCAACAAATAAAATCCACTAAATTCAATTGGGTTGATATTCAAGAACCCAATGCCGATGACATTCTGAAAGTTCAAAAAAAATACAATTTGCATCCCCTGGTCATTGAAGAGTTTTCCACGCCAACTTTGCGACCCAAGGCGGCTGAATATGACAATTCGCTTTTCTTGACCATTCACGTGCCACTTTTTGATAACAACCTGAAAACGACTTTCCCTGGTGAATTGGACATTGTCATCACCGAAAATACTTTGATCACAGCGCATGATGTGGAAATCTGGCAATTGAGTGAATTTTTTGATAATATCCGCAAAGACAAAACCAAGCGCGACAAATACATGAGTGAATCGCCAGCCAAGCTTCTCTATTTCATTATTGAGATGCTTTTGGAGTCTTGTTTCCCAAAATTAGACCACATCACTCGAAAACTAGATTACATTGAAACACAAATTTTTTCTGGCTATGAAAAAGATATGGTACTAGAAATTTCAATTGTTAAGCGAGATATCCTAAATTTCCGAAGAACCTTGAAACCACAAAGATCCGTCATTGAATCATTATTGCAAAGCAACTACAAATTGATTGACCGTGATTTGAAATTATATTTTCAAGAACTCATTGGCACCAACATTCGCGTTTGGAATTCTCTAGAAAGTACCAAGGAGACTATTGAATCTCTAGAAGCTACCAATAACTCTTTGCTTTCCAACAAACTGGATATGACAATGAAGGTTTTGACAATTTTTTCCGCCGTGATGTTGCCAATGACTGTTTATTCCAACATCCTCGCTATGAGCGCGGACATCCCATTTGGGAAAAGTCCACATGCGTTTGTGATTCATACTAGCATCATGTTAGTTGTTGCTATTGTTACCTTTGTGATATTCAAAATCAAGAAGTGGATCTAAAGAAAATAATTTAAAATTCAGTTTATGTTAAATATATACAACACTCTTAGCAAAAAGAAAGAGGAATTCAAACCAATCAATGCTGGCAAAGTCAGCATGTATACTTGCGGACCGACTGTTTATGATTATATTCACATCGGCAATATCCGCGCCTATATGATTCCCGATGTTTTGCGACGCTATTTGGAATATTGTGGCTATGAAGTTCGTCAAATCAAAAACATCACTGACGTGGGACATTTGACCAATGATGATATGGCCCAAGGTGACACGGGTGACGACAAGATTGAAAAGAAAGCTTTGAAAGAAAACAAAACTCCGGCGGAGATCACTGAATTCTATGAAAAAGATTTCCATGAGGTTGAAAAGGAAATGAACATCTTGCCAGCACACTATTTTCCCCGCGCCACCGCGCATGTGCCACAGATGATTCGTATTATTGAAACTTTGATCAAGAAAGGTTTTGCCTATGAAATGAATGGCAATGTATTTTTCGATGTGACCAAATTCGCTGACTATGGGAAGTTGTCCGGCAACAATCTGGAAGATTTGCAAGTTGGCGCACGATTGGAAGAACATCCCGACAAGAAAAATCCGTGGGATTTTGCACTCTGGATCAAAGCACCTAAAGAGCATATCTTACACTGGGATTCACCTTGGTCAGTCGGTTATCCAGGTTGGCACATTGAATGTTCGGCCATGAGCACCGAATATCTCGGCGACACCATGGACATTCACACTGGCGGTGAAGACAACATTTTCCCGCATCATGAAGCAGAAATTGCGCAAACTGAATGTGCTACGGGCGTGAAATTTGTGAACTATTGGATTCACACTCGCCATTTGAAAGTGGACGGAGTCAAAATGAGCAAATCCAAAAACAATTTTTATACTTTAGAAAACATCAAAGAAAAAGGTTTTTCTCCAATTGAATTGCGCATGCTGATTCTGTCAGCGCATCACCGCACGCAGCTCAATTTCACCTGGGCATCTATGGAACAAGCGCGCGCCAATTTGGCCACGCTCAACAATTTCTATTCTCGTCTTTTGAGTCATGAACCAACCACCGAGGAAAAACTTTCCGGCATGACACTAGAAGGTTACAAAAAAGATTTTGAAGAAGCGATGGATGATGATTTGAACACGCCCAAAGCTATGTCGGTGATTTTCCAATTTGTGACTGATGGCAACAAACTACTTGATGAAAATTTACTAGGTAATCCCATGGAAGCCAAAAAACTTTTGGAAACTTTTGCCAAAGTTCTGGGCTTGATTTTGCAAGTGGCTGAAATTCCAGAGGCGGTGCAAAAGATTGCGCAAGAGAGAAAAGAAGCGCGCCAAAACAAAGATTTTGCCAAATCCGATGAGTTGCGCGATACAATTGACAAATTAGGCTATATAGTCGAAGATATTAAGGATAACAATTTTATAATTAAGAAGAAATAAATTTATGACAAATAGTCCCTGCGGATGTGGTCACGACCACGACGAAGAAAAAGATGCACCAGTTGCTGAAGAGGGTGGATGTTGCGGTGGCGGTTGCCATGGTTGTGGCGATGATGACACCGAAGAAGATTCTTGCGGATGCGGACATGACCACGGTCATGATATGCCAGCCATCACTCCAGAAGAAATGGCGAAACTCAAAGCAGCCATCATTGAAGCTGGTTACAAAATTGAAGAGACAGAAGATGGTGAAATAAAAATTATCGGGGAATAAATTGAAATTCAAAATTCAAAATCTCAAATCACAAATAAATTAAAAATGCAAAATTCTAAAAACTCCGCGAGGAGTTTTTTGATTACACGTCATTTTTATTGCATAAAAATTACAGAGTGTCCATTTTCTTTGGCAGCAAAGAAAGTGGACGAAAAGAAACTGCTGCCCAGACTCGTGCTGTCTAAATTTCTAGCTTACTCGCTAAAATTCCAATAAGTGTTAGAAAAGCTTTCTAGTATGTAATTTCTTAACGCTCAT